>NZ_JBGEHL010000001.1:0-601199 GCF_041403445.1 Aliiroseovarius conchicola
AAATGAGCCTACGACCCGGCTGCGGCTCATTTTCTACAGGGTATGATCATAAGACGATTCTTTCACGCTGAAGCAGAACCGACTGGAAGTCGGTGGGTTGGAACCAGGGCGTGGATACTCAATACCCTTAGACCAAAGGCGGTGGGACAACCTGTCGCCTTTTTTCTATTTTCCTACCAAGGATTGACCTTCGGGCCGCGTCTTACTCTATGTGAAGATGATGACGGAACAGGATGAAGAGCTGGCCCTTGCGGCCGCGACAGGGGACAGGGCTGCGTTTGCGGCCCTTCTGTCGCGCAATTATGATCGGCTCTTTGCGTTCACCTATCGCCTTATTGGCAATCGAACGGATGCGGAGGATCTGACGCAAGATATCTGCGCAGCCCTGCCCGCCAAACTGCAAAGCTTCCGGGCCGATGCGCGGTTTACGACGTGGCTTTACCGCGTTGCTGTGAACGCCGCCCATGATCGTCGTCGCCGAGCCGCCACGCATGCGAAAGCTGCCGATGGCTGGGGCGATTGGGAAGTGAACCGGCGCGCGGCGATCCGTGAGGACGCCGAGGCGCACGACTGGCTAAGCCAAGCCATGACCGCCCTGCCCGATGAGTTGCGCGATACCGTCGCGCTGGTTTTGGGCGAAGACCTGACACAAGCCGAAGCCGGTCAGGTTCTGGGGCTATCTGAGGGGACAATCGCCTGGCGGATGTCCGAAGTGAAGAAACGCCTGCGCGAGATGCGGGCAGAGGAGGACGCGATATGAGCGACGATCTTGACGATCTGAAGGCCGCCTTGCGCGCGGCCCCGCCTACGCCAGAGCCCTCGGCGAAAGAGGCAGATCTGGCGCTCGCCATGAAAAATTTCGATGATCTCCAAGGATCGCGACCTGACGCGCGTCCTATTTCTGACACCCCAAAATTCGGGGTGATTGGAAAAGGAGTATCGAGAATGCTGAATGCTTTGAACACACGCGGTGGATTGGCCGCAACGACCGCAATGGTCGCCGTTGGGTTTGCGGTTTTTGTGGTGATGCCGAATGTCGATGAGGTGTCGTTGCCGGATGTGACGATGATCCCAACGCCAACCGTTGATGACGTGCTGGTGGAGGAAGAAGTCGTGGCGCAGCCCGCGCCTAAACCATTGGAGGAAGTTGTCCCGCAGCCAGAAGTTACACCTTCAATCGAGCAACTAGAGTTTCGCGAACTTTATCCTGGATCGTCCACGGCTAAAGTTGCACCCCAAACTACGAAGCGTCCTAGCGGAGGTCTCAAATTCAGTGGGCAATCAGGGATAGGGTTCACTTACGGTGAAGCTGACGTTTCGACCTTCGGAGATGCTGAGAACCACGTCATCCTCGACGAAATGCCCGCTATTCTGCCAGTGCCCGCAGAGGGCAACAGCGAGCAATACGCCAACGAAGCCCCCTCGCCTCTAAAAATCACCTCTGAGGAGCCGGTATCCACCTTCTCAATCGACGTGGACACCGCAAGCTATTCTGTCATCCGGCGTGATCTAAACGCGGGCTATATGCCAAATCCAGACGCCGTGCGGATCGAAGAGATGGTGAATTACTTCCCCTATGCCTATCCTACCCCCGAAGGCCCGCACCCCTTTGCGCCGACGGTCTCGACGATGCAAACGCCATGGAACGCCGACACGCAACTGGTGCAGATTGGTATTCAGGGCGATGTGGTTGATGAACGCCCGCCCCTGAACCTCGTCTTTCTGATCGACACCTCCGGGTCGATGTCCGACCCCGACAAGCTGCCGCTTTTGAAGCAAAGCCTGCGGTTGATGTTGTCTGAACTGCGCCCCGAGGATGAAGTCGCCATCGTAGCCTATGCTGGCAGCGCGGGTGAGGTGTTGAAGCCGACGAAGGCCGCGGAACGCTCGACGATCCTCGCCGCACTTGACCGGCTTGGGGCTGGTGGTTCGACCGCCGGAGCCGAGGGGATCGAGCTTGCTTATCAAGTCGCAGAACGGATGTATGAAGACGGCGATGTTGGCCGGGTTCTTCTGGCCACCGACGGGGATTTCAACGTCGGCATTCACGACCCAGATCAGTTGAAAGATTACATCGCCAAAAAGCGCGACACCGGCATATATCTGTCGATCCAGGGCTTTGGTCGCGGCAATTTGGATGACGCGACCATGCAGGCTTTGGCACAGAACGGAAACGGTCAGGCCGCCTATATCGACACGCTGGGCGAGGCACGCAAAGTGCTGGTGGACCAGTTGTCCGGCGCGCTGTTCCCTCTGGCTGACGATGTGAAGATACAGGTAGAGTTCAACCCTGCTCAGGTCGCGGAATATCGGCTGATTGGCTACGAAACCCGTGCCTTGGCACGCGAGGATTTCAACAATGACAAGGTCGATGCGGGTGAGATTGGAGCAGGCCACCAAGTGACCGCGATTTACGAGGTGACGCCGGTTGGGTCGGACGCGGTGTTGACCGACGCCTTGCGGTATGCCCCTGCCCCCGAAGTCGGAGGGTCTGAGGAGCTTGGGTTCCTGAAACTGCGCTACAAACGGCCGGGCGAGGATGTCAGCACGTTGATCGAAACGCCAATTGTTGCAGGTGCAGGTGGCGCGGGTGTAGAGCAACAGTTTGCCGCCGCGATTGCCGGTTTCGGGCAGCTTCTGCGCGAAGATAAATATCTTGGCGACTGGACTTACTCGGACGCCATTTCGCTGGCCAACGGCGCTAAAGGCAACGACCCTTATGGCTACCGCGCTGAAGCTGTCACGCTGATGCGTCTTGCTGAAAGCCTGTCTAACTAACGCGGGCTTGACCGCCCATTCCGCCAACCCTATCTTCCGTGTCGCTGCCCCTGCCGGGGTGGCGACATTCTCAGGGCGGGGCGAAATTCCCCACCGGTGGTTAAAGCCCACGAGCGGCCTTTTGGAAAAAGAGGTGTCAGCAGATCCGGCGAAATTCCGGAGCCGACGGTTAAAGTCCGGATGGAAGAGGATGGTCTAAGGCGCGCGGAGTTTCCGTGTGCCTTGTCCTTCTGCCTTGGGTCAACGCGTAAGGAAGAAAGGACAATACGCAATGGCTCATCAATTGACGCTGACCACGCCTGTGAAGGCGGCTGGTCTTATGGTTCTGGCAGGCGCAAGTTTCGCTGTCGTGAACACCGCCCTTCAAGGGGCAACAATGAAACTGGGGGCGTCTGCGCCCACGGTTACGTTCTGGCAATATCTGATCGCATTGGGTTTTTATCTGCCTTGGGTGTTTCGACACCGTAGCGCGGTGATAAAAACCTCTCAGCTATGGCTACAAGTGCTGCGCGTGGCTCTTGCCGCCGGAGGTGTGCAACTTTGGACGCTTGGGCTGGCCCATGTACCGATCTGGCAGGCGATTGCGCTGATCTTACTGTCACCCTTCTTTGTGACACTGGGTGCGGGCCTGTTCCTGCGCGAGCTTGTCTCGATCCACCGATGGGCTGCAGTTGTAGCGGGAATCATTGGTGGGGCAATTATCTTGGAGCCATGGTCGGACAAGTTCCAGCTCACCGCCCTTTTGCCTGTTGGGGCCGCAGCGCTTTGGGCCGCAAGCTCGGTGATCACCAAGTTCCTGACCCATAAGGACAGTCCAGAGACGATCACCATCTATCTTTTGATCCTACTAAGCCCGATCAACGCGGGCCTCGCCCTGAGCACAGGATTTACTCTGCCGCCAAACGCGATCTGGCTGGTAGTCGGCGCAGGACTTCTGACTGCGTTGGCGCAGCACGTCCTGGTGCGAGCGTACTCGTTGGCAGACGCCGCCTTCCTGCAACCGTTTGACCATCTGAAACTGGTGTTCAATGTGGTGCTGGGCTTCGTGGTGTTTGGCTTTCTGCCAACAGGGTCCATGTGGCTGGGCACGGCAATTATTCTGGCCGCTAGCTTTTATCTGTTGGAACAAGAGCGCCGTCAGACGGCATGAAAAAAGGCGCGGAGGGATTGGTCCCTCCGCGCCATCATCCATTTTCCAGATGTATCTGATTAGGCTTCGATGGCCTTGCCGTCCAAGTCTTTGGTCGAGGCGATCTCGATCCGGCGCGGTTTCAGCGCCTCAGGTACTTCGCGCACGAGGTCGATATGCAACATGCCGTGCTCATGGGTCGCACCCGTCACACGCACATGGTCGGCCAAGTGGAAGCGGCGTTCAAACGCGCGGGTGGCGATGCCACGGTGCAGGTATGTCCGCTCGGCTTCTTCCGATTTCTTGGCACTGACGAACAGAGCATTCTCACGCAGTTCAATCGACAGCTCGTCTTCGGTGAAACCAGCAACGGCAACCGAGATGCGCCATGCGTCATCATCAGTTTTTTCGATGTTGTAAGGGGGGTAGCTTTCGCGGCTCACGTCATTGGTCAACACGCGGTCCATCAGGTCAGCGATTTGGTCGAAGCCGACAGTGGCACGGTAAAGGGGTGTAAGGTCAAAGTTACGCATAGTGTCCTCCTAAAAGCGACATGTGTTGGGCCTTCCCTTTTGGGACAGGCGGTTATTTACGGACCCGGCTCAGCGGCGCCCGTGTCATAAATCTATGGAGAATTTTTTTCGCTTCAAGGGGGTGATCTGGAAACAGTTTACGGGCGCAGAAAACGTGCCCCGGTATCGCTGCCTTCACCCACCCCGATACGTCGGGGTTTGAAACCCGTGCTGCCGATCACACCACGTCCCGCACGCAACGCTTGCTTGACCTCAGCCACGCGGCTGTAAAGCTCTGACCCGTATGCGACGGTTCCACCTTGCGATTTCGATCCCGCCGACACCAACGAGACGATACGGGCGCGACGGCCGCTAACATCGAACACCGGCGCTCCTGACGAGCCAAACCAGACATCGCAGTTGAAGGCGAGCAGACCACGACTTCGGCCTAAAACCGAGCACACCGCCTGGCGAGAAAGTGCGTCGTTACGACCGCGCGCATAGCTAACCACCGAAACACGCCGTTTGGCAGGCGGCAGTCGATCCACGACAAACGGAGCCGCAAGTGCAGAGGGAATTGGCGTATCAAGCTGCACCAACCCAACGTCATTTCGAATGTTTCTTGACCCCATTCGCGCGTTCGGGTCGTAATCCGGGTGCATTACCGCCAGTTTTGCTGCGCGTGCTGCGACCACTTTTCCATCCCTAAGACCCGCCCGGAAGCGAACGCCTTTGGTGTTTCCGGCCTGTGCAACATCTTCCAGGCAATGGGCCGCAGTCAGAACCAAATCGGTCGAGATCAGAACTCCCGTGCAGTAGCTGCCTTTGCCGAAATCGAGACGCCCGACCGCTTCATAACCAAACAGATCTTCGCGTTGTGTCAAACGGTCCAGACCCGAGCTGCTTTGTGCATAGGAAGGGGGTGCATAGGACAGCAGCAAAAGAACAACCGCGCCCAGAAAATGTGTCAGGGGCGCAGGAATTTTGCGCCTCCTTCACCAGCGGCGCCGGTACCAATGTTCTTAACCTGCGGGCGCGAAGTCGGGTTCGCCCGCGTAAACACCCCATCACCGGTTTTGAGCATCTGGATCAACTCAAGAAGCGGACGTTCAAGATTGGTGCCAAGCGATACTGGAATATCGCGCACCATCGCCTTGGCTGAAACGACCGAAACGATATGCGGCTTACCGTCTTGCACCACAAAAACTGGTGCGCCTGACGACCCAAAATCGACCGAGCAACTCATCACCAGTGCACCACTTTGGCGAGCCAGTACCTTGCACATCTCTTGCAAGGCCGGGCTTTCGGATCGGTCGTGGGCATATGACACCACCCCCACCTCGGCCCCCTTGCGTGGCCGCGCATGGACAGCAAACGGCTGCACCGAGCTTTTGCGAATGGGTTGATCTAGCTCCAATAGGGCTAAGTCATTCACCACGCGCGCGGCTTTATCAACACTGTCGAATGTGAAATCGGGGTGCACGGCCATGCGCCGCACCCCGCGATACGCCGAGGCACGACCGTT
Source organism: Aliiroseovarius conchicola (assembly GCF_041403445.1). NCBI lineage: Bacteria > Pseudomonadati > Pseudomonadota > Alphaproteobacteria > Rhodobacterales > Paracoccaceae > Aliiroseovarius > Aliiroseovarius conchicola. The sequence continues at coordinate 5,945 of NZ_JBGEHL010000001.1, forward strand.
GCGCCAGCCGGCCAAAAATTCAATCTCTTCGGGTTTGGCACGCTCACCAGTGGTCTTGTCAAACATGCAGTGGCCCGCCGTCAGGACCAGAGTTTCGGTGATCATAGCGCCTGTGCACATGCCGCCTGCGCCGATGTTCAAACGGCCAACACCTTCCCAGCCACGACTGTCATCGCCAGTCATCAGCGTGCGAAGGGGCGACGGGTCAGACGCAGTTAGCGGGCTGGCCAACCATAGGCCAACGGCCATCAATGCGAGCGTTTTCTTCATAGTCCTGCCTCTGGCGGGATGGTTATTCCACCCTCTGACCACATGTTTAGGGCGAAAATGAGGGTGGAAAAAAGGAAAAAGTGTTGGTCTTAACCTAATTTACGTGGTTGTGGCCCCCCGGTTGCCCAATCCAAAAGCTCGACCGTGTGCACGACAGGAATGCCCGTACCCGATCCAATTTGCATCATGCAGCCAATATTACCCGCTGCAATGATGTCCGGCGATTTGGCCTCCAGATGGGTGACTTTCCGCCGCTTCAGCTCTTGCGAGATTGCCGGCTGCATCAGGTTATACGTCCCGGCCGAGCCGCAACACAGGTGCGGGTCCGCAGGTTCAACCACCTCAAATCCGGCACGTTTCAGCAGGGTTTTCGGGTGCGTCTTAATCTGTTGCCCATGTTGCAGGCTACAGGCCGAATGATAGGCCACTCGCTTGTTCATCTGCGCCTTTGGCATTTTCAGCGTCATCAGCAATTCGCTGACATCCATCGCAAGGGCCGAAACCTTAGCCGCGTCATCGGCCATCGGATTGTTTCGGAACATGTAGCCGTAGTCCTTTACCGTGGTCCCGCAGCCCGAGGTGTTGATCACAATCGCATCCAGCCCGTCCCTGCGCGCCTCGCCCATCCACGCTTGGATGTTGGTTGCGGCTTGGGTGTGGCTCTCATCCTCTTTGCCCATGTGATGGGTAAGCGCGCCACAGCAACCCATGCCTTTCGCGACCACAACCTCGCACCCCAGCCTTGTCAGCAGGCGGATCGTTGCGTCGTTGATATCAGTGTCCAGCGCCTTTTGCGCGCACCCTGTCAGCAAGGCCACACGTTTCTGGCGCACGCCTTTCGCGGGGAAGGTCTGTGGCTGATCGTTTCGGCTGGGCTTGGGCAGTTTGGGCGGCGCCATTTCCAGCATCGCCTCCAACCGTGGGTCTGGCATGAACTTGCGCAGCGGTCGGGCCAGTCGCGCCCCGTGCATCGCCAGACGGAAACGCCCCGGATAGGGAATGATCCGCGCCAAGGTCCAGCGCAACAATCGATCAAACAAGGGGCGTTTGTATGTCTTTTCAATATGCGCGCGCGCATGGTCGATAAGATGCATATAGTGCACGCCCGAGGGGCAGGTCGACATGCAGGCAAGGCAGGACAAGCATTTGTCCACATGCTCAACGGTTTTTTTGTCGGCAGCACGCCCAGCTTCCAACATATCCTTGATCAAATAGATGCGCCCACGCGGGCTGTCGAGCTCGTCCCCGAGCACCTGATAACTGGGACAGGTGGCGGTGCAGAACCCGCAGTGAACGCAGGATCGCAGGATTTCATTGGCGCGCTTTATGGCAGGATCTTTCAACTGCTCTTCGGTGAAATGGGTTTGCATGTCAGTTTCCCATCAGGCCGGGGTTCAAGATGCCGCGCGGGTCGAACCTCGCGCGCAAGCCTTTGGTCAGTGTAGCAATCGGCGTGGGTTCGGGTTGAAACACCGGAACGGTCGCCCGCGTGGCAGCACTGGCGCGCACAAGCGTCGCATGGCCACCCAGTTTCGCAACCTTTGCGCGGATCAGCGACGCGCCAGCGTCTTCGGTATCAGGAACGCTGAGCCATACCAGACCGCCGCCCCAATCAAATATGGCCTCGGGTGCCAGTTCAGAAAGCCCCGACACCAATACCGGCCCTTCGCTCGGCTTGACCGAGATGCGCCAGACCGCACCGTCTTGCCCCGCAAACGGGCGCAGGTCACGAAGGTCGCGCCAAAGCGCGGCAGAGGTGTCTGCTTCCATCACGTCGAACCCCGACAATGGCCCATTTTTTAACGCTTCAGAGCGGTAGGCAACCGACCCTTCCAGCCCTTCGATACGGACCATTGTTTTGCCGTTCATTTGTGCGGCACCGGTCACGTCATAAGGCGACCCCAGAGCCGCTGCCATGGATTTCACGGCGTCTTCCGCGCTTTGCCCGTCGCAAATCAATGTCGCCTCGGTTTCGGGAATGGCCAGAACCTTCAAGCTGACTTCGCTCAGCACGCCCAGCGTGCCCCAGCTTCCTGTCATCAGCTTTACAAGGTCATAGCCGGTTACGTTTTTCATCACACGGCCACCGTTCTTCAAAACCTGCCCCTGCCCGTCAATGAACCGGACACCTAGACAGAAATCACGGGCCGCGCCCACTTGTATACGTCGCGGGCCAGAGGCGTTCGTGGCCACCACACCACCAATGGTCGGCGTTCCATCAGTGCCCAAAAGTGACCGCAGGTCGCCCGGTTCAAACGCCAAGCGCTGGTTTTCAGAGGCCAGCAATGCCTCGATCTCGGTCAAAGGGGTTCCCGCCTGCGCCACCAGTGTCAACGCGCCCGGCTCGTAAAGTGTCACGCCAGACAGACCCAGAGTGGACAGCTCAGAACCGCCAACCGGCGCGCCAATATCCCGCGTACCGCCGCCGCGCACGCGCAACGGGCCGCTTGCCCCAGCAATCGCTTCGGCCAGTTCAGTTTCATTCGACGGTGTCATGATGCGCGCCTTGATTGGGTGGCGGAAAGGGGAAAGACCTTGGCTGGGTTCAGTATCCACGCGGGATCGAACACGTCTTTGACAGCAAGCTGGATGTCCAGATCGAGTTGGTTGTATTGTGAAACCATCAGGTCTTTTTTTTCAACTCCCACGCCATGCTCCCCGGTCAAGCAGCCCCCGACCTCGACACAAAGTTTCAGGATATCGGCCCCGAAAGCCTCGCATTTCTCAAGGTCACCTGGTTTGTTGGCGTCAAACAAGATCAACGGGTGCATGTTGCCGTCACCTGCGTGAAACACATTGCCGACATCAAGACCGTAATCTTTGCTCATCTCTTCAATGCGGCGCAAAACCAGCGGCAGTTCCGACACCGGGATCGTCCCATCCAGACACATGTAATCGTTGATCTGCCCCATCGCCCCAAAGGCCGATTTACGCCCCAACCAGATTTTCGCGCTTTCCTCGGCCGAGTTGCTTTCGCGCAGTTCCACGGGATCATGGGTGCGCGCGATCTTGATGATGCGAGACAGTTGTTCGTCGATCTCGGCATCCGAGCCTTCAACCTCGATGATCAAAAGCGCCTCACAATCGGGATAGCCGGCGCCTGCAAATGCTTCGGTCGCACGGATACAGGGGCGGTCCATAAATTCGATTGCGACCGGTAGGATACCGGACTTGATGATATCTGACACACAACGGCCCGCAACTTCGTTCGAGTCGAACCCGATCAGCACCGGGCGCGCGCCCTCGGGCTTGGCAAGAATGCGCAAGGTGGCTTCGGTCACGATGCCCAGCTGGCCCTCAGAGCCACAGATCAAACCAAGCAGGTCCAGCCCACCGGTATCAAGATGCGCACCACCGATTTCAACGACTTCTCCATTTGCCATAACCATCGTCACGCCCATCAGATTGTTGGTCGTCACGCCGTATTTCAGGCAATGCGCCCCGCCGGAGTTCATCGCGATATTGCCCGCAATCGCGCAGGCAAGCTGAGAGGACGGGTCAGGGGCATAGAAAAACCCTTCGTCCTCAACCGCGCCGGTCACAGACAGGTTCGTGCGCCCGGACTGCACCCGAATGATGCGATTGCCATAGTCAGTCTCAATCACATCGTTCAGCCGCGCCACGCCCAAAATCACACTGTCCGCTGTGGGCAACGCACCGCCTGCCAGCGAAGTCCCCGCGCCACGCGGCACCACTGGTACGCCTTCTTCATGGCAGATGCCCATCACAGCCGACACTTCTTCAGTAGACGCTGGCAGCACAGCACAAAGCGGTGGGCATTTATAGGCTGTCAGCGCATCGCACTCATAGGCCCGTGTTTCAATCGGGTCATGAATAACCGCACCATCTGGCAGCACGGATTGCAGACGTTTCACGATCTGGGCTTTCCGCGCAAGGATTGCGGCATTAGGGGTCGGCATCTGCATGACGTCACTCCAGAATCTACAATTGGTAAAAAAATATAACCAATTTTCCAATTTGGCAACCGAAAGGAATAAAGGTAGCGTGCGCGCATGTCTTTTGCCGAACGCCTTTCGCTGTTTTCGCCGCTCGATGCGGTGGCCGCGGCTCTGATTATATTCGCGTGGATCGCCATAGGCTGGCGGATCGAGCACACTTCGGCTGCGCGCCCCTCCGTGTCCCGACTGGTCGCGCAATACCAGCGTGACTGGATGGAGCAGTTTGTCTCGCGGGAACCTCGGATATTCGACAGCGCCATTCTGGCTACGTTGCGCCAAGGCGCGAGTTTCTTTGCCTCTGCCTCGATGATTGCGATCGGGGGCAGCATGGCCCTACTTGGCAATACAGAGCGACTAAGCGGCGTGGCGCAGGACCTGACGCAGACCAGCGCGCCTGAGCTGGTCTGGGAAGTTAAGATACTGCTGGTCGTCCTGTTCCTGACAAACGCGTTTTTGAAATTCGTCTGGGCGCATAGGCTGTTTGGCTATTGCGCGGTTGTTATGGCCTCGGTGCCCAACGACGCTGGCGACGCAACCGCCCTGCCCCGCGCCCGCAAGGCTGGCGAGATCAATATCACCGCCGCGCGCAGTTTCAATCGCGGCCTCAGGTCTGTTTACTTCGCGATGGGTTCACTGGCATGGCTGATTGGGCCGATCACACTGATGCTGGCAACATTGCTGACGGTCGCTATCCTGTGGCGGCGCGAGTTCGCATCCCATTCGCGCGAAGTGCTATTGCAGCCTGACAGCTAACCGCGCTGCGGCCTGTCCCTTCGCCCTTCCCACAACCACGCACCGATAAGCGCTAGCGCCGCGATTGCCAGCATGAGCCAAGGCGGCGTTAGTGGCACGACGCGGATGGCCTGTGTCACAAAGGCGTTGCGAGGCGTATAGCCAATCCAGCCCTGACCATGGGCCTGACGTCCTGCACGCACAGGGCGTAAGAGCGGCAGCCCCTCTTCGATCCGTTTCACCGTACCGTTGGTTTGCACGGCAAGTGGTCTAAGAATACTCGCATCCGCAATCGGTTGTTCAAACTCGCGCGGAGCTGCAGTGCCGCGAATGGCCACCGTGGCAAGGTCGCCTTGCTCGACCCGGTACAGACCCTGGTCGCGGGCACTGAGGGCGCCTTCGAACAGGCCGGGAGCAACCTCATCAAGCTGGACGGTCAATTCCGTCCCGTCGGGCGCTGTGACGATGGCATCGGGGGCCGTATCGCCCATGCTGCGCCGCGTGATCGACAGACCGGTTTCAGTCGGACTTGCACTCAGGGCTTCTTCTTCCAACTCCGGCTCGCGCATCAGCCAATGGGCCAACCTGCGCAAAAGCTCCAAATGTGGTCCGCCACCCTCATAGCCGCGTGCCCAGAGCCACGCGTGATCCGACCCAAGAAGGGCGACCCGCCCGTCCTCGACCCGATCAACGGTCAAAAGCGCACTGCCATCTGGCCCGGCAAGAATGGTATGGCCAGCGGTTGGTTCAAGCTCGACCCGTCGCAGCCAAGACCCCCAACCATCATCAGGGGCAAAGTCTTGCAGGTCCTGGGTCACGGGGTGGCGCGCACCGGGCGCACTGATTTCAGGCCGAAACGCGTCTTCGATCAATCGACCGGTTGGATAAGCAGGCAAGATGGAGGACAGACCAGAGCGCGCAATACTCTCGGCGCTGGCCAATGCAGGCCCTGCTGAAATCAGCACCGCGCCCCCGCGTTCTACATAAGCGCGCACGCTGTCCAGATAGCCGCCGGGCAGAATGCCTCGCAGCCGGTATCTGTCAAAGATAATCAAGTCGAACTCGTCGATCTTCTCAACAAAAAGTTCTTGGATAGGGAAGGCAATCAAGCTCAGCTCGTTCACCGGGACCCCGTCTTGTTTTTCCATTGGACGCAGGATGGTGAAATGCACCAGATCCACAGCACTGTCGGATTTCAATAGGTTGCGCCACGTCCGTGTGCCGGGATGTGGTGTGCCCGAAACCAACAACACACGTAGCCGATCGCGCACCCCATTAATCTCGACCGCGGCGGCATTGTTTCGATCGGTCAGCTCGCCCTCGCGCGGTGGAAGTGCGATGTGGATCAGATTGCGCCCAGCATGGGTCAGCGTCAGGGGCAAAACGATCTCTTGCCCGACACGAGCCGTCAGCGGCTCTGGCTCTCCTCCATCACGCGACACCGTCAGTTCGACCATTTCATCCAAACCAGCCCGCGCGCCCAGTGCATCGACCCGCAAGCGGATTTCGGTCGGCTCGTCCAGAATAGCAAATGCCGGGGCTTGAAGGACAGACAAGCGCAGATCCCAATCTGCGGCACGGCCCGTTAATAAACCGTGGAACGGTGCCGACAGATCAGATGACAGGCCAGATGGCAGGTCCGCGTCATGGACCACACCATCCGTGATCGTCACCACCCCTGCCACCCGTTCGCGGGGCAAATCAGCCAACGCAGACGCAACGGCCGCCATCAGTTGCGTGCCTTCGGGGGCGGCGGGGTCTGCCAATTCGGATAAGGTCCGAACGGACAAATCCAATCCACCACGCGCGGCCACGCCGGCTTGCAGCGCGTCAATCGCGGCGGCGTTTTGTTCGCCTCGGTCGCCAAGCCCTTGCGAGGCGCTGTCGTCAATCACGACCAGCAGAAGGTCGGACAGTGGCTCGCGATCTTCTTGTTGCAACGACGGCCCCGAAAGCGCGATCAGCACCGCCAATGCGGCCAACGCTCTGAGTGCCCAACCCGCCAGCCCCCGCCAGATCGCCAGCGCTAGTGCGGCAACCGTCAGCGCCGCCAGCGCTGCAATCACTGGCCATGGCAGACCGGGTGAGAATATGATGTCCGATGCGTTCATTCGCCCAGCCTGTCCAGCAATGCAGGCACATGGACTTGATCGGACTTATAATTCCCGGTCAGCACATGCATGACCAGATTGACCCCGAACCGGATCGCCATTTCGCGTTGACGCTGGCCAGCTTGCCCACGCCCAACCGGGAACATCGGCGCGCCGTCGGACCGGATCGCCCATGCCCCAGCCCAGTCGTTACCGCCAATGATCACCGGGCTAACGCCGTCATTCAGGTTACGAAACGGCATCCCCTCGGCCCGTTCGGCATTTGGGGGTGCGGCTTCGACCCAAGCAGCACCCCGTGCACGACCGGGGAACTCCTCAAGCAGATAGAAGGCGCGTGTCAGGACGTGATCGTATGGCACCGGCTCTAACGCGGGCAGTCCAAGCGGCAACGCGATGGTCCTGAGCCTGCGCGAGGCGGGGCTGTCGCCGCCAAACCCCTCGTCCCGTGTATCGAAAAGGATAAACCCGCCACCCGCCAGATAGCGTTTAAGCCGGTCATAGGCTTGCGGACTGGGCTGCGCCGTCCCGGCAGTGACAGGCCAGTACAGGAAGGGGTAGACCGAAAGTTCGTCCACCTCGATATCAAGCCCGATCGGGGGTAGCGGTTCGACCGAGGTCCGCAGGTACAACTGATCTGACAACCCCAAAAGACCCGCCTTCGCAACCTCGTCGGTTTGCGCGTCGCCGGTCAAGACATGGGCAAGCGTCACAGTCCCCGCCGCAGCAACGGACTGGCCGAGCGCATCGGAGGATTGCGCACGCACCACTTGTGGGCCGCCCATCACGCCACCGGCTACAAGCGCAATAAGAACCACGCTGGTCCGTAGCGCGCGTGTTGTCGCACTTGTCCGGCCCAAACGACCAGACAGCCACAGGCTTGCCATAACATCTATAAGACCAAGGATCAGCACAGCGGCCAAAAAATACGGAGCGAGATCGCGGGCAGCACTGCGATCTTCCCAGCGCGGCGTAATCCGCGCGGGCCATGTTGCGGGGCTAAGAACGGCATCGGCCTGTAACGTGTTGACGGCAAACCGGCGATCACCATCCGCGTAAATGCCCGGCGGGACCTGCGCACTGGCACCGTTCAACAGCTGTGGCCCAGCAATGCCTGCCATGGCTCCTGCCGGCCCGAGTTGCCCGAACGCATCAAGCAGCCGTTCGCCAACCCATTGTGTGCCCTCAAGCGTTTCGGCCCTTGCCTGCCCCGGTTGCGAGGATACAGCCAGACGCTCAAGCATCTGAACAAACAAGCCCGATAGTGACAGGGTTGACCATTCGGCGTTGGCGGAAATGTGGAACAGCACCACCTGCCCGTCACCCAAGGTCTTGCGTGTCACCAGTGGCGTGCCATCTGCAAGCGACGCCAGCGTGCGCTGCGCCAAGTCAGGCGCGGGTTCGGCAAGAATCTGGGCGTTCACCAGCACATCGTCAGGGATGGGCAGCCCATAAAAAGGCGAGCTTTCGTCAAACGGGGCCAACGCGCGTGGCGCGCCCCAGCTCATCGCGCCGCCGACGACACGCCCACCAGCCCGAAGCCGCACCGGCAGCAAGATATCTTCGACACCACGGCCCGTGTCGGCCGCGGCAAGTCGAGGTCCTGCAAACCGCAACAGCAGCCCGCCCTGCGCCACCCAAGCCGCCAACGCCTTCTGATCATCATCCGCAAGACCCGGAACATCGGGCAGAATGATCACCTCGGGTCCCGCTTCGATCAAGGTCGAGATATCGTCTCCGTCGATCACTTCGGCCGAGGGCACCAGCGCCTCGCGCAGGTAATGCAGGGGGGACAAAAGCTCCAACCCTTCGCGGGACTGCGCACCGGACAACAGTGCCACGCGACGTCGCCGCAGACTGTCATCTGCCAGTGAAACCGCACCTGCTGCCCGTATGTCGGCAATCTGAAACCGAGTGAGACGATTGCGGAGTTCGGGCGGTAGACTGATCCGCGCCTCTGCTTCGCTTTCACCAACCCCGAAGGGAACCGAGACCGTCATCAGCACGCGTTCGACACCCGAAGGATCGGGGCCATGTGCCTCGACGGTCAGGTCCTGCGGCAGATCGGCCTCGCTGCGCCGCACAGGTAAAACCAAGGCGCCGTCCTGTGGCTGGGCGGGCAAAAGACCCAATCTGGGGGCGGTGGGTTGTAAGACCTCCACATCGCCACGCGTTTCAAATGCGGCCAACAGCGCTGCGCGCCCCGAACGCTCCAGCCCGTCTGACAACCAGATCGTGTCTGCAGATTGTTGGTTCGCCACCCACGTCTCGGCCACGCCGTAAGCCGCGTTCCATGCAACCGGGGACAATCCGGGAAGACGGCTTCTCCAATCGCCTGCGCTGAGCCATTGCGCTGGCCGCGCATCTGGTTCGGCAACTTCATGCGACAAGACAATGGCCACAGGACGCCCAGCCTGCGCAGCACTGTCCAACCGGCGCTCGATCGCTGTTATCCGCTGCGGCCAGTCGGACGCCGACGCCCAACCAGCATCCGCGAAAATCAAAAGCGGTCCCTGTCCATCTTGGCGGGGTTCCGGGTTCAAAACGGGGCCTGCGAACCCAATGATCAGGGCGGCAATGGCCATAAGACGCGAGAGCAGCAACCACCACGGCGTCCGGTCACTCTCTGCCTCGCGATCTTCCAGTCCCAACAATAGCGTGACGGCGGGGAACCGACGGCGGATCGGCGCAGGCGGGACGGCCCTGAGCAACCACCAAAGGACGGGCAACACAACAAGTGCGGCCAAAATCCACGGCGTCGTGAACGCTATGGGAAGCCCCGCGATCATCTTGGCCCCTCAATCGCGTGATAGAGCCACAAAAGCGCAGCGCTGGCCGGATCGGCACTGTGATGGGTATGAAACTGCCAGCCAGTTTGGCGCGCAAGGTCTGCGACCTCGGCCTTGCGGGTGGCCAGCCGCTCCAGATAACGATCCCGTAAATCGCGCGCCTGTGTCGTATCATGTTCCAGCGTGCCCGAGACATCTTCGAAAATCATGCGACCGCGAAACGGGAAGGCTTCTTCGACCGGGTCGAGCACTTGCAGCAAGGCCCCTTTTACGCCGCGATCCGCCGCCTTGGTCACAGCGCGTGTGATCGGGGCAAGATCCCCAAGGTAATCCGATAAGAAAACGGCGCGCGACCTTGGTGGCATATCTGAAAAGTCAGCGTCCTGCGTGCCGGTCAATCCATCAACCATCCGTCTAAGCGCAAGGTCGCCCCGTCCGGCGGGGATCGCATTTCCGACAAGCCCCACACGTTCGCCGCCGCGCACCAATAGCGTGGCCAACGCCAGCGCCAACACTCGCGCCAATACGCCCTTCTCAGGCACATCTTGTGACGAGGCAAACGCCATCGATTCCGAGGGATCGACCCAGAACAACACACTTTGCGCCGCCTGCCATTCTTTCTCTTGCACATAGTGATGGTCAGACCGGGCAGAACGCCGCCAGTCGATCAGACGTGCCGGATCGCCGGGTTGCGCCGGACGAAACTGCCAAAATGCATCGCCCTGCCCCGGTCGCTTACGCCCGTGCTCTCCCAATTCCACGCTAGAGGCCAGGTGCTGTGCTTGCGCAAGCAGAGGCGGCAGGCGCTCGGCCAGCGCCTCGGCCCGTGATCGCAAGGTGGGGTCGGGTGTCATGCGGCCGCCACAGATTGCGTCGCCTGCGCGACGACGGCGTCGATCACAGCGGGCAAATCATGCCCGGCAGCGCGGGCACCGTAGCTAAGCGCCATGCGGTGGCTCAGCACTGGGCGGGCCAAGGCGCGCAGATCGTCAATGCCGGGCGCCAGCCGCCCATCAATCAAAGCCCGCGCCCGTGTAAGCAGCATCAACGCCTGCGCCGCACGCGGCCCCGGCCCCCAGCTGACCGTATCCCGCACGATCTGCGGGGCGGTGTCATCATCCGGGCGACAAGCGCGCACAAGATCAAGGATCGCATCGACCACGCTTTCTCCGATGGGCATTTGCCGCAACAGAGTTTGTGCTGCAATCAGCTCAGCCCCAGAAAATACCGGTTCGGCTTTCGCGTCCTCTGTACCGGTTGTTGCCAAAAGGATATCCCGTTCGGCCTGTCGGTCCGGATAGTCCACATCCACCTGCAACAAAAACCGATCAAGCTGTGCCTCGGGCAAAGGGTACGTCCCCTCTTGTTCCAACGGGTTTTGGGTGGCCAACACATGGAACGGCTCGCCCAGATCATGGGACTGCCCGGCGATCGAGACTTTGTGTTCCTGCATCGCCTGCAAAAGCGCGGATTGGGTGCGGGGACTGGCGCGGTTGATCTCGTCCGCCAACAAGAGTTGGCAAAAGATCGGCCCTTTCAGAAACCGAAAGGAACGCGTGCCATCGCTGTTTTCTTCCAGCACCTCAGCCCCCAAAATGTCTGAAGGCATAAGGTCTGGCGTGAATTGGATGCGCCCCTCGCCCAACCCCATGACGGTCGACAGGGTTTCCACCAATCGTGTTTTTCCAAGGCCGGGCAACCCGATAAGCAACGCATGGCCACCCGCCAGAAGGGCCGACAAAGTCAGCTCGACCACTTGATCCTGACCAATAATCCGGCGCGATATCACATCCTTGGCCTGCGCGAGCTTTTCGCCCAGCGCCTCTATCTCGTTCACAAGGGTTTCGTTCGTCATGGAAATTCCTCCGCACCGCGTCTACATATCATTAAAGGCCAATCTGTCCGGGGGAACAAATGACAAAAGCGCCAAGTGACGGGAAATCGCCGGAAAATGCACCAAAGGGTGCGAATGTCGCCGAGGCTTTGGCGCAGGCCGCACGTCAGGCGGGCAAAAAGGGGCCGCCGCCCGTGCATTTGTGGAACCCGCCCTTTTGCGGCGATCTTGATATGCGCATCGCGCGGGATGGCACGTGGTTCTATCTTGGCACCCCAATAGGTCGCCATGAGTTGGTCAAGCTGTTCTCTTCGATTATTCGTAAAGACGGCGAAGACTATTTCCTTGTCACTCCGGTCGAGAAAGTTGGCATTACCGTTGATGACGCCCCCTTCGTGGCGATTGACTTCGAGGCCAAAGGCACCGGGCATGACCAAGTGCTGACCTTCACAACCCATGTTGGTGATGAGACCAGCGCAGGACCTGACGCCCCGATCCGCATCGTGCGTGATTCTGAGACCGGCGAGCCGTCACCTTATGTGCTGGTGCGCACCAATCTTGAGGCTCTGATTGATCGCAAAAGCTTCTATCGGCTCATTGATCTTGGGGCGCATGAGGATCAGGACGGCGAAAGCTGGTTTGGCCTGTGGTCTGGCGGCACGTTTTTCCCGATCATTCCATCAGTCGAGCTTGACGTCTGACCTCGCTTAAGACGCGCCCCAAGTGTCGCGCAACCGATAGCCTTCGGGCCATGGATCGGACGGGTCCAGCATATGCTGATGCGTGCCGGTGATCCAAGCACGGCCTGAGATTTCCGGTATAATCGCGGGCCGCCCGTTAAGATCAACCTGTTTGGCTATCCGACAACGAAACTCGCTGTCGATGACCGAGCGTGCCTGATACTGATCACCCGCCTCCATTTGCCCCTTCGCCAACATCACCGCCATGCGGGCTGACGCACCTGTCCCACAGGGCGAGCGGTCCAATTTGCCCGGCTTGATCGCCACCGTGTTGCGGCCAGACAGGATGTTACCATCCCGCGAAAGTCGCCCCGCAATCTGGCAAAACGAGATATGGTTCCAATCCGTAACGGGATGGTTGAAGCCTAGCTGCTCGTTGGCCGCATCGGTAATCTTCGCGCCGGTGCGGGCCAAGTCGGCTGCCTCGTCCGGGGATAGGGTGAATCCCAAATCATCTGCATCGACAATAACGAAACTGTCCCCTCCGAACGCCGTATCGACGCGCAAGGCTCCAATGCCCTCCACCTCGATCATTGCATCGATCCGGTCAGCGAAACTTTCGACATTCTGCACGTAGACGCGACGGACTTCTCCGTCTTTGCATTCCGCACGCACCCGCACCAACCCGCCGGGCGCTTCCAGCGTCAGATGGGTTTCGGGTTCTTGCATGGGAAGAATACCACTGCTCAAGAGCACGGTGGAGATGCAGATTGAATTGGACCCCGACATCGGTGGCGTGTCTTCGGGTTCCATGATGATCCAAGCCGCGTCTGCTTCTTGATGTTTCGGAGGCACCAGCAAGTTCACATGGCGAAACACGCCCCCTCGTGGTTCGTTCAGCACGAAATTGCGTAATGTCTGGTCCTCGGCGATGAAGCGGCTTTGCTCCCAAATCGTGTCGCCGGGCGGAGGGGCCACGCCGCCAACGATAACATCCCCGACCTCGCCTTCGGCGTGACAGGACACAACGTGGATTGTCTTTGAGCTGCGCATCATCAGACCCTTTTGGATTGGAGTTCCCGTCACTGTGTTCACTGTTCACACGCCACACAAGCACAATTCGCCTCGCCCAGCCCCATATGATGGGCTATGGGGTGTCCATGACCAGCACAGACGCAATCGCAAATACGTTCGAAATCTTCCTCGTGGCCCCACCCGGTCTGGAGCCGTTTCTGGCCGAAGAGGCCCGCGCAGCAGGCTTCGCGACCCCGGCCGCAAGTCCCGGCGGCGTCACCACGCATGGCGGATGGGATGAGGTTTGGCGGGCAAACCTGACGTTGCGCGGCGCCACGCGGGTACTGGTGCGTCTGGGAAGCTTTCGCGCTTTCCACTTGGCACAGTTGGACAAGCGGTCACGCAAATTCCCTTGGGCAGACTTCCTGCGCGCTGACACACCCGTCAGGGTCGAAGCCGTTTGCAAACGTTCGAAAATCTACCACCACAAAGCAGCCGCGCAGCGGGTTGAGAAGGCGATTGCCGAAGAGCTGGGTGCGACGATCTCGAAGGATGCCGCTTTGGTCTTGAAAGTACGGATCGACGACAATCTGGTGACCATCAGCTTGGATACATCCGGGGAAAGCTTGCACAAGCGCGGCTATAAAACCGCGACAGGCAAGGCCCCAATGCGCGAGAATTTGGCCGCGCTGTTTCTGAAGGCCGCCGGATATGACGGGCAAGAACCGGTATTGGACCCCATGTGTGGATCGGGCACGTTCCTGATCGAAGCGGCCGAGATGTCAGTGGGACTATTGCCCGGCCGGGCACGGCATTTCGCGTTTGAGAACCTAGCGAGCTTTGATAACGACGCGTTCGCGGGCATGAAAACTGCGGCGGGCGTAGACGTGACTGCGCAAAGCCCACGCTTCTTTGGCTCAGATCGCAACGCAGGAGCGATCAAGAACAGCATCCAGAACGCCGAAGCCGCCGGAATTGCCACACTCACACAGTTCACCGAGGGTTCGATCAGCGACCTTCAACGACCCGATAGCCCCCCGGGCCTTGTCATCGTGAACCCGCCTTATGGGGGACGGATCGGCAATAAGAAGCTGCTCTTCGCGCTTTATGGCTCACTGGGCAAAGTGCTGGTGGAGCGGTTCAAAGGCTGGCGCGTGGGCATCATCACCAGTGACGGCGGCTTGGCGAAGGCCACAGGCCTGCCGTATTTGCAGCCCGGTCCCCCCGTGGATCATGGTGGAACAAAGGTGAAGCTTTATCAAACGGCCAAGCTGTCGTAGCTCCATAAAAAAAGGCCGGGCAAATCACCCGGCCTTTGCTTTGAGCTGATTAGCTTAAAGACCCCATTTCGCGGCCGTCGCTTCGAAGAAACCTTTTTCTTTCTTCAGCTTGATCCAGCTGTTGACGTAGTTGATCCAAACCTGATCGGTTTGCGGCAGCAGCATCGCAATTGGAGTTGGCGAGCGCGGCTCATCCACCGAGATCGCAGCAACCTGCGGGAATTTCTCGGTCAAGGTGGCGCCTTCGATGTTCGACGTGATGAACACGTCTGCCCGGCCTGCTAATACCTCTTGGTAGCCGCGCGCAGGTGCCTCGACCACTTTGATATCTGCATTTGGGAACCACTCGCGAACGAATTTCTCAAACGAGGTGCCAAGAGTTGTGGCCACCTTCACGTCGGGTTGGTTGATCGAGTCCCACCCGTCATAGTTCCCAACCTTGCCTGATGTGGTGAACGGCAAGAAGTGGACCGAGATATACGAGTCTGAATAACCCGCAACCTTCATCCGTGATGGCGAAACCGAGGCCGACCCGGTCATTTGATACTTGCCAGCAACAATCCCGTTCACCAGTGTTTTCCAATCGGTCGCAACGAATTCCAGCTCGACCTCAAGGTCCTTGGCAAGCTCTGTCATGATGTCGATATCGTAACCACGATAGCTGTCCGTTGCCGGGTCCTTCATCGTCATCGGGTTCCAATCGCCCGTCGTGCCGACCTTCAGGACACCGCCTGACAAAATTTCATTCAGAGCTGACTGAGCTTGCGCCCCGCCTACCATCGTAGACAAAGCCAGCAGACCTGCCCCTAGAGTTCGCAAAAAGTTCATCGCGCGCTGTCCTTTTGGTGTTAGTAAATTTGATACAAGTTCGTATAGCATACCGATTAATGCAGCGGTTGGACCCGCCGCTCACAATCAGTTGAACAGATCGCGGGCTAAAGAACAAGTGGCGAACAGGACGCAAGAGGCGGGCACAGGTATGGCGCAAAGTGAACACGCGATCATTATGGATGGCGTCAGCAAATGGTACGGAGACTTTCAGGTCCTCAAGGACATTTCGCTGAATGTCGATCAGGGCGAGAAGCTGGTGATCTGTGGTCCGTCGGGATCTGGCAAGTCGACAGTCGTGCGCCTTTTGGCTGGGTTGGAGACCCACCAGAAGGGTGACATTAGCCTTTATGACAAAGCCGTCAACGCCCAAGGGCGCGGCGACATCGGTATGGTATTCCAACAGTTTAACCTGTTCCCGCATCTTAGTGTCATGGACAATCTGACATTGGGGCCGGTCCGGGCCTCTGGCATATCGCGCGCAGAAGCCAAGGAGCGCGCCATGTCATATTTGGAGCGGGTGCGCATTCCAGAGCAAGCCGACAAACGTCCCGGTCAACTGTCAGGCGGGCAGCAGCAACGGGTCGCGATCGCGCGGTCGTTGTGCATGGAACCCAAACTGATGCTATTTGACGAGCCGACATCGGCGCTCGACCCAGAGATGATTGCTGAGGTGCTAGACGTAATGGAAGATTTGGCGCGCGACGGCATGACGATGATCTGCGTTACTCACGAAATGGGATTTGCCCGCCGTGTAGCGGACCGGATTGCCTTCATGGATGCCGGCGAAATGGTGGAAATCGGAACGCCAGATGCAGTGTTTGACGCGCCGAAATCCGACCGGTTCGCCCAGTTCCTTGACAAAATTTTGAAGCATTGAGGGGATGATGATGACCAAGACACGGCTGGCCTTCGCGCTCCTCCCGCTCTTTGCCTTGACCGCCTGCTCGGCTCCTCCGGGTACGTGGGGATGGTATGTCATCGACCCATCAACCAACACGGGCTGGACCAATGTGAAATTCCTGTTCAGGGGCTTTTCGTCCACCATTCAGATATCGGTGTTGGCCGCTGTTGCATCAATTGTGATCGGGTTGGTCGTTGCCCTTCCTGCTTTCTCAGAAAGCCGGTGGTTGCGTCTGCCCAATCGCATTTATGTGGAGTTCATCCGCGCGATTCCCCTGCTTCCTATGCTGTTTTGGGTGTTTTACGGCTTGCCGGTGGTCCTTCGCTCTATGGGCATGAACATCTCAATCGATCCGTTCTGGGGGGCCGTCATCACGCTTGCCATATCTGACAGCGCCTTCACCGCCGAGATTTTCCGTTCGGGCATTCAAGCTGTTCCCCGCGGCCAGTCAGAAGCATCACAGACAGTCGGGCTTAGCCGGGCGCAAGCGATGCGATACGTGATCCTGCCGCAAGCCATCCGACGCATTCTGCCGCCACTGGCCAACCAATTTATCTATATCGTGAAGATGTCAGCGTTTGCGTCGGTCATCGGAATGGAAGAACTGACCCGTCGCGCGAACGAGCTGGTTGTCACCGAATACCGCCCGCTTGAGATCTACACGCTCCTCATTTTGGAATATCTGGTGCTGGTGCTCATCATCTCAGCCGGGGTGCGTTGGTTGGAACGCAAGATGGGGGCGAATGAAAGCCGCTAGGCCCGGATACAACACCTCGCTTCCGGTTGTAATTTTTCACGTGCTCCCGTGTCACGAACCCTCTAAAACATCCTCTGAAAGGGGTTTTGGATGGTTGTGACGCTTAAAGATGTGGCTCTGCGCGCGGGTGTATCGCGATCCGCCGTGTCCCGTACTTTTACAGAGGGCGCTTCGGTTTCGGGCAAGATGCGCGAGAAGGTGTTGGAAGCGGCAGAACAGCTTGGCTACCGCCCCAATGCGCTTGCCTCTAGCCTGACCACCGGCACCACTGGCATGGTGGGTCTGGTCTCGAACAACTTCCATAACCCAATGTTTATGCAGGTCTTTGATCTGTTTACACAAAAGCTTCAAGAACGTGGATTGAAACCCCTTCTGGTCAATCTGCCAGAGGGCGCCGGCGCCAAAGACACGATCCATATGATGCAACAATATTCGGTCGATGGGGTGGTTATTGCATCCTCCACCCTGCCCGCTGATTTCGCATATGCATTTCGCAAGGCTGGCATCCCGGTTGTTCACACATTTGCGCGCCACACCGGCAATCCAAACGTCCATATCGTCGGAATCGACAATGTAGAGGCAGGCCGGGCGGCAGCTATGACCTTGTCCGAACGCAGCTATACCCATGTTGGATTTCTGGGTGGTCCCGAACATGCATCAACAACCGAGGATCGTTGGAAAGGGTTTCGCGACAGGATCAAACGGATCGGCAAAATGACGGTCGATGTGAGCTTTGCCGAAGCATACACATTCCAAGCTGGCCGCGCCGCGATGCAGGACATTCTGGCACAAGACGACCGGCCCGAGGCGTTTTTTTGCGGCGATGACGTCATTGCAATTGGCGCACTCAGTGCCATTCAGGATGCCGGTTTGAACTGCCCTACCGATATCGGGCTTCTAGGCGTCAACAACATGGAAATCGCGGCGTGGAACAACATCAACCTGACAACGATTCACCAACCGCTGGAGGAAATAATTGATGCCACGGTGCGTCTGGTAACCAAAGTGATGCGGCAACGTGGGGATCGGTTGGCCGTGGATCGCCCACCCGAGGCACGGTTGTTTCCCTGTCATGTGGTGGAACGCGGTACATTGCGTCCGCTCACAACGTAACGAAAGCGGCAAGCTGCGTGGACGCGCAGCCTGCCGGTTTTATACTTAGCGAAAGATAGACGGACGCGCGTCCATCCAGCGGCCGCCACCCTTCGCAGACTCAACAGCAGTGTGGACTGCCGCCATGGAACGCACGCCATCAGCTGCATTTGGCAATCCGTCGCGGACCTCTCCGGCGATGGCATCTGCCAGATCGCAATAGATGTTCGCAACCGCCAAAGGGAACCCTTCGGGGTGGGCAATGGCCACGCGCGACAGGCGCTGTGCGTCTTCGTGCAATCCACCCTCGCCCTTCTCGATGATCTGGGTGCGACCCCCAACCGGCGTATAGATCAGCTGGTTCGGTTGTTCTGATGCCCAGCGCAGCCCACCGGTTTCGCCAAACACCTGAATGTCGAACCCATGCTGGCGACCAATGGCCACCGACGAGGTCCAAAGCCGCCCGACCGTACCACCCGTCATGCGGAAATTGACCATAGCGTCATCTTCCAGCTCGCGACTTGGGATGGTGGACGCAAAATCGGCAGACAGGCTCTCGACTTCGTCGTCCGCAATGAAGCTCGCCATATGGAGCGCATGTATTCCGCAATCTGCGAACTGGCCAGAGACACCAGCCATCGCCGGATCATAACGCCAGCGCACACGCGGATTATCGGCATCCGTGGCGTCGCCGTGATGACCGTGACTAAAGTTCGTGACGACTAGGCGGACATTGCCAATCTCTCCATTTCGCACCATTGCACGGGCTTGGCGCACCATGGGATAGGCTGAATAGCAGTAATTTACAGCGCAGATTTTACCCGACTTTTCCACGACTTTGACGATTTCTTCGCCTTCCTCGACGGTCATCGTCATCGGCTTCTCGCACAGCACGTTGAACCCAGCCTCAAGGAAGGCCTTGGTAATCTCGAAATGTGTGGCGTTTGGCGTCGCGACTGTCACCAGATCGATCCCGTCATCGCGACCCTTCTCACCCGCCAACATTTCTTGCCAATCGCCATAGGCGCGATCAGCCGCAATCCCCAAACGCTGAGCGTATTCGCGCCCCACATCTGCGCGGTGATCCAGCGCCCCCGCGGTGAATTCAAACCGCCCATCCGCAAGTGCGCCCAAGCGGTGTGCAGGACCGATTTGGCTGCCTTCGCCGCCACCGATCATGCCCCATTTCAATTTCGTCATTTCGGCAGCTCCTTACTGAAACCCAATGGATTCAAGGTATTCACGGTTTAGGCGTGCGTCGCCTACCGGATCGGGGTCCAAGGTGGGGTCGCAATCTTGCTCAACTGTACACCAACCTTCAAAACCTGCATCTAACAGCACCTGACGCACGGCCGGGAAGTCGACGTCTCCGTCGCCCAAATTGCAGAATATGCCCTGCCCGCAGGCGTCATAGAATCCGGTGCGTTTGGCAATCACATCGGCCTTCACCTTTGGGTCGATATCTTTGAAATGCATATAGGAAATCCTGTCGATATGCCGTTTCATAAACGCGACCGGATCAAAACCGGCATACGAGTGATGCCCAGTATCAAAGCAGATTTTCAGGATTTTCTCGTCAACTTCGTCCAGCAACCGCTCAAGCTCTGGTTCGAAATCCATAAACCCTCCGGCATGGGCGTGAATGCCGACCGTCAGGCCGTATTCTTCCGAACCGATCCGAGCTGTCTCGGCGATGCGGTCGCGATAAGCGGTCCACTCGGCCTTATCCATCTGCTCGGCTTCAGAACCGCGCCCAGCGGTCGGCGCACGGCGTGGCGAGATCGAGTCGATCAGCACCAAATGCTGCGCCCCGTGGGCTTTCAGCGCCTTACAGGTGCGGTGCGTTCCATCCAGAACATCGTCCCACTTATCCGGGTCGTGATAAGCGCGAAACACAACGCCACCGATCAGTTCCAGATCATGTTCAGCCAAACCGTCCGCAAGGATCGCAGGGTCTTCAGGCATGAAGCCAACCGGTCCCAACTCGATCCCCTTATACCCTGCGTCAGCACAGTCTTTCAGGACCGATTTCCAGCTTGGATTGCGCGGATCATCCGCAAATTCCACACCCCAGGAACAGGGCGCATTGCCAATTCTGATTGTCATCTAAGAGCCTTTCCGATGCTCAGAAGTGATTGATATCTTGCCATTTCTCTTCGCGATCTGATGCCATGGCGGCGGCAATCACGCGATTAACCTCGTGCCCATCCCGAAAGGTGGGCCAGATAGGTGTATTCGTTTCGATCGCGGACAGAAAGTCACGCGCTTCGATGATAATCTGATCTTGGTAGCCAGTACCGTGTCCCGGCCCCTGACAAAACGGTTCATAGTCTGGGTGCGCAGGCCCCGTCAGGATTTTGACGAACCCCCGAGTGGCCTCGTCCCCTTCCATCCGATAGAGCCACAACGCATTCTGATCTTCCTGATCAAAGCGGATCGCCCCCTTGGTGCCCGAGATTTCGTAGGCGTAACCCATCTTTCGCCCGGTCGCGATGCGGCTGAAATACATCTGGCCCATCGCGCCATTTTCAAACCGGCACATCATTTGGCCGTGGTCATCATTGGTGACATCGCCTCCGGGGCGGGATTTATGAACCGTCTCAACCTCGGCCATAACGCGGGAAATTGGGCCCAAAAGTGCCAATGCCGCGTTGATCATATGGGGCGACAGGTCCCCCATCGTGCCATTGGCCGCACCTGAAGTGCGCCAAGACGCGGGCGTGCTTGGGTCCGCATAGAAATCCTCGGTGTGTTCGCCGCGAAACCACGTCACTTCGCCGATAACGCCATCCGCGATAAGTTGGCGGGCGTATTGGCTGGCGGGCGTACGGATGTAATTAAAGCCGACCATGTTAGGTAGGCCGGACGCCTCTGCGGCGTCGACCATGGCGGCGCTGTCTTCCAGCGACGCCCCCAGCGGCTTTTCACAGAAAACGGGTTTGCCCAAAGCAAACGCAGCCTCGGCCACCTCGCGATGTGTTTCCTGCGGCGAAGCTATGACCACAGCTTCAACCTTGGGGTCTTCAACAAGTGTACGCCAATTATCGGTCGACCGACTGAAGCCATAGGCGGTCTGATAGCGCGCCGCACTTTCGGGCGTAGAAGCGCAGACCATTTCAAGCCGAGGGCGCAGCACCGTGTTAAACACCGCCCCGACCGACGACATGGCAACGGCATGGGCTTTGCCCATATATCCACCGCCCAGGATGCCAATCCCGATCTCTTTGGTTGGATGTGTCACATGATCCTCCTGGTGCACCGATGAAAAAGCTTGCAACCGGTTTCAAAGAAAGTATCTTTGATTCTCACAAACCGTCAAGCGGATTTGGAATGCGTTGTTTGAACCGTTCGAAACAATGGAACCTCGCACCTGTCTCTTGACCCGTCGGAGGATGACCTTTGAAGCTGAACACAGCCTTGGCCAACGCATTGCGTCGCAACCGTTTCCTTGTGATCGGTCGCGCTGGTATGGACCTGTACGCTGATCCCCCGGGCACCCCGATCCAAAGCGCCGCGCGTTACGAAGCACATTTGGGGGGATCTTCCGCCAACATAGCCGTCGCCTTACGCCAACAAGGGGCCGAGGTTTCGCTTGTCACATCCGTATCTGATGATCCTGTGGGCGAGTTCTGTCTTGCACAGCTTGATCACTATGGCATCGAACGCGACTATGTTCGCAAAGTTGGTGGTGAGGCGCGCAATTCGTTGTCGGTCGTCGACACCTGTGGCGCACAAACTCAATCCGTAATTTACCGCAATCATGCCGCCGATTTTCAGATGACGACAGATGACATCAATCTTGTTGATTTTGCTGGCTTTAGCGCGCTGATCACCACCGGAACTGTCTTCGCCTCAGAGCCATCACGCAACGCTACGTTCCACGCCATCGAACGTGCGAAATCCGCTGGCGTACCGCTGATCTTTGATGTGGATTACCGCCCTTATAGCTGGGCATCCGCTGATGAAGCTGAGCAAGTCTATTCCCGCGCAGCAGAGCTGTGCGACATCGTGATCGGCAATGATGTCGAGTTCGGCTTCATGGCAGGCGCGATAGAAAAGGGTTTAGAAAAAGCACGATCCTTGGCGCGAGGTTCCGGTCGCGTCATCGTCTATAAAATGGGTGAAAAAGGCGCGATCACAATCACCAAAGATGGCGAACTTCAAACCGGAATTTACCCGGTCGACGCCCTGAAACCAACAGGCGCGGGCGACAGCTTCATGGGGGGCTTCATCGCCGCCCTTTCCGCCGGCCATCCCATCGAAAAATCCGTTCTGCGCGGGTCCGCCTGCGCCTCAATCGTCGTCAGCCGAGTGGGCTGCGCGCCTGCCATGCCATCGGCAAGTGACATCGACGATTTTATTGCAAAACACGCCGGACCAACCCTTGTTCCGGTCAGCTGAAGGTCTACCAGATGCACATTGCCCCTTTTGACAACCAAAATAAGCCCATTGTGGATGCGGATAACGAAACCGTTCCCTTGAACTATTTCAACATTGTGAAGTTGAAGCGAGGCGAAGCGTTTGAATATCAGATACCCGGATATGAGACCTGCATCGCCCCCGCAACAGGCAGCGTCGACGTCGAGGTTGAGGGCGTCGCATTCCCGGCACTCGGCAATCGCGTCGAAGATGTTTGGGGCGGGGAACCCGAAGGTGTCTATGTTCCCGTTGGCGCAAAAGTCCAAATGGTGTGTGTGTCTGACAGCGCCGAAGTTTTCGTTGCAGGTGCAAAATACGACAAAGTTCTGGACCCGTTTGACGTGCGTGCGGCGGACATTGACTTGGTGCAGTACGGGTCCGATGACACGAAAACTCACCGTAAAATCAAACATATCCTCGGGCAAAAGCAACACGGAAAAGTGGGGCGATTGCTGGTGAGCGAGCTGTTCACCGTTGGCGCGGGCGGCTGGTCCGGTTTCCCCAGCCACAAGCACGACACTGACCGCTTGCCGACTGAAACACGCCATGACGAGACGTATAATTTCCGGTTCAAACCCAACTGGGGATCGGGTCTGCAAATGCTCCAGCGTGAGGACAACACGTCCGGCGACGCCTATCACATTGTTGACGGATCAACGATATGCATCGACAATGGCTATCACCCCTGCTGCGTTCTGCCTGGCTACGAAATGTACTATTTCACCATTCTGGGTGGTTTAAGCCAGCGTTCGCTTGTGCAGTTTTTTCAGGAAACCCATGCCTATCAGATCGAGACGATCCCGGGCATCAAGGATATGGTTGCGAAGTTCAAATGACCCTTGCCACCTTAAAAGACGTGTTGGGACCAGCATTGGCGGAAGGCTACGCCGTTGCGGGTGTTGTCACGCTGGGGTGGGAGGATATGCGCGCCTATGTGGCCGCGGCAGAAGCGGAGAACGCGCCGATTATTCTGCAAGCTGGGCCGGGATGTCGTGCGCACACGCCCTTGCCCATTTTGGGTACGATGTTTCGAACGCTCGCCGAACAAGCGACCGTGCCTGTCGTGGCGCATCTGGATCACGGCTATACTCTGGACGAATGCCGCGAGGCCATTGATTGCGGGTTCAGTTCGGTAATGTTTGACGGATCACGCCTATCGCTTGAAGAAAACATCACACAAACTGGTATCATCGCAGCCTTGGCGCGCGCCTCTGGCGTATCGTGCGAAGGCGAGATCGGCTTTGTCGGTTACGCAGAGGGTGAAAGTTCCACAGGCACAATTCCCGAAGACGCCGCACAATTTGCCGCAGAAACTGGCATCGACGCGATGGCCGTATCGGTCGGGAACGTGCATTTGCAGACCGAGGCCAGCGCAGGATTGGACACCGCGCGCATCGCGGCCATTCAAGCGCTATGCGATGTACCACTTGTGATCCATGGCGGCTCTGGCGTCCCCGCCACCCAACGCACGCAATTGGCGCGTGACACCGCGATTTGCAAATACAATATCGGGACCGAGCTGCGGATGGCCTTCGGAAGCGGTCTGCGATCGGTTCTGTCCAGCAATCCTGATATGTTTGATCGCAATGAAATCCTTAAAGCCTGCGAACCCAAACTGGTCGAAGCTGCGCGCAAGGTTATCAACGAAATCAGCGTCGCGCCTCGGGTTTAGGTTCAGTTCAAGTCTTCCAACAGACGGCGGTGCTTCTTGGCTTCTGCAATCGCCTCGGCCAGTGTTTCCACGCCGCGCGAATGCAGCATGGCCAGCATTTTGCATAGCACTTCCGCCGTGGCATGCGCATCGCCTAGCGCCGTGTGACGGAGTTTTGGTGGGATTACGACGCCCAGCCGTTCACAAAGCGCATCCAGTGTGTGCACCTCAGTCGTGCCAAACAACACTGCAGACAGTAAAACAGTATCAAGGATTGGATGGGTCCAGCTGACCCCACACACCTCGGCATGGCGGCGCAGAAAGGCCATGTCGAACGGCGCGTTATGTGCAACCAGCACCGCCCCGCGAGAGAAATCATGAAGGTGCCGCCCGGCAACCTCGATCGTTGGCTGTCCGGCGACCATCGTGTCTGTGACCTTGTGCACTTTGGTCGACGCCGGAGGGATCGGCATCCCCGGATCAACAAGTTGATTGATCTCTTCGCCCGGCACGATCCGCTCATTGACAACGCGGACAGCGCCGATCTGCACAATCTCGTCCTTATGTGGTAAAAGTCCGGTCGTTTCGGTGTCGAAGACCACATAGGTTAAATCCTTCAGGCGCATATCCATCAGATTATCTGTCGCCTGCCCTTCCATCAGATCAAAATCGAATACCACAGGTCGACTTTGATCCGGTGTCAGGTTTGAGTGCGCCTCGTCGA
Organism: Aliiroseovarius conchicola; assembly: GCF_041403445.1. Classification (NCBI taxonomy): domain Bacteria; kingdom Pseudomonadati; phylum Pseudomonadota; class Alphaproteobacteria; order Rhodobacterales; family Paracoccaceae; genus Aliiroseovarius; species Aliiroseovarius conchicola. The sequence goes on from NZ_JBGEHL010000001.1 coordinate 30,986, forward strand.
TGATCACCAGATAGCCCTCACCGGGGCCAAGCGGCTTTAATCGAGCGTCAAACTCCAACCCATTGGCCGCAGCCAAGTCGGAAAAACTCTGCTCAAACCCCGTCGAAATCATCTTCATATAGGCCGCCATGAACGGGCCCTTTTGAAAATAGTCGAAGATCGAAGAGTTCAACCGAGGCGGACTGACCTGCGCCAGAACACCAGCCGCCTGCGTGTCATAGAGCACGATCTGATGGGCCGGATTAACAAGGATCATTGCAACTGGAATTTCAGACAATAGCGCCGTCAGACGCTCTTTATCAGCAGACAAACGAGCTGTTTCAGCCGCGACGATACCGGCCTGATCCATGGTGGATTTCATCAGCTGCTCGGACACGGCCTCGGCCGCGGGACCCAGATCCCCCAGATACCGCGCCGCCTGCGTATCAACACCTCCCGTACCCGCATGGGCCCGCGACCGCAGGCCAGAAGCAAGCCGTTCAATCGGGCGGGCGACATTTTCGTCAAACAGGAACCAGACCCCTGCTGCAAGCGCAAGCAAGCCAAACCCGGATACAACTCCGGCAAATACAAAGCCGGCACCAATGTCGTCTGGTGTTGACCGGGCGGCCCCCAGCATCAGGGCAACAAGAACCAAGCCCACGCCAGCCACCGCCAGAAAGGCGAAGAACAGAAACACTCGCAAACGAAGCGTGAGTTTGGTCAGAGGCGTCATGACGGTCGCTCTAGTTCGCAGATGGACCCGATCAGTGGATCGCCCTCGCCCGGCGCGAACCAATCGACGCCCGCAACGGTGCCATCCTCGGCAAATGAAACGGCGTCAACCAGAGGAGCGCGCAGGCCCGCTTCGCAATCGGTCAGAACAACCATCTTTTGCGGTGCCGACCATCGCCCCATCACATAGGTGTCCACCATGCGAAGCGCAGGCTTGGCGCTGTGGGTGCGCAAGCTGGGTGCATCTAGGGCGATGAACCGTTCGACGAAGGGCGCAACATAGGTCCAGGGGCGATAGAGCGCTTTATTTTCAACGGTCTGGATCACCTGAAACCCGTCCGGCAAAGTGTCCTTCGTGCGCCCATACCATGCATATTCGTTGGCCATCGTCGTCACGATCATGGCCAATCCTGCACCCACTGGCATGGCCCATTTCGGCAGGCGACCACCGCTGAGCTTGTTCAGCAAAAGCACGATGCCTGCCCCAGCGACACCGGCGATCAGTGTGGCGATAATCTCGTAAAACATGCGTTTTCCCTTCGGTCTCGCGTCTTCTGGTTTAGCCTAGCATACCGCGACCATGGCCGATCGCGCTTTGCATGGTTTTGACCACTACAAAGGCGTCCCGCAAGTGGCTGCGTTCAAACTCGGACAGGTTTGACGGTGTAAGGAAATTATCCGGTGCCAAACCCGCCTTCACCCGGGCGACCTGATGCTCTAGCCGCGTCTCGGCAATCAGATCATATGCGTCGAGGAGATCACGCCCACCGGATTGGCTTAGCCCACCCGCGTGAATTGCTGCCTCCAACCGCGTGCGGGTGTTGGCCATGCCCAGCTGCCCGCGCAGCGCATATACCCGACCCAGATCGACCACCGGGACGACACCGTTATGCTTCATATCAAGCTGATCTTTATGCTCTCCGGATCGAATGGTCGCGAATCCGCGAAACAGCCCCAAGGGCGGCGTATGTTTCAGCGAATTGGTCACCATATGCGCCACAAAGATCGAGTTGTCGGCTGCCATGGAAAGCGTTTCAGCTTGCAGTCCTTCGAACAACTGTACGTCACCCGCTATGGGTCTGAGGTCAAACATGACCGACGCCAACATTTGCGCTTCGGGGACAGGCCGTTGCACCCAGCTGTTGAAATACCCACGCCAGACCGAAAGCGGTTGGCACCATTGCGGGTTTGTCGCCATCATGTCACCGGGACAATAGACGTAGCCGCAGGTGTTCAGCCCATCGCATACAAACTTGGCAAAATCGGCAAAGTAGCCACTGCGGTCTTGTTCGGAGACGTCATCAGGCAAGATCAAGCAATTGTCTTGGTCAGAAACACCGGTTTGTTCCTGCCGTCCTTGACTGCCACAAGCCAGCCACAAATACGGGGTCGGAGCTGGTCCAAGTGCTTGTTCGGCCAGCGCCGTCAATCGGCGTGTCGCGGTATCTGCGATATCGGTGATTAAACGGGTGACAACCTGATGCGGTCGCCCACCGGCGACCAATTGCACCAAAAGTTGGGGGATGCGTGCCGTAACCTCCCGCATGTCTTCTGCCGTGTCAGCGCGGGCAATTTCGCGGACCAAATCTGCTGAGCTTACGGCCTGAAAACGGGTCAGGTCAGTTTGGCTCACGATGCCAACAAGTGCCCCGCCTTCCTCGATTGGTATATGACCAATCCGGCGCTCCATCATGATATGAAGCACGTCTGATCCGATGGCTGATGGTGCCAATGTAATCGGGTTTGGTGTCATGATCGCAGATACTGGCGTGTCGATAGGGCGGGCTTCGGCCACAACCTTGCCGGACATGTCTCGTGTGGTCAAAATCCCGGTCAGGCGACCCGCTTCAGTGACGCAAAGCGACGAAACACGATTGTCCCGCATCAAGATAGCCGCATCTTGCACATTTGTGTCGGCCTGACATGTAACAGGGTTGGTCGCCATAAAGGTGTCGACCTGTGTTGTTGCGAGGTCCTGTTTGTTTTGGCGCGCCTGACGATCTGTTCGCGATCGGTCGAAGAAACGACGTACTGATGAGTATTCCTTGAGTAGCTTTTCAAAGCTCGAGGCAGGCAGAATCAACAAAGTGCTGTCGGAAAGCGCCCGCGCTGATGTCACGGCCTTACCTTCCCTCATAAGACCGCGTTCGCCAAACGAGTTGCGCAAGCCCAGTTGGCTGACCACCTCGCCGTTTTCGTCGACCACTTCGATGTCGCCGCTGTGGATGATGTAGATGCCATCCAGCACATCACCCAGATTATAAACCGCGTCTCCGCTTGTTAGGTCACGTGTCTCGATCTTACCGGCAAGCTGCGCGGCCACCGCGCTCGGCAATGTATCATATGGGTGAACAGAATTCAGAAAACGAAGGATTTGATCATTGGTCAGAGGCATGTGAACGCGCCTTTAGAAAAAAATGTCCCGCCCGGTTGTGCACCGGACGGGACTGTATCGTAAGGGGGCGGAGCGTCGCATAGACCATCCGCCCGAGTCACTTACTTGTTCTGGGCTGCACCAGCACCGCGCGGAACGCGAACCGAGTGTACCAGCTCTTTGATGTGCTCTGGTGTGGCTTTCGTCATACCAGCGACAACATAGGCAACTGTGAAGTTGATCGCAGCACCGATCGCGCCGAACGATGTCGACTTGATCGTACCCAGAAGTGGATCGCTGTCCGAGAAGCTTGCTGTACCGGGAATGAAGAACCACCCCTTGTGCAGGAAGATATAGATCAGCGTTACCGTCAGACCGGCCAACATACCAGCAACCGCGCCAGTGTTGTTAATCTTGGTCGAGAAGATACCCATCATAAGTGCCGGGAAGATCGACGCAGCCGCCAGACCAAAGGCCAGTGCCACTGTTTGCGCCGCAAAGCCCGGAGGATTAAGCCCCAGATAGGTTGCGACCACAATTGCGACCCCCATGGCAACACGTGCTGACAGAAGCTCTCCTTTTTCCGAGATTTGCGGGTTGATCGCCCCTTTGATCAAGTCATGCGACACCGCAGACGAAATCGCCAGAAGCAAACCCGCCGCCGTGGACAGCGCCGCGGCAAGACCGCCAGCTGCCACCAGACCGATCACCCATCCAGGAAGGTTGGCAATCTCAGGGTTCGCAAGAACAAGAATGTCACGGTTGAACTTGGTCAGTTCGTTGCCAACCCAGCCATTTTCGGCTGCAATGGCCTCCATTTCAGGGCTCTTGTCGTTGTAGTACTCGATCAGGCCATCACCGTTTTTGTCTTCCCAGTTCAAAAGACCGGTTTTCTGCCAGTTATGCATCCAGTCATACTTAGGATCTTCGTTGATTTGCTGAAGCGACACAGCGCCACCTTCGATGCCACCATTGGGCCACATCAGGTTGGTGATGTTCAGGCGAGCCATCGCGCCCACAGCAGGGGCCGTCAGGTACAGAAGTGCGATGAACACCAGTGCCCAACCAGCCGACCAACGCGCGTCCGACACTTTAGGAACAGTGAAGAAGCGCATGATCACGTGCGGCAGACCAGCCGTACCGATCATCAGCGACAAGGTGAACAACACCATATTCAGCGTATCTGCATGATTGGCCGTATAGCTGTTAAAGCCCAGTTCGGTCACAACTTGATTAAGTTTCACCAACAGATGCTCACCATCGCCGGTTTCGCCAAACAGGCCAAGAGCCGGGATTGGGTTGCCCGTCAGTTGCAGCGAAATGAAGATCGCTGGGATTGTATAGGCTGTGATCAGCACGCAGTACTGGGCAACCTGTGTGTATGTGACACCCTTCATGCCGCCGAAAACCGCATAGGCAAAAACGACCGTCGCACCAATGAGAAGACCAGTGGTATTGGACACTTCAAGGAAGCGGCCAAAGGCCACGCCAACACCGGTCATCTGACCGATAACATAGGTTGTTGAGGCAACGATCAGACAGACAACCGCCACGATACGCGCTGTTTGGCTATAAAACCGATCACCGATAAACTCAGAAACGGTATATTTGCCGAATTTACGCAGGTAAGGGGCCAGCAGCAGCGCCAAAAGCACATAGCCACCCGTCCAGCCCATCAAGAACGAGCTGTTGTCATAGCCGACAAACGCAATAAGGCCCGCCATCGAGATGAACGAGGCCGCCGACATCCAGTCGGCCGCAGTTGCCATACCGTTGGTCACAGGGTGGATACCCCGACCAGCGGCATAAAATTCAGAAGTTGAACCCGCACGGGCCCAGATTGCGATGCCGATATAGAGCGCAAAGCTTGCGCCAATAAAAAGCCAGTTGAGTGTAAACTGATCCATCTGTCCCTGTCCCTTTATTCTTCGTCGACGCCGTGTTCACGGTCGAGCTTGTTCATCCGCCAGGCGTAGTTGAAAATCAGCACCAGGAAGACAAGGATTGACCCTTGCTGGGCAAACCAAAAGCCCAGATCTGTGCCGCCAACGGGGATACCTGACAATAATGGGCGCAGCACGATGCCGAACCCGAATGATACGAGCGCCCAAATGATCAGGCTGATCGTAATGATGCGCATATTGGCGGACCAGTATGCTGTATTGGATGAGTTTTCGGCCATGAAGCCACCTCCCTAGTATTAAAACAGAGGGGCAACTCTGCGGCCCGATCTGTCCTTGGTTATGCAATCGCCTCCTCAACGATTGCATTCAGATTGCCTGCAATCGCTTCGATGCTCAGCATCGCGTCGACCGTCTTCAGGCTGCCCTTGCCGTCGTAGTAAGCAATGAGCGGTGCCGTCTGCGCGTGATAGGCCACAAGGCGGCTTCCCACGGTTTCAGCGTTGTCGTCGGCCCGGCGTTTCATGTCCGTTCCGTCGCATTTGTCGCAAACCCCGGCTTGCAGGGGTTGCTTGAATTCATCGTGATAACCTTCGCCGCACGCGCCGCAGGTGTAGCGACCGGAAATGCGCGTCACCATCGCAGCGTCATCAACTTCAAGGCTGATCGCAGCATTGATCTGTTGCTGGCTTTCCGAAAGCAAAGCGTCCAGTGCCTCGGCCTGAACGGTCGTGCGAGGGAAGCCATCAAGGATCACACCTTGCGCGCAATCACCATCCGCCAAACGGTCGCGCAGGATCGCGATGACGATCTCATCAGAGACAAGTTCGCCGGCCTCCATCACAGCTTGCGCCGCTTTTCCTGCATCAGTTCCAGCCGTAACGGCCGCCCGCAGAAGGTCACCGGTCGATAGTTGGACAATCCCGAACGTCTCTTCCAGCATCCGCGCCTGCGTCCCCTTCCCGGCACCCGGAGGGCCGAGAAGGATCAAAACAGGTGCACCCGTGGTCACCGCATCTTTCATGCGTCACCCTTGGACATGCGGTTGTCGATCAGGTCTTCAACCACCGAAGGATCAGCCAAAGTCGAGGTGTCACCAAGCGCGCCATAGTCATCTTCGGCAATTTTACGCAGAATGCGGCGCATGATCTTGCCGGAACGTGTCTTTGGAAGTCCCGGTGCCCACTGAATGTGATCAGGGCTGGCAATCGGGCCGATTTCCTGGCGAACCCAGTTGCGCAGCTCGACCTTCAGATCGTCCGTGTATTCCTCGCCATCCATCAAAGTGACGTAGCAGTAGATGCCTTGTCCTTTGATATCATGCGGGAAACCGACGACGGCAGACTCCGACACTTTGGGGTGCGCAACCAGCGCGCTTTCCACTTCGGCGGTCCCCATTCGGTGGCCTGACACGTTGATCACGTCGTCCACGCGACCAGTGATCCAGTAGTAGCCATCCGCATCACGTCGGCATCCGTCACCGGTGAAATAGTAGCCTTTGTAATCCGCGAAATAGGTCGCAACGAAACGGTCGTGATCACCGTAAACGGTGCGCATCTGGCCGGGCCAGCTGTCTTTCATGCACAGGACGCCTTCGGCTTCGGTCTCGTTGATCTCTTCACCCGTGGTGGGTTCCAGAATCACCGGCTGCACGCCAAAGAATGGTGTGGTTGCCGAACCGGGTTTCGTCGCCGTGGCACCGGGCAGCGGGGTCAACAAGTGACCACCGGTCTCTGTCTGCCACCACGTGTCCACGATAGGGCAAGTGCCCTTGCCGACCACGTCATTGTACCAATTCCAAGCTTCAGGGTTGATGGGCTCACCCACCGTGCCCAGGACCTTCAGATCGGACAGATCGTAGGGCTCAACAAACTCGGTACCGCGCGCCATCAAGGCACGGATGGCTGTTGGGGCGGTGTAGAACTGATTCACTTTGTGCTTTTCGCACACGGCCCAGAAACGACCTGCATCCGGGTAAGTCGGCACACCTTCGAACATCAGAGTGGTCGCACCATTGGCCAGCGGGCCATAGACGATATAACTGTGGCCTGTGACCCAGCCCACGTCTGCAGTACACCAGTAGATGTCACCATCATGATAGTCGAAAACGTACTCATGCGTCATCGCAGCCCACAGCAAATAGCCGCCAGAGCAATGCTGCACACCCTTCGGCTGTCCGGTCGACCCGGATGTGTAAAGAATGAACAGAGGATCTTCTGAATTCATAACTTCAGGCGGGCAATCGGCCGAGGCGTCTGCCATCAAAGCCGTATATGAATGATCACGCCCTGCCTTGATTGGCACATCTCCACCGGTCCGTTCGACCATCAGTACAGGTGTGTCGCCCAGATCGCCGTGTTCCAGTGCCGCATCGACATTGGTTTTCAGCGGCGTATTTCGACCGCCACGCGGAGCTTCATCCGCAGTGATAACCAGCGAAGCTTTGCAACCGGCAACCCGCGCCGCCAATGCTTCGGGTGAGAAGCCCGCGAACACGATCGAATGAACCGCGCCGATACGCGCGCTGGCCAACATGGCGTAAGCCGCTTCGGGGATCATCGGAAGGTACAGAACGACGCGATCGCCCTTTTTAACCCCGAGCCCCTTCATCACATTGGCCATCTTCGAGACATTCTCGTGCAGCTCGCGATAGGTGATTTTCTTGTCAAGATTCGGGTCGTCAGATTCCCAGACAATCGCGACTTGATCGCCCCGCGTCTCAAGGTGCCGGTCAATACAGTTGGCCGAGACATTCAGCTCGCCATCCTCGAACCATTTGATGGAAACGTCAGGATGCGCAAAAGTGGTGTTTTTGATTTTTGATGGCGTTTTCATCCAGCTCAAGCGGTTCAAATGCTCGGCCCAGAATGCTTCGGGATCGTTCACCGACGCGGCATACATTTCTTGATATTTCGCAGCATCAATATGCGCGTTCGCGACAAACTCTGGTGACGGGGTGTAAGTTTTGTCAGCCGTGTTCTCCAACGACATGCCGGTTCCTCCAGTTATTCCTCCTGGTGGCGCGGGGTGCGCAACCTGAGTGCAAAATGCCAATTTACAGCACATCCCTCAATAGCCGGAAAATAAGAGAATAAATAACTGTCAAACAACAATTTTTCTGTAAATTTATTTAACCAATGCGATTGTTGTTTGTAAATTTTGTGCGTGGAATTGAAAATTTATGTATCGGTGAGTGCATTTGCGTGTGAACGCTGCTTGGTCTGCCAATCGCTAATTGCATGTGCTTTTTCACAGATGCGTGACTGAAGAACTTAATGACCAACGCTAACAGCAACTGGAACACCCGGGCATGGACGCCTAAAGCCAGATCAATTACCACAGACACACAACAATTCTGGTGCCCCATGTCCCGACCGCTTGATGACCTTCTGCAGTCACGCCACTCGACGCGCTCTTTCACCTCGGCCACTGTGCCACGTGACGCCATAGAACACATGTGTCGCGCGGCGCGGCGCGCACCGAGTGGGGCCAATCTTCAACCCGGCAATTTTCACGTATTAACAGGCGACCCTTTGGCAGCGCTCACAACGGCTCTGCTAAGCGCGCAGGAAAACGGCGCGCCTGTTACATCAGAGTACTCTTATTTCCCATCCCCAATGCCAACACCCCTGAAGGCCCGACAAAGGGCGGCGGGCTATGCGCTCTATAATGCACTGGGAATCGAACGACGCGACATTGAAGGGCGGCGCGCGCAGTTCGCACGCAATTACACGTTTTTCGACGCGCCCGTTGGCATCGTGGTTACAATCAACAGGGACATGGGCAAAGGCTGTTTCATGGATCTGGGCATGGCGCTTATGGCATTTCTGCTTGCAGCCGAGGATCAAGGCTATGGTGCAACTGGCATCGGAGCCTTGGCAAACTACGGACCGATTGTGCACGAACACTTGGGCCTATCCGCGGACGAACTGGTGGTGTGCGGCATCGCGGTAGGCAAACCCGATGAAGATGCCCCCGAGAACCAGTTTCGAACCGACCGTGCTGAGCTGAACGAGTACACCTCGTTTCACGGTTTTCCCAAGAACTAAGGCGCGAGCAGGACGACCGCTGTCCCGAGCCCCCCGGCAGCCGCAATCGCGGCAACCCCAGCCCCGCTTTTAGAGCGCAGTTCATGAAACAGCCGGACTGCCTGAACGGCACCCGAAGCGCCGACGGGATGACCGCGTGCCAACGCGCCTCCAGATGGGTTCACGATGTCACGCGGGATTTCTGCGCCCTCTTGGCAGGCAATTGCTTGAACGGCAAACGCTTCCATGATTTCGGCGACAGAAAGATCACCTACCGAGAGGCCAGCCAATCGTAGAGCTTTGTGAATGGCTTCAACTGGGGCCAGGCCCGGCAGCATCGGATCTGCACCGAGCGTCGCGCCCGCGATCACTTCGATCCCTTGAACACCCAGTTTCTGGGCAATCTTATCAGAGACGACCAAACAAAATGCGGCCCCATCAGCAGCCACCGCCATGTTGGCTGCGGTGATATCCCCCGATACGATGGGCGCGCGGCGGCAAAGGGCCGGAGTTAGATTGCGGGTAAATCCGTCGCGAATTTGACCGGCAAACTCGACGACCTCTTGTCCGCGATCATTCGCCATATAAGCTATTGCTTTCGAATGACTTTCCACCGCCCAATTATCTTGTTCTTCGCGCGAAATCGCCAACTTTTCGGCAAGCTGGTTTGCAGCGTCGGCCATATCAGGATCACGATCTGGCCAAGGTGTGAAAGGGGCTTGATCATAGGGTTCTGGCGGACGCCCATCTGCAAAACGGTGCGACCGATACGGTCGGCGCGAATAGCTTTCAACCCCACCTGCGATCACGACATTACACTGCCCCGACGCTACAAGCGCCCGCGCCAGTATAATCGCATCAAGCCCTCCACTGCATTGTCGATCAATCGAAAGCCCGGCCACGGTAGCTGGCAGACCAGCGGCAAGGGCTGCCAGCCTTGCCGGATTACCCCCTGCGCCAAGCGCGTTCGACAAGATCAACTCGTCCACCGCATCCGGCGCCAGTCCTACATCATCAAGCAACGCTTGAATAACGGGTAAGGCCAATTCGTGGATCGCATAGGACGAAAACGCGCCATCCCTTGGCATAACGGGCGTTCGTCTGGCCGCGATAATGACAGTCTGCATCAATCATCATCCTCCAGCATCTGCATCAGAGCCATTAGGTCCGGTTTGCCCGCGTCGAGCATGGGCATGCGGTCGACAAACTCGATCCGACGAGGAGAGGCGTGAAGCCCCAAAGCCGATCGGCACGATCCGAGCAACGCTTCAGCACAGCCAACATCACTGGCTCGTTCCACAATTGCGACAAGGACATGGCCGCGCAGCGGGTCAGGGATGGCGACAACCGCGCATTTTTCAACATTTGCGTTCGATTGAATGTGCGCTTCAGCCAGCTCAGGAAAAACGTTGTGATCGGCGATTGTCACCATCCGGTTTTTGCGGCCCAAAAGCGTCAGGTTCCCGGCTTGATCGACACTCCCGAACTCACCGATAGAAAGGTAATCCCCGTCCCAACGCGTGTCATCACTTTTGCCATATGCATAGCCGTCAAACAGGTAAGGGCTGCGCACCCAGATTTCGCCCGCCCCATCAGTGATACACCCTTTCGCGTCGCGCACCTGGAGATCCACGTCGGGGTAGGCACGGCCCACGGAAGCTGTGGGCGTGGAGGCATCGCTTATCGTGATAAAACTGGTCTCTGATGATCCGAAGAACTCTCGTATGTCGGCGTTTGGAAAGAACAGTGCGGCTCGACCCTTCGTGGCCTCGTCTAATTTTCCACCGCCACAGAACACCCCACTTACGGGCTCAAGCGGTGCTGCACCTGTCTCGATCAACTGTCGCAATTGTGTTGGCGTCGCATACAGAACCCGTGTTTTCTGTTCACGTAATTCGGCGATCTGTGCGCGGGGCGACAATCCCGTCAGCACTGTCAGATCACAGCCCAAATGCAATGCCTCAACAACCGCGTAGAGCGTGAGTGAATGCGTGAGCGATCCCAAAACCGCATAGGGTGCAGATGCGCTAACTGCATACTGAGCCTTCGTAACTTCGAAGCTGGCAATCCATGACGCTGGGCGGCGTCTAATGGTTTTTGGGGCACCCGTTGATCCCGACGACTGTACGGTCAGCAATTGTTGGCCACCCGCCGGTTGGGTCGATAACCCGTCGGCGGTCATGTTGATCGTATCCCTATTTCGAAGTGCCTGCACCAAACGGTGAAGCATCTTGGCCGCGACACGCCCTTTGTCCGGCCCATGTTGGCCGGGCACCGCTAGGGTGGAAGTGATGTCGTGGCGAAAATGTTCGGGCGTCATGTCGCGTCCATGCAGCAAGGGTCGCGCTGCACTATGCGATGGACTGCGATGGCCTGCCAGCCCTTTTACCGACCCACGGCCGCCCTCAATGGATGATCAACGAAGCCTTTGCTCGGATTTAGCGTCAAAGAACATCGCGGCCGCATCATCAAACCCAACGACGACTTCGCTGCCTTCCGGCAATGTGTCCTGAGTGCGATTTTCAACGATGATCTTTTCGCCGGTGCCCGCGACAAGATAGTCGTATGATACGCCACCCAGTCGTTCACGCAGGTCCAAAACTGCACCACCCTCACCGGCTTCAATCGTCAGGTCCTGAGGACGGACCCCGACCAACACTTTGGCGCCATCTGCAGGCAACGCCGCGTCAGTGACAACCTCGCGCCCATTCAGCGCGGTCAGAACAACTTTGCCCCCCTGAACGGTACCCTCAAGGAAATTCATCGCCGGTGACCCGATGAAACCCGCCACAAACTTGTTGTCAGGGTCGTTATACAGGTCCATCGGGCTGCCGACCTGCTCGATGATACCGGCGCGCAGCACGACGATTTTGTCGGCCAAGGTCATCGCTTCAACCTGATCATGGGTCACATAGATCATGGTCGCACCTATTTCCTTGTGCAAACGCGCAATCTCGACCCGCATGTCGACGCGGAGTTCTGCATCAAGGTTCGAAAGCGGCTCGTCGAACAGGAAAACTTCTGGACCACGGACAATGGCCCGGCCAATTGCGACGCGCTGGCGTTGACCGCCGGACAGGGCTTTGGGTTTACGCTTCAGGTAGTCATCCAGCTTCAGGATGCGGCTTGCTTCACCGACCTTTTGGTTGATCACCTCTTTGGGGTGGCCATTCATTTTAAGACCAAAACCCATGTTCTCTTCCACCGTCATATGCGGATAGAGCGCGTAGGTCTGAAACACCATTGCGACGCCACGCTCGGACGCCTCAACACGCGTTACATCGCGGTCACCGATCCTGATCTCGCCTGCGGTGGTTTCCTCCAACCCCGCAATCATGCGCAAAAGCGTCGATTTTCCGCAGCCAGAGGGCCCGACGAAGACGCAAAATTCGCCATTGTCAATTTGCAGGTCGATATCGTGAATGACCTGGACATCGCCGTATTTCTTGACGGCATTGGTAAGCGTCACGCCAGACATGGGCGTTCCTCCCTTTTTTCAGTTCAGCTGGGGAACTGCCAGTTTTCGGCAGCCCGTGCGATTTTGTTTGCGGTGTCCAGAAGCGAGGGTCGAAGGGCTTCCAGATCAGATAAATCATATTTTTGGATGGGCGTTGTGATCGACAGCGCCCCAATGACGCGACCAGATGTGGACAGGATGGGTGCTGCGATGCAGTTGATCCCAACCTCATGCTCTTCACGGTCGAACGCCACGCCTTCGACCCGGATATTGTCCAAATCCGCACGCAACGCGTCAGGCGTTGTCAGGGTCTGATCGGTGTGGCGAAAGAACGATTGATACTTGATCGCTTCCTCGCGGGCTGCATCGTTCAGAAATGCCATCATGGCCTTACCAACCCCGGTACAGTAGCCCGGTCCGACCTTCCCTGCCTGCGAAAACATCTCGATCGGTTCTGCTGCATTACGTTTGTCAACATACAGAACTTGACCGCGATCTAGCTGTGCAAGGTGGATGGTTTCCCCCACTTCAGCCGACAGCTCATCAAGGAAAGGGCGCGCGACGGGGGCCAGTGAACTTTGGCGCCAGGCGGCGTGTGCTAACCGCACCAATCGCATGCCCGGCGCATAGGTTTGGCGTTCCTCATCGTAGGAAAGCAGGCCCTGATTCGTCAGCGTTTGCAGCAGGCGATAGAGCGTTGCCTTTGGATATGGGCTGTCTGCCAATACATCATTGAAGCGCACCGGGCGCATCTTTTCAGCGACCATATCAAGCACGTGAAGCGCTTTGCCCACTGTGCCGTCAGCGGTCTCCGGGGTCTTTTCCATTACGCCCATTTTTATCTCCTCCACATTTCCCCGATGCCGAGGAAACTGTTGACATCTGTAGCGAAGATGGCGCACAGTTTCAACTGTTGAAATCAAGTTTCACAATGTGGAACCAAAATAAGTCAGCTGATAACCTTGGGAGGAACCTCATGCTGAAATTTCTAAAAACGTCCTCGGCGGCCGTTGCGATGACCGCTGGTCTGGCAACAGGCGCGCTGGCGGATAATCTTTCTGGCCAGCTTCGCATTATCTCGGATATGTCGAACCCTGCGCCGCGCGCGATCATGGAAGGCCTTGCCGCCGACTTTGACGCTATGCACCCAGATCTAACCGTCGAACTTGAAGTGGTTGACCGCGAAGCCTGGAAAAGTCAGATTCGTAACGCTCTGACAGCCAACCCACCAGACGTGATCAACTGGTATGCAGCCAACCGGATGAGCCCGTTTGTGAACGCGGGTCTGTTCGAGGATATCTCGGATATGTACGAGGGTGGCGACCTGCCCGGTCTGGACAGCGTAAAGGGTGCGATGACGCTGGATGGCAAGCAGTACGGCGTGCCGTATACATACTATCAGTGGGGTATCTATTACCGCGAAGACATCTTCAAAGAACTGGGCCTGACAGAGCCGACAACCTTCGACGAAGAAATTGCCAACTGTCAGGTGATCATCGATTCGGGTCGTAAATGCTACACCATCGGATCAAAGTTCCTTTGGACCGCCGGCGGTTGGTTCGACTATATGAACATGCGCACCAATGGGTTCGACTTCCACATGCAGCTGGCCCGTGGCGAAGTGCCATGGACCGACCCGCGTGTGCTGGAAACTTTCGCAAACTGGCGCAAGCTGATCGACATGGGGGCGTTCATCGACGACCACCAAACCTATAGCTGGCAAGAAGCGCTACCGTTCTTCGTAAGCGGCGAAGCAACAGCTTACCTGATGGGTAACTTTGTTGTGCCACATCTGCGCGAAGCTGGCCTGACGGACGAGCAAATCGACTTCTATCAGTTCCCTGCGATTGCGGATGTTCCAATGGGTGAAGACGCCCCGACCGACACATTCCACATTGCAGCGAACGCTCAGAACAAAGAAGCCGCACGCGAGTTCCTGAAGTTTGTGACGTCGCCAGAAGTGCAGACCAAGATCAATGGTCCTGATGGGCTTGGTCAGTTGCCGGTCAACGCAAACGCGTCGGTCGCAGATGACGAATTCATCCTGCAAGGCTTTGACATGCTGTCAAACAACGCCACCGGCGGCATCGCGCAGTTCTTTGACCGCGATTTCCCGGCTGAAATGGCGTCCGTCGGCATGGAAGGCCTGCAAGAGTTCATGGTGTTCCCAGACAATCTGGACGACATCCTGAACCGTTTGGAAGACGCGCGTCAGCGCATCTACCAATAAGCTGATATCATGGATTGCCCCGCGTGCGCTTTGCGCGGGGCATTTCCATCAAGGCACGATGATCAACACGCTATTGGCAAGCCCGGAACAGGGTTTCCCCATGACGTGTTCAAGGGAGGGACGTGATGACCACCGAACATGAAACAAGCTGGATCCGCCGCAATCGGATGACCCTGACGCCGCTGATGTTTCTGCTGCCGGGCGTTCTTTTCTTTGTGGTCTATGTGATCAGCCCGATTATTCAGAGCTTTAACATCTCGCTTTATCAGTGGGATGGACTGGGCGAAGCAAAGTACATCGGCCTGAGAAACTATGACGAACTGATGTCGGATCGCGCCTTCAAAGTATCGCTATGGAACAACGTGAAATGGCTGGTGCTGTACCTGTTGGCGATCCCAGCGGGTTTGTTCATCGCCCTGTTTCTGAACCAGACGATCGCAGGCATTCGCCTGTACAAGTCTCTGTTTTTCTTCCCTTTCGTGATCAGCCAGGTTGTTGTGGGTCTTGTATTCTCGTGGTTCTATCTGCCCCGCGAAGGTCTTTTAAACGCGCTTTTGACCTTCCTTGGAATGGACACTGTCAACGTGCTTGGCGACCCGACTCTGGCGACCTACGGCATCATCGCCGCAGGGCTTTGGCCGCAAACAGCGTATTGTATGATCCTGTATCTGACAGGCCTGAACGCCGTGGACCCAGAACAGATCGAAGCTGGACGATTGGATGGCGCGAAAGGCTGGAAAATGCTGTGGCACGTCATCTTGCCGCAACTTAAGCCAGCGACCTTTATCGCTTTCGTTGTGACCATCATTGGTGCGCTGCGGTCGTTCGACCTCATCTCGGTTATGACCAACGGCGGGCCGTTTGGATCTACCCGCGTGCTGAGTTTCTACATGTATGAAAAAGCCTTGTCGGAATACGGATTCCGCATGGGCTATGGCTCGGCCATCGCTGTGGTCCTGTTCCTGATCATGCTCTTCTTTATCGGCTACTTCCTGTGGTCGATGTACCAAGACGAAAAAGCAGCGCGGAGGTAAGCGAAATGTTCCCGACCCCCATCGAAAAACGCTCGCGCGGTGCGCAGATCACCTATCAAACACTGGTGCCGCTGGCGCTGATCATGTGGCTGTTGCCATTGATCGCGGTGGCCATGTTTTCAATCCGGCCGCTGAACGACTTCACCAATGGTAACTATTGGGGCCTGCCATCATCGTTCGAGTTCTTCTCGAACTACGGTAAGGTCTTTTTTGAAAGCGACATGCCACGCTATATGCTGAACTCCGTCCTGATCACAGTGCCGACGGTCATCGGCGCAGTTGCGTTGTCGTGCATGACGGGTTTTGCGCTTGGTATCTATCGGTTCCGTGGCAATCTGCTGATTTTCTTCATGTTCATCGCCGGCAACTTTGTGCCATTTCAAATCCTGATGGTGCCAGTGCGTGACCTAACGGTCTCGGCGGGGCTTTATGACACCAAACTTGGCCTCGTCCTATTTCACATCGCGTTCCAAACCGGGTTCTGTACCCTGTTCATGCGCAACTTCATCCGCGCCCTGCCCTTCGAGTTGATCGAGGCAGCCCGCGTCGAAGGCATCGCCGAATGGCGCATCTTCTGGTACGTTGTCCTGCCGTTGATGAAGCCCGCAATTGCGGCGCTGTCGGTGTTGATTTTTACCTTCATCTGGAACGACTATTTCTGGGCGATTGTGCTGACCCAGGGACCTGACGCGCAGCCTGTGACGGCTGGCATCACGTCCTTCAACTCGCAATTCGTGGCACAATACCATTTGATGAGCGCGGGCAGCATCGTCGCCGCCCTTCCCCCGGTGGCCATGTTCTTCCTGATGCAACGCCACTTTATCGCAGGTCTAACTCTCGGAGCCGTTAAATGACCAAACTCACCTTTATTGGTGCTGGATCGACGATTTTCATGAAGAACATCGTCGGAGACATGCTGCATTTCGAAGCGCTGAAAGACGCCACGATTGCACTGATGGACATCGACGCCACACGGCTGGCGGAAAGTGAATTGGTGGCGAAGAAGATGATCGCCACGATGGGCACAGGTGCCAAGGTCGAGACGTATACCGATCAGCGCCGCGCGCTAGAGGGTGCTGATTTCGTCGTCACCGCCTTTCAGATCGGCGGCTATGACCCCTGCACGATCACCGATTTTGAGCTGCCCAAGCAATACGGGCTGCGCCAGACCATCGCAGACACGTTGGGCATTGGCGGCATCATGCGAGGCCTGCGCACTGTCCCACACCTGTGGTCCGTGGCGCGCGATATGGAAGCTGTCTGTCCGAACGCGTTGCTGATGCAATATGTGAACCCGATGGCGATCAACACTTGGGCCTTGGCGGAACGGTTCCCGCATATCAAACAGGTCGGCTTGTGCCACTCGGTTCAGAACACCGTACAGGAACTGGCGCATGATCTGGACATGGCCGAGAGCGACATTCGCTACAAGGTCGCGGGCGTGAACCATGTCGCCTTTTTTCTGCGATTAGAGGATGCTGCGGGCAAAAGCCTCTACCCCGCCTTGCGCGATGGCTATCGGTCAGGTGCCCTTCCCAAGCCACCACTCCTGATGCCTCGCTGTGGCAACAAAGTGCGCTATGAGGTGATGGAGCAGTTGGGATATTTCTGCACCGAAAGCTCCGAGCATTTTGCGGAATATGTTCCGTGGTTCATCAAAGACGGACGCGATGATCTGATCGCAGAATTTGGCATTCCGCTGGATGAATACCCGAAACGCTGTGTAGAACAGCAGGCCGATTGGAAAGAACAAGCGGCCGCACTTAAGGACGCCGCCGCAATCGACGTTCCCAAAAGTCATGAATTTGCAGCCGAGATGATGAACGCCATTATCACCGGCCAGCCTTACACCGCCTATGGCAACCTGCCCAATGCAGGCCAAATACCACAATTGCCGTTGGGCGCTGCGGTCGAAACGCCGTGCCTTGTCGACATGAACGGCGTGCAACCCAGCGTGGTCACGGACATCCCGCCGCAACTTGTCGCCCTGATGCGTAGCCAAATCAATGTGCAAGAACTGACCGTGCACGCCCTTCTGGACGAAGAGCGCGAGCACCTTTATCACGCTGCCATGATGGACCCACACACCGCCGCCGAACTTGACTTGCGCCAGATCCGGTCGCTTGTCGATGATCTGTTGGCAGCACATGGTGACTGGGTTCCCAACTGGGCACGGACAAGGAAAGCAGCATGACCAAGAAACGTCGTAGCCAGCATTGGTATGGAAAGCTCGACAAGGATGGTTTCATTCACCGCTCTTGGATGAAAAACCAAGGCTTCCCCGATCATGCGTTTGATGGTCGCCCCGTCATCGGTATCTGCAATACATGGTCGGAACTGACGCCGTGCAACTCTGGCTTACGCGACTTGGCCGAGGGTGTGAAACGTGGCGTGTGGGAGGCCGGTGGCTTCCCCGTCGAGTTCCCTGTCATGTCGCTGGGCGAAACCCAGATGAAGCCCACTGCGATGCTGTTTCGAAATCTTCTGGCGATGGACGTTGAAGAGTCCATCCGCGCCTATGGCATTGATGGCGTCGTCCTTTTGGGCGGCTGCGACAAAACCACACCCGGCCAATTGATGGGGGCGGCATCGGTGGATCTGCCCACGATCGTGGTCAGCTCTGGCCCTATGCTGAATGGCAAATGGAAGGGCAAGGACATCGGGTCTGGCACCGATGTCTGGAAGTTCTCGGAGGCCGTACGCGCGGGCGAAATGACGTTGAAGGACTTCATGGCGGCCGAAAGCGGCATGAGCCGATCAAAGGGCGTATGCATGACCATGGGCACCGCATCGACCATGGCGTCGATCGTTGAGGCGATGGGCATGAGCCTGCCCACCAACGCGGCCCTTCCAGCTGTTGATGCTCGCCGTGCTGCCCTTGCCCACCTAACCGGCAAACGGATTGTCGAGATGGTGGACGAAGACCTGAAACCCTCGGACATTCTGACCAAGGATACGTTTATCAATGGCATTCTTGCCAACGCCGCTGTCGGCGGGTCGACGAACGCCGTGGTGCACCTTTTGGCGCTTGCGGGGCGGGTGGGCGTGGACCTGTCTTTGAAAGATTTTGAACTGGGCAGTGATATTCCTTTGCTTGTGAATTGCATGCCGTCGGGTCAGTACCTGATGGAAGATTTCTGCTACGCGGGCGGCATGCCGGTCGTGCTGAAAGAACTTCAGAACGCAGGCCATTTGCGCACTGCCAAGACAGTCTTAGGCGGCGATATCACGGTCTTTGCAGATGGCGCCGAATGCTACAATGACGACGTGATCAAATCGTTCTCTGAACCTGTGAAACCTGCAGCGGGCTTGCGCGTGTTGCGCGGCAACTTGGCGCCTAACGGGTCGATCGTTAAGCCTTCTGCAGCCACCGACCGGCTGTTGGAACATGAAGGCGAGGCGTTCGTTTTTGAAAACATCGAAGACATGAAGGCCAACATCGACCGCGATGACTTGCCGGTCACAGCCGACAGCATTCTGGTGCTGAAAGGCGCCGGGCCGAAGGGTTATCCCGGCATGCCCGAGGTTGGCAATATGCCCATCCCCGCCAAACTGGTGCGCGAAGGCGTACGCGACATGATCCGCATCTCGGATGGGCGCATGTCGGGCACAGCCTTTGGGACGGTGATCTTACACGTCTCACCCGAGGCACAAGCGGGCGGCACCTTGGCTCTGGTCAAAACCGGCGACCGCATCCGGGTCAGCGCTTCAAAAGGTGAATTGGAATTGTTGGTGGACGACGCCACGCTCGCAGAACGTCGTGCCGCTTGGTCCCCTGACGAACCCCACTACACCCGTGGATACGCTAAGCTTTACATCGACACGGTTTTGCAGGCCGAACACGGGGCAGATTTGGACTTCCTTGTGGGTAAAGATACACGACTAGTCACACGAGAGAGCCACTGATGACAGACACCAATTCCATGGCCACATTCCATGACCTGAAGGATAGATCGGTGTTCATCACCGGCGGAGGGTCTGGGATCGGGGCCGCGCTGACCGAGGGGTTCTTGCGCCAAGGGGCAAAGGTTGCCTTTGTTGGTCGCACGGATGCCTCAGATTTCGTGGACAAAATGGCGACAGAGACCGGCAATCGGCCCCATTTTATACAATGCGACATCACCAATATTCCAGCGCTCAAGTCCGCGATTGAGGACAGTGCAGCGGTCCACGGACCGATCACGACCCTTGTTAACAATGCCGCCAACGATCAGCGCCATGCTGCTTTGGACGTGACCGAGGAGTTCTGGGACTGGTCGCAATCCATCAACTTAAAGGCCTATTTTTTCGCCTGTCAGGCCGTGATGGAGGGTATGATTGGGGCCGGAGGTGGCGCGATCATTAACTTCACATCCATCAGCTACATGATGGGGCAAGGCGGATATGCGGCCTATACGACTGCCAATTCCGGTATTAACGGGATGACCAGATCACTGGCCCGCGAGTTTGGGCCGGACAAGATCAGGGTGAACGCATTGGCCCCCGGATGGGTCCTGACGCAAAAACAGCTTGATATGTGGGCCGATCCAGAAGCATTGGCCTCCCATCTGGAAAAGCAATGTCTGAAGGAACATCTGGTGCCCGATGACATCGTATCTTCAACATTATTTTTGGCGTCAAAAGCCAGCCGCATGATCACCGGGCAAGCACTTGTCGTCGACGGCGGCGTGGTGGTGACAGGGTGAGCCGTTCAGGCGTGACACCAGACTGGCTGGCAGTCGATTGGGGAACCACCCATCTTCGCGTCTGGTTGATGGCGAAAGATGGCAGCGCCCTTGAACGCCTCGAAAGTGATCGGGGCATGGGATGCCTAGCGCGCGACGAGTTCGAGCCGGTGTTGATGGATCTGCTGTCAGAGTTTGATCTGGGCAGCTCGATCGTGACAATCGTTTGCGGGATGGCAGGGT
Source organism: Aliiroseovarius conchicola (assembly GCF_041403445.1). Taxonomy (NCBI): domain Bacteria; kingdom Pseudomonadati; phylum Pseudomonadota; class Alphaproteobacteria; order Rhodobacterales; family Paracoccaceae; genus Aliiroseovarius; species Aliiroseovarius conchicola. Next base: position 51,631 of record NZ_JBGEHL010000001.1, read on the forward strand.
CCAGACAGGGGTGGGCGGAAGCCCCCTATGTTGCAGTCCCGTGTGCCCCGCCTGGCGTGTCGAACGCCACACAGTTCAACGCGGGTGTGTTCGACGTTCACATCCTGCCCGGCGTGAAGCAACAAAAACCGGCGGACGTGATGCGCGGAGAAGAGACGCAAATCGCAGGTTACCTTGTAGAAAACCCCGATTTTGACGGCATTCTTTGCCTGCCCGGCACGCATTGCAAATGGGTGCACATTAGCGCTGGCGAGCTCGTTAGCTTCCGGACCTTCATGACCGGCGAGATGTTCGCGCTTCTCAGCGATCAATCCGTCCTGCGCCACTCGGTCGCGACAGATGACTGGGACCAGGCCGCCTTCGACACTGCTTTGTCTGACACCCTGACGCGTCCCAGCGATCTGGCAGCAAAGCTCTTCTCGCTCCGGGCTGAGGGTCTGTTGAATGACATGTCGCCAGCAACGGCACGCGCGCGCCTCTCAGCTCTTCTGATCGGCGCGGAGCTGGCCGCCGCGAAACCCTATTGGCTGGGCCAGCAGGTGGTCATTCTGGGGGCGGATAACGTCGCTTCGGCCTACCACGCCGCGCTTACCGCACAAGGCGCGATGGTGCGCCCGTCCGACGCAGACAACATGACACTCGCCGGAATGACGGCGGCCTATCACAGCTTGAAAGACACCTGACATGAGCCGGGAAATCATTGCCATCCTGCGGGGCATCAAGCCGCAGGAAGCGACCGCTATTACAGACGCGCTGATCGACGCGGGCATCACCAAGATCGAGGTGCCATTGAACTCTCCCAACCCGTTTGACAGCATCGAAAGCATGATCGCACATGCCGGTGATCGCGCGACAATCGGGGCGGGAACCGTGCTGGAGGTAGGCGCGGTCGAACGTCTTTCTGCGATTGGGGCAGCCATGGTCGTGTCGCCCGACGCCAACCCGGCCGTCATCGCGGCGACGAAAGCCCATGACATGGCATCCTACCCCGGTGTCCTAACCCCGACCGAGGCATTCTCGGCCCTTCGTGCGGGTGCCGACGGATTAAAGTTCTTCCCCGCCTTCAAGTTGGGCCTTGATGGGTTCAAAGCCCTGTCCGCGGTGCTGCCTACGGGCACAAAATCCTATGCTGTTGGGGGCGTTGGCCCTGCCGATTTTGCCGACTGGCTTGGCGCGGGGATCACTGGGTTCGGGCTCGGCTCAAATATTTATAAACCAGGGCTATCCGCAAGCGAAGTTGCTGAGCGAGCCGCCGACATTGTTGCCGCCTACGACAAGGCAGTCACATGACAACAAAGGTATTTTCAGACACGGTCTGTGAATTGGGCGAGGGACCGCTTTGGCACCCAGAGCGCGCACAACTTTTCTGGTTCGATATTCTTGGCAAACGACTGTTGACGCGCGCTGGGAACGACGAACACGTTTGGCAATTCGACGAATGTGTCTCGGCCGCTGGGTGGGTGGATCGCGACACGTTGATAATCGCCAGCGCCTCAGCCCTGTGGCGGTTTGACATCACGACCGGAGCACGCGGACACCTCGTCGCGCTCGAGGCCGATGATCCGCTGACACGTTCAAATGACGGTCGAGCTGATCCGCAAGGCGGGTTCTGGATCGGCACCATGGGTTATGATGCCGAACCCGGCGCGGGTGCGATCTACCGTTACTATCGCGGCGAGTTGCGCATGCTGTTTGATAACATCACGATCACCAACGCGATCTGCTTCGCCCCGGATGGAAGCCACGCCTATTTCACCGACACGATTGATGCACGCGTGATGCGACAGCCCCTTGACGCAAACGGTTGGCCGAAGGGTGCGCCAGAAGTCCATCTTGATTTGCGCGGCAAGGATTTCGGTGCCGATGGCGCTGTGGTCGACGCAGAAGGAAATTTCTGGAATGCCCAATGGGGGGCGAGCCGCGTCGCCTGTTACGCACCAGATGGTGCTTTAATTGAAGCGCATAATGTGCCGACTTCGCAAGCCTCGTGCCCTGCGTTTGGTGGCCCGGGCCTGACGACGCTTTTTGTTACGACTGCCGCTGTGGACCGCCCTGACGACCCGGAAGCAGGCAAGACCTACTCAATCGACACAACAACCAAAGGCCAACCCGAACATCGGGTCATTCTGTGAGACAACTATGAAGCGCACGCTTGGCACCTGTTACTACCCCGAACATTGGCCCGAAGAGATGTGGGTGGATGACGCCCGCCGCATGGCCGAAGCAGGCCTGACATGGGTCCGCATCGGAGAGTTCTCGTGGTCCCGACTAGAACCAACCCCTAATGACTTACAATGGGAGTGGCTGGACCGCGCCATCGATGTGCTCGGTTCCGCAGGTTTGAAGGTCGTACTGGGGACGCCGACCGCCACACCGCCGCGTTGGATGATCACGCGCCACCCCGACATGCTGGCTGTTGATGCCGAAGGCCGCCCCCGCAAATTTGGCTCGCGTCGCCATTACTGTTTCAGCCATCTTGGGTATCGCGAGGAAAGCCGCCGGATCACTCGGTTGATGGCCCATCGATATGGCCGCAATCCCCATGTGGCAGCGTGGCAGACCGACAACGAATACGGATGCCACGACACAACGATTTCGTATTCTGACGCGGCTCGTGTTGGGTTTCAGGAGTGGCTTGCACAAAAATACCAATCCATTGATGCCTTGAACCGGGCTTGGGGTAATGTGTTTTGGTCCATGGAGTACGCTGACTTTGGCGAGATTGATTTACCCAATCTAACCGTAACCGAGCCCAATCCTGCCCATGCGCAAGAGTTCCGCCGCTATAGCTCCGACATGGTGGTCGCGTTCAATCGCGCACAAGTGGATGAAATTAAAGACCATTCTGACGCACCGACCTCTCACAACTACATGGGACGGGTCACTGACTTTGACCATTTCGAGGTTGGCAGAGACCTCGAAATCGCCACATGGGACAGCTATCCGCTGGGGTTTTTAGAGGATCGCGTAGGGGCGGATGCCGAACATCAGCGTGCCTTCGCCCGACAGGGTGACCCAGATTTTCAAGCCTTCCATCATGACCTCTACCGTGCCGTTGGGCATGGGCGATGGTGGGTAATGGAGCAGCAGCCGGGCCCCGTGAATTGGGCACCGTATAATCCCACCCCCCTGCCCGGTATGGTGCGGTTGTGGACGTGGGAGGCATTCGCCCATGGCGCCGAGGCCGTGTGCTATTTCCGATGGCGCCAGGCCCCGTTCGCGCAGGAACAGATGCATGCGGGCATGTTGCGACCAGATAGCGTCGATGCGCCCGCGGTGGCCGAGGCCATGCAAGTCGCCGCCGAGATGCAAGACGCCCCCGATGTGCAGCCCGCGCAAGCTCCGGTGGCGTTGATCTTCGACTATGATGCCGATTGGGCGTGGTCGACGCAGCCGCATGGAGATGGGCTGAGCTACTTTGGATTGGTGTTCAATCACTACCGCGCGCTTAGACGGGCGGGTTTATCGGTGGATATTGTATCGAAGGACACGCGGGATTTCACAGGCTATCGGCTGATTCTGGCACCGGGCTTGGTGCATATGCCTGATGACCTGAAATTGGCGCTCGACGACACCAAAGCACATGTTCTTTGCGGGCCACGAACTGCTGCAAGAGATCAGTATTTCAACATCCCTCACCCCCTTCCTCCTGCGATTCCAGGGTTAGATTTGTACATTTCGCGTGTTGAAAGCCTAAGGCCAGATATGCCTCTTGCGCTGAACGGTGGTGGCGCGGTCATTGGATATTCTGAGGAGTTAGAGGGCACATCAGAAGCCGTACTGCGGACACAACAAGGTGCACCGGTGGCGATGACATCAGATCACGCAACCTACTGCGGCGGCTGGCTTGATGACGCAGGGCTGGACCGCTTGATTGCATTGCTGTGCGGCAAGTCCGGCATTGCAACACGTGCGCAGCCCGAAGGGGTGCGCGTTCGCCAGACCGCGACTGAGGAATTCTGGTTCAACTACTCTGCAACTGCAGCTGAGACCGAACATGGTTCCTTGCCCCCCGCCGGTGTCCTCAGACGAAAGCTTTAATTTTGGTCAGTTGGGTCGGGGTCGATGGTCATGTTCGCACAACCGATCAAAGCCGCGCCATCATCCGTAATAGTCCAGATCGGACAGGACAGCGACACATCAATGTGAAACGGTGCATCCAGTACGGCCTCGAACTGAGCTTTGGCGGGCAGTGACAAGACCTCGCGTGCGACGCTGCCCGCAAAATAAATCCCGGCATTGGGCATGAACGCCAAAAGCAGGTCCCGGATAAGATACCCGATCAGTCCGGCATAGCTGTCAGTGGACTTTACCAACGCATCGTCCTGTTTCGACTGAACCAGCGTGATAATGTCGGCAGGTTGGCGTTTTTGCCCATCAGTGATAGCAGCGCAAAACGCAGCATATCCACGGCCCGAGAACAGATGCTCCACGGTCGGGAAATCCTGTGACAAACCGGGGCGCAGACGTTCCAATTCAGACGTGACGCCCGATCCCATGCCGATATGTCCGGTTTCAGACACAGCGCAAACGGTCGAAGCACCATGTTGCAAAACTGGGCTGACATTGAAGCCGGTGCCAATGCCCACAACCAGTGACTGACGTAGGTGTGTTTTCGCAACATGACCGTCAATGACAATGGCCTTCTGGCTGGTCTGCAAGGCGGGCGCAGCATAACCCAATGCTGTCAAGTCATTGATAAGGCGTACATTTTCGATATTCAGATGATCGGCAAGCTCTTCCTCGTTGAAATGCCAATCGCGATTGGTCAGTCGCGCCGCAATCCCGTTAACTGGACCAGCGACGGCAATCACCAGTTCCTCAACCCCGCCCGTCGTGACATCACGCAAATAGGCGTTCACCACGTCCTCGAACGACGCGTAGCTGTCATTTGCGTAGCTGCGCAAAGTGTCAGACAGCACCGTCCCGCCCGCGGCAAGCGCGAGACGGGAGTTGGTGCCGCCAATATCAGCGACAAGTCTCATGGATCAGTTCAAGCGCTCGCCGCTGTCGGGCGCGAAGTAGGACACTTTGCTCATGTCGATCGCCACATCGAGCATCTGGCCCGGCGCTGCGACAGTTTCGGCATGAAGCCGTGCCGTCACCTGCTTGCCACCCAATTCAGACACAACGTAGGTGTCGGCACCCGCAGGTTCGACCATATCGACCAAACACGATGCTTCCTGAACCTCGGCTCCTGCACGGAAACCCGCTTCGGCGATATCTTCTGGGCGCAGCCCAAGGATCACATCTTCGGGCAGTGCGGGCGCCTGTTCGTCATGCAAAACAAGGGGTTCGCCGTCACCGCGCGCGATCTCGATATGTGCGCCTTTACCGTTGTTTTTGGCTTTGGCGGGGATCAAGTTCATCGCAGGCGAGCCCATGAAGTCGGCGACAAACAGGTTTTCCGGTTTGTTATAAATCTCGGCCGGAGACCCGATTTGTTGGATGATCCCACCTTTCAAGACCACGATCTTGGTGGCAAGTGTCATAGCCTCGATCTGATCATGCGTCACATAGACCATGGTTGCGCCAAGGGTTTGGTGAAGTCGCTTGATCTCTGATCGCATTTCAACCCGCAACTTGGCGTCGAGGTTGGACAATGGCTCGTCAAACAGGAATAGTTTGGGATCACGTACCAACGCCCGGCCCATGGCCACACGTTGACGTTGACCACCTGATAGCTGACCAGGACGACGGTGCAAAAGCTGCTCGATCTGCAATTGCGTTGCGACCTCATCCAGCTTGCGCGCCTGCGTTTCAGCGTCAACGCCGCGCACTTTCATACCGAAAGTGATGTTCTTGGCGACGGTCATGGTTGGATAAAGCGCATAGGACTGGAACACCATCGCAATGTCGCGATCCTTGGGGCTGACATCGGTCATGTTCTTGCCGCCGATCATCAGGTCTCCGCCAGTGATCGGCTCAAGCCCTGCGATGCAGTTCAGAAGCGTGGACTTACCACAGCCCGAGGGGCCAACCAGAACCAGAAAGTCGCCCGGATCGATTGCGATGTTGATGTCCTTCAGAATCTCAACCGGACCATAGTTTTTATAGAGCTTTTGGATTTCGAGAATGGGTGCCATGGGTCTTATCCCTTTACTGAGCCCGCGGTCAGACCGCGGATGAAATATTTGCCAGCGACGATATAGACAAGGAGTGTCGGAGCAGCGGCGATGATCGCGGCGGCCATGTCGACATTGTATTCCTTAACGCCAGTGGTCGAATTTACGATGTTGTTCAGCGCGACGGTCACAGGTTGCGTGCCGGCTTGGCTGAATGACACCCCGAACAGGAAGTCGTTCCAGATCTGCGTGAACTGCCAGATGACGGTCACAACGATGATCGGCAAACTAAGTGGCAGGAAGATCGACCAGAAGATGCGGAAGAACCCTGCCCCATCCACTTTGGCTGCTTTGGTAAGCTCGGCCGGGATGCTGACATAATAGTTGCGGAAAAACAGCGTTGTGAAGCCAAGCCCATAGATGACATGGACGAAGATCAGCCCCGGAATGGTTCCGGCAATGCCCATCATGCCAAGCAGACGCGCCATCGGCAGCAGCACAACCTGAAACGGGATGAAGCACCCAAACAACATCAGCGAGAAGATGATGTTCGCTCCGGGGAACCGCCACTGCGCCACCACATAGCCGTTCAAAGCACCGATAAAGGTCGAGATTGCGACCGCAGGGACCGCGATCAGGACCGAGTTCCAGAAGTATGGGCGAAGACCCTCACACTGGATGCCGGTACAAACGCCAGACCAGGCCGTTGCCCATGCGTCGAACGTGACCTCACGTGGTAGGGCAACAAGGCTGCCCGTGCGGATTTCTTCCAAGCTTTTCAGCGAGGTGGTAAGCATCACGAAGAGAGGCATCAGATAATAGAGCGCAAACAATCCAAGCAGGATATAGAGCACCCAGCGCAGAGCGATCTTTCCGAACGCGCTGCTTTTTTGTGCGGAAGGATTTGCAAGATCAGTCATTTTTAGCTCGCAGTTCCGAATAGAGGTAAGGCACGACAATCGCGAACACGACAAGCATCATGATCATGGCAGAACTTGCTGCCTGACCGATGTCACCGCGCGAGAACGCCATGGCATACATGTAAGTTGCGGGCAGATCAGTTGCGTAACCCGGGCCACCGCCAGTCAAAGCAATGACAAGATCGAAGCTCTTGATCGCAAGGTGAGCCAACACGATGAACGCGGACATGAAGATCGGTCCCATCGATGGGATGATGATCGCGGAGTAGATGCGCCAAGTTGGGATACCATCCACCTGTGCGGCTTTGATGATCTCATCATCAACAGAGCGTAGCCCCGCCAGAAACAGCGCCATCACAAAGCCCGAGCTTTGCCAAACCGCTGCAATAACAATCGTGTAGATCGCGTAGTCTGGATTTACGAGCCAGTCAAAAGTGAAGCTTTCAAACCCCCAGCTGCGCACTGTGGCTTCGATCCCCAAACCGGGGTTCAAAATCCATTTCCATGCCGTCCCGGTCACAATCATCGACAGCGCCATTGGGTACAGATAGATGGTGCGGATCACACCCTCGGTCCGGATTTTCTGGTCCAGTAGAATGGCAAGCAGCAGGCCCAACACCATCGCAATGATGATGAACAGCGCGCCAAAGATAAACAGGTTGTTCATAGCCGTATCCCAGCGCGGAGCAGAGAATAGGCGGTCGTATTGAATGAAGCCCTCGACTTCGTATTTGGGCAGCAGACGAGAGCGGGTTAAAGACACCCACGCAGTCCAAGCAATAAACCCATAAACGAAAACGAGAACTGCGATGAAAGAGGGTGCGAGCACCATTTTCGGCAGGTGCGTTTCCAGCCATTTCGTCATCAGATCAGTCCCCGGATTGCTTCGCCCCCGGCCCATTGAACGGCGGGGGCGAAGCGTTCAGTTTTACATGCTGTTCTTAACAGCAGCGGACAGTTGTTGAACGGCATCTGCCGACGACATGTCCGAGTTGAAATGTGCGGTTACAACATCGGTAATCGCACCGGCTTGAGCACCGCGAAGGGCCATTCCGTGAGCGTAGCTTGGCAGAAGCGATCCACCTTCAGAGCTTGCGGTCATGTCCGCGGACGACGTCAGCGCGCAGCTGTCAAACTCGTCCAGAGATACGTCAACACGCGCAGGGATCGAACCCTTGTTCAAGTTGAACACTTTCTGGAAGTTTTTGCCGACGATCAGCTCGGCCAACAGGTCCTGCCCGGCTTTCTTGTCGTCTCCGTCCACGTTGAACATTGCAAAGCTGTCCACGTTGTAGAGGAAGCCATCACCCGGCGTGGATTGGCACAGGAAATCTTCGCCCGGCTTTTTGCCTGCAGCTAGGAATTCGCCTTTTGCCCAGTCGCCCATGATTTGGAAGGCGGCTTCGCCATTCATCACCATCGACGTGGCCAGGTTCCAGTCACGACCCGAGAAGTTGGGATCAACATAGCCACGCATCTTGCGCATCTGATCGAACACCTGAACCATTTTGTCCGATGTCAGAACTTGATCATCTAGGTCGACGAACGCTTTTTTGAAATCTTCCGGTCCAAGAATACCCAGAGCGACGGCTTCAAATACGGTGGCGTCCTGCCAAGCTTGTCCACCATGGGCCAGTGGAATGATGCCCGCAGCTTGCAGCTTTTCGGCTGCAGCGTTGAACTCGTCCCATGTGTTTGGCATCGCGATGCCGTTGGCTTCCAGCACGTCAGCGTTGGCCCAGATCCAGTCGATCCGGTGCACGTTTACAGGTGCTGCACACCAAGTGCCTTCGCATTTCATGTGGTTCGCAATTGAATCTGGCAGAACGTCTGCCCAACCGTTGGCCTCGGCCACGGCCGAGATATCAGCCAGAACGCCTTCTTCGTACCATTCTTGAATGGCGGGGCCTTTCAGCTGAACGGCTGTCGGCGCGTTGCCTGACAATACACGTGCGCGCAGTGCGGTCATTGCGGCATCACCACCGCCACCAGCAACTGGCATGTCGGTCCATGTGCCACCGTTTGCTGCGAAATCTTCCTGCAGAACGGCCACGGATTTGGCTTCGCCACCCGAAGTCCACCAATGCAGCACTTCGGCCTGCGGTTCAGCAACGGCCACATTGCTTGCCATGAAAGCAAGCGCAGAGACAGCCGCGAATGCGGTTCTTTTCATCATAGAGTCCTCCCATAATCTGCCACCTTATGTGGTGGCGATGGCCCAAGCATGCGTCGCAGGGATACGCTGCGGCAACGCCCAAACGCGCCGGAAACGGGGCGCCAATGCAGTTTTTTTGTCGATCTGTTACAGCTTGTTACCTAAACCTTGATTCTGTTGCCTGTTGTTACAAAGGCTCGCAACAAGAAACCGGCAGAGGCCCGGTATTCACCGGAAGGAAGGGGCAAAACTTGGCGATTCCACGTCTTTTGGTCGTTGATGACGACGCCGACATGCGATCCATGATGACGCAGTTTCTGCGCCAGAATGGTTTTATTGCCTTGCCCGCTGCGACAGAAAGCGAAATTCGCGATCATCTGGAGGCAGGGCGTATCGACCTTATTTTGCTGGACGTCATGTTGGGTGACGAGAACGGGGTCGAGATTTGTGGCAAGCTGCGCGGCGAGCAGGACGTGCCGATCATCTTGGTGTCCGCCCTATCAGCCGACCACCAGCGCATGGCGGGATATGAAGTCGGCGCTGACGACTATATCGCCAAGCCCTTCAACCCGCAGCTAATGCTCGCGCGGGTGCGCGCGGTGTTGCAGCGCGCCCAGCGCACGGCCTCGCTGAGCTATCGCCGTCGGGTGTCGGTGTTTCAATTCGGCGGCTGGGTATATGATGGCAAGCGCGACGAGGTGCTGTCGCCTGAGGGCTTTCAGGTCGCCTTGTCCCAACGCGAAACGGCTTTGCTTAAGGTCTTACTAGCCAACCCACATATCCCATTGACCCGCGAAGAGATTGCGGGCGCACTTGACGTGACCAGCAGCGGTGAAATGGCCGAGGCCTCGGGCCGCGCCATCGACGTGTTGGTTGGAAGATTGCGTTCGAAGATCGAAAAGAACCCCAAAGATCCGCAGATGCTGCGTACAGAACGTGGTACAGGCTATGTCTTCGCCGTAGATGTCATGGTCGAGGACAGTTGATGACACGCGGATTGTCTTTGCGCGTGATCGGCGGTTCGTGGGTGGCGTTAGCCTTTGCCTCTGGGGTCACATCTGCTGTGCTGTGGCTTGGCTCATCCCGTGCGTGGGATCGCCATCTGACGCAGGCCTATACGGCAGGGTTCTCGGTCTATGAGGCGTTGCGGACCGGCGCACATCCGGGGCAGGATATCTCAATCACACGATTGCCGTTTGATGCTGCGGCGCTGGCTGAAATGGGCGATTTTGATCGGCTACCCAGCGCGCCCGTGCCCGCCTATACGACCAATGTTTCAATCCTGATTAACCCATCCAGCCCAACGGAACGCGACGTTCTAAGCCTTGGCATCGTTTCAGATGAGTTGGTCTATCCGGTCTCTGATATCGTCGTGTCCAGCAATCCGGTACCCGCAGAGAAACTTGGCAACATCACGCGCCTTATGGCGACCTATTGCAGCGAACCCGTCTTATACGCACGTTATGCCAACGCTCCTTGGAAGCGTGTTGATGGGACCGCGATCTGGGGTTGCGACGCCGCCCCTGCGGACATGCGGGTCCCTGCTGTGATCGCCGCCGTCGTCGCACTTGCAGCCCTTCTGACCCATGTGGGCAATACCACCGCCAGTTTTGATACGTTCGGTCATGCGCTTAGGTCGCGCCGTCGGTTTGGGGGGCCTAAGAGCTATGACACCGAAGGTCCTGCTGAGTTGCGCGAGATTGTCGAGGCGGTAAACTCGTATCTTGAAGCCGAACGCGAGCAGCTTGCCAAGCGGGCAATTGTGTTGTCCGGGGTGAGCCATGATCTGGGCACCCCAGCAACCCGTCTGCGCCTGCGCACAGCCCTCATCCCAGATGAGGAATTGCGCGGCAAGCTTGAGGCCGACATTGACCAAATGACCGGCATGATCGAAAGCGTGTTGACCTATACGCGCTCGGAAATCAGCGTAGAAGAGCCGCGACCACTTTCGTTGACGTCACTTATCGATGCTCTGGTCGCAGACTATCAGGACACTGGCCGACCGGTTTCGGTCCATGAACCAGATCCGTTGGTGGTGGAAAGTGCCGGTTCATTGTTCATGTCACGCCGGGGGCAAAGCACCGTTCCAGACGAACGCCGCGTTCTGGTCACCGCCCGCCCCATCGCATTGCAACGCGCCATCTCAAATCTGGTCGACAATGCTCTGAAATACGGCCGACGTGCGGTGGTCGAGCTTCAAACTGACGCCGAGACCGCGACGATCATCGTTGAGGACGAAGGCTCCGATTACTCGATTGAGGATGTCGAGCGCCTGATGGCCCCGTTCGAGCGCGGCGAGAACACGATGAATATCAGCGGAGTCGGACTGGGTCTAACCATCGTCGCCACGGTTGCCAACCAACATGGTGGCATGTTGCGGTTCGAAACTGGGGCGAAGGGTTTGCGCGCGTTGTTGACCATTCAACGGACATAGACGCGAGATAGGGCTGACCGCCCGACGCTTGCGCCGGACGGTCATTGTTTAACTAGTGGCGCACCACGTAGACTGAGCACTCAGAATGGCGCACGACGCGCGCTGCATTGGGGCCAAGCAGATAGTCCTTCAGGTCAGGGCGGTGCGCCCCGATCACAATCAGGTCAGATTTGCCCAGTTTGGCTGCACGCAGCACCTCTTCATAGACAGTACCCATCGCAACGATGTGACGGATACCCGCGTCGCGATCCGCACCCAGTGTATCGCGCGTAAGCTCTTTCAAAAGCTCACTTGCTTTGGTCTTTGCGCTATCCACCTGATGGTCCTGAAAATAGGCGCCCACCACCGACATGCCGAAATCCGGCACGACAGTGATGACGTCTAGCTGAGCGCCGTCTGCCTTGGCCAAATTGGCCGCCGTCATCAGCACTTCTTTCTCTTCACCAGCACGGTTGATGTCCAACGCGCAGAGGATTGTCTTACTCATGCCATTTCTCCTTGCATTGTTTCATCTTCGGCGCGACGCGATTGCAGGAAGGCCACAAGGGCCAGCAGCAGAAGCGCCGGGATAAAGATCAGCTCTTTGGGCAGTTGGTTCGACGGGGCTTGGACCGAAGCGATCTGCACCGGTTCGTCGCCGTAGAAGTCGAAGGATGCCAGCTTCTCAGACAGGAACGATCCGAACATTGGTTCGTCCAGTTTGATCGTGTCACCCTCAGGAACCGCTATGATGCCCAACTTGTCCATCCGCGCCTGAAGACCTTCTTCGTCTGGCACATCAAGAACCACCGTCAGGTCCTTTAGATCCAACGTATCGAAATCAGGCCCTGTGATAATTGCACGAAGCTGTGCTCCAGGCTCGGCATCTGCCAGTGCGGTCTCGAACTGAGCCGGAGGGATTTCGGTAAAGGGTGGCTGGATCTGGTTCATAAAGAAGCCCGGACGGAACAGCGCAAAGGCCACCAGCAGCAACGCTACTGTTTCCCAGATGCGCGATTTGGTCAGAAAGAACCCCATCGTACCCGCCGTGAAGACCAAAATTCCGATCGTCGCGATGATAAAGACGACAATCCCCTGCATCCACGTCACATCAATCAACAGAAGATCGGTGTTGAAGATGAACACGAAAGGCAGCGCCACAGTGCGAAGGCTATAGAAGAACGCGGTGAAACCGGTGCGAATGGCATCACCACCCGACACAGCCGCTGCCGCGAAGCTCGCAAGCCCCACAGGGGGCGTCACATCCGCCATGATCCCAAAGTAGAACACAAAGAGGTGCACGGCGATCAGTGGCACAACCAAGCCGGACTGTGCGCCCAGCTCGACCACGACCGAGACCATCAGGGATGACACAACGATATAGTTCGCCGTTGTCGGCAAGCCCATGCCAAGGATCAGGGACAAGATCGCCACGAAGATCAGCATCAGGATCAGGTTACCGCCAGACAGGAACTCAACGAAGTCTGCCATCACCTGACCAATACCGGTCAAGGACACTGTTCCCACGATGATACCAGCCGTCGCGGTTGCAAGGCCGATACCGATCATGTTGCGCGAACCGTCAATCATACCTTCGACCAGGTCCATAAACCCTTCACGCAGACGCCCCATCGGATTACCTTCGCCACGGAACATCGCCTTAAGCGATTTCTGTGTCAGAAGAATACCGAACAGCAGGAACGTCGCCCAGAAGGCCGACAGGCCTGGTGATTTACGCTCGATCATCAGGAAGTAAACCAGAACGATGATAGGCAGGAGGTAATAAAGACCTGATTTGTAGATCTTCGCAACATCCGGCAGCTCAACAACCTCGGCGTTGGGATCATCTGGCTCCAGATCGGGAACTTTTGCCGCGACATAAACCAATGCGATGTAAATCGCGAACAGCAGCAACGACAAGACCCAACCAGACCCCGACGGGAACAGCGATGTGATCCAACCAACAGGGTATTGTGTAGCGTAACACAACAGCGCAAATCCCGCGAAGAACGCGAACATTCCGCCAATGGTCTTGCCCATCGATACCACCTTGTTGCCGATGGTCGGCATCTTGGTTTTCACCGCTTCCAGATGCACGATATACACCAACGCAATGTACGAAATGATCGCAGGCAGGAACGCGTGCGTAATTACCTCGACATACGAGATCCCGACATACTCGACCATCAGGAAGGCGGCAGCCCCCATCACTGGCGGCATGATCTGGCCATTAACCGAAGAGGCAACTTCGACCGCGCCCGCCTTCTCGGCCGAGAAGCCTACGCGTTTCATAAGAGGAATGGTGAACGTACCGGTGGTCACCACGTTGGCAATTGACGAACCCGAAATCAGGCCGGTTGCAGCGGACCCAACAACAGCGGCCTTCGCAGGGCCACCACGTAGGTGCCCAAGCGCGCCGAACGCCATCTTGATGAAGTAGTTCCCAGCCCCTGCCCGGTCGAGCAATGCGCCGAACAAAACAAATAGGAAGACAAATTTGGTCGAAACTCCTAGCGCGATACCGAAGACGCCTTCGGATGTTGTCCACATATGGCTCATCGCTTTGCGAAGTGACGCGCCGGCCCAACGGATTTGATCGGGTACAAGTTCAGAGGAACCCCAGAACACATAGGCCATAAACAGCATTGCCAGCCCGACCATGACAGGTCCAAGCGTCCGGTAAGCCGCCACGAACAGGAAGCCAATCCCTGCTAATGCGAAATATGAGTCTGTGGTATCAGCAAGGCCGCCGTTGGCGACGATCTTGTTGTAGAAGAAATAGCCGTACATCGCCAGAAAGGCGCCGCCCAGACCAAGCGCCCAGTCATACCACGGGATGTAATCCCGAGGGCTGGACTTGAACAGAGGATAGGCCATTGCAGACAAGAAGATAGCAAACGCCAAATGGATTTGGCGCGAGTTGTTGATGAGATCACCGGGCAATACATAAGGCGACACCGGCGAGGCCAATAGCACCTGAAAAATTGCCCAAAATAGCGCAACGCCGGCGATCATCAAGCCAACCGGTCCATGCGGACTTCGGGCGCCTGTATCGCTGGCGGCGACCAGTTCTTGTAATTCTTCTTCGCTAAGTGCGCGTTCTTCTTTTGTGGACATAATGTCCCTCCCTTTGCCGCCCGTTATTCTAAACGGGGCAGCCCACACTGGTTCCATTCTCGTTCACATGTCCGATCTTGATGCCGGATCACAAAGGCCTGGGGGCAGCGCACCGCCCCCAGGCAACTCACAAACTGATCGGATTAGTCGATCAGGCCTTTTTCTTTGTAGTACTTCTCAGCACCGGGGTGCAGCGGAGCGGACAGACCGGCCGATGCCATCTCTTTTGGATCAAGATTAGCGAAGGCAGGGTGCAGACCTTTGAAGTCTTCAAAGTTCTCGAATACCGACGAAACGATTGCGTAGACCGCATCTTCCGATACTGCGTCTGACGACACGAATGTCGCGCCTACACCGAATGTTTTCGTGTCTTCATCGTTGCCACGATACATGCCACCGGGGATGGTCGCGGTCCGATAGAACGAATTGTCTTCAACCAACTTGTTCACGATGTCGCCCGACACTTCCACCAGAACCGAGTCACACGCGGTGGTCGCCTCTTGGATCGAACCCGATGGGTGACCAACGGTGTAAACCATTGCATCGATCTGGTTGTCGCACAGAGCAGCCGACTGTTCAGATGCTTTCAGCTCGGTTGCCAATGCAAAATCTGCTGTCGTCCAGCCCATAGCTTCCAGAAGAACTTCCATGGTGCCGCGCTGTCCGGAACCGGGGTTGCCGATATTTACACGCTTACCTTTGAGGTCTTCGAAGGTCTTGATGCCGCTATCGGCACGCGCAACCACTGTGAAGGGCTCCGGGTGGACCGAGAACACAGCGCGCAGGCCTTCAAACGGGCCTGCATCTTCAAACTTCGACGTACCGTTATACGCGTGGTACTGCCAGTCAGACTGAGCCACACCGAACTCCAACTCGCCTTCGCGAATTGTGTTGATGTTATAGACAGACCCACCGGTCGATTCGACCGAGCAACGAACGCCGTGGTCCTTGCGGCCTTTGTTCACCAGACGGCAAATTGCGCCACCTGTTGGATAGTAAACGCCAGTCACACCACCTGTACCGATGGTAATGAACTCCTCGGCCATCGCGGCCGGGGCCAGAACCGCCGACGCGGCGATCCCGACAAATGCGAGTTTAAACCTATTCAACATCACTATACTCCCTTGTGTTGATGTTCTGAATTCATTCGGACCACACTTCGGCCATCTGCCGATTATGTCGTTCGACTTCTGCTATGCGCTCTTGTGCGGCTGCACCAGAGCGACCGACAACCATGCCGATGATCGTCTCGATCAAAAACAGGGTCGTCACGTAGGATGAATAAAAATTGGCGCTGTCTGCTGGAACGACGAAACTGATCGAAGCGAATTCCAGCGCCGGGCAGGCATGGGTATCGGTGATGATGATCACAACGACGCCCAGCTCATGGGCCAGCTTGGCTGCTTTAATCACATTGGACGCAAACGGCGGTTTGGTCACAATGAAAAGCACATCACGGCTGTCCATACCTGAGAGCGAACCACCGAGAGATGCCCCCATCCGATTCGCCAAGTGCCAGTTATCTGAGCAAAAGTTGGCCATATAAGACATATATTCGACGATACCAGTCGACCCTAACGCACCAAGTAACAAAACCTTCCTTGCATTGACCAACAGATCGACGCTGTGTTCAAGGTCTTTTTCATCCAGAGACGAAACAGTCCGGCTTAAATTGCCCTGACTGATTGCGAAATGGGTATCAATAAATCGGTTGGTGCCGTCGTCATGTTGCTTCTGCAGCTCTTCGGCGCGCGCGGCAAAATTATTGACCCGTTGATCAATCTTTGCCCGCATTTCTTCACGGAGTTCTTCAAAGTCTTCATAGGACAAGGCCTTGGCAAGTCTGGAAAAAGCCGCCGGAGAGACGCCACTTATACGCGATACGGTCCGAAGCGGACGCGTCACAGCATCAAGCGGATTGGCCACAAGGAAATCGGCGGCGGCGCGCAAAGCGTCGCTTAGATCTGTGTACGCCACAGCCAGCCTCTGTTCGAAGCTCTTCTCCAAATTGCCCCCCAGTTTAGAAAGATCAGTGTTCCCTTTGTTTCATGCGTTGTCAATCTTGGTATTTTTTGTTTCAATAGCATCGAAATTTCGAGGGCTCGCATGTCACACGTATTCCCAAGACACACCAAGAACACACCACCCGTTGCGACACGAGGTGATGGTATCTACCTAATTGATAGTAAGGGTAAAAAATACCTGGACGGGTCAGGGGGTGCAGCTGTGTCCTGCCTTGGACACTCCGATAAGGATGTGACCGAAGCCATCAAGAATCAGGTCGATCAACTGGCGTTTGCGCACACTGGCTTCTTGTCTTCAGGCCCTGCAGAATCACTTGCAGATAGGTTGATCACCCATGCCCCCGACGGAATCGAGCGGGTTTATTTCGTCTCCGGCGGGTCAGAAGCGGTCGAAAGCGCATTGAAGCTTGCACGCCAGTATATGATCGAAATCGGCGAACCAACACGCACCAAATTCATCTCTCGCCGTCAAAGTTATCACGGCAACACGCTGGGGGCGCTGGGGACTGGCGGCAATGAATGGCGCCGCGAACCGTTCGCCCCGGTGATGGTGTCTGCCTCTCACATTTCACCCTGCTATGAATACCGCCTGAAGCATGATGACGAGACACCAAAAGAATACGGCCTGCGTGCGGCCAATGAGCTTGAGGCGGAACTGCTGCGCCAGGGCCCGGAAAATGTTATCGGCTTCATCGCTGAACCAGTGGTGGGGGCGACGGCCGGGGCCGTGCCAGCCGTGCCCGGATATTTCAAGCGCATCCGCGAGATTTGCGACCAGTACGGAATTCTGCTGATCTTGGACGAGGTCATGTGCGGTATGGGTCGAACCGGCACCCTGTTTGCCTGCGAACATGACGGTATTGCGCCAGACATGATCACCATCGCCAAGGGATTGGGCGCGGGATACCAACCCATCGGCGCGATGCTGTGTTCCGGCAAAATCTACGCCGCAATCGAGAATGGCAGCGGTTTCTTCCAACATGGCCATACCTATATCGGCCACCCTGTGGCCTGCGCCGCGGCCGATGCAGTGGTCCGAAAACTGACCGACGGTGGCATGGCCGCCCGGTCCGCCGAAATGGGTGACAGGCTGATGAAAGCACTGACCGCCGGGTTTGGCCAGCACCCGCATATCGGTGACATCCGGGGACGCGGTATGTTCCGGGGTCTTGAAATTGTCGAAGATCGCGAGACCAAAGCGCCCTTCGACCCGGCCAAAGGCATCGCTGCTCAGGTGAAGAAGCAAGCCTTCGCCAATGGTCTGATTTGTTATCCGATGGGGGGTACGATTGACGGGCGGCAAGGCGACCACGTTTTGCTGGCCCCGCCTTTTATCATCAACGATGATCAGATTGACGAGCTCGTTGGAAAGCTGGCCAAGACATTTGACGAGGTTCTATGACGCCACTTCCCAAGATGATGGTGGCCCCGAACGGGGCGCGTTTGACGAAAGCCGACCACCCTGCCCTGCCTATCACACTGCCCGAAATCGTGACGTGCACAAGGGCGTGTCGCGACGCTGGTGCCGATGGGCTGCATCTGCATTTGCGTGACACGGATCAATCGCACCTGCTTGATGTGGGCGCGTACCGCGAAGCACTTGCGGAGTTTTCGGTAAAGCTGCCAGGCTTCCCTGTTCAAATCACGACAGAGGCAGTCGGCCAATACGATCCCGCTGCCCAGCGCGAGGTTGCATTGGAATCCGGTGCCTCTTTGGTCTCTGCGTCCGTGCGTGAATTGTGTCGTGATCCGATCGACGCAACGCGCGCGTTTTACGAGGAATGCGCGGCAAGGGGCATCGCGATCCAACACATCCTTTATGACGCCTCAGATGGTGAACTTCTGGCTGAGGTCCTACCAAAAGACGTGCTACAATCACCCGATCTGCAGCTCATCTATGTGCTTGGCCGATACACGGCTGGCCAGGTCTCAGACCGACATGATCTGGACGCGTTTCTGAATTGGGCAACGCGTCACGAGATTTCGCCTGACTGGGCCATATGTGCCTTTGGTCAAAATGAAACTGCATCGCTGGTCTATGCCGCCCAAAAGGGTGGCAAGTGTCGCGTCGGCTTTGAAAACTCTCGCCTACACGCGGATGGGCGGGTCGCGTCAGACAATTCCGAACGGGTTCGTGAGGTGATAAAGGCGGTTCAAGCTCCAACAGAATGAGCAACTGCGGTCGCTCCTAGCCCCAATAGCCAAGACGCGCTGGTCGCATCGCGCAGCCTTAAACCTGTATAGTTTGTGAAGTATATTGTGCGAGATCCCTAAGTCGCCACGGCATCTACCGTCGTGATGTGGACCGAAGATAAAAACGCGTGCAGACCACCGCCAGAATGGTTGTGTGTTCTTGTGACAGGTATGAAACCACGAAACGTCACAATGGCGATGTAGTGTGAAATAGCTAAAGGTACGAAAAACCCACCCCATGGAAATCCGCCGCCAATGTTCATATTTCTTGCGGAAATTGATTTGTTTTGCGCTTTTGTGTGTTCGCGTCTGGAAAACCCATCAATGTGAACCTAATTAACACGTTCATACAGATGCGACCAAACCGCACGAGAATAATTTTGAAGGACAGCCGATGCCACGTGACGAATTGCCGGACTTGAATGGCAAGTTGAATTTTGAAAGCGAACAAGGCGCGGGCCGGTCCAAGTGGCTCGCGGTATTATTTTCTGTTCTCCTTGTCGGGTGGATGGGCAGCGGCTTCATCCTACCATCAAAAACCGACGATGCAGAAGCTGAGGACACGGCCCCGCGTGCCGTCGCCGTGGCTGTCATGACGTCAAATGCCCAGAGCGTGGACCTGATCATGACCGCCGAGGGTCAGTCTATCCCAGACCGCTCTACCGAGATAACAGCAGAGGCCTCGGGCGAGGTGTTGTCGGTGCTCGTGGCCCGCGGCGATATCGTCTCTGCCGCGCAAGAACTTGGTCGACTGGACGCCGAAACATTCGAGGCGCAGCTTCTGCAGGCAAAAACACAGCTAGATCAGGCGTCACAAGATCTGGAAAAAGCAACGACTTTGCAGCGAAATGGCGTCGCCACCGAAGATCGCGTACTGCAAGCCCGATCTGTCAAAGCAACCGCTGAAGCCGCTGTCACAGCAGCACAAGAGCAGTTGGACAATACAATTATCCGCGCGCCTTTTGCAGGCCGTCTGAACGACTTCACGCTTGATGAGGGCGAATATGTGAACAGTGGTGACGTTGTTGCAGAACTGCTGGACAACAACCCGCTTACCGTCGTGGTGCAAGTGCCTCAGCAGGCCCTGTCGCGGCTGAAAAAGGGGCAGACCGCGCAAGTCGCGTTCATCACCGGTGAAGAACGCACCGGGACAATCGCGTTCATAGGTGCCAATGCCAACAGTCAAACCCGCACATTCCGTGTTGAAATCACCGTCGAAAACCCGGACAGCGATATGCCCGCGGGCCTAAGCGCGCGGATCGCGATCCCCACCGGCACAGCCCGCGGTCACTTCATTTCGCCCGCAATCCTATCGCTTGGGCAAGATGGAGAGCTTGGGATCAAAACGGTAAAAGAGGGTGACACCGCAGCGTTTCTACCGGTTTCGATCGTGCGCGCCCAACCAGACGGCGTTTGGGTCACAGGGTTGCCAGACACCGCCGAGATTATCACGGTTGGTCAGGGCTTTGTGAACGCAGGGGACAAGGTTGATCCACGACCAGAAGCAACCTCTGCTGGCGCGGAGGCCAACCAATGAACGCGTTAATCTCGGCAGCGTTTAACCGCAGCAAGGTCGTTCAGCTCTTGCTTGTCTTTCTGTTGGTGATTGGCGCGTTTGCCTATTACGCGATTCCGAAAGAAAGCAATCCCGAGATCCCGATCCCGATCGTCTATGTCTCGACAGGATTGGATGGAATTTCACCCGAGGACGCCGAGGATGTACTTGTCGGCCCGATGGAGACCGAGTTCGCCTCGCTGACCGGTTTGAAGACGATGACGTCGACGGCAAGCGAAGGTCATGCGAGCGTTCAGCTGGAGTTTGAGCCCGGTTTCGATTCTGATGCCGCGCTCGACAAGGTGCGCGAAGCTGCCGACAAGGCGGAAAGCAACCTGCCACAGGATGCCCGCGTAACTGTGACCGAGATCAACACAGCGCTTTTTCCGATCCTGAACGTCATCCTGTCGGGGCCAGTCCCGGAGCGAACACTAAATGACCTTGCAGACGATCTGAAGGACGACATCGAGGCCTTAGCGGGCGTGTTGGAAGTCGATATCGGCGGCAAACGCGAGCAGCTTCTCGAAGTGCTCATCGACCCCACCGTGTTTGAAACCTATAACATCACATTTGACGAGCTTATCGGCTCGATCACACGAAACAACCAGTTGATCGCAGCAGGTGCCATCGAAAGCGAAGCCGGTCGCTTGGTATTGAAAGTTCCCGGCCTGATCGAGAACCTTTCGGACGTGATGGAGCTTCCCGTTCTGGTCCGCGGTCAAACCGTGGTGACATTTGCTGACGTGGCAACAATCCGGCGAACATTCAAAGACCCCACGGGATTTGCCCGCATCAACGGACAACCCGCGCTGGCGTTAGAAATCAAAAAACGGGTCGGTGCCAACATCATCGAAACCGTTGCCGAAGTACGCGGCGTGATCGAGGCCGCTCAGACAGACTGGCCTGACAGCGTGCACATCGCCTATACGCTAGACGAAAGCGAGCAGGTGAAATCCATGCTGTCGGACCTCGAGGCCAATGTGATTGCGGCCATCATCCTTGTGATGATCGTGGTCGTTTATGCGCTGGGGCTACGGTCATCTCTCTTGGTGGGCCTGGCCATTCCCGGCGCGTTCCTGACAGGTGTCGCGGGCCTGTATTTCATGGGCTACACGATGAACATCGTGGTCCTGTTCTCGTTGATCCTTGTGGTTGGCATGCTGGTCGATGGCGCGATTGTCACGGTAGAATTGGCCGATCGATATCTGCATGAAGGTAAAAGCTCGAAAGAAGCCTATGCCGAAGCCGCCAAACGGATGGCGTGGCCAATCATCGCGTCGACCGCAACAACCTTGTGCGTGTTTTTCCCACTGTTGTTTTGGACGGGCACGGTTGGCGAGTTCATGAAGTTCCTGCCGATCACCGTGATTTTCACTCTGGCAGCGTCCCTATTTATGGCGTTGATTTTTATTCCCGTTATGGGCGGCCTGATCGGTAGGAAACAACGCCAAAGCGCAAAGTCCAAGGCACAGCACTATGCGGCTGAACGCGGCGACCCAAGGTCTATGACTGGTTTTATGGGGGGCTACATTCGCCTGCTGAACTGGTCTATTCAGCGGCCCGGTACGACGCTCAGTTTTGCCGTGATTGCGCTTGTAACTTCATTTGTCGCCTATAGCTCGCTGGGCAATGGATTGACGTTCTTTCCCGAAGTCGAACCGGAATACGCGCAGGTCGAAGTGCGTGCCAAGGACAACTTCTCGGTCTATGAACAGGATGCGCTTGTTCGTCTGGTCGAACAGAAACTGGAAGACTACCCCGAGATCGTCAGCATCTATGCGCGCTCCGGTGGCGGCCGTGATGGCAGTGATGTTATCGGATCGCTGCAATTGGAGCTGGCCGAGTGGGATACGCGTCGTCCCGTGACGCAAATATCTGAAGACATCCGCGCCGATGTATCGACCATTCCGGGGATCGATGTTCAGGTCCAGACGGATTCTGGCGGACCAGGAGGCGGCAAGCCTGTTAACCTTGAGGTTCTGTCCAAAAACCCAACCGACCAA
The DNA here is from genome assembly GCF_041403445.1 of Aliiroseovarius conchicola. NCBI lineage: Bacteria > Pseudomonadati > Pseudomonadota > Alphaproteobacteria > Rhodobacterales > Paracoccaceae > Aliiroseovarius > Aliiroseovarius conchicola. The sequence goes on from NZ_JBGEHL010000001.1 coordinate 74,076, forward strand.
AGCGCTGCGGTTACGCGATTGCTCGCCGCAATGGATCGTCTCGGTGGGTTCACCGACGTTGTCGAAACACGCCCATCACCGGGCGTAGAATGGCAGATTTCCATCGACCGTTCCGAAGCGGCGCGCAGCGGGGCAGACATCGCGTTGCTTGGGCAGGCAGTGCAGCTTTTGACGCAAGGGATTACAGTAGCCGACTACCGCCCCGATGACACCGATGGAGAGGTCGACATCGTGGTCCGCTTCCCGGCTGTCGACCGCACGCTGGCCGAGCTTGAGAACCTACGCGTTCCCACTAGTGCCGGTCTGGTTCCGATCTCGAATTTCGTGTCATTTGTCCCTGCCCCGCGCAGCGGCGTTATCACCCGTATTGATCAGGCCCGCGTGGTCTCGATTTCTGCTGATGTCGCCCCCGGTGTGCTGGTAAATGACCAAATCCTAGCGCTTCAGGAAGACCTTAGAACTTTGGAGCTTCCCCCAAGCGTTGAGGTCAAGTTCGGTGGCGAAGCAGAAGAGCAGGCCGATGCGATGACCTTCTTGATCGGTGCATTCATCTCGGCGATTGGGCTTATGTTCCTGATCCTTCTGACCCAGTTCAACAGTTTCTGGCAGGCCTTCGTCGTCATGTCGGCAATCGTGTTTTCTATCGCCGGCGTTTTGTTGGGGCTGATGATCACTGGACGCCCGTTTGGCGTGGTCATGGGCGGCATTGGGGTGATCGCGCTGGCTGGGATCGTCGTGAACAACAACATCGTTCTGATTGACACCTACAACCTGCTCAAGGCCAACGGCGCCTCGCCTTTGGAAGCGGCACTCCGCACCGGAGCGCAACGTCTGCGACCGGTCGTTTTGACGTCGGTGACGACGGCGCTGGGGCTGATGCCAATGGTGATCGGATTGAACCTGAACTTCTTTACGCGAGAGATCGTCTATGGCGCGCCGTCGACCCAATGGTGGACCGAACTGTCTGCTGCGATTGCCGGAGGGCTTGTCTTTGCCACAGTACTGACGCTTGTGGTTACACCATCAATGCTGGTGCTGGGCGAAAAGCGCGCAAAGCGTAACTTGCCCACAAAGCTGGCTGTGCCTGCAGAATAAGTTATTGGACTGGGCGGCCCTTCAGGGTTGCCAGTCCAATGCCGCTTTCCAACAGCGCGCGTTTCACTTCAGCGGCAAGCGTCACTGCGGTTGGCGTATCGCCGTGCAGACAGATCGTATCGATCCGCGTGGGAATTTTTACGCCGTTTTCAGTGATGATTGCACCTGCTTTTACCATGTCAACGACACGCTGTCCGGCATGGATCGGATCGTGAATCACCGCACCGGGCAGGCTACGATCTACCAGTGTCGCGTCGTCATTATATGCCCGGTCTGCAAAAATCTCGCATGCGGTTGCGCACCCTAGTTCACGCGCGGCCTTATGCTGGGCAGTTCCTGCCAGCACCATGATCGTGATCGTCGGATCGACATCCAGCGCCGCAGTGTAGCACGCATGTGCCATGTCGAAATCCTCGGCCGCCATATTGGCCAAGGCTCCATGTAGCTTCAAATGGCGCACCCGACCCCCAGCCGAGCTGGCCATCGCTTGTGCCGCACCCAACTGATACCGAACCAGATTTTGCAACGACGCTTTCGGTAGCTCCATTCGCCGACGTCCAAACCCATATAGGTCGGGGAACCCCGGATGGGCTCCAATACCTACGCTGTTCGCGACTGCCTGCTGCATGGTAGCGGCCATGACATCCCAATCCCCCGCATGTAGCCCACAGGCGATGTTGGCCGACGTCACGATGTCCAAAAGTGCTGCATCGTCGCCCATCGTCCACGCTCCAAACCCCTCGCCCATGTCTGCGTTCAGATCAATTGAATGTGCCATTTGCGGCCCTCACTCTTCATCACCAGCGACGACGCCGCTGATCAGTTGATAGGATAACAGATCGGCAATCCCACGTGGGTCGCGGATCATCGGTTGGACCTTGCGGCCAAGCCCAGTGCGCGCGGCCGTGTCTGCACGTTGCAGTGCAACCGCCTGTTCAAGGCTAACCCATTCAAACCGCAGCGCAGCACCCGCAGGGGTTTGCGCAAGTTTCGGCATGTCACAAGGTACCACGGTGCCGATCCGTGGATAACCTCCTGTCGTCTGACATTCGGTCATCAATACAAACGGCGTGCCGTCCCCAGCAATCTGGATATCGCCCGGCAGCGTCACATCAGACACCACTGATCGACCGCTGTCGCTGTGAAACCCTTTGGCGGGTCCATCAAGTTGGATGCCCATCCGGTTGGCACGAGCACCACGTGTGAATTCAGTATTCGCAAACCGCTCACGCTCGGACGGGGAAAACAATGCGGATTGATAGCTCTCAACGATCCGCACGCTCCCGCCAGAAAACCGATCTGGCGGATCAATCATCTGTCCGGTAAGCCCGCCGCCATCCGTCCCAAGCACAAGCGTATCACCAGCATTCAACGCCCGCCCGATGCCCGCGGCAAAGTGCGCCGAGCGTGCGTTAAGTTGCAGCGGCGTATCAAAACCCGCGCCTATTGTCAGATACCCATAATTCCCGGCCGTCACTGCACCGATTGACAGCCGAGCCCCCGCTTGCATGGAATGGCTGGCATTCCAACGCAGAACGTCGCCGTCTAGTTTTGCGCTCATCGGGGCGCCGGTCAGCGCAATCCTAATATCGCAGCCTACCGAAAAATCGCCGCCCATACCTGCCATCTCTATGGCCATCATGGTCTGCGACCCGCCCAGCAACGCAGCGCCTTCGACCAATGCCAGCCCATCTGCGGCGCCCCCTTTGGACAACCCTTGATCAAGCCAGCCTTGGCGACCCTGATCCTGAATGGACAGGCCCGGACCTGCGGTTAGTATCTTTAGAACACCGCTCACAAGACCACCTCGGACGTAGCACCACCAAAGGCGTCCGACCGCATATTGGCAAGTTCCGACTGGTCTGTTTGCACGAATGCGACCTCGTCACCCGGGCGCAGAATGAACGGATCGCGCGCATCTGGTTGAAACAACCGAATTGCTGTTTGCCCCACATGCATCCACCCCGTTGGGGTCGAGATCGGGAACAGCACCAACTGCCGGATTGCCACCGCCAATGCCCCCTCTGGTATCCGCTTAGTAAGCTCTGACTGTCGAGGAATATCCCAGACCTCAGGCAACTGTCCAAGATATGGCAAGCCGGGCGCGAACCCGATGGTTTGAACCCGGACCCGCGCGTTAGTTAGAGAGGCCACGGCATCGGACTCGCTTAGCCCTGCAACCGCAGCCGCGTCCGCCAATTGCGAAGCCAAATCCGTGCCGAACACCGTTGGGATACGCCAGAGTCGCCGGCCTTCGGGCAAAGGAGCCCGATACCAATCGCGCGAAGTTACCATTTCCTCAAGACGTGCCTGAAGCGCAGCGTGCTCCAGATGCAGCGGATCAAATCTTACAAATGCCGACACCAGCGACGACGCTGTTTCTTCAACCCCGTCCCACCCGGCTTTCTCAATTGCGGCACGAAACGCCAAGGCGGCGCGGTTTGCCGGCTCTGACAGCTCCGGTGCAAAACTGACCAGCATCCCATCAACGCCAGCGGTACGGATGGTGGGAAATTTAGTGCCAACCGAGTTTAAGTCTGAATGCGTCACAACTGTCCTGACTAGAGGTTTCCGTCCGCTGAAGACTACTCTTCCCCCAACATAAAACGCTATGAGAAATTGCCAGACAGGATTGCGCAGAAGTGCCGAAACGGTTTGGCAGGCTTCAGTATTTCGTTCCACGGCACTTGAATTTCCACACCAGATAGAATCCCTGGAAAACCCTTCAAGAGCTTATTTTATTGACCAATACTGGCGCCTTTTTGCGTTCAGACCGATGTTCTGATACCATGCCCGGATATTATTCTCGATTTAGTAGATTTTTTGACGACTTTAATTTTCTGATTGGCGATTGTTTCGATGGCCCTGATATCGCGTTCTTTGATCAAGAATACCGGCGTACGCGCCGACTGGGTGGACCTGCGTGATCAAACCTATGTGCCGAACCTGTCGGTGCTGCGCGATACGGTTACGCTTAACCCTAAGCTGCTGACGGCAGACCCCAATACCGGGTTGCACATACCCGTCTTCGGAGCCCGAAACCAGAACGGCAGCGGGCGTTGTGTCGGGTTTGCATTGGCCAACCTCATCGACATTCAGCGGCATCTGCAAAAGTTGCGCACAGCAGAGGATGTCATTGACCCTGTTGCCCTGCAACAGGATGTGGTCAGCGCCGACATGCTCTATCGTATGGCCTCGTTTCATGATCGCTATCCCGAGTTGGAGAACGGAGAGGTGCTGACCGAAGAGGGGATTTTGACCCTTCGGTCAGCGATCAAGGGCTTTTATCATCATGGTGCCTGTCGCGACTGGCCTTTTGACACGCCAGCTACGGATGCGGATCGGTGGCAAAGCGATTGTTATCTGAAAACCGGCCCCGACGCTGGGCGCAAATTTACGACTGTAAGCCAAGCCAAGAAGGCGCGTGAAATTGGTTTGGGCGCATATTTCAGGCTGGCATCTGTGCTGAACCATTTCCACGCTGCACTAAACGACGCAGAAGCCGTGCTGACCACTGCAAACGTGCATGATGGTTGGCGCTTTGCGACCCCGGACCAGGGTGGCAGGATCGGTTGGCCACCGGCGCATGGGATTACCGGCACGCATGCATTCGTGCTCACTGGGTATGACGAGAACGGATTTCACGTCTTGAACTCATGGGGCCCGGAATGGGGCGGCTACAAAGGCCAGGCCGGGATCGCATTATGGAGCTATGCCGACTGGGCGCAAAATGTGGTCGATGCCTGGGTGCTTCGCCTTGGTGTTTTTGCGCCGGCCGCGTTTGGCGCCTCGGTGGGTGAAAAGGGTACGAAAGGCGTAACAGGACCTATTAAATCCGGCTCCACCCCATGTTTCGAGCTGATCGGGCACTACATGCATTTGGACGACGGCTATCACGTCGCCAACGGGTCCTATCCTTCCTTCAAAAACGGATGGTGTCGAACGCGAAAATACCTGACCGAGCGTCTGAACCCTAAGGTCAAACCCGCAAACGACAAGAATGAATATCGCGGCGTTCTGGTCTGGATCCCGGGCAGTCTGGAAGGCATCAAACCAGCCTTTACCGCGGCCGTTGGTCGTAAAACACCGATCAAAGATTTGGGGCTTTACCCTTACACACTATTTTGGTGCAACAGCTTTGTCGAAAAGTCGCTGGAAGTCCTACAAAGCTTGTTCGACAGTTGCGAAACGCAGGCAGGCAAGGACGCCGCCCACTTGGATGAGCTGATCGAGAACCGGGTGCGAGGCGTGGGGCGCGCGTTCTGGCGCGACATAGAGCTCAGCGCGCGGCGGGCATTGCGCGGAACCGAGGAATTGCCCTACGAGGATTTCGAGGCCGAGGACGCCGACCGCATCAAAAAAGGCTTTGTCGGTGGGTTTCTATCGGACCTCGTGAAGCTCAAACAGGACAGCGGGTGCGAGTTACACATCGTCGCAGAAGGCGCAGGCGCGCTGGTTTTGCACGAGATGCTGTCGATCCTTGAAAGCGACCAGCAAATCGGGAACCCGGACATGCGTATTTTCGGGGGGCTCACCCCGAAAGACTGCCTTGACACGGTGCATCTGATCCACCCCGCGATTGGCCTGCCGCGTGCGCGTAAGCTGCTCTTGCCGCTGATCACGGCGATGAACGGTCCAAGCGGGTCGGAGCGTAAGCGCAAAAGCGCGTCACGCAAACCGGTTGTTCAGGAGTATCTGAAGCACAAGAAACCGCCGCGTGCGCGGATTTATGTTCCCACATCCGAACTGGAGGATCGGGTGCATTTCGGTGCGTATGGCAAATCGATCCTTCACCTGGTTTCGCGCGCGTTCGAGGATCGCTACCCCCTGCCCCGAAACGCGGATGACACCGAGGCCCCCTACCTGCTCCGACCACGCCCATTTCTTGGCATGGCAAATCTGTGCAAGGACCCGCATATGCTGGCCCGGGGCGCTTACTATCGACTGAATCGAATTGCAGCGCAAAAGCACGATCTGGACAGGATCCCGCAATCCGCGCTGAACCGCGACCCCACCATCACCGACAGTATTTTTGAATGTATCAGGGAGTTTCAGAAACCGGGACATTGATCGCATGAAGGAGACCACCATGGCTAAGATCACAGTCGAAGAGTTGATGTCAAAGATGGCAAATCTGGATACCGAAGAGGCCGAGTTTGCTGGTTATTTCATTTTGGATGAAGACGCGTCCGGCGCGTTCGAACCAAGGTTCAAATTGAACCCTGAGACCGTGCAGATACCACGTGGCGCTGATGCAGAGCAGCGCTCGGCGGCGCTGATGAACTCTGCCAACTGGTTTGCGCGGATGAACCGCAAATCCAAGTTCCAAAAGAAAATTGCCGAAGGCTATGACGGGCCAATCATTGTGTCCGAGGGCGACAGCTGGTTTCAGTACCCAATCCGCCTGAAAGATACGATCGATCACTTGATGGACCGATACGCCATCTACTCGCTCGGTGCCGCGGGGGACCTTTTGAAACGCATGGCGGACAAGCAAGAATACCTGTCGGCATTACAGGAAACCGGGGCCAATATCCTACTGTTATCCGGCGGGGGGAATGATCTTGTAGCGGGTGGTGCGTTGGCCACACATCTAGAAGCCTTCGATCCCGACTTGACGGCCGCCGAATACCTGCGTCCATCGTTCCAAGCACTTTTGGACGACGCGCTCAAACACTATGGGCGTATGTTCAAGCAGGTCAGGCGGCGCTTCCCTCATGTCACCATTTTATGCCACGGCTACGACTATCCGGTCCCCAACAAGGACCGCTGGCTGGGCAAGCCAATGGAGAAGCGGGGGATAAAGAACAAGGCGCTGCAAAAAGCGATCGCGGCCGAAATGATGGATCAGTTCAACCAACGTCTGCGCCGATTGTCTCGGTCACAACCGCATGTAACCTATATCGATTGTCGGGGCGTCGTTGGCGACAGCCGATGGTTTGATGGATTGCATCCAACGAATGCAGGATACGGCGACGTCGCAACCAGATTTCACCAAGAAATCAGGAAAGTGAACCGTCTCCGCCAGGGGCCTCCCTTGGTCATTGACGGCCCGTTCGGTTCCGCCGAGCGCATCACCCGCGCGCTCGGTGCGCCCACGGTCATCGCCGGTGGCAACGCTAAGGGACTATCACTTCATGTTGGTGTGAATACGGTTGACCCTGCGCATTATGACGGGTGGGACGGCAAGCTTGCCGCCTGCGAAGCCGACGCACACGCCATGCAGGCGCTTGCAGAGGCCGAAGGGTTTGTCCCGAAAACCCTACTGACCAAGGACGCCTCACGGCAGAACGTTATCGACGAAATCGAGCGTGCAGCGCAATCGCTCGTACCCGGCGATATGTTTCTGTTCACCGTCTCGGCCCACGGTGGTCGCGTGCCAGATTTCAATCAGGACGAAGACCATGACGATGACAGCCAGCGCATGGACGAAACCCTCTGCCTTTATGACTTTCAGATCGCTGATGACGAACTTTACATGCTCTGGGCATCATTTCGGGAAGGTGTGCGCATCCTCACCGTGCCCGACACCTGCCACTCTGGTTCGATGGTGCGCATGGGTCCGGGAAATCCGACCGAGCTTTTCGGTCGCCCGGTGGCGCCTGTCGCCTCGGTCAGAGCCATGCCACTTAATGTCGAAAGCCGCGTTTGGCGGGCAAACGAAGGCGCCTACCGGGCTGCTTCGAATTCCTACAGCGCACTGAAGGAAAGCGTGATGACCGCACCTTTGACCAGCCCAATCCAAGCCTCTGTCCTGAATCTGGGCGCGTGCAAAGACACCCAGTTTGCCATGGACGGTGACAAAAACGGTGCCTTTACAGGTGCTTTGTTAAAGGTTTGGGACTCCGGAAGGTTCAGCGGTGGTTACCTCGATTTCAGGCACGCGATTGACGCCGAGATCAATAGCGAAGACCAAACACCTCAGTTGTTTGACGCCCTGATCCGAGAACCTGACTTTTCAAGCGATCGGCCGTTTACCATCAAACCAGTGGCACGTGTGGGATCAATGTTTACAGCAAGATCAGCTGGGACAAGCTGACTTGTCAGATCAAGCCGAGGGCACAGAAAGGACAGTTGTATGACCGCCACTACGTCACCGGGCAAGCTTCAAATCGCGCCGAAATATCTATTTCTGCTTTTGCTGCCAGTCGTCGTGCTGACCGCGTCAGAGTACATTTTAGGTACGTTCGGTGACACATCTATTGTGGTGCCGAACGTGACGCGAACTGCATTGTCGCCCTTGGCAGAGCTAAGTGCACGTTACAAGTTTTTGTCGGCCCTGTTCTTCTTCATCGCGGTCGCAATCTCCATGACAGCAATCTTTGTTTTCGAGTTGTTCGCCAATCACACACGCCGGTCCATACTCTACACGCTCATCGGCATTTTCGTGGTTATTCTGGTGTCCCTTAGCTTCTCCACAATCGAACCGGAGTGGATGCCAAGCGGGTTTGAAAGCCACGCACTTCTTGGCGACAACTTGTTCCACCAGGCTTTAGAACCCGGACAACTTCCGGGTTGCGCTGCCGACGGGGCACTGGTGACGATGTGTGACAACAAAGGCGCCTATTTTGCGCTGAAGTACCTGCTGGACCACGCCAATATCTTCTCGTCCCTCGCGGCCGCAGCAGTGATTGCTGGTATGGTCCTATCGCTGTCAAACCGGGCCAACGAGGAGGCCACAGGTCATGCACTGTTGGTGTCACAAGCACAGAGCCTTGAAGCGGCTCAGAGTACTGTTCAGCGTTACCTCTACTGTTCCGGCATCTTGTTGACCACCGGAATGGTGCTTGTCTTGTCATGGATGAAATGGCCCAGTGACATGATCGCAGACGAGGCAACGCGCATCGCTCATGACGACATGCTGACATCGCTATCCATGTTTCGGGGCGTGACTTATACGGTGCTGATCTTGTCGTTCTATCTGCCCGTGAGCCTACTTCTAAAAACCCGGATCGACGCGTTTAAAGCAAAAGCAGCAAGCGCTGGCGAACCGGAGCTTGCTGCAAAACTTGCAGGCTTCGACATAAATCGGATCGCTAGTCTGGACGCGGTGAAAACGATACTCGCCATCGCATCACCGATTCTGACCAGCGCCATTGGATCTTTCGTAGAGCTGTCGCTGTTCGAATAGGCGCGTCAGCTCATGCCCAGCGCTTCTTTGTACATCTCAAGCACCGCTTCTTCTTCGGCGATGTCGTCCTTGTCACGTTTACGCAACGCAATCACCTTGCGCATGACCTTTGTGTCATAACCGCGCCCCTTGGCTTCGGCCATCACCTCTTTTTGCTGGTCTGCAATGTCTTTCTTTTCCATTTCCAAACGCTCTAGGCGCTCGACAAATTGGCGCAACTCGTTCGCGGTGACACGGTAGCTGCTGTCGGCTTGGTTTTCTTCCATGATTTCCTCTTTATCGGGTTGCCTTTGACTAAAGCGTTCACCCGACCGCTTCAAGGCCTTGGGGTCGCGCAATATCGCAATCCGCTGGATCCCGGGGTTGCACTGTGCCAGCAACCGCGATACCCGAACGCATCTGAAATGGAGGACGCCATGGAATGGCTCATCATCATCGGCGCGGTAATGTCGCTGGTTGGCCTGATCGGGCTGGTCGCAAGCGCACTTAAAGTCATGAAGGCCAAGCGCGAAGATCTTGACGATGCCGAATTGCGTGCCCGAGTACAAAAGGCAATGACGCTAAACATGGGCGCATTGGCCCTGTCTGTGATCGGCCTGATGTGCGTTATACTGGGCGTGTCGCTTAGTTAGCGTCGTTCAGGTCGCTGAAATGGCGCCCGTTTTTGATCAAATCGTCAAATAGCACCGAAGGCTGCCAAAACGCAGGGGCTTCGTCTTGATAGGACAACAATCCGTTCCGAACTGACAACAATCCGCGTTGATCTGCCGCCATCATCGGGCCACCCCGAAACCGCGGAAATCCATAGCCGTAAAGCAGCACAACATCGACATCCGATGGACGCAGGGCGACGCCCTCCTCGACCAGTTTCGCACCTTCGTTTGCCATTGCATTCAGGCAACGCATCTGGATCTCGTCTTCGGTGAACGAACGCGGGGTGATCCCTTTCTTGCGGCGCTCATCTTCAATTATCGAAAGCGCATCTTCGTTTTCGACCGGACCCAGCCCGTGTCCATGCACATAATAGCCGCGCCCTGTTTTCTGTCCGAACCAACCTTTTTCGCACAGGCGGTCCCCAATCGCGACATAGCGCGCATTTGGGTCGCGGTCGGGCGCAAGACGTTTGCGCCGCGCCCAAGAAATCTCCAACCCAGCCATGTCGAGAACTTGATAGGGGCCAATCGGAAAGCCATAGGCGCGCATGGCTGCGTCGATCTGCGCCGGGCTTGCGCCATCCTCAAGCATAAAGTCCGCAGCGGTGCGATAGGCCGTCAGCACCCGATTTCCGATAAATCCGTCGGCGACGCCTGCTCGCACAGGTACCTTGCGCAACCGCTTTGCAAGTGAGAACCCGGTCGCAACGACATCGCGGTGCGTCTTTTCGCCAACGACCACCTCAAGCAATTTCATGATATGGGCCGGCGAGAAGAAGTGATACCCAACCACATCCTCGGGCCGAGAGATGGTGGCGGCCAGTTCATCAATATTCAGGTAAGACGTATTCGTGGCCAACACCGCACCACGGCGCATCACACCATCGAGCTGGGCGAACACTTCCTTCTTGACCGTTTCATCCTCAAACACAGCCTCGATCACCAGGTCAGCCGACGAAAGCTGCGACATATCCGTTGTCTTAGTAAGTCGGGAACGACACTCGTCAGCAGTCGCAGAGTCAATCCGCCCTTTGGCGACAGATTTCTCGTAGTTCTCGTCAATCCGGTCGCCTCCACGCATCAAGGCGTCTGCGTCCCGTTCAACAAGGGTGACCTGAAACCCGGCATCAAGGCAGGATATCGCAATTCCCGTACCCATAACCCCGGCGCCGACCACACCAATCGAAGCTATGTCTCGAACAGCCGCGCCGTCGAGCTCTGGCACCTTGGCGGCCCGGCGTTCGGCAAAGAAAGCATGACGCAACGCCGTTGCCTCGGCACCGGTTTCACAATCGTCAAAACACTGGCGTTCCAGCGCGACCCCAGCGTCAAAGGGCAGCAACAATGCGGCCTCGACGCAATCAACGATACATCTGACGGAGGGCACAAAATTGCCGGCCACACGGGCGCGCCATGATTTCACTGCGTCCGAATATGCGACTGGGTCGGCAAGACCTTCGGTGCGATCACGTGTTGGGCGTATCTCGCTGTGATGCGCAATCATGTTCTTCGCCGAAGCCATGGCGGCGCGCTCCAAGTTCTTCAAAATCACCTTGTCGATCAACCCGGCTTGTGCCCCTTCCTCAACCGTAATCGACTTTCCGGTGATCATAAGATTAAGCGCTGCGTTTGCCCCTATGATGCGCGGTACACGCTGCGTGCCGCCCCCGCCGGGCAGGACGCCAAGGTTAACTTCGGGCAGCCCCAGAGACGACCCTTGCAAAGCAATGCGATAGTGGCAGGCCAGCGCAAGCTCAAAGCCTCCGCCCAACGCATGGCCGTGGATCGCTGCGAGGACAGGCTTCTTGCATGCCTCGATCCGAGTGCAGACGTCGGACAGAATAGGTGCCTCGCGCGGGCGACCAAATTCACGCACATCCGCGCCCGCAGGGAAGGTCTTGCCTTCAGCCAGAAGCACGATGACTTTCACGTCATCATCTTCATCAGCCCGGACAAAAGCTTCCATTAGTCCCTGACGGACAGGTTGGCTCAGCGCATTGACCGGCGGATTGGTGATCTTGATAACTGCGACGTGATCTACGACATCGTACTGAACCTGACTTGCCATCTGCGCCTCCTAGCAACATTCCAAGCTTACGTGCGCTTGAACGCAAACCCAAAACGCATCAATGATCTGTCACTAGTCGCCAGATCATCCCCCATCTTGTCAATGGTCAGCTTTCGAAAAGCCTCATAAAACCGACCATTTGGTCAGCTTTAGTGATAGGGTGGCCACATCCGCCACCCCGTTTCCAGCATTGTCAGCCGGTGGCACATAACCTTAGATCGGCATGTTATCAAACAGATCCTCTGCATCATCTTCTTCCAACCCGGCTTCGAATGCCCGCAGGTCGGCAGGCACTGGTTGCCCAGTTTTCTCGAGCTCCGAGATCATTCCACGCAGCTGTTCCTGCAGCACATGAACGTCTTCCGGGTGCTTAGCTATCTCGTCCAGGATCATGCCAATTGATGCCTTCAATTCCTCAAAAGCCATTGTATCCTCCCGATTTCTCTAAGGTTGAGCACAAGCGGTACATTAGATCATGTACGCCCTCTGTGTTCAGCCGTGTTTTGCAGCGCAAGTTTGGCAAAACGGAGTAAACGGCACGACATCAAGACGTGCGGTCAGAATTTCAGAACCACAAGTGACGCAGTACCCGAACTCGCCCTCATCCATTCGGGCAAGCGCTGCATTGATCTTGATAATCTCATCTTGCCCCGAACTGCCCAACCCTTCAAGGACTTCATCCTCTTCGCGCTCAACTGCAAGCTCCTCCCAGTCCTTGGACTGATGGCTATCGAGTTCGGCCTCGATGCTGTGTAGCCTTGTGTCTAGCTCTTCCAGCCGTGCGTTCAGCACGCGGCGATACTTGTTTACGTCAACCATAGAACGCCTCCTTCTACCGTTGAGTTTAGCTCCCACACACCTGAATGCATTGATACAAATCAAGCAGTATTTGGTTCTATGGACGGGGGTATTCAGGCTGGTTCATCAAGAACTTGATCTGCCGCGGGCAGCGCATCGGTGACCGGGTTTGGTGGCACATCTGCAGAAAGGGAAGGTGGCATCATTTGCACCAAAGGCCCTTCAGCATCCTCATCGTCCGCTATTGGCAATGCTGCCTGATGCTGCCCAATTCGCAGCGCGCGATTGCCCTGTGCGCGACCCAATCTGCAACGCGCAACAGTCCTACCAGACAAATCCACCAACGACACTGCGCCCAGCGCAGCGCGCGGAAGTGTTACAATCATACCCTCTTCAAGCCCCGTGACGTCGGCCAGCGACATGCGGGTCTGATGCAAAACAGCGTGCAATTCCGTCGCAGAGGTCAAGACCACCTCGGGCGCAGATTGCCCTGTCGCAGCTATTGCTTTTTCTTGTGTGTCATGGGCCGGTTCGGTGTCAAACGGTAGCAACATAGTGAAACCACCCGATCGCGATCCGTCACCCAGTTTGAAACTCGTTTGGAAGCACCGGTATGGAATATCGTCCAACGCCATGTGAGCAGCGCGCAAATCGTCAAGTCGAACCGCGAAACGATACCCTGAGATTGCTGAAACCTCGGGCAGGCCGGCTTCAGCCAAAGCCCCCTCCAGACATTCAAGCACCCGATCAATAAAGTCTGCGCACATGGTGGCGTCAGTTTTGGTGGCCGAACGCTCGACCGCGACCGCATCCAGCAACCGCCCGATAGTTTGGATTTCTATGAGGGCCGCCACCAGCTCGTGATCCACCGCTATCAGGCCAAATCGGCTTTCTGGCCCTTCAACCAACGCTAAGAGCCCACGTTCAGGCAACAATTCCCGCAGGGCGCCGCGCACGCAACGCTGTTGGGTGATCGTCTCAGCAGCCAATACAAGTCCACCGATGTCCTCGCCCGCGCGCACGACGCTGTTGCCCAAGGCCGACGTCGCGGTGACCGGTGCGATTTCGGGGGCCGGTACGCGAAGGCCCGCCTTTTGCCGCATGGCGCTGATCTTTTCCGTATCAGCCATATGAACACCAATCTGGACGCATACCCTTAGACCTGCCAAGACAAGGTTTACAAATGGTTGAAATTCACTGCGAAAGAGGGATTTTTTCCGGGTTCAGCGTGACCCGAAACGCCGCTCCACTTTGACCAGGAAGGTAGCTGATTGAACCGCCGAGCCGAACCATGATTTCACGACAGATGGCCAGCCCAAGCCCAGCCCCGCCAGCGGCCGCATGGTCAGACAGGCGCGAGAATTTCTCGAATACCATGGCCTGACTGTCGGTTGGGATACCCGAACCGTTATCAACAAAGTCGATATGAACAGCACCTTTCCGCTTCCCAACCTTGATATACAGGCGTTTGTGGGGCGCATCACAATACTTGGCCGCATTCGCGATCAGGTTAATAAACACCTGCGCCAGCCTGTCGGTATCGGTGTTGACAAAAATGTCTTCGTCGGCTGGTTCGCGATAAATGCGCAGGTCTTCGGCATCAATCACGGAACGCGTCGCCCCCACTGCCCTGTCAAGTACGGCCGCCAATGCCTCGCGTTGTGGATTCAGTTGCACCTGCCCGTTTTCAAGAACACTCAAATCAAGCAGGTCATCCAAAAGCCGCGTCAGGCGAACCGCCTCGTCGTGAATGATTGAAGCGTGGCGATTGGCGGCATTCGGGTCTTGCACGCCGCCGTCGCGTAAAATCTCCGAGAACGCGCGGATCGATGTCATAGGGGTGCGGAGCTCGTGGCTAATCTGGCTTAGGAACGCGTCTTTCTGAATGGACAATTGGGTCAGCTTGTCATTCGCTTGAGACAGCTTTCTGGCTGTTCGCGTCAGCTCTTTCTGCTTCTCTTCAAGTTGTGATGAGTGCTCAAGCATCTGCTGCGTTTCGTCAGCAACCGCCATAAGATCATCCACCGAAACCGTAGCCCCACCCATAACCTGCGCAATCATGGCATGCGCCGTCGCTGCACCAACCGACCCCGACAACTCCCGCTCCAACCGGGACATGAAATCCGGAGTAGTATCAGGTAGATATCCCTCTTTCCCTTGCGCACGAGCCTGGGCTTGGAACAGCATCTGCGCGGGTTCTGATCCCATGGTACGCTGCGCCATGACCAACAAATCCTCAGACGCCGCGCCTGGAAAGCTCCAACCCTGCGTCGGATGGGTTTGCTCCAAGACGTTAACGAACTGCGCGCCCTGTAAGCGCTCCAGCGGGCTTGGGAACGAGACTAGTGAGAAGCCAACAAAGGCCAGACTGTTCAAGATCATTGACCAGAAGATCGCATGAACGACCGGATCCATCCCATCGATCCCGAACAATGCCTGGGGCTTGAGCCAAGACAACCCGAACGGCCCGTCCGTCAGCAAAACGGTGCTCATCACTCCGGCCTCACCAAAGCTTGGCAGAAACAGAGTGTAGGCCCATACCACAAACCCGGTGACCAACCCGGCTGCTGCACCAGTGCGCGATGCGCCACGCCAAAAAAGGCCGCCGGCCATGGCGGGCAAAACCTGCGCAACACCAGCAAACGAGATAAGCCCGATTGCCGCCAGCGCAGCGCCACCGCCAGACATACGGAAATAAAGATAACCCAGCGCCAGCACGCCGATGATCGACAAGCGGCGCGCAGTCAGCAAGATTTGCCGCACATCCCCCGAAACCGAGGCTTGTTCCGACCGGAAAGACAGCCAGATTGGCATGATGATGTGGTTCGAAACCATAGTGGCCAACGCAATCGAGGCCACGATCACCATGGATGTGGCCGAGCTAAAGCCCCCCAAAAACGAGAGCATAGCCAGGCCATCTTGTTCAAAATGCAGCGGGATGGTCAGGACGAATAGATCGGGGTTCTCGCCGGCTGGCAGGGTCGCCAGACCGACCACCGCGATGGGCAGAACAAAGAGGCTCATCAACAGCAAATAGGATGGAAATGCCCAAGCAGCGATGGACAACTGACGCTCGTTCACGTTCTCGACCACGAGGACATGGAACATACGCGGCAAAGTTAGAAAGGCGGCGGCAGATAGAAATGTCAAACCAACCCAGCGTCCGCTGGTGATGGTCCAAGCATTGTCAGGTGCAGCTTGCATCGCGCCTTCAATCGAACGGGCGATTTCAGATGGACCGCCACCGACGCCCCAAACGACGAACACGCCGACCGCAAGCAAGGCAACCAGTTTGACAACAGCCTCAACCGCGATGGCAGTTACGACCCCGTGATGGCGTTCATTCACGTCCAAATTACGGGTCCCAAACAAGATCGTGAACAACGCAAGCCCGCCAGCCACCCATAGCGCTGTCGCGTCAAGGTCAGGCAAGTTCCAACCCGCAGAGCGATCCCGCGCGAAGACAGCAAAAGATAGCGTAACTGATTGAAGTTGCAGGGCGATGTAAGGTGTTGTGCCAACCACCGCGATCAATGTGACGATCACACCAACTAGGTTCGACTTACCATATCGCGACGACAACAAATCCGCGATTGAGGTCACGCGCTGGGTGCGACCAACCCGGACCAAACGCCGTAAAAACCACCACCATCCGATCATCACAAGCGTCGGTCCAAGATAAATCGTCGCAAACTCCAACCCCGACCGCGCCGCGTATCCCACCGCGCCATAAAAAGTCCATGCCGTACAATAGACTGACAGCGACAACGTGTAGATCAGAGGGGCGCTGAGAAACCGGTTCTTCGTGCGAGCAGCCATTCTGTCCGCACCGAAAGCCACCAAAAACAGCACGATTACGTAAAGCAGACAAACCGCAACGAGTGTGTTGAACCCCAACACTATTCCGGTTCCTTACGTGATGTCAGAGTGTCGCCGTCTTTGCCCTGTTCCTGTCCGCCAGTGGATAGATCCGGCCCCGTCCCACCGCGCAGCCAGAACGAGATCACTGCGGTGGCCACGATCAATCCAAACCACGCCCCAAACAGAAACAATCCTTGCCGTGCGGTGCCTGCACCCGGTGCCAACAGTGGCAACAGAAACAGGAATGCACCGAGAACAGGCAACAGGCGGGCTGCGTCTTCCAACCTGCGCCGCCGGTAGCTTTGGCGCGCCAGGAACAAGGGTTCGCGCCGTGGCCTCATCCTGTGCGGCTCTTGAGGGCTAAGTATGTCAATCTGATACGTCGCATGACCCGGTTACGCCCCGACAAGATCGTTCAGCACCCGTAAAACTTCTGAGTTTGAAAAAGGTTTGGTCATGAATTGATTGACCCCTAGCCCCTCTGCTCGCTCCCGATCTGTCCGCTGACCGCGCGCGGTTAACATCAGAACTGGCAATCGACGCGTTTTTTGATTTGCGCGCAGGTCTTGCAAAATATCAAAGCCCGATCGTCCGGGCAACATGACATCCAACACCAAAACATCGGGGACGGCATCCAGCACCGCATCAACAGCTGTTTCTCCGTCGTCATGTGTCTCAACGGTCCATCCATCACGACTGAGAATGAACTTAATCGCTTCCGCGATATTCGGTTCATCCTCGATGACGAGCACCTGTTTTTGCATAAATCCCCCTATCAAAGCTCGGCGCACCGACCTTGGAAGGAATATCAACAAAGCGCACCACCATGTCAAAGCAAACTGGTGGCCGCGACGGACAGAGCACTGCAACGCAATTGCTGTCTTGGGTCGAGCGATCAGGCGGATGCGGGCGCAGACAGAAATGACGCCTCGCGCCGCGCCACGCAATCGTCGCGCGGGCAAATCCGACAGGAAGAGCCGACGGGCAAGATTGCCCCCGCGCGTGTCTCCCGCGATGTGTCGTCGACCGGTGCGATCAACATGACGGCTTCAAGAACCGGCGGTCGGTCAAAGCGGACGTCCCGTTTGGGCGCACAAATCGCTTGGCACATAAAGCGCTGCGGGGCTGGGCCGGGCATCTCAACAATCTCGCGCACTGGTTGCCCCGGACTACGCAGAGCACGGTACAGAGGCCAATAGGCGCAAGCCGCACCAAACCGCGGCACGTTGAAGCCTGCTAGTGGTTTTCGCAGTAGAAGCGCGCCAGTGCCGTCACAGGATACGAGGCCCATTGCCCTTTGCCCGGGCAAAGGCGGCACAGTGGCCAACCGCCGCATAACCGCTTGCAAAGGTTGGTCAAAATGCTCAGCTAAGCGGCTGAGGTCATCACTAAATTCGGCACGCGCCTTTTGAAAACCATCCAACGGCATCCACAACGCGTCTGCTGCATACTGCTTGAAATACGTCGCCCAGATTGCTTTGGCATTTGCCGTCGCATGGTCGGCCACATCATCGACAATTGCTTCAATCTTCGCGGCAAACTCCTGTTGCTCGAGCGAATAGGTTTCTTCCAGTTCTGGGAGAAAGTGCTGACGCGCCTCGAGATACGCGGCGAGTTCTTCGCCCGGGGCGACCGGAGCCATCTCGCGATCACTACCCGCATCCAAATACTCGACAAGCCCTTGGGCGGCGTCGGACAGCCGGCGCCCTTCCTGTCGCATATTGCCCATGAAGCGCGATTGCCAATCCGGGTCGACTTCGCCTCCGCCGGTCAAGATGCCAACTGTCGACCGGATCGCGGTCACGGCGGAAATAACCTCGTGCAAAGAAGCCGCGAGCTCTGGGTCATGAGTCAAGCGGTCAGACAGAGCCTCGACCAGTTCCTCAAGCTCGCGATTCCGTTGATATTGTGAGGCGATTAAAGCAGCCCAGCCGGGGAAACGCCCAGCCATATCTTCCACCCGAGCAAGTTCGGGTTCGGCTTTGGGCATCCGTTGAGCCGCCTCGCGCAGGGCAGCCAGCAACGCAGCCTCGGCACCTTCGCTTAACGAACGTGGGTCCGTCCGTAACGCCGTCGCGATGTCCGCCAATAGCGTCGTGCTGACCCGTCGCCGATTGTGTTCGATCAAATTGAGGTACGCCGCCGAAATCCCAACGGTCTTGGCGAGTGATGCCTGCTTTTGACCCAAAAACAAGCGGCGCTCGCGAATTCGACTACCTGTCAATCGTGATTGCGGCATAGGGGCCTCATGTGTGAACGCTAAATTTACAATTCGTCCAAGTATTGCGGGATTTGTTTACAAGAATTCCGTTTTGTTTGAAATGTTTGTTTACCTGTTTTCAGATCCACAACAGCAGAGACCAAACACTCTTCCAAAATCAAAGCCCTAACTTGGCGGGTTCCCGCCAGTTCTACGCCTGCCCTAGAAGACAGCATTCCCTTGCCTCTTAATTTCTTCCAAAGTTAGGATGAACGCAGATTTCATCCAGGAGGATATTATGAAAAAAACTGCATTGACCTTGGCCTGTGTGGCCGCGCTGGCCTTTACAGCCTGCAATCGACCGTTAACGGATCAGGAAAAGACCATCGTCGGTGGCCTAGGCGGGATTACTGCTGGTCTGATCACCGCAAATGCGATTGGCGCGAACAAGAACTGGACCGTTCTGACCACATTGGCTGGCGCCGCAGCAGGTATTATGGTTGCCCGCAACTATCAAACCAACATGTGTGCTTTTTCGAACGGCGACGGCACCTATCGCCAGCGCCCCTGCCCGACCTAAGGGCGATGTTGCAATTCTGTAATGCTAAGGCGCGCCACAAGGTGCGCCTTTTCTTTTTTGGGCAGATTGGTCACCTCAGTTGATTGAACTGCCCGTTCGGCTTTGGCAAGATAGCGACATGACGCAAATGGACCTTGCCTTCATGCACGCCCCGACCGGGCTTGCGCTGACCGAAAACCGGATCGTACAGCAATGCAATTTGCGCTTCGCCGAGATGTTCGGCGGCGATCTGGAGACATTCACGAACATGCCGTTTGAACGGCTCTATCCATCGACCAAGGACTACGAGAAAGTCGCCCAAGTCGGGGAAGACATTTTGCGTGAAACCGGTCGCTATGAGGACGAGCGCATTATGCGACGTTTGGATGGTGAGCTGTTTTGGTGCCGCGTTCGCGGGACCAGCATGACCCCGGATAACCCATTCCGCAAAGGCGTGTGGAGCCTTGCAGATCTATCTGCTGAACGTCCTGTCGTGGAACTGACACCGCGCGAACGGGAGGTTGCTATCCTGACGTGTCAGGGTAGAACCTCGAAAGAAATTGGGCGGCAGCTGGATCTAAGCTATCGAACAGTCGAAGCCCACCGTGCCCGTTTGTTGCAAAAATTCGGCGCACGCAAACTGCCCGAGCTGGTCGCAAAGTTCTCTGGAATGCCTCTTTGATTGGTGCAGGACCAAACTACGGACGATGTTTCCGCAGCTCCGCCTCCGAGAATTAACCAATGTTACTGATTGTTAAGCCCCGTTAACGGCGCGGTAACACAGATTAATTATCGTAGATACCGGCTGGTCTTGAGGACCAGTGCGAATGACAATGGAGCAACAAATGGAGTTTACAGTACCTGCCCCATTAGGGGCTCACGCCAGTTTGCTGGCACAGATGCCGACGCGAAAACCGCCCGACAGTTCAAAAGTCGAGGCCGCGCCTGATGCCGGCAAGGCACGCGCGCACATGCACAACTCAAACCGACATGGAACCGCTGATGATGGGGAACACATATCGCGCGCCGATGTCGATGAAGACATTCGCCCAGATACCCTGGCGGGCCCGCCTCCGACATTTCAGATAAACGTGTTGGAGATGGAGCAAAAGTTGCAACAACAGCTTGCCCTGATCGAAGCAGAGCGTGCACAGCAGAACCAACCAAGCCTACCCAAGTCCGATCAACCGGACAATTCAGAGGACGCGGATGCACGCCCCGAGACAGCAAAACACCCGACGCAAACCGATCTGACCTGACCAGTGCGGCGCACCCAGCGGGTCGCCCACTGACCCGATTTTCTGTTTTCGCTAACCTTCACGCTTTTCTCCCCTTACGTAGCGTCTTATAAGCGTTGCAATGATATATTGCCCGCACACAGGATGGGCGGCGAAATGAGGGTGAGGCCCATGACCAAAAAGAACCACCAAAGTGACGTGTCCTTCATTGAGGCACTGGCAAAACTCTTGCAGGAAAACGACCTGACCGAGCTGGAAGTGATGCGCGACTACGGCGAAAACGACAGCCTGAATGTCAGAGTCAGCCGCGCCAAGGAAGTGGTCCAGATCGCAGCCCCCGTGGCCGCAGCAGCGCCCGCCGCAGTGACAGCACCAGCCGCCGCTCCGGCGCCCCAAGCCGCCGCCCCATCAGATGATCCGTCCAGTCACCCCGGCGCAGTTGCGTCGCCCATGGTTGGCACCGTCTATCTTCAATCCGAGCCCGGAACGCCAGCCTTTGTAAGTGTCGGCGATCAGGTTGCTGAAGGTCAGACCATCCTCATCGTGGAAGCGATGAAAACCATGAACCAAATCCCGGCCCCCAAAGCTGGTACGGTGAAACGCATATTGGTCGAAGACGGTGCCCCGGTTGAGTTCGGCGCGCCCCTGATGATCATCGAATAAGGGACATCACATGGCCCAGTTCGACAAAATCCTGATCGCCAACCGCGGAGAGATTGCCCTGCGCGTCATCCGTGGCGCACGCGAAATGGGGATCAAAACAGTTGCTGTCCACTCGACCGCTGACGTTGACGCAATGCATGTGCGCATGGCGGACGAAAGCGTCTGTATCGGACCGCCTCCGGGCACCGACAGCTATCTATCGATCCCCGCCATCATCGCCGCGTGTGAAATCACTGGCGCGCAAGCAGTTCACCCCGGCTATGGCTTCCTGTCTGAGAACGCGCAGTTTGTGCAGGTTCTGGAAGATCACGAGATCACATTCATCGGTCCTTCGGCCGAACATATCCGCATGATGGGTGACAAGATCACCGCCAAGGAAACCGCAATCAAGTTGGGCATCCCCGTTGTTCCGGGTTCCGATGGTGGTGTCCCTGACATCGAAACCGCCCGTAAGGCGGCAGCGGACATGGGTTATCCGGTCATCATCAAAGCCACCGCAGGTGGCGGTGGACGTGGTATGAAGGTTGCCGAAACCGAAGCCGATATCGAAATGGCGTTTTCGACCGCACGCTCTGAAGCGAAAAGCGCCTTTGGGAATGACGAAGTATATATGGAGAAGTATCTCCAAACTCCGCGCCACATCGAAGTGCAGGTCTTTGGCGACGGCCAAGGTGGCGGTGTCCATCTGGCTGAACGCGACTGCTCGCTCCAGCGGCGCCACCAGAAAGTGTTCGAAGAGGCCCCCGGCCCCAGCATCACACCCGAAGAACGCGCCCATATTGGCGGCATCTGCGCCAACGCAATCGCCGAGATGGGATATCGCGGCGCCGGTACGATCGAGTTCCTCTATGAAAATGGCGAATTCTATTTCATCGAGATGAACACCCGCCTTCAAGTCGAGCACCCGGTGACTGAAGCCATTTTCGGCGTCGACCTGGTTCGCGAACAAATTCGCGTGGCCGAAGGGATGACATTGTCATTCGGTCAGGATGAGCTTGAAGTGAACGGCCATGCCATCGAGGTACGTTTGAACGCGGAAAAGCTGCCAAACTTCGCCCCCAGCCCCGGTAAGATTACCCAGTATCACGCGCCCGGCGGGCTTGGCGTTCGGATGGATTCAGCGCTGTATGACGGCTATTCGATCCCACCTTACTACGACAGCCTGATCGGCAAGCTGATCGTGCATGGGCGCGACCGGCCAGAGGCCCTGGCCCGCCTGCATCGTGCCTTGGGCGAGTTGATCATCGACGGGATCGAGACCACTGTGCCCCTGTTTGATGCGCTGTTGGCCGAAGACGACATCCAAACAGGCAACTACAACATCCACTGGCTGGAACGCTGGCTGGATGAAAATTTGGGTTAAGGGGCCATTGGCCCCGCCCAAAGATCCGCCACCTCTGAGCGCCGATCTGCTGTTGCGCGCCTACGCCATGGGAATTTTCCCGATGGCCGAAAGCCGCGATGATCCGCGCGTATTCTGGGTCGATCCAGAAGCGCGCGGTATCATCCCGCTGGAAGGGTTCCACATCTCTCGCAGTCTTGCGCGAACGATCCGGCGTGAACCCTTTCAGGTCAAGTTGAACACAGATTTCGAACGCACTGTCATGGCCTGTGCAGAACGAGACGAAACGTGGATCAACGCCACCATCTTTGACCTGTATCTAGAGCTACACGAGATGGGCCATGCCCATTCGCTAGAGCTTTGGGAAGGGGCGGAACTGATTGGCGGCGTCTATGGCGTTTCGCTTGGGCGGGCATTCTGCGGCGAAAGCATGTTCTCGCGTAGGCGTGATGCCTCTAAGATCGCGCTGGCGTATTTGGTGCGGCATCTAACATATACCGGCTTCATGCTTTTCGATACACAATTCCTGACACCACATCTCGCCAGCCTGGGTGCAAAAGAAGTACCGCGTGCCACGTATCACGAGCTGTTAGAGGCCGCATTGTCCGATGGTATCGCAGATATCGGCGCGCGCGCCCTGCCCGATGCCTATTCTATCGCGCAGCGCAACACCCACACGTCATAGCGCGGGTGGTCCAATGCATTCAGTGCCGGGGATGACGCAATCATCCAGCCCTCAAACGTCGTTTGGTCCGAGTTGCCATCACGGATGACCAACCACGCATAGGCATCGCCTGACGGGTTATCGGTTGGATAGCGGCATTCGCCAAGAGTCACACGAAGCTTACCCAGCTCGACCGTGTCTCCGATCTGCATCGAGAAATCGATCGGCGCGCCGGACACTTTGTCCAATCCGCGCAACATCGCCCCGCTGGCTTTTCCAGTCTGAGCGATGGCGGGGATCGCGGCTGTCAGGATGAACGCGACGGTCGACAGGGCGCGAAAGATCACTTCGCGTCCTCGCTGCCCGCGACGTATTTCAGCAAAAGCTGCACGAGGCTGACCGATCCTTGCGTGTCCTCGATCTCGGCACCGGGTTCAAGATTGAAGGGAGACCCGCCGGGCAAAAGCTCTACATAAGAGCCGCCCAAAAGCCCCTCGGACGAGATGATGACAGCGGTATCCTCTGGCAGTGCGACATCGGCCTGAACCGTAAAGGCCGCATCGGCACGATAGGTTTCGGGATTCAAATCTATGCCTGTCACAGCTCCGACTTTCACGCCGCCCAAACGTACATCTGTACCGACAGAGATACCGTCAGCAGTGCGAAACGACGCGCTGTAGCTGCTAACATCGCCAGCGCCAGACAAGCCTACAATCTGGCCTGCATAAAGGAAGAATCCGACCGCAGCGGCAAGCACAATGCTGCCTGTGATCACTTCTGTTGTGTGACTGTCACTCATGCCAAACCCTTTCGAACAGGCCGCTTACCTGATCGCGTTGCCAATTACTCCGGCTGCCACGCTTCATAGTCACGACGATCCGCAGGCTTTGCCTGACGCAAAGATCCTGACGGCGCATAGGCCATCGCCGTTCCGGTCATGTTATCCTGATGCGGCTTCTCCCAATCCTTGTGGACCAAGGGGGTATCTTCTGGGCAATTGTCGAACGTGTGGTGCAACCACCCGTGCCATTCGGGGCTGACGCGACTTGCTTCGGGTTCTCCATTGAAAATCACCCAACGCCGGCTGTCATCGCGGTTGCGGTAAAAGACGTTTCCTTGCGCATCTTCACCCACCTTTTCGCCTTTGCGCCAGGTGAACAAACGTGTGCCAATGGTTTCTCGGTGATACCAAGTCAGCAAGGACAGGATGAAACGCATATCAGTCTCCGGTTTTACTCTTACTTCATATGGCGCAATTCGGAAGGAAGGTCCAGCGAGTACCGCCAAACCGGCCATTAATCACCGTATCTAAATTGCACGGCAAATCCCTCCATCGGGGAATAAATGTTGATCTTTTCATGGTCTCCCCAATAGTAAGATCCTTGAGAATAAAGTGCTCTATCAAACATCACCCAAATCTTCCTTGGCATTAGACTTTCGCAAAGGTTCATAAGCGAGGTTTCACCCGAACCTGGCATTGTCTCCTCTGGAGCGGGTGTCTGTTGCCAATTCTCAGTGGCAAATGCCCCGAATGGACCTCTTACAATCTTTTCCGGTGGGAACGGGTCCGTCGGCTGCGAAAGCGCTACAAGGGCATATGTACATCCCGCTCCCCAATGCTCACTGAAGTGATGCCTGCGTGCGTGTAAAATTTCTGAGTAGTCAACAACGCCGTCAAATAGTTCCTTGGCATAACCACGACCCGAAACCCACTGGCGTACATGAAGCAATAACATCATCACGACAACCGCAATTGTAAGCCATTTGGACAGGGTGTAGAACATCTACAGTTTAGCTTGCGCTGACTTCTTCCTTGGCACCTTCGCCGTAGATTATCAGCGGCTTCGCGCCTGCATTAACGGATTCTTCGTTCACCACGACCTCGTCCACATTTTCCAGACCCGGCAAGTCGAACATGGTGTCGAGCAGGATATCTTCCATGATGGACCGCAATCCACGCGCGCCGGTCTTGCGTTCAATCGCACGCTTGGCGATGGCTTTCAGCGCATCCTCGGTGAAGGTCAGCTGCGCCTCTTCCAATTCGAACAGGCGTTGATATTGCTTGACCAGTGCATTCTTAGGTTTGGTCAAGATCGTGACCAGAGCGTCCGCGTCCAAGTCTTCCAGCGTCGCAATGACCGGTAGACGGCCAACGAATTCCGGTATCAGTCCGAATTTCAGCAGGTCTTCAGGCTCCAACTCTTGGAATAGCTCGCCCACACCGCGGTCATCGTTTTCACGCACATCGGCCCCAAAGCCCATGGCCGAGCCCTTGCCGCGCTGCGCGATGATTTTGTCGAGGCCAGCGAAGGCACCACCACAGATGAACAAGATGTTCGTTGTGTCCACCTGCAGGAATTCCTGCTGCGGGTGCTTGCGACCACCTTGTGGAGGAACAGAAGCCACGGTGCCCTCCATGATCTTCAGAAGCGCTTGTTGCACACCCTCGCCCGACACATCGCGAGTGATCGAGGGGTTGTCGGACTTCCGGGTGATCTTGTCGACCTCGTCAATATAGACAATGCCGCGTTGCGCGCGTTCAACATTGTATTCGGATGCCTGAAGCAGCTTCAGGATGATATTCTCAACATCTTCACCCACGTAACCGGCTTCGGTCAGCGTGGTGGCGTCCGCCATTGTGAACGGTACATCCAGAATGCGGGCCAGTGTTTGGGCCAGAAGCGTCTTACCGCAACCGGTTGGGCCGATCAGCATGATGTTGGATTTTGCCAGCTCAATCTCATCGCCAGCAGCGGCGGCGTGATTCAAACGCTTGTAGTGGTTGTGCACGGCCACGGACAACACGCGCTTGGCATGGCCCTGCCCAATGACATAGTCATCCAGAACTTCACAAATCTCTATCGGAGTTGGCACGCCATCGGCGGCTTTCAGCCCGGAGGTCTTAGTTTCCTCGCGAATGATGTCCATGCAAAGCTCGACACATTCGTCGCAGATGAACACGGTTGGCCCCGCGATCAGCTTGCGCACTTCGTGCTGGCTTTTGCCACAGAACGAGCAATACAGGGTGTTTTTGCTGTCGCCGGAGGAATTGTTCGCCATTATCTCGTCCTATTGGGTCCCATCGGGGATCCGGTTTGCGCGTTCGGGTCGTAATATTGCCCGTGGCCCTAATCCTAGGCCAGTGTCCGGGCAGGTACAATCCGGTTTTTCGGAAGGCCCGCCCGGTGTGTCATCGCCCGATCTTACGACCGGGCCATGCGTTTACTCTTCGTCATCGCCCTTGGCGCGATTTTCGACGATCTCGTCAATATGACCCCAATCCTTCGCTTCCTGAGGCGACATGAAGTTGTCGCGCTCCAGCGCTTTTTCAACTTCTTTCAGGGTGTTGCCAGTGTGTTTGACATAGATCTGGTGCAGTGTGTCCTTAACCTTCTGGGTCTCAGCCGCGTGGATCATGATATCGGTCGCCTGACCTTGGAACCCGCCCGACGGCTGGTGCACCATAATGCGCGAATGTGGCAACGAGAAACGCATGCCCTTTTCACCTGCAACAGACAGAACCGATCCCATCGAAGCCGCCTGGCCAATCACCAAGGTCGACACAGCCGGTTTGATGTATTGCATCGTGTCATAGATCGACAGGCCCGAGGTCACGACACCGCCGGGCGAGTTGATATACATCGAGATTTCTTTTTTCGGGTTCTCAGCCTCAAGGTGCAAAAGCTGCGCCACGATCAGGCTGGACATCCCGTCGTGAATGGGGCCGTTCACAAAAATGATCCGCTCTTTCAAAAGGCGAGAGAAGATATCGTAGGCCCGTTCCCCGCGTGAGGTCTGTTCGACCACCATGGGCACAAGAGTGTTGTTGTAGATTTCGAGTGGATCGTGCATTTCAGCCTGCTTTCATGTTCACGCCAGAGCCATCTGTTCGGCCCCTGTCGGGTGATGTTAGTGCCGGGCGAAACTGGCTGCAAGGGGGGCCGGTCAACATGCCTGACACACCCGGACACATTCGCATCAGGGATGCATGAAAGTGGTTAATAAATCGCTGAGCACGGCGCGCGCTCCGCAAAAAAAATACGGCGCCAAGAGCGGCGCCGTATCTGAAAGACTTGGTGGTGTCAGGTCTCAGCCCGGGCTGAGCCCCCTCAGTCGCTCTGAACGGCGGCGCAACAGCTCGACAACCGTCAGCAGTATAATCGATATTCCAACAAGAATGGTCGCGACCGCAAGGATGGTTGGACTGATCTGCTCGCGCAGGCCCGTAAACATCTGCCAAGGTAGCGTTTGTTGTTTGGCCGAGCCGACGAAGATCACCACCACAACCTCGTCAAACGACGTGATGAAGGCAAATAGCGCGCCCGAGATCACGCCCGGCAAGATGAGTGGCATTTGCACCCGGAAGAACGTCGTCACCGGATCGGCCCCCATATTGGCCGCCGCACGGGTCAGCGAGCGATCAAAGCCCACAAGCGTTGCCGTCACCGTGATGATGACAAAGGGGATACCCAGTGCGGCGTGAGCTAAGACCACCCCCCAATAGGTGCCTGCCAGCCCGATTTTTGAATAGAAAAAGTACATGCCCGCCGCCGAAATGATCAGCGGTACAATCATGGGCGAAATCAAGATCGCCATAATCGCACGTCGCGCAGGTACGTGCGACTGGCTCAGCCCGATAGCCGCCAGAGTCCCCAGCGAAACCGAGATGACGGTCGCTACCGGTGCAATCCTGACAGAGTTCCACAGTGCATCCTGCCAATCCGGGTTCGAGAAGAAGTCTCGGTAGTGTTTCAGCGAATACCCAGCGGGATCAAAGCTCAGCATTTCCTTGGTGAAGGTAAAGAAGTCCTGAGAGTTGAAGCTCAGCGGGATCACCACAAGGATTGGACCGATCAGGAAGAAGAAGATCAACCCGCAGATCACTCGGAATGTATAATGCCAGACCCGTTGGCCGGTGCTTGCATATGGAGGAAGTGCCATGTCCGTTACCCCAGCTTCACGTTGTCGATGCCGACGATCTTGTCATAGGCCCAGTAAAGAACCAGAACGACCGCCAGAAGGATTGCGCCAAGCGCCGAGGCCAAGCCCCAGTTCAGCGATGATGAAATGTGGAAGGCGATCTGGTTCGAAATGAACGTGCCCTTTGTACCCCCGACTAGAGCAGGCGTAATGTAGTAGCCAATCGCTAGAATGAAGACGAGGATCGAACCCGCCCCGATGCCCGGAATAGTCTGCGGGAAATAGACGCGCCAGAAGGCTGTCCAATCCGTCGCTCCCAAGCTTTTCGCAGCCCGCAGATATGTCGGCGGGATCGTCTGCATCACCGAATACATCGGCAAGATCATGAACGGCAGAAGAATGTGGGTCATCGCCACGATCGTGCCGAACTGGTTGTTGATGATCACGAGGCGCGCATCATCGGGCACCAGCCCGATATAAACGAGGATATCATTGATCACCCCCTGCTGTTGCAGCAGGATTTTCCAAGCCGACGTCCGCACCAGAAGCGACGTCCAGAACGGAAGCAGCACCAAGATCATCAGGAGATTGGCTTTTCGCGTCGGAAGGTTGGCCAATATCCAAGCGACAGGATAGGCCAAAACGATGCAGGAGAAAGTGATCAACAGCGACATCCACAACGTCCGCTTCAAAAGCTTCATATAGATTTGTTCGCTTTCAGGCCGGCTTTCCGCACCATCTGGCCCCACACGCATGTCAACAGCGTTCAAGAAATAGCCTGATGTTGTGGCAGGTGAATAGGTCTTGATGGTGCGCCAAACCTCTGCATCACCCCAACCTTCGTTGAGTTCGATCAACTGCTCTTTCCAGGGTCCGCCTGCTTCTAGATCGAATTTCTTCGCCTTCCGGCCCGTTTTTCGGAAAATGGACGCGATGCCCGGATTTTCATAGTTGAGACGAGTGCCAACTTTTGTGTGGGTTTTCTCGGCGGCAGCATCCTTCATATCGGCAGCCATCGCGGCGTAAACCGACTCGGGTGGAAGTTCTCCGGTATTGGGGTCCCATTCCGCCAGCGCCTCGACACTGCGTGGTAGCGTTTTGACGACGATCCCGTTTTCAATCGAGCGATACAACATGTCACCGATTGGCAAGATAAAGCTAACCAGAATGAACAGCAGCAACGGCGCAATCAAAAGCAATGCCCGCATTTTTTGACGCCTGAGGGCGCGTGCCAAGCTGCGTTTTAGCGGCGTTCCATCTGCGGCCAGAACGGGGCCGCCCGTATCGGTCATATCGCTCATATCTTCCCTGTCAGCGTTAGCTTTTTATTGTTTCAGAAGCGGTCAAAGTGACAAACAAAAGGCGCAAAAAGCGTCGTCATAAAATAAAGGGTGAGAGGGGCCAGACAGCCCCTCTCGAAAGCCAGTATTACTTGGCCAACCATGCTTCGAACTTAGCGTTCAGATCGTCGCGGTTGTCTGCCCACCATTCGTAGTCATAAATATGGACGTTACCTGCGTTTGCAGGGTCTGTCGGCATATGCGGCGCCATGTCGATGCCCAGGTCGGCGTGCTTACCAACCAGAGGAGCCGACGACTTACGGGCCGGACCGTACGAGATGTACTTGGCCTGATCTGCCAGACGCTGCGTGTCAGTTGCGAACTTCAGGAAGTCCATAACACGTGCTTTACGTGCATCGGTCAGACCAGCGGGAACAATCCAACCGTCAAGGTCGAAGGACTGCATGTCCCAAAGCATACCAATCGGCTGATTCTGCTCAGCAATTGCCGAGAACAGGCGACCGTTATAGGTCGAACCCATGACAACTTCACCGTCTGCCAGCAGCTGAGGTGTCTCAGCACCAGCTGTCCACCAGACAACATCATCTTTGATGGTCGCAAGCTTATTCAGCGCCTGTGTCACACCCTCGTCGGTACCCAGAACGTTGTAGATCTCGTCCTTAGCAACACCGTCGCAGTAGAGAGCCCATTCCATGTTGTCGATTGGGCGCTTCTGCAATGCACGTTTGCCTGGGTATTTCGCCAGATCAAAGATGTCACAGACAGAGGTTGGAGCCTCTGCACCAACCAAGTCAGTGCGGTATCCGAACGTGGTCGAGTAAACGATCTGCGGTACGAAGCAGTCCGACACGATCAGGTCGCCGAAATCTTCTGATGCAGATGTGCCGTCAGGAGCAGCTGCCAGATCTTCGTCATGGTTCAGCTCTTCCGCAAGGCCTTCGTCGCACAGACGCATGGCGTCCGAGGCCACTGCGTCAACAAGATCCCAGGTCACATTGCCGGTTTCGTCCATCGCACGCAGCTTGGCAACGGCCTCGCCAGATGCTTCTTCCCAAGTGACTTTAACCTCGGGATGCATTTCAAGATATGGCTCGACGTAAGCTTTGATTTGGCTGGCCTGATACGCACCACCCCAAGATACGAGCGTCATCTCGTTGGCCATGTCTTCAGCCGACGCCGCACCTGCGGTAGCGGTCAGGGCCGAACAGGCCAAAAGACTCTTCACTAGTTTCATTATTTCTCTCCCTAGTTTTCCCGTTTGGTTGGTTGGGTTCACACGAACGGGCACATTGTGAACCACTGACTGAATTGCTTTGCACCTGATGGCCCAAAGCAAACGGTATCAAGCGTCCAGCGCGCGACAATCGGATGGCACCCAGCCGATTTCGATCTGTTGCCCTGGTTTCAAGCGGTCAACATCCGGAGCATTCCGGGTCTTGATGATAAACTCATCATTGCCAGCAACCCGAAGACGGGTGCGGAAAATGTCGCCCATGTAGATAAATTCGAGCACTTCTGCCTTGAGCGTATGAGCGCCCTCTTGCAGACGTTCCTTGTTGTATTCCACGCGCTCTGGGCGGATCGAAACTGTTGTGCGGTCACCAACCTTCGTCACGTTGATCGGCGTCGCATCAAGTTCTTCACCGTCATCCAAACGCACAACACAATGGTCACCGGATATCTCGGTTACGACACCCTCCAAAGTATTGTTTTCGCCGATGAATTGCGCCACGAAACTATTTTCCGGCTTTTCATAGAGAAGGTCTGGCGGCGCCAGCTGCTGAATGCGGCCATCATCAAAGACCGCGACGTTATCTGACATCGTCAGTGCTTCGGTCTGGTCGTGGGTCACGTAAACGGTGGTGATGCCCAGCTCATGCGCCAAGTGGGTGATTTCGAACTGCATCTTTTCACGCAATTGCTTATCAAGCGCGCCCAGCGGCTCATCCATCAACACCAGTTCCGGCTCGAACACCAGAGCCCGCGCCAAAGCGACACGCTGTTGCTGACCACCCGAAAGCTGCGCCGGACGGCGGCCACCGAAGTCACCCATCTCGACCATATCGAGCGCGCGTTTCACCTTCGCCTCTCGATCCGATTTACCGATCTTCCGCACCTCCAGTGGGAAAGACAGGTTTTCGGCAATCGTCATGTGGGGAAATAGTGCGTAGTTCTGGAAAACCATCCCGATGCCGCGCTTGTGGGGCGGGATGTTGTTGATGGGCTTACCGCCCAATCGGATGTCGCCATGCGTGGCAGTTTCAAACCCCGCCAACATCATCAGGCATGTGGTCTTGCCCGACCCGGAAGGCCCGAGCATTGTCAGAAATTCGCCCTTCGCAACCGAGAGGTTAAGGTCTTTGACGACCAGCGTTTCCCCGTCATAGCTTTTCTGGACACGATCGAAAACGACGAACCCGTCGTCGGAAATTGAATCAGCCAAGTGACCCCCCTGGTCAGTTTTTTTACTTTTATTTGTCAGACATAAGCCAACACGAACGCCATTCGAAGATCAACAGGAAATCTTGTCTTCTTTGCTTTGCGTCATGAGAAATTGCACCCTTTTGGCCCCCAATTTCGGTCGACCATGGTACACTTTCAAAAACCGCTTTTACGCGGCTCGCCTCCATCTGTTTTCCCGTATCAAGACGCGGTCTCGCCCCTATCAACGTTCGTTTTATTTCGCGGCAGATGTCGTTTTTATACGATTCTTTCCTCTGCCGCGAATTCATCATATTGCCGTTCTCGCGACGTTTTTTATCGAATTCCTGCATCTTACGATGTTTTTGGTCACATTTTTACAGTCAAACGACGCGCCATGAGAAGATTGCGTCAGCCGATTGGCTTAAAGCGACACGACGTTGTGGTCAGGCCCGTAAGGGAATCCGGTGATGTTCTCCGCGCCTGTTTCGCCGATGACGAGAATGTCGTGCTCGCGATACCCACCTGCCCCGGCCGTTCCTTCGGGCAAGAACAGCATCGGCTCCATTGAGACGACCATGCCAGGCTCCAGCACCGTGTCGATGTCCTCGCGTAGCTCTAGCCCGGCTTCGCGACCATAGTAGTGCGACAGAACCCCAAAACTGTGCCCATAACCAAACGAACGGTATTGCAAAAGGTCTTCGCTTTCAAAGAACCGGTTGATCTCGGCTGTGATGCCCGAACAGGTCGCGCCGGGTTTGATCAGTGAGATACCAAGTTCGTGTGCCGCCACGTTCGCCTGCCAAATACGCAGGCTTGCTGCATCCGGTTCGCCAAGAAACAAGGTGCGTTCAAGCGCAGTGTAGTAGCCTGAGATCATCGGAAACGTATTCAACGACAGAATGTCGCCAGCTTGCAGCTTGCGCGTAGTCACCGGGTTATGCGCCCCATCGGTGTTGATCCCGGACTGGAACCAAACCCAGCTGTCACGTAACTCGCTGTTCGGATGAGCGCGGGCAATTTCGACCTCCATCGCATCACGTCCCGCCATCGCGACGTCAATCTCACGTGTGCCCACACGGATCGCATCACGAACGGCAGCCCCTCCGACATCGGCGATACGCGCGCCTTCGCGGATCAGTGCGATTTCTTCGGCAGACTTGATCATGCGCGCTTGCATTGTGTCGGGCGCGATGTCGTGAAATTCGCTGTCCGTTAAGAAGCTCTCTGCCAGCCCGCGCTGTGCCAGCGTCATGTGATCGCCTTCGATCCCGATGGATTTTGAATTTCCCACCAGGTTCTTAACCGCGCGCCAATAGTTGTTCCGTTCCCAATCAGTGTAGATGACATTGTCACCATAGGACCGTCGCCACGGTTGACCGGCATCAATGTTGGCCGACACGGTTGTGCAGCGATCCGCCGTCACAACGCAGCCATAGGGCCGCCCGAACGCGCAGTACAGGAAGCCTGAATAATAGGCGATGTTGTGCATCGACGTGAACACAACCGCTTCGACCCCACGATCCGCCATAATCTGACGCAGCGCGGTCAATCGGCGCTCATACTCAGCGTCCGAGAACGGCAGTGGTGCTTTCTCTCCGTTCTCACAAACAAAATATTGGGTGCGTGACATATCTCGTGTCTCCGTATTCCGAGGCCGAGTAAGCAATATCCCGGCCAACCAAACTCCCCGGCGTGCAGGGCGGTTGATCTCCGGACCTTGCGATGGTGCTTCCATCGCAGGGCAGCGACGCCATCGCTGCGGATGGACATATGAATGGAGGCTTCGTTGAATTCTGTCAACAGACAGATGAGGTCTTCAACCGACGCTAGGAAATAACCGCTGCACCGGTATCCGAGATGCGGACGAAACTAAGATCGCCAGTTAGATACGCCCCGGTATCGATCGATATCCGCCCTTCTTGCGTGGACACTTCAGGCACGATTGTATGACCATGCACGACCCACTGACCATCTTCACGGGCGCGTTTGTGAAACTCTGGATGTCCCCAGATCAGCGCGTGCCGATCCTGACGCTCCATATCCACCGCCGGATCCGCCCCTGCATGCGTCACCCAAACATTTCCCGACCGCCAACTGACCGGCAGACTGCTAAGCCACGCCCGCAAGTCTGCGCCCAGCTGCGCACTGAGTTCATCCCGAGCGTCCAGAATTTCAGACTCGCGTTCGTCTTCTGGAGACATCACGTTGAAACTTCGAAGTGTCTCGGCACCCCCATTTCGCAACCAAAGGCGATGATATCTGACGGGGTCATCCAGAAAACCAAGCAGCATGTCTTCGTGATTGCCAGCAAGGCAGACAACTTGATCAGGCTTGGCAGATTGAAGGTCAAACAGTCGACGCAGCACACCAGCGCTGTCTGGCCCGCGATCAACATAATCGCCCACAAATACCGTAGGATGGGGTTCGTCGACTTGCTCTAGCTGCCGCAGAACACCTTCCAAAAGGTCCAGCCGTCCGTGAATATCTGCGACTGCGAAAAATGGTGCATCCGGCACTATGGGTGCACCGAATTTAGGCTCTGCCGAGCTATCCTTGCTTCCCCCAAACAATCCCTTGATCCACCGCATCGGCCTGATCGTCTTCCCTGTTTATGCGCAATCCGGCGCCTCCGATGGCAGAACATAGGACGGACCGGGTCGTGATGACCAGCGCGCAAATCATTCTTCGCGAACATGCGATCCGGGGACCGGATGAATCAACCAACCGGTTTCAACTTGCAACCATACCCCGTGCTTCGGCGCGTTCATGCCAGTTTGCCGAGTCGCACTCGGCGGAAAATGGGTCTGTCAAAGCCCTGAAAAACCGCTGAGCACCTGCCCGCCGAGGGTTTCGACACGAACCAGCATTCGAATGCCGAAGAGAGCCGCGATCACAGACCGCCCTACCGGTTGGCGTACGCATCCCCCTTTCTAGGGCTCCAAACCACTCACGGAGACTACAATGCCACTATCAAACGAAGAACAGTATCGGATCGAACTGCTCAACCGGGCGCGTCTTGACCCAGAGGGTGAAGCCGCGCGTTATGGGATTGATCTGAACAAAGGCCTTGGGGCCGGAACGATCTCAAACGATGTGAAGCAACCGCTCGCGCCGAACGAGTTTCTGAACCAAGCTGCGGAAGGCCACTCACAGTGGATGCTTTCGACAGACAAGTTCAGTCACACAGGCGCAGGCGGCAGCACCCCTACTGCTCGGATCCAAGCTGCAGGCTATGATCTAAACAATGGATCTGGCTGGGGCACTGGCGAGAACATCTCGGTCCGTAGCATTTCGGACAACCCGAGCGCTGAAGACGCCATCAAAACCATTGACGCCCATCACGAAGGGCTTTTCAAAAGCGACGGTCACCGCACCAATATTATGGGTGAGGATTTCCGCGAAGTCGGTGTTTCGCAAGAAATTGGACAGTTTAACTTTGGTGGCGGTGAATGGCCGTCTTCGATGCTGACCAACAACTTCGCCTATGCGGGCGATAAGGTATACGTCACTGGCGTCACTTATAACGACGCAGACGCGGATGGCTTTTACACGATTGGCGAAGGCACTGCTGGCACCACGTTCTCTGCCGGTGATGTTACCGCTGATACCGCCTCTGCTGGTGGGTATTCGCTGGGCGTGACTGCTGCCGAGACAACCAAGATCACCATTTCTGGTCCCGACAATGTGAACGGTGATGTCGAAGTCGACACATCGAAAGGCAACGTCAAACTTGATCTGGTGGACGGTAAAACGCTGCTGAGTTCGGCCAACACCACACTTGGTCAGGGCATCAACGACGCCCGCCTTCTGGGCACCGCAGCGCTGAGCCTTGCCGGGAACGAAGCCGCCAACAAGCTGACCGGGAATGCAGGTGATAACATGCTGAATGGCGCTGGTGGTGATGATGTCATCTCTGGCGGTGAAGGCAATGACACTGCTGTGTTTGGCGTGGATAGCACGGCGGTCAAAGTCTCTTTTGCCGAAGGTGTTTTCCAGATCGAATCTTCGGAAGGCAAGGACACAGTCCAACAAGTTGCTGCGTTCAAGTTCAACGACAAGACCTTGACGGCTGACGAAATGCAGACGCTTGCGGAGAATACACCGGACCCAGAGCCCACGCCTGATCCGGAGCCTACCCCTGATCCAGAACCAACTCCCGATCCAGAGCCTACTCCCGATCCAGAACCTACTCCCGATCCGGAGCCCATTCCTGATCCGGAACCTACCCCTGATCCGGAACCTACTCCCGATCCGGAGCCTATTCCTGATCCGGAACCCACGCCCGATCCGGAACCAACTCCTGATCCAGAACCAACTGGCTGCCCATGGGATGATGATGATCGTGCAACCAACGAAGCCGATACAATCACTCTGAACGACGATGGCGACATGATCTTTGCCCGTGCTGGCGATGACATGATCGCCGGCGGCAATGGCGACGATCTGATCGAAGGAAATTCTGGCAAAGACACCCTGATGGGTGGCGCTGGGAATGACTTCATCGGTGGTGGTTATGGTGACGACACCATGGATGGTGGCGCAGGCCATGACTATTTGGTTGGCGATCAGGGCGACGACACCATGACCGGTGGAGCTGGACATGACATGTTCGACTTCAACGGCGGCAACGACACCATCACGGACTACAAGGCCGGTGAAGATCTGATCATCACCGACATGGAGCTTCTTGGTGGTCTGTCCGAACAGGAGTTCCTGCAATCCAATGCCAAGGTCGAAGATGGCAACACCATCCTTAGCTTTGCCGATGGCAACAGTCTGACACTGGAAGGTGTCGACAGTGTCGATGGCATCGATCTTTGGGCCTTTGGCTGCTGATCCTCCCCCCAACAGATCCATCGCGGTCTGTCTAAGAAATGCGCCCTCCTTTTCGAAGGGGGGCGTAACTGCTGTCAGAAACCATAAAAAAGCGGAGCGGATATGACCGATCCAAAGAACAAAACACGAGAGCTAAGCCAGACACTGGCGCAGTTCAAAAGCGAAATCATCGGCGTTGCGATCTTCAGCGCTGCGGTCAACATCCTGATGCTGACTGGCCCTCTGTTTATGCTACAGGTCTATGACCGTGTGCTGTCCAGCCGATCCTCGGCCACGCTGGTCGCATTGTTCGCTTTAGTTGTTTTTCTATACGGACTAATGGCATTTTTAGACCACATACGCGGACGCGTGCTGGCACGCGTCGGGGCTGGCTTCCAATCCGCCCTTGATAACCGTGTCTTTGACGTGGTGCTGCGACAAGCAGGTGATCCCGACAAGCGGCCGCGCCCTGCAACAGGATTGCGAGACCTGACCAGCATCCAATCGCTCCTCGCCTCGCCCGCCCTGACCGCTCTGATCGACTTGCCATGGGCTCCTGCTTTTCTGGCGCTACTCTTCGTCTTCCACCCGCTGCTGGGTTGGTTCGCCCTTGCAGGCTGTGCGGTTCTGTTGGTGCTGGCCTTCGCCAACCAACGCGCCACCCGCATTGCGCAAAAGGATGCAGGGCAACTGGCCGCCGAGGCCGAGGGACGTACCGAATACATGCGTCATTCGATCGAGACCATTCAGGGCCTCGGTATGAAAGAACCGCTGACCAATGACTGGCGCAATGTGCGAGACAAAGCGCTCGCCAGCCGCATTCAAGCTGCTGACAAACGCGGTGGTCTGTCTGCGGCCACCAAGGGATTTCGGCTTTTGCTGCAGTCAGGCGTTCTGGCACTTGGCGCTTGGCTCGTCCTTCAGGGCGAATTGACACCGGGCGCGATGATCGCGGGCTCTATCCTGCTTGGCCGCGCCTTGGCTCCGGTTGAACAAACTGTCGCCCAGTGGGGCTTGGTCCAGAGCGCAATGCAAGGATGGTCATCCCTGAACGCGATGTTGTCCACGACACCACCTGAGCCCAAGATGCTTGCGCTCCCAAATCCACAAAGCCGCATGACAGTTACCGGTCTGGCTGTTGCGCCTGCAGGCGTGTCCAAACCCATTCTGATGGGGGTAAGCTTTGATATTACTCCCGGCGAAGCGGTGGCTGTGATCGGCCCAAGCGCGGCGGGCAAATCGACGCTTGCCAAAGCTCTGACTGGCCTTTGGCAACCCCGCGCTGGTGAAATCCGGATGGGTGGGGCTGACCTTCATCAATATCCGTCAGATCGGCTTGGCCGACTGCTTGGATATCTACCGCAAGAGGTCGTGCTGTTTCCGGGAACCGTGGCGCAAAACGTTGCGCGGTTTGACCCCGACGCAAACGATGATGACATCGTCAAAGCGGCGAAATCTGCGGGTGCGCACGACCTGATCCTTGGCCTGCCCAACGGATATGACACGAAAATTTCTGACAGTGGAAGCCGCCTGTCAGGCGGTCAACGCCAACGTGTTGGGCTGGCACGGGCATTGTTTGGCAACCCGGCGATCTTGATCCTTGATGAGCCGAACTCAAGCCTCGATGACAGCGGCATCCAATCACTTAATCAAGCGATTGCCGATGCGAAAGACGCGGGCCAAGCAGTGATCATCATCTCGCATCGCCCCTCGGCGTTGGCACAGTGCGAACGCGTCGTACTGATCGACAAAGGCAAGATGCGCGCCTTTGGCCCACGCCAAGAAATCCTTGAGAAGTTCGTAAGACGAAGCCCGGCTGTTGTCCCGGCACAACCTGATCGGAGAGTTGAAAATGCCTAATGACTGGAACACGAAGAAGTATGTACGACACGGCGTTTTAGCTCTGTTTGTTGGGTTCGGCGGGCTGGCCATATGGGGCGCCTACACGACCATCAACGCGGCGGTCGTTGCCTCGGGGTTCATCGAAATCGATCAACGAAAGCAGGTCGTGCAACACCCCGACGGCGGCGTGGTTGCAGAAATTTTAGTCCGCAATGGCGACGCAATTAAAGCTGGCGAAGCGATCATCAAACTAGACGATGCGGAGCTGCAGTCGGAACAGAACATCCTAAGTCGTGCGCTGTTTGAAGTTCAGGCCAATATCGACCGACTGACGGCCGAAGCTGCCGAGCAAGATCAGATCAGTTTCCGCCCCGCACTGACCGAAGCTGCGGGCGATGATGACGAACTGAAATTACTGCTGGGCACCCAACAAACGCTCTTTGACAAGCGGCACACGACGCTCGGCCAGACCGATGATCAACTGCGCGAGAGGCGCGCCCAGTCCGAAGCATCGATCGTTGGCCTACAGAAGCAGCTTGCAGCGAACCAAACGCAGGCGGAATTGTTGCAAAACAATCTTGAAACCTTCAAGGATTTGCTGGCTAAAAAACTGACGGAGCGCTCGCAAGTCCTAGAGCTTCAAAAGGAGCTGGCACAAGTCGACGGCAGAACCGGCGAGACCGAGGCCCAGATTGCTGCCACCCGGAACGCTATCGCGGGTTATGAAATCGAGCGCTTGAAAGCCCGTTCCGAACGTCAAGAAAGCGCGCAGGAGGAGATTAGAAACCTTCAACCTCGCGAGGCTGAGTTGCAAGAAAAGCTGCGGGCGGTCGAAACCCGTCTGTCACGTCTTAGCCTGACAGCCCCGGTCGATGGCATTGTCTATGGCATGAACGTCTTCACAGTCGGATCCGTGGTGCCCGCGGGGGGGGAGATCGCCTCGATCGTGCCTGATGAAAGTGCGCTGATTGTGACAGTGCAACTGGCCCCGACGGAAATCGACCGCGTAACGGTCGGCCAAGACGCCGTCTTGAAGTTTCCCGCTTTCAACGCGCGGACCACCCCTGAGGTCTCAGGTCAGGTCAGCTTGATCTCGGCTGATGCGATTACCGATGAGCAAACCGGTCAGCGCTATTTTGCGGGTGAAGTGATCATCGATCCGTCAGCCTATGATCTTCTTGGGGATCGCGAGATCATCCCCGGGATGCCGGTTGAAACCTTCATTCAAACCGGCGCGCAAAGCCCGGCATCTTATCTGCTGAAACCCTTCACGGACTATCTTGATCTCGCTTTCCGCGAAGAATGATCGGCAAACATAGCCTGCGCGCGGCCCTGAACATCGGGCCGCGCCACGTCCCAACACGCTCTCAAATTGAAATACGCGCGTTACTCATCAGAAAATAAAGGTTGATCTGGACACTTGTCTCGCCCGCGCCGTAAACTCGCAGGCGCATCCAATTTGGAGAACCTGATGAAACCGATTTTCACAACTGCCCTGATGCTTGGCTTGCTAAGCTCCACTTCCGCAATTGCCCACAACCACTGTGCCGATGGAAAAACTCTGACACCCGGTGTGCTGACCGTTGCCACCGGCAACCCCGCGTATTTCCCGTGGGTGATGGATGATGATCCAGCCAG
Organism: Aliiroseovarius conchicola; assembly: GCF_041403445.1. Classification (NCBI taxonomy): domain Bacteria; kingdom Pseudomonadati; phylum Pseudomonadota; class Alphaproteobacteria; order Rhodobacterales; family Paracoccaceae; genus Aliiroseovarius; species Aliiroseovarius conchicola. Next base: position 114,288 of record NZ_JBGEHL010000001.1, read on the forward strand.
CGGCGCAGGTTTCGAAGCCGCAGTGGCCTATGAGGTCGCCAAGCGAATGGGTTTTGAGAAGGACGCCGTTGTTTGGACACGCGCCACATTCGATCAGTCGATCCAACCCGGTCCGAAAGATTTCGACTTCAACCTGCAGCAGTTCTCGATCACCGAAGACCGCGAAAAGGTCGTTGACTTCTCAGACCCCTATTACTCCGCCGCAATGGCCGTACTTGTTCGCAAGCCCACAGTTGAAGGTGGGGCAACCGCCGAAGTTGATTCATTGAAGTCGCTGAAATGGGGCGTCATGGCGGGCACAACAGCACTCGAAACGGTGAATGATGTCATTGCTCCCGCAGATACACCGTTGCTTTATGACGATAACGTCAACGTCGTAGAAGCGATGAAGGCCAACCAGATCGATGCAGCTTTGTTTGACCTGCCGACGGCGCTCTATCTCAGTGCAGTCGTTCTGGACGACGGCGCTATGCTGGGCCAGTTCCCAGCGGATCGAAGCGAAAACCCGGATCAGTTCGGCATGTTGATGGAAGAAGGCAGCGCGTTGAAAACTTGCGTGAACGAGGCATTGGCCGAAATGACCGCAGACGGCACACTTGCGGCAATCGAAGCCCAGTGGCTGCAAGAAACCACCGGCGTTCCGCTGATCAAATAACGACGACTATCATGAAAAATCAAAGCGCGGGCCTCACGGCCCGCCAAATTTATGAGCGCAAGGCGCGGCGTAAGTCGATCACGGTTGCCACCGTCAGCACGGCCATCGTTGTCGCGCTGATCGTCATTTTGCTCCCCCTAACGCCCGGCTGGGATCGTGTTAAGGCAAGTTTCTTTGACTGGGACATTCTGGTCAAAACCTTCCCGTCCCTGCTGTCGGCATTCAAGTGGGATGTGGCTATTTTCCTGTGGTGCACACCCGCGATTGCCTTCCTCGGCCTCTTCATTGCACTTTGCCGCGACGCGCGCGCGCCTGCGCTGTTTCCATTGCGTATTTTCGGTGTTCTCTACACCGATATTTTCCGGGGTGTACCTGTCATCCTGATCGTATTCCTGGTGGGCTTCGGCATTCCCGGCCTCGGTCTTCAACGGCCATGGAACAGCCCCTACATCTGGGGGTCGCTCGCGCTGATCCTGACCTACTCCGCATACGTGGCCGAGATCTTTCGCGCTGGCATCGAAAGCGTACATGAAAGCCAGCGAGCCGCCGCTAAATCGCTTGGTTTATCGCATTTCGACATCATGCGGTATGTGGTTTTGCCGCAAGCCATTCGCCGCGTTGTGCCCGCAAATATGAACATGTTGGTCGCGTTGCAGAAAGACGTAGCCTTGCTGTCCTTCATCGGCCCGGTCGAGTTGTTGCGCCAAGCCGGCGTGCACAAATCCCTTCTGGCAAATTTCACCCCTTATGTCGGAGCAGCGATCATCTTCTTGGCGGTTACGATCCCGGTCACACGCTTTGCTGACTACTTGATCGCCAAACAAAACAAGGCCCGCAGTTGATGTCGATTCTCAAACTCGCGAACATTACAAAATCCTTTGGTGATGCGGATGTGCTGCGCGGCATCGATCTTGAGGTCGAAGAAGGCGAAATGATCTGCTTGATCGGCGCCTCCGGCTCGGGGAAATCCACGCTTCTGCGCACGATCAACCTGCTTGAGCCAATTGACGATGGCGAGATCTGGTTCGAGGGCAGTGATATTTCGCTTCCCGAAGTCGCGCCGCAACCCGTTCGCCGCAAAATAGGGTTGGTGTTTCAAAGCTTCAACTTGTTCCCGCATATGACAGCGCTTGAAAACGTCCTGCTCGCCCCTTCGCGCGTCTTTCGAAAATCCCGCAAATCGCTGCTGCCCGAAATCACGCGGTTGTTTGAGAGGTTCAATCTGGAGCACCGGAGGGACGCCTACCCCGATCAATTGTCAGGCGGCCAACAGCAACGTGTCGCGATCATACGTGCATTGGCGATGCAACCCAAGATTATGCTATTTGACGAAGTGACGTCCGCTCTGGATCCTGAACTGGTCAGCGAAGTGTTGGATGTTTTGTTGAAGCTTAAAGAGCAAAAAATGACCATGATACTCGCCACCCACGAAATGGGCTTCGCCAAAGAAGCCGCCGATCGTGTTTGCGTTCTGGATGGTGGCAATATCATCGAAATGGGCCCACCAGAACAGATATTTAACGCCCCCAAGACCGACCGGGCACGTGCTTTCTTGGCGTCTGTTTTGTAAGGCCCTCGCCTCTGGCGCCTGCCGTGCCTAGCCCCATTGTTGACGTCCAGCACATCCACCCAGACGCGTATCAAGATACCTGTGCATTACTCAGCTGCGACCGATGGATCGAATTGATAGTCTCGGAGAGTGTCAGCTTTCATTTGGATTGAGAACCCTGCCGCGGTGGGAGCTTGATAGACTCCGTGTCGAACAACACATGGATCTACAAAATGCTCATGTAGGTGATCCACGAACTCGATTCTCTTGCTGTTCTTCTCTCCGGTAATCGCGACATAGTCGATCATTGAAAGGTGCTGGACGTATTCACATAATCCAACGCCACCCGCATGGGGCCAGACGGGCAGGTCGAACTTGGCAGCCATCAGCTGAACGGCTAGCACTTCGTTCAAACCGCCCAGTCGACAGCTGTCAATCTGCACAAAGTCGATCGCACTGTTGGCTATGAACTGCTTGAACATAATGCGGTTTTGGCACATTTCGCCCGTGGCGACCTTGATGGGCGCGATGGCATCGCGGATTTTACGATGCCCCATCACGTCGTCAGGACTGGTGGGCTCCTCGATGAACAATGGGCGAGCAAATGCCAATTTACGAACCCAATCAATGGCTTGATCGACCTCCCACACTTGATTGGCGTCGATCATGATATTCATGTCGTCGCCCATTTCCTCGCGAGCAATAGTCAGACGGCGGATGTCGTCATCCAGGCTGCGCCCCACTTTGAATTTTGTATGCGTGAACCCCGCATCGCGCGCCTCTCGGCACAGACGCCGCAGTTTATCGTCGGAATAACCCAACCAGCCTGCCGACGTCGTGTAACACGGATACCCCTCTGCCTTCAGGACAGAAATTCGGTCGGCTTTTCCTGCCTCGCCAGCTTGCAGTATATCCAAAGCCTCTGCTGGCGTCAGAACGTCCGTCATATACCGAAAATCAACCAGCTTGATGATCTCTTCCGGGGGCATTTCGCTCACCAACAACCAGACAGGTTTACCTGCCATTTTTGCCAACACGTCCCAAACAGCGTTGACCACGGCGCCAGTGGCCAGATGGATTGCCCCTTTGTCGGGCCCGATCCAACGTAATTGACTATCGCTTGTAATATGGCGCCAGAAACGTCCCATGTCCTCGCGCACCCAATCCAGATCAACCCCAACTAATAAGTGTTGCATTGCGTTGATTGCCGCTATGCAAATCTCGTTGCCGCGTCCAATGGTGAAGGTCAGGCCATGCCCGTGATGGTTGCTATCCGTTTCCAACACGACGTAGGCAGCAGAGTAATCCGGGTCGGGGTTCATCGCATCAGAGCCATCCAGACTGTCCGACGTTGGAAAGCGAAGATCATAGGTGCGTAGTCCAGTGATTTTAGTCATTAGCCTGCCACCACCTTTTGCCTCTGAACACCCAATCCGGCAATGCCAAGTTCAATCCTGTCACCCGGCTTCAGATAGGTCTCTGGAGTTTGCCCCATGCCGACGCCCGGTGGCGTCCCAGTCGAAATCACATCTCCGGGCTGAAGGCTCATGAACTGCGATAGGTGCGAGACGACGGTCGCAACATCGAAATGCATGGTGCGGCTAGATCCATCCTGGTAACGATGGCCATTGACCTCCAGATACATTGAAAGATCTTGGGGGTCTTGGATCTCGTCCCGGGTCACCAACCACGGACCGATCGGACCGAAAGTATCGCATGATTTTCCCTTCACCCATTGGCCAGAACGATGAAGTTGGAAGTCGCGCTCGCTTAGATCATTGACCACACAATAACCTGCAACATGGTCAAGCGCCTTGTCGACTGACACGTATTTGGCGTGTTTTCCAATGATCACACCCAGCTCGACCTCCCAGTCTGATTTGACCGAGGTCCGAGGGATCTCCACATCATCATTTGGACCCATGATCGACGACGTTGCCTTGAAGAAAATCACCGGTTCTTCCGGCAGCTCCATTCCAGCCTCGGCTGCGTGATCTGCATAATTCAGGCCGATACAGATAAACTTGCCCACTTGTCCTACACAGGCTCCGATACGAGGTTCGCCGCCGACTAAGGGAAGGCTTCTTGGATCAACACCACGTAGTTTTTCAAGGGCTGCATCCCCCAATATGTCACCAGCAATATCCCCGACCTCTGAAGATAGGTCACGAATGTTGCCATCTGCATCTAAAAGACCGGGTTTTTCTGCGCCCAAGGGGCCAAATCGCAAGAGTTTCATTGTTTGGTTCTCCTTGGAATTCAGATTGCCCAGCCGCCATCAATGGCGTGGGTTTGTCCAGTGGTAAAGCCGCTGTCATCGCTGGCAAGATACAAGGCCAGTGCTGCGATTTCCTCCGGTGTGCCGATGCGTCCCATTGGCTGTCGGGCGATGAAGTCAGCGAGGGCTTGTTCATAGTTGCCAGTGGCACGGAGCCGTCCATGCATTGACGGGCTGTCGACCGTGCCCGGACAGATCGCGTTGCAGCGAATGCCGCGAGTCACATAGTCGGCAGCGATAGATTTCGTCATCCCGATGACCGCCGCCTTGGACGCGCAATAGGCAAAGCGGTTCGGCACGCCCTTCAGCGAGGAGGCCACCGACGACATATTGATGATCGACCCGCCCCCGTTTTCCAGCATCGATGGAAGGGTTAGCTTTGTCATTCGATACATCGCCTTGACGTTCAATTCAAAGCTGAAATCCCAATCTTTTTCATCACAATCAAGGATCGAACCGTTGGCCACATATCCTGCGCAATTGAACAAAACATCTAGAGCCCCGAGGTTTGAGGTCGCCGCCTGAACCGCATCACCATCTGTGACATCAAGCTTTAGCGCCGTAATCCCGTCAATGGCATCAAGCTCAGCCAAGGCGTTGTCGTTAATGTCGCTGGCGATAACATGTGCGCCTTCGGCCGCGAACAGCTCGGCGGTCGAACGTCCAATGCCCTGACCAGCAGCGGTGATAAGTGTCTTTTTTCCGGCCAGCCGGCCAAATTTCTGGGTCATGTTTCCTAGTCCGTGTGAAATACTTCTTGCATCATCGACCATTGCTCACCCTCGGCGCGGGTCGCGAGCGGGGATTGACAGGGGTCGGTGTAAGTCCACCAGTCCTGCGTTTTCGGGTCTTTGGCCATACGCGCCATATCGCCCTCAAAATCCGAGCCGTGATACTCCCAATAGCCAAACAGCAGGTTCTCTGGCTCGCGTAGGAAAATCGTGTAATTGCGGATGTTGCTGGTTTTGATCTGGGCCAGAACATCCGGCCAAACGGCGGCATGCAATTTTTTGTATTCGTCGACCATATCGGATTTGATACCGATGAGCATTCCCATTCGTTGCATCATGACCTCCCGGATATCGTTTTGGATACAAGCGACTGTTTAGCGATCACATCCCAATCCCAGTCTATCCCAAGACCAGGCGTGTCGTTGGGTTTGGCAAAACCGTCCGATATTTCAATCGTATCCTTGGTGATGGTATCCAATTGGGGAATGTACTCCAGCCATTTTGCGTTCGGCACGGCACACACCAGCGGCAGATGAAGCTCCATCAGGAAGTGAGGGCAGACCATGATGTTAAACGCCTCGGCCAAATGTGCGACTTTGAGCCATGGTGTGATCCCCCCGATCCGGGCCACGTCGACTTGAACGATGCTGGCCGCACCCGCTTGTAGATAGTCTTTGAACTGGCTTAGCGAATACATGCTTTCGCCTACCGCTATGGGAACTGACGTGCGCCGGGCAAGTTCAGTGTGCCCTGCCACATCGTCGGCTGGCAAAGGCTCTTCGAACCAGCCGATGTTGTGTTCTTCCAATACGCGTGCAAGCCTGATGGCTTCTGACAACGTGAACCCTTGGTTGGCATCCGTCATGATTTCATAACTGTCACCGACCGCGTCGCGCACCGCTTTCAGGCGAGCTGCGTCCTGACTGACGTGGTCCGAGCCGATCTTAATCTTGGACCCCTTGAAACCCTTGCTTTGCATCTCAAGCGCGTCATCAATAAGCACCTGTGTCTCAAGATGCAGCCAACCCCCTTCGGTCGTGTAGAGCGGGATGCGATCGCGCGTCCCTCCAGCAGTTTTCCAAAGAGGGAGCTCAGCCTTTTTGCATTTCATGTCCCAAAGCGCTGTATCAATAGCCGCCAGCGCAAGCGACGTTATCGCCCCGACCGAAGTCGCGTGGGTCAGAAACAACAGATCCCGCCAGATCCCATCAATTCGATCCGGGTCGCGTCCGATCAGTGCGGGGCCCAAAGTGTGTTCCAATAGCGCAATGACCGAAGGTCCACCCGTGCCGATCGTATAGCTGTACCCAGTACCAGTTGCCCCATCACTATCATAGATCGTTACCAACGGTGTTTCTTGACTCACAAATGACTGAATGGCATCGACTCGTTTCACCTTCGGAACCAGATCAATCATTTGGATATCTATACGAGTGATTGTTGCCATGTCTTACCCCCTGATCGCATCGGAGCTTGCCGCATCGAAAACGTGGCATTTATCCAGCATCAGTTGAAATTTTAAGATCTCACCAGGCTGCACGGGGCGCGGGTTCAACATCTTCGCCTGCACTTCGGTGCCCGCGATATCTGTGAACAACACGGTCTCGGTTCCCAGTGGCTCTGTCAGCGTAACTGTCAGGTCCAAGTCCGCTTTTTCACCACCTTCCTGAACGGAGTGGCCAACGGGCATCAAGTTATCTGCACGAAATCCAAACCGGACATCTTGCCCGTCTCTGACCAATCCGCGCACTGTGGCGGGCACTGGGACGTTCAAGCCGCCGTAAAGCTCGATCATATCAGTGCCCACCACTTTGCCGTCGATCAAGTTCATCGGAGGTGACCCAATGAACGTCGCAACGAATGTATTGACGGGGGCGTTAAACAGTTCCAGAGGTGTGCCGACCTGAACGATGTGACCATCGCGCATCAAAACAATGCGATCGGCCAACGTCATGGCTTCCACCTGATCATGGGTGACATAGATGATCGTGTTGCCGACCTTTTGATGCAGCTTTTTGATCTCGACCCGCATTTGCGTCCGGAGCTTGGCGTCAAGGTTCGACAATGGTTCGTCGAACAAAAAAACATCTGGGTGACGGACGATTGCGCGTCCCATGGCAACCCGTTGACGCTGTCCACCTGAAAGCTCCGCTGGTTTGCGATCCATCAGATCGTCCAGACCAAGAATACCTGCGGCATCATCAACGGCTTTGACGATGGCACTGTCTTCGACCTTTGCGATTTTCAACGAAAATCCAAGGTTCTCGCGCACCGTCATATGCGGGTAGAGCGCGTAGTTCTGAAACACCATCGAGATGTTACGTTCACGCGGTGGCAGGTCGTTTACCACCCGTCCGCCGATTTTGATCTCTCCGCCCGATATTCCCTCAAGCCCGGCAATCATTCGCAATGTCGTGGATTTGCCGCAACCCGATGGGCCAACCAGCACAACGAACTCTCCGTCGCGAATGTCCAGATCAAGGCCATGAACCGCTTGGTGCTTGCCATAAAGTTTGATGACGTTTGAAAGGGTAACTTCAGTCATGGTCTATCCTTTGACGCCGCCGAATGTGAGGCCGGCAATCAGATGTTTCTGAACGATAAATGTAAGGATCAATGCGGGGACGATCATAAGAACGGCCAATGCACACATCCCCCCCCAGTTGATGGTGAACTCAGCGGTGAAATCCAAAAGACCGACCGGCATGGTTTTTGACCCAACCGAACGGGTCAGTTGGGATGCCAGTGCAAATTCGTTCCACGACGTGAGGAAGGCAAAGATCGCTGCAGACGCAACACCGGACCGTGCGACCGGGAATTCGACTTGCCAGAACGCCTGCCAACGGGTGCAGCCGTCAATCTCGGCTGCTTCGTGCAGCTCCTTTGGGATTTGGCGGAAGAACCCGTCCGTCAGCCAAATGGTGAACGGCACGTTCATGGCCACATAGGCCAAGATCAATCCGAAATGGGTGTCAATGATACCAACGCGGGCAAAGACAATGAACAGGGGTAGTGAAAGCGCAACGCCCGGCACTGCACGAAACAACATCAAGCCAACAAAGTATCCCGACTTTCCCTTGAACCGGTAGCGGGCAAAAGCGTATCCGCCAGACATTCCGATCAGAATGGCGATTGCGGTCGACGCGACAGACACAATCAACGAGTTACGAAAGTACGAGAACACAGGTACGCCACCTTCGCCAGCACCGCCAAACATTGCACGGTAGTGTTCCAAGGTGAAAGACGGTGTCCAAACAGGTGGTTTGGCCATGATCTCGACCGTGGGTCGGAACGAGTTTAGGACGATCCACAAACCAGGAATGCAGATGATCGACATTGTGACGAATAGAGCGATGAAATGCAGAGTTTTCAGCGCGCGCTTACGATTGCGGTGGGCTTGGTTGCGATCCATTCCGACTACCCCGCCATGCCAAGCTCGGCGCGGGCGGCGCTGAGTTTGCGAAAGAAGTAGATGGTAAACAGGATCGACAGCAGGATCGAAACATAGCCCATCGCGTTGGCCAACCCCATGCGGGCGTCAACGTATCCCGTGCGGCTCATCAAGGTCCACAATAACTCGGTCCTTCGCGCGGGTCCGCCGCCGGTCATGATCTGAACGATGTCATAGGCCCGCGCGACATCAAGCGAGCGAATGGTCATCGCGATGTAGATAAACGGCATCAGAAACGGCAGCGTAATGTGGCGAAAGGTTTGCCAGGCTGTGCAACCATCAACCTTGGCGGCCTCCAACGGATCGCGCGGCATCGCAAACAGCCCCGCAAGGATCAAGATCGCAAAAACAGACGTGCTCATCCAGATTTCTGCAAACATAATCGAGAACATCGCGAGTTTGCCGTCAACCAACCATGGCAGGGCGACATTGAACCCCATCGACTGCAAGGCGTTGTTCACCAATCCAATATTGTCATTGAAAATGAACTTGAATTGAAAACCAACGAGGATAGGAGAGAACATCATGGGAAACATCAAGATGGTCCGCAGCGTACGTTGTCCCCATGTGACTTTGTTCATCAACAGGGCAATACCCAACCCCAACAGCAGCTCCAGATTTAGGACAATGGTTAGGAACAGAACCGTACGACCAAACGCTGCCCAAAACTTCGCATCAGACAGAATTTTTTCATAGTTGTAGGTACCCACCCACTTCCAAAGCGTTGATGGTCGCGTCAGCTTGTAGGGTGTGAAGCTGGAGTAGAGTGAAAAGATTAGCGGGATCAGTACAACTGCGGCAATCACAAAGATTGCGGGCAACAGAAGGACAAACCACTCAGGCAAGCGGCGACGGAACATTGTGCACCTATCGGGTAAATGGGAAGCGATCCAGGCGCAGGTTTTCCCGCGCCCGGATCGGGTTGCGTTAGTAGTAGCCAGACTCTCGCATCAGCTCATCGACCGATGCTGCTGCGTCGTCCAAAGCTTCTTGGACGGATTTATCGCCAACGATGGCCGCCTGAAGTTCTGGGAAGACAATGTTGGTGCTTTCGCCCCATTCTGGGATCGGAGGTACCGCAAATGCGTATTTCGCACCTTCTGCAAAGGCAGCCAGAGCTTCCGCACGGAACGCATCATCACCTGCTTGAGCCGCTGCAACATTTGCATCCCAAACAGCCGATCGCGTGGGCAAAGATCCACCGGCGCTTTCTGCAAGTTGGCTTTCTTCGCTGGTTAGGAACATCACCAAAGACGCAGCGGCTTCTTTGTTGGCGCAGTCATTGGTGACTGAAAACCCGTGATGTCCAGACCAACCGGTGCGAGTGGCTGACCCCATGGGCTGTACAGCAACGCCAACGTTGCCCGCGGCTTTCGACGATTCTGGGTCATTGAAGAACCCAGCCCAGCCTGGCCAATCAAGGTTTAATGCCACAGTACCCGAGGCAAAGCCCTGCCCTAGATCGTCCCAAACATAGCTGGTGGTCCCAGCAGGCACGGCCTTGGCTTCATAAAGATCAACAAACCACTGCAACGCGCGCTGCCCTGCTTCGGAATTGAAAATCGGCTTTTTGTTTTCATCCAGATAATTGCCGCCCTCAGCCACAACCATCTCATAGAAACGACCAACGATCGCCTCGTCTTTACCGGCGTATTGAGTACCGTAAAAGTTGGGTGGGTCAGCAAAGAAGATGGCTTGGTCTTTTACCTGATCCCACGTGTCAGGAACCGCGAGTGGATAGCCATATTCTGCTTCAAAGGCCGCAGATTTTTCCGCGTCTTCGTAGTTTGATTTCAAATAATACAGAACAGAGACATCAAACTGCGCACGGGGCAACATTAGAAGTTCGCCGCCAACGGTTGAGGCATTGATGTTGCCGCCAACAAATTCGGCAACCATCTCAGCAGGGACGTGGTCATTTAGGTCCACATAAAGACCTTCATACTGGGGCGCGAAGGACGAATGATTTGACCCGACACACCAGGATGTTGTCCCGGCGGCCATATCTGATTTGATTTCCTTGTCGATCTCGAAGTGGCTCTTCTTCGAAATGATGTCGACCTTGGCACCGGTAGCAGCCTCCCAATCTGCAATGCGACCGTATAGGCCCTCATATTGCTGACCCCCGATCAACTTTGCTTCGACGGTGACACCGGGAAAGCTCCCCCAATCCTCGGCCGTCGCAGATTCGCTGACCGCCACAAGCGCAGAGCTGGCAAGTAAACCCTTAATAAAAGTCATTCTTTTCATTTTTTCCTCCCATACTGCAATGAAGAACGGAACTTCCATCCATCGCTATATTTGTATGTAAAACATTTATTCATTTGTAAATCAAGCTTGACAATACCAATGAGAGTTGGAGAATTGGCCAAACCATACCGAATGCAAGAAGGACAGAATGGACGACGCCAGTGACAAGTACCGCGCTCCAGCCCTCGAAAAAGGTCTGGATATAATCGAACTGCTAGCAAGCCAGGGCGAAGGTATGTCTCAAGGCGAGGTCGCGCGTGCACTGGAACGGTCACAAAGCGAAATCTACCGGATGCTCTCGACACTGGTCCGCAGAGGCTACGTCATCCGCTCGACCGCTGGGGATCGCTATTCGCTTAGCCTAAAGATGTTTTCTATCAGCCAGCGACATCCACCGATTGGCCGCGTCATCGAAGCCGCGTTGCCACGAATGCGCGCGATCACGCGCAAGGCTTGGCAGTCATGCCATATCGGCATGGAAAGCAACGGGGACATTGTCATCGTCGCATCGGCGGAGTCTCCGGGCAACTGGGGACTAGCACTGAAGACCGGAACGATAATTGGCTTGTGGAACACCGGCACGGGACGCGTATTGGCAGCCTTTCGACCTGACCATGAAGTGGAAGAGTTGATCTCTCAACACAGGCGCGCGATCGGCGAACCAGAGCTTGATCGGGCTGAGTTCGACGGCCATCTGGCCCGAATTCGAAGCTTAGGCTACGAAGAAATGCCATCGGCGACAACAATTGGAGTCACCAACATAGCGTTCCCGATCTTTGGCCCCTCGGGCCATGCAACCGCGGTCCTCAGCTGCCCCTACCTCGAACGAATTGATGATCTTGTTGTCCCATCCCAAGAAGAAATCGTGGCAATGTATCGCGACTTAGCTGATGAGTTGACCGCGATTTATGGTGGCACCAACCCCTTTCAGAACAGGATCTGATCCGATGAAGTTCGCAACCCGCCGCGTCGGCAAAACCTCCCTTGAGCTCCCAACCCTTGGTTTCGGCACAGCGCCGCTCGGGGGATTGTTTGATGCTGTTGACGGTGCAGAAGCTGCACAAACGCTTGCCGAGGCTCTGGATCACGGAATGAGCTATGTCGACACAGCACCCTTTTATGGGTTCGGGCGGTCAGAGCGCCGGGTCGGCGATCAACTTCGCGGGCGAAAACACCAGATTTCAACCAAGGTCGGGCGACTACTTTTGCCCGGTCCTGCACCAGACCCAGCCGCGGTGGGTTGGCCTGACGCTCTGCCGTTTCACCCGGTCTATGACTATGGTTATGATGGGATAATGCGATCGTTTGAAGACTCACTCCAACGGCTTGGCCTTGACCAGATTGACGTCCTCTATGTCCATGACATCGGGGAAATGACACATGGAACAGACAACGTCCGCCATTTCAAAGCACTTGAAGGCGGAGGATATCGTGCCCTAGAGGAACTGCGAATGTCGGGACGATTGAAAGCTATCGGATTGGGCGTAAACGAGACACAGGCCTGCCTTGACGCCTTAAATATCGGCGACTGGGACGTGTTTCTTCTTGCTGGGCGCTACACCCTTCTTGAGCAAACGCCCTTAGATGACCTGTTTCCAAAATGCGTCGAAAGAGGTGTCTCTTTTGTTGTTGGAGGCCCCTATAATTCGGGCATTTTGGTGGGCGGGGACACCTGGAATTATGGCGCCGCTCCAGAAAGCGTAATGAAGCGGGTGGAGCGGGTGTCAGCCATCTGTCAGGACCATAACATTCCAATGCCTGCGGCGGCGTTGCAGTTTCCACTTGGCCACACCGCCGTCACATCTGTCATTCCCGGACTGCGCAACCGATGTGAGCTTTCAGACACCATCAACTGGTGTCGTCACCCAATACCAAGGGAGTTTTGGCAAGCTTTGAAGATCGAAGGATTAATGCACTCGGACGCTCCGATTCCGCCAGCATTACCATTTCTGGCAACATCATCATGACCATCGACACCCACCAACACTTCTGGAAATTGGACCGTGGCGACTATGGATGGTTAACCCCCGACCTCGCGCCGCTTTATCGCGACTTTCTGCCGGGGGATTTGGAACCGCTACTAGCCGCAAACGGGGTAACAGGCACGATCGCTGTACAAGCCGCGGATACCGAAGATGAAACCGAGTACCTGTTGTCCCTTGCAGATCGTTTCGACTGGATCATTGGGGTCGTGGGTTGGGTTGATCTGACAGCCCCTCGTGCACCCGAAACCATTGAACGTTTGGCCCGGCACCCCAAACTGGTGGGCCTGCGCCCAATGATACAGGACATCAAGGATGACGCCTGGATGTTGCGCGACGACCTCGGCCCTGCGATCACCGCGATGATGGACCTTAATCTAACCTTCGATGCGCTGGTCCTGCCGCGCCACCTTTGCCACCTGAATGTGTTCGTTGCGCGCTACTCTCATCTAACGGTCGTCATCGACCACTGCGCGAAGCCCGATATCCGCAATCAGGTATTCGAGCCATGGGCGTCCCAATTCACAGAATTGGCGTCCTCACAAAACACCTACTGCAAACTCTCTGGCCTTGTTACAGAAGCAGGCGAGAACTGGTCCGATGATGATTTGCAACCGTATGTAGAGCATGTATTAGATAACTTCGGCCCGAAACGCTTACTGTTTGGAAGCGATTGGCCGGTGCTAAACATTGCGTCTGAATACAGCCAATGGATCACAATGGCGTGCAAATTCCTCGAAAGTCAGGGCTCGTCGGGCGAAAAATCAGTGCTATCAGAAAACGCGCACGGCGCCTATCCACGCCTTCTGTCGCAAGGTGGAAACATGCAAATTGACCGCTACTAGCAAGCTGAACGGCAATGGCGGAGGAGGTGGGATTCGAACCCACGGTAGACTTTCACCTACGTCGGTTTTCAAGACCGGTGCATTCAACCACTCTGCCACTCCTCCGACAAGGGTGAGATAGCGACTAGATCGCGATTCTAAAAGCAGGTTTTTTCGGGCTGGTTCTCGCCCATCAAAAGATTGCGATGTTCGAGAGCCTTTTCACGAGGCCCAACAGCGGCTAGACTACGCCTCAACCGGGATCAAAACCCGACAAAAGAGCAGTTCAGGGCCCAAGGCCCGCGTGACAATTAGGGGCGAGACATGGCAAGCAAGACCACTCTGACAGTGGCCATGGTGTTGGGCAGCGCATTGTTTCTTACTGGGTGCGACGACACCAAGCTTCCCGCATTTTTGAAAAACTCGGGCAAATCCAGCGCGCCCGGCGAAGTCCAAACCAAGGCCGGTAGCCGCGTCGAGCGCGATGTCGAAGCCCCCGAGATATTCCAAGTTGCCGAAAAAGGTCTGTGGGACGGGCGCCCAAGTCTTGGTGGCGTTTGGGTCGCACACCCCGATGCCAAGGATCCCGAGCGGGTTTTGATCCGCAACACCTCAAACGGTAAAACCGTGGTTGGCGCCCTATTCCGGCGCGAACGTGCCCTTCCCGGACCACGATTTCAAGTTTCCTCCGATGCGGCCAGCGAGCTTGGGATGTTGGCCGGGGCGCCTGCTGATCTTAGCGTAACGGCTTTGAAAAAAGAGGTTATCGTCGAAGAGCCCCCGGCACCAACCGAGGACTTGGAGAAGCCTGAGGGGATCGAACAAACCTCACTCGATGATCCGATCGCAGCGGCGGCGGCAGCGCTTGATAAGACAGAGGCAGCGTCAGCTAGCGCATCAGCAGCCCCGCGACCCAAGCCGGCGTCGCCCAAACCCGCTGCTGCCAAACCGGTTGCCGCGCCCAAGCCTGCGGCTGCGGCTCCTGCATCCTCTGGCACACAGTCCAAACCATTTGTTCAGATTGGCATCTTTTCGGTCGAGGCAAACGCCAACAGCACCGCAAGCAAGATGAAGCAGGCAGGTATGGTTTCTAGCGTGAAACCCGGCCAGTCAAACGGCAAATCATTCTGGCGAGTTATCGTTGGCCCGGCAACAACAAAGGCCGAACGCACAGCGCTGCTTGAAAAAGTCAAAGGGCTCGGCTTTGCTGACGCCTACTTCGTTTCAAACTGATGCCCACGGGTCTCCGTTGGGCGCTTATTGAAAGGTCTCTGATCTGCAATGCCTCTCTGCTTCGTTAAACTGATCGCGGCATTCTCTGCGATTATCGTGTTCATAGGACAGCCTGTTTATGCGTTCGAAACACGTGCCAGCTCGGCTTACGTTCTGGATGTGAACACCGGTACGGTTTTGTTGGAAAAAAATGCAGACGTGCCATTACCCCCGGCGTCGATGTCCAAGTTGATGACCATCAACATGTTGTTTGAGGCCCTGGCAGACGGCCGCGTCACCATGAGCACCCCCTTCGGCGTGTCCGAACGCGCGGCATCCATTGGTGGCTCGACCATGTTTCTTGAGCGCGCAGACCGGCCCACAGTCGAGGACTTGATCCAAGGAATTGTCGTTCAATCCGGCAATGATGCGAGCGTTGTGGTCGCTGAAGGACTGGCGGGAACCGAAGACGCTTTTGCACGGATGATGACAGAACGCGCCCGCGAACTAGGAATGGAGAACGCGAGTTTTGGAAACTCCTCGGGTTGGCCGCACCCAATGCAGCGTATGTCGATGAAAGATCTCGCGATCCTGTCACGCCACATCATCACTGATTTTCCTGACTATTATCATTACTTCGGGCAAAGCGAGTACCACTACAAAGGGCGCGCGCCAGACAATCGTTTCAACCGCAATCCGCTGTTGGAATTGGGTATTGGCGCGGACGGGCTGAAAACCGGCCATACCCAAGAAGCCGGGTACGGCATCGTCGGGTCCGCACGCCAAGGTGATCGGAGGATCATCTTCGTGTTGTCCGGCATGGGGTCCGAAAAAGAACGTGCGGAAGAGGCTGAGGCGATCATCAATTGGGCATTTCGTCAGTTCACAATGAAGACAATGCTAAAAGCCGGGGAACAGGTGGCACAAGCTAACGTATGGCTCGGCGCGCAAGACAAAGTGGGGCTGGTGCCTGCACAGGACGTTGACCTTTTGATGCCCGCGGCGCAACGCAAGGGCGTCAACGCCCAAATCAACTGGAACGGACCGATCCCAGCACCAATCGCACAAGGACAAGAACTGGCCGAGATGGTGATCACTCGTGCAGGGCTTAGCGATACGATCGTGCCACTTTACGCGGAAACCGGCGTCGGCAACGCAGGCTTTGCAAAGCGCCTGACAACGGCCGCAGAGCGGCTGTTTGCTTTGGCCATGGGGAACGACGCACCGCCGGCTGCGATCCAACCTGAACCAGCGAGCAACTGATCCCCTGATGACTGGGTTGTTTATCAGTTTTGAAGGCATCGACGGCTCGGGCAAATCCACCCAGGCGAAACTGCTTGCGCAAGCCCTGCAAGAGAATGGGCAAGACGTCGTCCTAACCCGAGAACCCGGCGGAAGCGCCGGGGCCGAGGAAATCCGCGCGCTGGTGCTAGAGGGCGACCCGGACAGGTGGTCGGCCCAGACTGAACTTTTGTTATTCACCGCCGCACGACGAGATCACTTGGAACGCCTTATCAACCCGTCGCTTGCCGAGGGCAAAATCGTGATCACGGACCGCTTTGCCGACAGCACTCGAATGTATCAAGGCACACGGTCTGGCGACCTGCGCGAGATGGTGGACCAACTGCATGATCTGGTCATCGGGCGCGAACCTGATCTGACATTCCTGATCGACATGGATCCCGATCTTGGCCATGCCCGCGCCAAAGGGCGTGGTGGCACCGAAGAACGGTTCGAAGATTTCGGCGCAGAACTACAACACAAAATGCGTGCTGGTTTTCTTGAGCTTGCCCGCCAAAACCCCAACCGATTTCGCATCATCGACGGCACGCGTGACATAGACGCGGTTGCCGCAGATGTCCTGCACGTCGCGCAAGAGGCCATCGCGTGAGCACGGATTTCGACGACATCCCCGAACCCGACCGGATCGAGGGCGCGCCGCATCCCCGCAATGCCTTGCATCTGATCGGCCAAGACGCAGCCGAGGCCGCGTTTCTGGATGCCTATAATTCCGACCGGATGCACCATGGCTGGCTGATCACTGGGCCGCGCGGCGTTGGCAAAGCCACGTTGGCTTGGCGCATCGCGCGGTTCTTGCTGGCCACACCGCCCGACGATGGTGGAATGTTCACGGCGCCTGCCCCGAACACGCTGGAGATCTCGACAGATCATCCGGTTGCACGTCGCATGCAGGTTTTGTCTGAACCCGGGCTGTTCTTACTGCGCCGCCCGTGGGACGAGAAAAACAAGCGCCTCAAGGGCGAAATCACAGTTGACGAAGTGCGCAAGCTCAAGAATTTCTTTGCTCTATCGTCGGCAGGCGGCGGTCGTCGCGTGGTAATCGTTGATGTCGCAGACGAGATGAACGTCTCGGCGGCCAATGCGCTCTTGAAACTTCTGGAAGAACCGCCCCAGGGGGCCGTTCTATTGCTGATCAGCCACCAGCCATCGCGCCTGTTGCCAACGATCCGTTCGCGGTGTCGCGAACTCCGGTTGGGCCCACTGGCCCCCGAAGCCCTTGCGCAGATCATGGCTGGTCTCGAGGAGACGCCGTCGCCCGAGGACACAATCCGTCTGGGTGAACTCGCTGCCGGGTCTGCCGGGGATGCGCTGCGACTGTTGCACCTCGACGGAATGGCGACGTATGCAAATTTGATCGAGGTCTTCTCGGCAGGCCGAGATTTCGACCGCCCACGTGCGCTGAAACTGGCCGAAAGTGCCGTTGGCAAAGCCAATGCCGACCGGTTTGATCTGATCTTGCGATTGTTCGACTTATTCTTGGCCCGTTTAGCCCGCCACGGCGCTGGTTTCCCGCCCACAGCCGAAGCCGCACCTGGCGAGGCCGCTTGTCTGGCACGTCTGTCTCCCGGACCTGAAGCAGCGCGTGCTTGGGCCAGTCTTCAACAAGAATTGTCCGCCCGCGCCGGGCATGGACGGGCTGTGAACCTTGACCCCGCAGCCCTCATCCTCGATATGGTTTTCAGGATCAACGATACGGCGGCACGCCAAGCTGCCTGAGTCAAGGACGCCCCCATGAGCACGTCGCAAACCACACCCCAAATCACAGACAGCCACTGTCATTTGGACTTCCCGGATTTCGAAGGCGAACTGGACCAGATCATCGCCCGCGCGGCCGAGGCTGGTGTGACGCGCATGGTGTCCATCTGCACAAAGATGGCCAATCTGGATCAGGTGCGGACCATCGCCGAGAACCACGCGCCAGTCTTTTTCGCTGCCGCCACCCATCCGATGAGCGTTGCGTCCGAGCCGATGGTAACGGTTGAGGAGCTGGTCGCCCTAGCAAATCACCCCAAGTTTGTCGGGATCGGCGAAAGTGGCCTTGATTATCACTATACCGCCGACAGTCGCGGCGCGCAGATCGAAAGCCTGCGCATTCATATCGAGGCCGCACGCCAAACCGGCCTACCCTTGATCATCCATTCGCGCGACGCGGATGAAGATATGGCACGTATTCTGACCGAAGAACACGCAAGCGGGACCTATTCTTGTGTCATGCATTGCTTCAGTTCCGGCCCAGAGCTTGCCCGCGCAGCACTCGATCTGGGTTTCTACCTGTCGATGTCGGGCATCGCGACCTTCCCACGCAGCCAAGAGGTGCGTGATATATTTTCTCACGCGCCGGTGGACCGTATTCTCGTCGAAACAGACGCGCCCTATCTTGCCCCCCCGCCCCATCGCGGGCGACGCAATGAACCCGCTTACACCGCGCATACGGCTCAGGTGGGTGCAGACCTATACGGCCTGTCATACGAGGATTTCGCCGCACAAACGCAGCAAAATTTCGACCGCTTGTTCAGTAAGGCCGCGACTTACGAGGCCACATCCTAATGGCGCAGATTGAATTCACCATATTGGGATGCGGGTCATCTGGTGGTGTACCCCGTCTTGGTGGCAATTGGGGCGACTGTGATCCTGACAACCCCAAGAACAACCGCACGCGTTGCTCAGCCCTTGTGACCCGCACCGGCGATGACGGTGGTGTAACGCGGGTGTTGATCGACACCTCGCCTGATATGCGCCAACAGCTGTTACGGGCTGGGATCGGGACACTGGACGCTGTTGTCTATACCCACGGACACGCCGATCACATGCACGGGATCGATGATTTGCGTCAGGTCGTGTTCAATAATAACGAACGCTTGCCTGTTTGGGCTGATGGCCCCACGCAGGAAATCTTGCTTTCGAATTTCAGCTACGCCTTTGTCCAGCCAGAGGGATCGAGCTATCCACCTATTCTGAACCTTCACACGATTGATGGTGACGTGGTGATCGGTGGTGCGGGCGGCGACATTTGCCTGACCCCGTTCAAGGTCCCGCATGGCAGAATCGACGCACTTGGGTTTCGGATCTGCGACTTAGCGTATCTGCCCGACGTCAACGAAATCCCCGATCATGTTCTACCCGTACTGGAAGGGTTGGATATCTTCGTTCTGGACGCATTGCGCCGCATGCCGCACCCGACCCATTTCCACTTGGATCAAGCGCTTGAATGGATCGACAGAGTCCATGCCAAACGGGGTATCTTGACCAATATGCATATCGATTTGGATTACGAGACCCTCAGGGACGAAACGGCCGATCACATCATGCCAGCCTATGATGGCCTGACCCTTAATATCGCCGTCTGAATGAGCACGCTCGTCAACATCGTCCTGCCTGTCTTTCTGGTGATTGGGCTGGGGTATCTGGTGCGTTGGCGAAAATTGCTTAGCGATGAAGCCTTTGACGGGCTAATGAAATTCGCTCAGTCCATCGCTATCCCATGTTTGCTGTTTCTAGCCATTGCCCGGCTAGACCTGAGCGCCGAGTTCGACCTGTCTTTGCTGGGTAGCTTTTACACCGGAGCCCTTGCTGGGTTCATTGCGGGATTGTTGGGTGCGCGGCTGTTGTTTGGGCGACCATGGCCGGATGCTGTGGCCTTCGGTTTTGTCTCGTTGTTTTCGAACACGCTATTACTGGGCCTACCCATAACCGAGCGCGCTTTTGGTCAAAATGCGCTGGCGGGGAACTACGCGATTATCTCGCTGCATGCACCGTTCTGCTATGCCATTGGCATCACCGCGATGGAAATTGCGCGCGCCAGCGGAGCCGGATGGAAGGACACATTGCGTCAGATCATTCGATCCATGACCCGCAACATGTTGGTGTTGGCAATCGCGGCTGGTTTTGTTGTGAACCTGCTTCACGTCGCATTGCCGGACGTGTTGGTCCAAGCCTTGAACTTGCTTGGTCGCGCGGCTCTGCCAACTGCCCTTTTTGCTTTGGGCGGTGTGCTCTACTTGTATAGGCCAGAGGGTGATCTTCGCATCGTCAGCTACCTTTGTTTCGTATCTTTGGTCATGCACCCGACCATCACATGGGTATTGGGGCGGTCATTCGGTCTGGACGTTGACCAGTTCAGATCAGCTGTCGTGACAGCGGCCTGCGCCCCGGGCATCAACGCGTATATATTCTCAAACATCTATGGCGTCGGAAAACGCGTGGCCGCAACGACTGTTCTGGTGGCCACGGGGCTATCTATCCTTACGGTTTGGGGTTGGTTGGCACTGTTGGGGGCACCCGGCGGATAGTTCTGCGCTGAACGAAGGGCGGAATTTGCCCCTCTATACCTCAATACGTTACAGAAAACCAAAAGCTAGGCCATTCATGTAACATATCACTTGCTTCGAATCATTTTCCACCACATTATCGACCAAACGGTCAGCTTTACTGAGAGGGCGACATCCCTCTCAATCAGGAGGGAACATGGAAGCACTGATCTGCGACGGGGTGCGGACGCCAATCGGACGCTATGGTGGTGCGCTGTCTGGTGTGCGGACGGATGATCTCGCGGCCCTGCCGATCGAGGCATTGATAGCCAGAAACCCAGATATCGATTGGACGACGATTGACGACGTCATCTATGGGTCTGCCAACCAGGCCGGTGAAGACAATCGCAACGTCGCACGCATGGCCGCCCTTTTGGCGGGTCTTCCAGTTGAAGTTCCGGGCACGACAATTAACCGCCTATGCGCTTCCGGCATGGACGCGGTCGGCATGGCCGCTCGCGGGATTAAGGCCGGCGACTACGACCTGTGCATCGCCGGTGGTGTCGAAAGCATGAGCCGTGCGCCCTTCGTCATGCCAAAGGCAACCAGTGCCTTCACCCGTGCCAATGCGGTGTACGACACCACCATCGGCTGGCGCTTCGTTAACCCCAAGATGAAGGCACAATATGGCATCGATTCCATGCCTCAAACCGCAGACAATGTAGCTGAAGACTACGCTATCAGTCGCGAGGATCAGGACGCTTTCGCTGCTCGTAGCCAAGCGCGTTGGGCCGCAGCGCATGACGCGGGTAACTTCGCGGATGAGATCATTCCGGTCACCATCCCGCAGCGCAAAGGCGACCCGATAGTGGTCGACACAGACGAACACCCGCGCCCCGGCACAACGGCTGAAAAGCTGTCGGGTCTGCGTGGCGTGAATGGCCCCGACCTTACGGTCACTGCTGGCAATGCGTCCGGCGTGAACGATGGTGCTGCCGCGATGCTGATCGCGTCAGAAGCTGCCGCCAATGCCAACAACCTAACGCCCATGGCCCGCGTGGTGTCCATGCAGGCCGCCGGTGTTGCCCCGCGCGTGATGGGCATTGGCCCCGTCCCAGCCTGCCGCAAGGCACTGGCAAAGGCTGGACTGACCATCGATCAAATTGACGTGATCGAACTGAACGAGGCGTTCGCCTCCCAAGGTCTTGCCACCCTGCGCGAGTTGGGTGTGGCCGATGATGATCCACGCGTAAACCCCAATGGTGGGGCAATTGCTCTTGGCCACCCGCTTGGCATGTCCGGGGCGCGTCTTGTCCTGACCGCCGCCTACCACCTGAAACGCACTCGTGGGCGCTATGCGCTATGCACCATGTGCGTGGGGGTCGGACAGGGCGTCGCCCTTATTCTGGAAAGGATCTGACGATGTATGCACAGTTGGTGAAAACCGCAGGTTCCGGTGTGAAAACCCGCGAGGAAATGTCTGACGAGGAACGAGAATTTCAAGATCGCGTCGATCGCGACGAAAAGATCGAACCCAAGGACTGGATGCCGGACGATTATCGCGCCACGCTGATCCGTCAGATCGGTCAGCACGCCCATTCCGAAATCGTAGGCCAACTGCCCGAGGGCAACTGGATTACCCGCGCGCCCACGTTAGAGCGAAAAGCAATTCTGCTTGCTAAGGTGCAGGACGAAGCCGGTCACGGTCTTTATCTTTACTGCGCCGCCGAAACACTGGGTGTCACGCGTGACGAACTGACCGAGGAACTGCTGTCGGGCCGCATGAAGTATTCCTCGATCTTCAACTACCCCACGCTGAACTGGGCCGATATTGGCGCGGTCGGGTGGCTGGTGGATGGCGCAGCGATCATGAACCAGGTGCCGCTGCAGCGGACATCCTACGGCCCCTATAGCCGCGCGATGATCCGCATCTGTAAGGAAGAAAGCTTCCACCAGCGCCAAGGCTACGACATCATGATGAAGATGGCCCAAGGCTCCGAGGCCCAGCGCCGTATGGCTCAGGATGCGTTGAACCGCTTCTGGTATCCATCGTTGATGATGTTTGGACCGTCAGACAAAGACAGTGTTCATTCGGCGCAATCGTTGGCGTGGAAAATCAAGATCGACACCAATGACGAGCTGCGTCAGCGCTTTGTCGATCAGACCGTGCCGCAAGCCAAGTATCTTGGCCTCACCATCCCCGACGAGAACCTGAAATGGAATGAGGAACGCGGTGCACATGATTTCTCGGAACCTGATTGGACCGAGTTTTTCAACGTTATCAAAGGCAAAGGCCCCTGCAACATAGAGCGCATGGAAGCGCGTGTGAATGCTTGGGAAGACGGCGCGTGGGTACGTGATGGCCTTCTGGCCCATGCCCGCAAGAAATCCGCAGCCCGCACAGCCGCCGAATAAGGAGAGATCAGATGTCGAAAGAATGGCCCCTCTGGGAAGTTTTCATCCGCGGTCAGCATGGTCTGAGCCACCGTCATGTGGGCAGCCTGCACGCGCCGGACGCTGAAATGGCAATCAAGAACGCCCGTGACGTCTATACGCGTCGCAACGAAGGCGTGTCGATCTGGGTGGTCGAGGCCATGCATATCGCGGCCTCAAGCCCGGAAGAAAAAGGGCCGCTCTACGAGCCGTCAAACTCAAAAGTTTATCGCCACCCAACCTTCTTCGACATTCCTGACGACGTGGGGCACATGTGATGGCGGATCAGAAAGCTCTTTTCGAGTTCCTGCTGAGAATGGGCGACAACAGCCTGATCCTTGGCCACCGCGTCAGCGAATGGTGCGGCGTCGCGCCAGTCCTGGAGGAGGACATCGCACTGGCCAACACTGCGCTTGACCTGATCGGCCAGACACAGTTTTGGCTGGGTCTTGCGGGCGAAGTCGAAGGCAAGGGCCGCACGGCAGATGACCTCGCGTTCCTGCGCGACGCGTGGGATTTCCGTAATGTGCTTCTGTGCGAGCTTCCAAACGGCGATTTCGGTCGAACTTTGATGCGTCAGTTCCTCTTTGATGCTTGGTCGTCGGTGATGCTTGGCCGGCTCATGACTTCGTCGGATGAGCGTATCGCGGCGATCGCCGCCAAGGCTTCCAAGGAAGTCGCCTATCATGTGGAGCGCTCGGGCGACACGGTGGTCGGCCTTGGCGACGGAACCGAGGAGAGCCATGCCCGCATGCAGACAGCACTCGATTACCTCTGGCCATATGTGGGCGAGATGTTTGACGGAGACGAGGTCGACGCGGCCATGGTCAAGGCAGGCATTACCCCCGACCCCGCCAGCTTGCGCGACGAATACGACGCTCTGGTGGGAAAGGTTCTGGGCCAAGCAACCCTGACCATCCCGACGGACACGTTCCACCACACAGGCGGGCGGACAGGCTATATGCACACCGAGCATCTGGGCCACCTTCTGTGCACCATGCAATGGTTGCAGCGCGCGTATCCAGGCGCGACGTGGTAAGATGGGTCAACCGTCAGTTGATACGATCTGGGATTGGCTGGATCAGGTGCCCGACCCCGAAATCCCAGTGATCTCGCTGGTCGATCTTGGCATCATCCGAGATGTTCGATGGCAGGGCAACGAGCTGACTGTCGCCGTCACGCCCACGTATTCCGGTTGCCCGGCCACCTCTGTGATCAACATCGACATCGAAACCGCGTTGCGCGACCGCGGGATCGAAAAACTGACGCTTACACAGCAATTGTCCCCCCCGTGGACCACTGATTGGCTGTCGGACAAAGGCAAAGCGGCGTTAGAGCAATTTGGCATCGCCCCGCCTTCGCCCAAGGGCGAACCAGAACGCTGCCCCAATTGCGGTCGCCATGATCTGGAACGCACCAGCCAGTTTGGCTCGACGCCCTGCAAGGCACTCTGGCGCTGCCGCGACTGCCTTGAACCGTTTGATTATTTCAAGTGCATCTAGGAGAGAACTATGGCGCGCTTCCACAACCTGACCGTGACCGATATCCAGAAAACCATCCGAGACGCCGTTGTTGTGACGCTCACCCCAGACGAGCCACACGCATTTGACTACACTCAAGGCCAATACATCACGTTCCGCCGTGATTTCGAAGGACAGGAACTGCGCCGGTCATACTCGATCTGTTCGGGTCTGGATGACGGCAAGTTGCAAGTTGGCATCAAGCGGGTCGATGGTGGGGCGTTTTCCACATGGGCCAATGAGGACCTGAAACAAGGCGACACGATCGAAGCCATGTCTCCGATGGGCAATTTCTTCGTGCCGATCGCCCCGGACACTGACCGCCACTATTTGGGTTTTGCCGGTGGGTCGGGCATCACGCCTGTACTTTCTATCATCAAGACCACGCTTGCGCGCGAACCAGATGCCCAGTTCACACTGGTCTATGCCAACAAGGCCGTTACGACGATCATGTTCCGCGAGGAGCTGGAAGACCTCAAGAACCGCCACATAGGCCGCTTCAACGTAATCCATATTCTGGAAAGCGACGCACAGGACATTGATCTGTTCACAGGATTGGTGGACGAGGCGAAATGCGCGCAGCTGTTCAATAGCTGGATCGATATTAAATCAGTAGATACAGCCTTCATCTGCGGGCCAGAGCCGATGATACTGGGCATCGCCAAAGCGCTGCGTAACCACGGATTGACTGATGCGCAGATCAAATTTGAACTGTTTGCTTCTTCGCAACCCGGCCGGGCGACAAAGAAAGCAACCCGCACATCGACCGCAACAAAAGACGGCGTCGAAGCCGTGATCTCGATGGATGGCGCCAGCCGCACTATCAGCATGGATGGCGAGACCTCGATCCTTGACGCGGCCCTCGCCAACGATATGGATGCGCCTTTCGCCTGCAAAGCCGGCGTCTGTTCGACCTGTCGCTGCAAGGTGATCGAGGGCGACGTTGACATGATCGCCAACCACGCACTTGAAGATTACGAGGTCGAGAAGGGCTATGTCCTGTCCTGCCAGTCCTATGTCCGTTCGGGCAAAGTCATCGTCGACTACGACCAATAGGGAGCCCACCATGACCGAGATGAGTATCACTGACTATCTCGCCCAAGGGGGCGTGCTGACCAATCCCGAAAACGTTCCGGCGCGATACCGCGCAGAACTGATGCGCCTGATGGCCACTTTCGTGGACAGCGCCTTGGCTGGGGCCGCAGGCTTCGCTGATATCATCAACGAAGGCCCGGGCATCAAGGAACGCATCGCAGCGGCCAAGATCGTGTTGGAAAAGACGGACAACGCCGACAAAGTTCTGTCGATCATGGGCGATTTCGGCGCCAACACTGTGCGCTATGCCAACCACCACCCGTGGACAGATCGTCTGGACCGCGACGCCGATATCGGCACCTCGCGCACGGATACGGACATGCGTCTGTCGGTCTTCAACTACCCCATACTGGGTTGGGCGGATGCTGTGGTCATGAACCTGCTTATGGGGCTGGCTGTGGGCGTGCAAATGAGCGAATTCAAACGCGTGTCCTATGCGCCTTTGGCCGAGGCCTTCCGCGCCATCGCACCGGTCGAGGCCCGCCACGCCGAACTTGCTGTCGAAGGTATTGAGCGGTTGATCGAAACGGGTATCGACAAAGCCGAGTTGCAAGCCAGCATCCTTTATTGGTGGCCGCGGGTTGCCGCGAGTTTCGGAAAAGACATCTCAACCCGCGCAGGTCACTTAAAGGCGTTTGGGTTGCGTCATTCAACCAACGCGGAGCTGCGCGAGGAATGGGAAGCCATTGCAGCCGCTACGCTGAACAAACTGGGTCTGAGCGCGCCGTAAACGCAGCCCCACCGTATTCGATTAAGGACAGAGTATGACCGTGATGAAAGTCTCCAGTTTTGCCGCAGGCCGATGGGTCGCTCCCGGTAAAAACGCCCGCCCCATCGCCTCGGCCATAACAGGTGCACAGATAGCCGAAGCTGGCGGCGCGGATCTGGATATGCAGGCGATGATCAACTACGCGCGCAATGTGGGCGGACCTGCCTTGCGCAAGATGGGCTTTCACGATCGCGCCAAGATGCTGAAGGCATTGGCGATGGATTTGGGGCAGCACAAACAGGCGCTTTATGACCTCAGCTTCAACACGGGCGCCACGCAATCGGACCATGTGATCGACATTGATGGCGGTGTGGGCACGATGTTCGTCTTCGCCTCCAAAGGTCGTCGTGAGATGCCGGATGGTAAGGTCTATATTGATGGCGAGATTGAGCAGCTCAGCCGCAATGGCACCTTCCTTGGCATGCACATCGCAACGCCGCTGCAGGGCGTAGCCGTACATATCAATGCGTTCAACTTCCCGGTTTGGGGAATGCTCGAAAAGCTCGCGCCGACGTTACTGGCTGGGGTGCCGGCCATCGTAAAACCCGCCACCGCGACCAGTTATGTAACCGAAGCCGCCGTACGGATCATGCTGGACAGCGGCATACTTCCGGAAGGCGCGTTGCAACTGATTTCCGGCGGCACGGGCGACCTTTTGGACCGACTTGGCCCGCAGGACATCGTCAGCTTCACAGGCTCGGCGCAGACCGCGTCAACACTGCGCTCGAACCCGAATATCCTGAAGAACTCCGTGCGTTTCGTAGCTGAGCAGGACAGCCTTAACGCGTCGATCTTGGGGCCGGATGTGACCCCGGACGCCCCGGAATTTGATCTCTTCATCAAAGAGATACACTGCGAAATGACCACGAAGGCCGGTCAGAAATGTACCGCTATCCGCCGCATTATCGCACCCGAGGCTCAGGTCGCAAACGTGATCAAGACGCTCTCGGCCCGGTTGGACAAGACGGTCATCGGTGACCCGCGTACTGACGGAGTGCAAATGGGCGCGCTCGTCTCGGCTGGTCAAAAAGCGGATGTGTTGGAAAAAGCCGCCGCGATTGGAACCGAAAGCACGCTGGTTTACGGCAACCCTGACGACAGCGACTTCGCGGGTGACGTGGATCTGGGCGCCTTCGTAAAACCCATGCTGTTCCACTGCGAAACACCCGACACCGCCACCATCGTACATGCAACGGAAGCCTTCGGACCCGTCTCGACCATCATGGGATATCGCGACATCGCCCACGCCATCGAACTTGCGAACAAAGGCGAAGGCTCGCTGGTCGCCTCGGTCATCACAGGTTCAGGCGACGTGGCCCGCGAAGTTGCCATGGGCGCAGGCGCGTTCCACGGGCGGCTATACTTCAACAACGCCACGTCGATGAAGGAAAGCACTGGCCACGGCTCGCCCCTGCCCCACATGGTCCATGGCGGCCCCGGTCGAGCTGGCGGTGGCGAGGAAATGGGCGGCGTGCGCGGCGTTCTGCATTATATGCAACGCACCGCCATTCAAGGCAGCCCAGACATCTTGACCTCGATCAGCGATCGCTGGGTGCCCGGCGCGGCCGAGATCGAAGCTTCTGCACATCCGTTCACGCGCAAATTTGGCGAGCTGTCGATTGGCGAGACGCTACACACATCATCGCGCGAAATCACCTTGGACGACATCGAGAAGTTCGCCCATTTCACCGGCGACACATTTTACGCCCACATGGATAGCGAAGCCGCGAAACGGAACCCGTTCTTCCCGGACCGCGTGGCCCACGGCTATCTGCTGCTGTCCTTCGCAGCTGGTCTTTTCGTAGAACCAAACGAAGGACCGGTTCTGGCCAATACTGGGTTGGACAACCTGCGCTTCATGAAACCCGTCGAGGCTGGCGATACGATAAGCGTTCGCCTGACCGTCAAAGCCAAAACCCGCCGCACGGACGACTATGGCGAGGTGCGCTGGCACGTGACACTGACCAATCAAGACGCCGAACTGGTCGCGGAGTATGAACTTTTGACAATGAACGCCTATTGACGATGGATAGCCAGGCAGCCTCCGAGGATGCGCAAGCATTCATCAATCGCCTGAAGGGCGCCGGAGACCTGCGTGTCTGGTCAGTGATCGTCACAATCATGGGCGATATGGCGCGCGCGCCCGGAGAAACCGTATCCGGCACCACGCTCGGCGCTCTGATGGGGGCTATGGGCATCCGACCCGAGGCCACCCGCGTGGCCCTGCACCGGCTTCGCAAGGACGGATGGATCACCAGCGAACGTGTCGGGCGCGGATCGCACCACGCCCTGACGGACTACGGTCGCGAACAGACTCTTGCGGTGGTGGATCGGGTTTACGGTCCCGACGTCCCGGTGCCCGCCAAATGGTATCTGGTAATTTCAGTCCCCGGCGGACCGTCGTGTATGCCGACTGAGTTGACCGACGAGGGCTTCATTCAGATCGCTCCCAACACGTTTCTAGGGGCCACACCGCCTGATCCAACCCGCGACCTAGTCTGTTTTTCAGATGCAACGCCGCGGATCCCTGACTGGATCTGTGCAAAAATACTTCAGCCTGAATTGCAGCAAGACATCTTGGACCTATCCGCCGCGCTAGACGAGTTCAGCCAGCTTGACACTGCGAACGAACCGTCCCTTATCCGTGCTGCCCTCCGTTCGCTCATCGTACATCGTTGGAGGCGTATAGCATTGAAGTTACCAAAATTGCCGTTGAGTATACTAAAACCAGGCGCATACCTGCATACCCAAATCAATGAGTTTCTCGTGAGGTGACGAGTAATGCCACGGACAATGGCTAGAACACGCACGGCCCCATTATGTAATGCGTGCTGGAGGTCGTGAACTATCCTTCATTGTCAAACAGTATGTGGAGAGCGTTATGCACGCCACTGTCGGAATTCTGTCCTGAGCCTCTGAATTTCCTCCAGTTCTGTGTCGATTCCGGCTAAAATCAAGACGGACCAATGAAGACTAGATTCACTGACGAACAGATCATCCAGATGATCAAAGAGTAGGAAGCTGGCGGGAAGACGGCTGACGTGTTCGGGCGCTTGGGGGTCAGCCAAAGGACCTTCTGCAAAGACAAGAGCAAATATGGTGGGATGGAACCGGCGGCTGGGAAGAAGCTCCGGGCGCTCGCGCCGAAAACGCAAAGCTAAAGAAGCTGCTGGCCGAGCAAATGCTCGACAGTGCAATGCTTCGAGATGAATCCGTGGACAAAACACTCTTCGGCTCATTAGCAGCAGCCCGATCAACGCCGGAAAAATGGCGCGAGGACTACAACACCAACTGGCCGCCGAGGGCCATCAAACCAACCCCAGGAATTCTCCGTGAGGTGCGGGGGGGTGGGGCTCAGGTCAGCGGGTGCAGCTCTGTGCCGTCCTCGACTCACGTCAACACTTCTTCGGCTTCACTCCGGAAGAACGCGTCGCTCTCTCCGCGGGCATACTAATACCCGATCACGACTATTAGATCGTCGTTCAGCTCTACAACCCCATCGAATGACTTAGCCGCGTTGTTCCCAACAATCGCATCCACGCGTATCTCTTGATCTTCTTCCAACAGGTGGCGGTAGTACACGTCATGGACGAGCTTCAGTTGCTCGGGGGTAAGCTCTTGCTGCGCTGGGCCCCGTTGCTGTCGTCTGTGTTGTTCAGACCTCCGAACAACTTCGGCAGCTGCAATCCCAACGGCGCGCACTGCTTCACCGTAATCATTCGTCTTGAGCCAGAAGGTATCTTCGCTCTTGGGATACAATACGCTTACAGGCGGCCGAAAGGCTTTCTTGTTTTGCCTGTACATGGAACACTACTGGCATGCTGCAGAGAATTAGGTACCTTTCGCATCCGCAAGTGCAGATCGACCCTGCCAAAGATATAACCGACTGGTCGCTGAGCGATTTGGGGCAACGTCGCGTGACTACACTTGCTCGTTCCAATGCTCTGGTTGGCACCACGACCATCATCAGCAGTGGTGAGACCAAAGCGATTGAAACAGCTCGGCCTTTGGCGGATGCCCTTGGTTGCAAACTGACGGTGCGCGAATTGATGCATGAAAATGATCGCAGTTCGACCGGATACTTGCCGCGCGGAGAATTCGAAGCCGTTGCTGATCAGTTTTTTGCCCGCCCCAGTGAAAGCGTCCGTGGGTGGGAAACTGC
Source organism: Aliiroseovarius conchicola (assembly GCF_041403445.1). Taxonomy (NCBI): domain Bacteria; kingdom Pseudomonadati; phylum Pseudomonadota; class Alphaproteobacteria; order Rhodobacterales; family Paracoccaceae; genus Aliiroseovarius; species Aliiroseovarius conchicola. Next base: position 144,748 of record NZ_JBGEHL010000001.1, read on the forward strand.
GCTAGCTGCGCAGGCTCGAATTGTAAACGAAGTCGACACGTGCCTGAGTGGGCACTCGCTTGGCGATGTGTTTTTTGTAGGACACGGCGCTGTGGGTACATTATTGTTCTGTCACTTGTCTGGTCTGGCGATCGACAGAAAGTTTGATCAAGACCCCGGCGGCGGAGGATGCTAGTTTGAATTCAACAGCCTGGAACGCCGACCCGTAAACGGTTGGCGCCCGATGGAAATGTTGGTCGAACGTCGACCACTCTAGGAATATGAGACTGAATAAGACGAGGGTTAAATTGGACGATAGATCAAAGTGCGCCGCAGAGATCGCTAAGAGCGGAGGAGAACTAGCGCTGGATTACTTCCGTCGTGTGGGCAGCCTGGAAGTTGTCGACAAAGGCCTGCAGGATTTTGTCTCTGAAGCGGATCAGAATGTTGAATTGCACATTCGCAAGCTTATTGAGGAAACCTTTCCCGAAGATGGCATCATTGGCGAAGAACATGCGCCAAAGCCCAGCAAATCCGGTTTCAATTGGGTGATTGATCCCATTGATGGGACCACAAACTTCGTAAATGCGATCCCAGCTTGGTGTGTTGTGATTGCCATCGTTAAGGATGATCAGGCACAGATTGGCGTCATCTATGACCCTATTCACGATGAAACTTATCAGGCGGTATTGGGCAACGGTGCAACATTAAATGATCAACCACTGATCTGCCCTGCAGATACGTCGATCGATCGTGGCAGCATTGGAACCGGGTATTGCAATCGCGCCAGCAAAACCAACACGATGACACTGATCTCTATGGTTTTGGAGCGGGACGGTGTCTTTCACCGCAACGCATCTGGTGCGCTTTCACTGGCATATACGGCTGCTGGAAGGTTAATCGGATATATAGAAGAACACATGAATGCGTGGGACTGCCTTGCAGGGCAGCTTATCATTTCAGAGGCTGGTGGACGAGTTGAAAAACAGTCTGCGGATCATATGATTTCGCAAGGCGGGCGGGTTGTTGCGGGAAGTTCCGGCATTTTTAACGAGCTGGTACACATGGCGGACACCGCCTTCGACGCCTAATCTGCCGGCAACAAAACCGGACCAACGGTATCCAGTCCTACAAGCACATTTGCACCCGCAGATAACGGGTTATCAACGTCTTCGCTCACAACAAAAATTTGACCAAAGCCAGCTTCCAATGTGTATTCCATCCGGCTACCAACATAGGTCGCTTTCGCCACATTCATTGCCAAACCCTCTGAAACACCGAGCTTAAACCGCGTCGGGCGCACCGCAAGGTTCGCAGGGCCAAGAGGCAGTCCGCGTGCGGGTAGCTGATGCGCCAGATCGCCCAACCGGATATGTGCGACGTCGCCTTGAATGCTGGTAATCTCGCAAGGAAGAATGTTTGCCTCACCAATGAAATCTGCAACGAACCGGTCGGCTGGCGCGTCATAAAGCTCGCGTGGGTGGCCCACCTGCGCGATAGACGCATTTCGCATGACGACAATCTCGTCCGAAACCGCCAATGCTTCTTCCTGATCATGTGTGACGTAAACGACGGTCAAACCAAGGTTTTGTTGTATGTCGCGAATGTCTTCGCGAACCTGCCGACGCAACTTCGCATCGAGGTTTGACAATGGTTCATCAAACAGTAGCACCTGAGGTTCCAACACAAGCGCTCTCGCGACAGCCACGCGCTGTTGTTGTCCGCCTGACAGTTCAGAAGGGAGGCGATCGCCAAAGCCTTTCAACCCAACAAGATCGAGCCCGTTTTGCGCGCGGTCTCGGGTCTCGGATTTGTCAAAGCCTGAAAATTCCAGCCCGTAGGACACGTTCTCCATTACGCTCATATGTGGAAACAATGCGTAGGATTGAAACACCATCGAGACATCGCGATCCGTCGCGGGCAACAACGTTACATCCTGATCTCCGATAAAAATCGATCCGCGGGTGGCAATCTCAAGCCCCGCGATCATTCGCAAGGTTGTCGTCTTCCCGCAGCCTGACGGGCCCAGCAACGTGACCAGTTTGCCCGCCGCAATTTCAAGGTTGATGTCGTCAACGGCGACGACGTCTTTGCCGTAAACTTTGGTGACATTGCGGAAACTGACGGGCGCCGCTTTTGCATTGATGCTCATGTCTTTGTTTCCCTAAACATTGGTGCGAGACTGCGTCATACGCCGCCCGATCTTTGTTCGGCCAACGATAAGCTGCATCGCCAGAACAACACACAACATGACAAAAATCAGCGTGGTCGAATAGGCAATCGCTAGGCCGTAGTCGTTATTTTCCACCCGGCCAATGATATAGCTCGTCGCCATATTGTATTCAGCGGAGACGAGGAAAATCACAGCTGAAATCGCCGTCATTGCCCGGACGAAACTGTAAACCAACGCAGCAAGTATGGCTGGGCGCAGAAGTGGGATAATCACGCGACGGAAAGTTTGCCAGGAGTTTGCGCCAAGAGTCAGCGAACTTTCGTCCAGTGATTTGTCTAACTGGGACATGCTGGCAATACCCGCCCGCACGCCGACGGGCATGTTGCGGAATATGAAACTGACGACAAGGATGATGCCGGTGCCTGTGATCTCAATCGGCGGGACGTTGAACGCCAGAATGTAACTCACGCCGATAACTGTGCCAGGGATGGCAAAAGATAGCATGGTCCCAAACTCAAACGCATTTTTGCCGGCAAAGGTCTGACGCGTCAGCAAATAGGCCGTGATAAGACCGACAACAGCGGTCAGAGGCGCTGCGATCCCGGCGATTTTAAGCGTGGTCCAGAAGCTATCCCATGCCGAACCGGTCCAGCGGATGCCTTCTTCCTCAAATCGAAGCGAAAATGCCGTACCATAGTGCTTGAGAGTGAGGGTGTTGTTCACGCCCCAAAGTTCAACAACCGAGCCATAAAAGATCATCAGATAAATCACGACGGTGAACGCAGCCCAGATCATCGCAATAGCCAGTACCGGTACAGAAAGTGCTGTTGGCATATTTGGATGTACGCCGCTGTCGCCTTTCCCGGAAACCGTGGTGTAACTTTTTTTGCCCAGCCAGCGGCGCTGTGCATAGAACGCTCCGAGCGTGAAAAACAGCAAAACCATCGCCAGTACAGCCGCCTGACCTTGGTCGTACTGCGCACCGACGATGGCAAAGAAAATCTCTGTCGAAAGCACATCATAGTTGCCGCCCAGCACCAGCGGGTTGCCGAAATCCGCCATGCTTTCAATGAAGCCCAGCAAGAATGCATTGGCCAATCCCGGGCGCATGAGCGGCAGAGAAACGGTTTTAAAGACTTGCCACTTGGATGCGCGCAGCGTCTGCGCGGCCTCTTCCATTGACGGCGAAACGCCTTCAACCACGCCAATCAAAACCAAAAAGGCGATCGGTGTGAAAGCTAATGTTTGGGCTATTAGAATACCCGGCAACCCATAAAGCCAGCGCGTCGGTTGTATGCCCAAAAGATCAGAGACCCAGACGGTTACCGTCCCGGATAGACCGAACAGCAAGATCAACGCCAAGCCGATCACAAACGGCGGCGTGATGATCGGCAGAACAGTCAGAGCACGCAAACCACGTTTGAAGCGGAACCCGGAACGGGTCACGACCAAAGCAAAAATCAGCCCAAGGACGGTTGTGATAAAGCCAACGCACACGGCAAGGAATAAGGAATTCCATGCAACGCCACATCGCCCGCCAGAAAGGCAGGCGAGGCCCCACAACCGGTCATCAAAAAACTTGGAAAAGAAGACCCCAGCAGAATAGCCACCATCTTGCGTGATGAATGCGGCGGTTAGCATCTTCGCAATTGGAAAGAACACAAAGGCCGTGACAATCACCACGACCCCACCGATTGAGCTTACAACAAATACATCGCCATTGATGGCCCCCCTGGCAGCAAGGCCCTGTGTAAAGACGAAAAGGAAGGCTGCGGCACAAACCATCGCGCCGTAGCCCATGCCAAATTGCCGATCACCCAAATCGCCAAACAACGCCGCCGCCCATTCGAAATTCCAGCCGCGAATACCAATGGCAAAGCCTTGCAGAGCCAACCAACCAAAACCGATTGCCCCAGAAAGGATCAGAACCTTTGCATAGATCGGGTCTGACTTGCGGTTATTAAGAACGGCGAATGGGGCGAGCAACGGGGCGATCAGAGGAGCCAGCCATAGCTTCTCCCCTTGCCCGATCAGGAAGAGACCAGGAGCGTAATCGTCGTCGAATGGGTAACCGTCGACCAACCATTCAAAACTGAAAAAATCCTCAATCCCATACCAGGGAAGGACCAAGAAGCCGACCAACCCGGCAATGATCCAAAAGATCAGAACCGGGTTAGCCGTTTTATCAGATGTAGCCTGACGCATGTTTACTGAGGCAGTACTGACACCTCATCATCCCACTTTTTCAAGAGACGCTGACGCGTGTCAGACGATCCGTAGGTGCGGAAATCATAGTCGATCAACTTGATCGCGCTCATATCCGGCGCGCTTTCGGATGTTTTCGCATTTACATTCGATGGCACTTGAAACGCATTGACCTCCAGAGCGAGGTTTTGAGCCTCTGGTGACAGCGCCCAATCGTAAAACGCTTTTGCGCTTTCCATGTTCCGAGCGCCTTCGATGATCGACATGGACCCGATTTCGTACCCAGTGCCTTCGCATGGTGCAACCACATTAACCGGGAACCCGCTGACGGCTTGCTTGACCGCATCATGCATAAACACAATACCAACCGTATTTTCCCCTCGGCCAGCGGCCTTGATTGGGGCCGACCCAGACTTGGTGTATTGATTGATGTTGGCATGAAGATCGGCCATGAACTTAAATCCCTCTTCCTCACCAAACAGCTGAACCATCGTCGCAAGAGTTGTGTATGCGGTGCCCGATGAGTTCGGATTGGCCATCTGAACATGGCCTTTGAATTCAGGCTTCAGAAGATCCTTCCAGCACTCCGGTGTCGGCAAATTGTTGGCCGCCAGCAGGTCTGAGTTGTATCCGTACCCAAGCGCACCAGAATAAATTCCGATAGTTTTGTTGCCAGCACTTTCCGCTTGACTAATCGCCCAGGGATGCAACTGGTCGCGCATCGGTGAAATGTACTCTGCTGTCAAACCCTCTTCCGCTGCTTGCAGATGGGGGTCACCGGTTCCGCCCCACCACACGTCGCCACGCGGGTTCGAGCTTTCCGCTTTAATTTGTGCAAAGGTTTCGCCGGATGATTTGCGTGTCATTGCGACGTCGATACCGGTTGCGTCTTCAAAACTGTTCGCCATCAACTGGCACCAATCCTCTTGCGCAGAACAATAGAATGTCAGGTCATCGGCGGATGCCGCGCCCGCCGCCACGACTACTGAAAGTGCTGATGCGCTGGCCCAATTACTGAATTTGATCATTATGTTAGTCCCCCCAAACAATTGGTTATAGAGGGTGATGATAGCTTCGGTTTTTCAGTTTAGCCTAGCAAAAAGATAATTTACCTCCCTTCGGAATTGATGATTCCCCCATAGGCCGTTGTAAAGGCGTGCCTTTTATAATGCTTTCCTGGCGTCACTGGCACTACAATTCCTAATCAGCACCGAGCAACTTTTCCCATTCAGACCACTTTGAGGATCGTCTCTGCATCTTGACGTGCTATGCTTGAGATGACCGATTGCAGCGGTGCAACCCTGCTTGCTTACTGTCCGCCAGCAACTTGAACTGCGTTTCAAAAGGAAGACCGCGTGCCAGACCAGCCTGATCCACTCTTTGTTCCTCCAGCGCGCCAAAAGTGATGGAAAGTGTCTTCCACACGAATGGCACGCAGCGTTCGCTGCCATCGAAAAGTTGGTTCCAAGAGATCACGGCGGGTGGTTATCGAGCCCTTATTCTTGATTGCGACGGCACGCTCGTCGAAAGCAGTGAAGTACATCTTACGTCCTTTCAGGCTGCGGTTCGTGCACAAGGTCAGGACATGCAACGCGATTGGTACTTCGCGCGGACCGGACTGGACCGACGATCGCTCTTCACGGCTTTTTCGGCCGAGATATCAAATGGGTTCGATGTTGAACGCGCGATCAAGAATAGCATTCAGAATTTCATTGAGCTAAGTCCTGCAGTCACCTCGATCGACGAAACCGCCGAACTGGTTCAAGCACTTGAAAAAACACATCCGATGGCTGTCGCAACAAACGCTGAGTTAGAAGTTGCAACAGCGTCGCTCTCTGCGACCAACTTGCTGGGCTATTTTGGTTTTATCGCCTCAATCTCTGACAACGTTGCGGCGAAACCAGCGCCAGATATCTACGTGTTGGCTGCAGAGCGTTTGGGGTTTCAGACGAATGACACCCTGGTTTTTGAGGATTCAAAGGAAGGAGTTAGGGCCGCGCTTGATGCTGGCCTCGATGTCATTCAAATAATTCACGACTGACAATCCGGCGAAAGCTGCGAACAGGTATTAAGCCGCCAACTCAAGCACCCTTCTTACGCTCGTCAGCTGCTCCAGTGGCCCAACATCCAGAGCGCAAGACGAAAACGTACTTAATGCAGCGAATGCTGCTTCCAAACCGGCCCTTCTGCCCTCAATCGGTGCAGGTGGGATGGGTGGGAACATCGCTCGACGTCCGTTCGCAACCCCGTTGGTAATACAGCCATAACAGTTAGGATTGTTACGCCCCGAGCAACCAACTATTCTGCTAACACCCATATGCGAAGGCAGAGGGCGCAACAAAACCCAACGGGACCGCAGCACGATGATAATAGGTGGTTTTTCAGAAGTATAATCTGGGGTGGCCGAGCATCTGTCTCAAAGCCGCCGCTGTAACGGCCACTCATCTAAGCCCCTCATATACAAGGACTTTGTTCAATATCAATGAGATAGAGAGGGATGGTGGAGCCTAGCGGGGTCGAACCGCTGACCTCTTGCATGCCATGCAAGCGCTCTACCAACTGAGCTAAGGCCCCATTCCGCCAGCGTTTCCGCCGTCAATGCGCGGTATTTAGGCAAAGGCGCGTATGGGTTCAAGTCCAAAAACGCGCCTCGTACCAAAATTCGTCGATGCTTAGTCGTCGTCTTCTGCAGCGACGTCTGCGATCTCATCCAGCGAGACATCGTCGTCGTCGTCATCGTCAAGAACGTCATCGCCCAGATCGACATCCGTCGTATCATCATCGTCTTCAAGAACGGCGTCTGCGTCTTCGACCAGATCGTCCTTCATAACGGCCTTGTCTTCTTTGTCCGCAACCATCGTCCGCGAAGCTTTGCCGGTATCGAGGTTCACAACCTCGCCCGTGTATGGGCTGACCACCGGGTTAGCATTCAGGTCATAGAAACGTTTACCGGTTGTCGGGCAGACGCGCTTGACGCCCCATTCTTCCTTGGGCATGTAAAACCCTTTCCGTTCTTTGTAAGTCGTGCGAGATTTGCCGCCAACTGCCATATGTATGCCGGGGTGTCAAAGGCTTTTCCTGTTCCACACAGAACCGGCGGCATCTACGCAAGGTAAAGGGGCGATATGTTCTGGTCAAATAAGAAGAATGCCTTAACAGCGGTAGAGCAGGTAAACCTTCGCGCAGCACCTGAAATCGCGGTCTCGCTGCGTCCGTCACAACGCGCGCGCCGCATGTCTTTGCGAGTGTCCAAGTTGGATGGGCGGGTGACGTTGACGATCCCTTACGGCGCCTCTCGGCGAGAGGCGCTGGAATTTGCCGAGGCGCGGGCGGATTGGATCCGCGGCCACCTGTCGGACACCGCGCCTACACTGTGTCCCTCAATCGGAGACAGCATCCCATATCTTGGGCGGTTGCATCCCATCGTCGCGGCCCCTGTTCGTGCCCCCCGCATCGTGGACGCTCAAATTCTGGTTCCATCATCTGATCCAGCCCGTACCGCGGCCCGGTTGGAGGCCTTCTTGAAGCGCGCAGCGCGGGATCAACTGGCGCAGGCCAGCGATAAATACGCTGCACAGGTCAATCGCTCGTTCGGGCGCCTCACACTACGTGATACGCGGTCGCGCTGGGGGTCCTGCAGTTCCGAGGGCAACCTGATGTATTCTTGGCGCTTGATTTTGGCCCCTGCCGAGGTGCTGGACTACGTCGCGGCACATGAGGTCGCGCATTTGGTCCACATGGACCACTCGCCCGCCTTCTGGTCACAGGTCAATGCCATTTACCCCGGTTACGAGGCCCCGCGAAAGTGGCTTCGTGATCACGGAACACAACTTCATCGCTATCGGTTTCGTGAGTAAGCATAAGGGGTTGTTGACCTCCGCCCAATTTGTGATCACAGTTTAGATATGCAAGCCCAACCACGACAACCCGACAACACCAGCGCACACGAGCGTGTCTATCGTAGCCTGCGCGCCCGGATCATGCACGGAGAGCTTGACCCCGGCCAAAGTCTAACCATCCGCGGGATTGGCAAAGAATACGACGTCTCTATGACCCCAGCGCGTGAAGCCGTTCGCCGACTAGCCGCAGAGGGGGCTTTGACGCTGTCAAGCTCGGGGCGCGTCTCGGCCCCCGACCTGACGCCAGAACGGATCGAGGAGCTGGCCGCCCTGCGCGCGCTGTTGGAGCCCGAGCTGGCTGCCCGCGCCCTGCCCCGCGCGCATATGGCGCTAATCGACCGCCTCAGGTCCATTAATGCACGCGTGTCCGAACATGTCGCCAAACAGGATGCCGTGGGATATCTGCGCACAAATCTAGAGTTTCACCGCACCCTGTACCTGCGCGCACAGGCCCCCGCGATACTCGCCGTGGCGGAAACCGTTTGGCTTCAGCTCGGCCCTACCATGCGCGCCCTCTACGCCCGCCGCCATCGCACTGACCTGCAACGTCACCACCGTATGATCTTATCCGCGCTATCCGCAGGAGATGAACCCGCCCTGCGCCTGGCGGTACGCACAGATGTGACACAGGGATTGAAGATGCTGGTGGCGGATTGAATAGTGGTATGAAATGGACTTAGTCCCAAGTAACGATGCCAGTCGATCGAAAGGGCAAGGCGTGAGCATCTTTAGCCGACTTAAAACTCTATTCCGATATGGCTCATTGTCCTGTTCCAAACTGCCCGCTGGAAACTACGCATTTTTTCATCGTGTTGACCGACAATCCCCTCAAGTCAACTTCTTGTTCGGTGAAGTGAAAATTCCCGATGCAGATCTAGCCACTCAAATCGGCGTGTTGGTACAAACAACTCTTTCTGGGCAAGATTCAACCGTCAACGCAGGTGCCCCGATTGGTGAGGCTGAAACATTCTTGTCACCGCTGAATGTTGGCGGCTCAGAATATCGCAAAGAAATGAGGGCGCTCACTTTCCCGGCAGCTGAGGCCGCAAGTTTTTCGCTATCGCCATGGTCTTCTGAATGGACCTACCGCGACACACATCACTTCGAAAGCTGGCTGATCACGCTAGACACGTGCGATGCCGCTATTGCTACTGGTCGCAAGTGGGTAACCGACAAAACAAATTAACCTATAGCGAAATGATTATCGCGCCAACACACAGATCTGTTGGTTTGCCAGAGACCAGATGCTTTCCAGAAATCCGATCGCATCGAGTTTTTTAGCTTACCCAGCCTCAAACCGATAGTAGGTCATTTCATGTTCCCCGTAGGGCTCATCAGAGACTTGAACGGTGGACCGCGCGATATCTTCGATTGTCACCCTCCAAAACGCCTGCGCAGCGATGTTCTGGACCAGCACCCTGACCTGCCATTTACCTGGATGCGCGGCGACGGTTTGGCGAAAAAGTTCCTTGCCCAGCCCTTTTCCCTGGAAAGCGCGGGTCACAAAGAACTGCCCCATATCCAACGTGCCCTTGGCATTGGGGGCCACGCGAACCAACGAGAAGCCGATCAAGTTGTCGTCTGAGTATGCAAAATATGGCCAATGATCCGTGTTATCCCAGTAGGGAGGCAACAAGCCATCAGGCAGCGCGAACATCCCATCCGCGCCTACGCTCCATCCCAAAAACTCGGACATGTCATGCAGGTACAGTTGAAACATCCGCTCTAAAACGGGGCGTTGTGAGGTCGGAATGAGTTCCAATTTAATGGCCAAGACGATACCCTTTTTTGATTGCCCATACCGACAAATGAAAAAGCACGCCCGAAAGCGTGCCTTTTGATGTCTTGTTTCACGCTTTTACGAGTGGATTGGCCCGTCTCCGCACGCCAGGGCCGCCTCGCGAACAGCCTCCGAGAACGTGGGGTGCGCGTGGCAGGTGCGAGCCAGATCCTCGGCAGAGCCGCCAAACTCCATCAGCACACAGGCTTCATGGATCAACTCACCTGCCGCCGGGCCCATGATATGGACGCCAAGCACACGGTCAGTTTCCTTGTCGGCAAGGATTTTGACAAAACCTTCACCTTGGAACACAGCCTTCGCGCGGCCATTGCCCATGAAGCTGAACTTGCCAACCTTATAGGCGCGGCCTTCTTCCTTCAGTTGCTCTTCGGTCTTACCGACCGTGGCAACCTCGGGCGCGGTATAGACCACACCGGGGATAACATCGTAGTTCACATGGCCTGCTTGACCGGCGATGGATTCCGCCACCGCCATGCCCTCGTCTTCGGCCTTGTGGGCCAGCATCGGGCCTTCGGTCACATCGCCAATAGCCCAGACGCCCGGAACAGAGGTTTTCCAATGATTGGTGGCGACCTGACCACGCTCGGTCATCTTGAGGCCAAGCGCGTCCAGCCCAAGACCTTCGACATAAGGACGGCGGCCCGTGGCAACCAACACCACGTCTGCATCCAGCATCTCCTCGGCGTCATTCTTGCGCAGCTTGTAATGCACCTTAGCCTTGGTCTTGGTCGCTTCGACCTTCTGAACCGCCGCGCCCATAACAAACTTAAGCCCTTGTTTTTTCAGCGAACGCTGGAAGGTCTTGGCAAGGTCTTTGTCCATCCCCGGCGTGATCATGTCGAGGAATTCGACCACCGTCACCTCTGACCCCAGACGCGCATAGACCGAGCCCATTTCAAGCCCGATAACGCCCGCACCGATGACAACCATCTTCTTTGGAACCTTCGACAGCTCAAGCGCGCCGGTCGAGGTCACGACGACCTTCTCGTCCACCTCAACACCCGGCAGACTCGACGGTTCGGACCCTGACGCGATCACGATGTTCTTCGCGTTGTGAACTTCGTCGCCCACCTTCACCTGACCAGCCGCCGGGATCGAGGCCCAACCCTTGATCCAATCGATCTTGTTCTTTTTGAACAAAAACTCGACACCCTTGGTGTTCTGGCCGATGACGTCGTCTTTGTAGGCCAACATCTGCTTCCAATCGACCGAGGGACTTTTGCCCTTCAGGCCCATCTTGGCGAAGTTGTGCTCGGCCTCATGCAGGCTGTGGCTCGCATGCAGCAGCGCTTTCGAGGGGATACAGCCGACGTTCAGGCAGGTGCCGCCCAACGTCTCGCGCCCTTCGACGCACGCGGTTTTCAGGCCAAGCTGGGCGCAACGGATCGCACATACATAGCCGCCCGGGCCGCCGCCGATGATGATTACGTCATAGTCTGCCATGGGTAGGTTTCCTTATTACTTTCGACTTCGACTGCCGATCTCGCATCACTAATGAAGAATACTGCAACACATTACTCACCCGGTGAAAGGGCTAGATCATCGCACAAATCTCTTCCTGCAATTCCATTGTATCTTTCGACAACCAGTGTAGCTGTGGTTGGGTCATGTTTTTGCAAATCAAGAAGGTTGCGTCGACAATCGGCAAGTCCGGAACGTACACCTTTAGCTAATTGCGAATAGGTATGCGTCTTCTTATGTACCATTTCCAGATATTCGATCCGCGAAACCATTTGCTCTTTCTTGCAACCCGCAGTGGCACCAAGAGCTGGTGCCTCCGCATCGACATATGCCTCCAATATATCATAGAGACGATGGAATTCTTCAGCGACTTCCTCGGTGGATCTCCGCATCTAGAGCTCCCTTACAAATCCATCAACAACCGACGTGGATCCTCAAGCGCTTCTTTCACGCGCACAAGGAAGGTCACAGCGCCTTTGCCGTCAACGATACGGTGGTCATAGCTCAGCGCCAGATACATCATCGGGCGGATCACAACCTCTCCGTTGATCGCCATCGGGCGGTCTTGGATTTTGTGCATACCAAGGATACCAGATTGCGGCGGGTTCAGGATCGGCGAGGACATGAGCGAGCCGTAGACACCACCGTTTGAGATGGTGAATGTGCCGCCCTGCATTTCGTCCATCGACAGCTTGCCGTCTCGGGCTTTGCGGCCTTTTTCAGCAATCGCTTTCTCGATCTCGGCGAACGACATTGCGTCGGCATCGTTGATCACCGGCACCACAAGACCAGTTGGCGTACCAGCGGCAACGCCCATGTTCACATAGTTTTTGTAAACGATGTCAGTGCCGTCGATTTCGGCGTTCACTTCGGGCACTTCTTTCAGCGCATGACAGCAAGCCTTGGTGAAGAACGACATGAAGCCCAGACGCGCGCCGTGTTTCTTCTCAAACTCGGCTTTATATTCGTTGCGCAGTGCCATCACCTCGGTCATGTCCACCTCGTTATAGGTGGTCAGCATGGCGGCAGTGTTTTGGCTGTCTTTCAGACGGCGCGCGATGGTCTGACGCAAGCGGGTCATCTTCACCCGCTCTTCGCGTGACGCATCCCCAGCGGCACGTGGCGCGGCCGGAGTGGCCGCTGGTGCAGGAGCCGCAGCCCTAGGTGCAGCAGCAGCCGCAGCCACGTCGTGTTTCATCACACGACCATCACGGCCCGTGCCTTGAACGTCGGCGGGGTTCAATCCAGCTTCGGCCATCGCTTTCTTGGCCGATGGTGCGTCTTCCACGTCCTTACCAGCCGTCGCAGGAGCAGCGGCTGCGGCAGGGGCCGAGGCTGGCGCGGCGGCAACCGAGCCGCCAGAGGACAGCACCGCCAGTTTGGCCGACGCATCAACAGTCGCACCCTCAGCGGCTAGGATTTCGGACAGAACGCCCGCAGCAGGCGCGGGCACTTCGACCGAGACCTTGTCTGTCTCAAGTTCACACAGCATTTCATCCTGAGCGACCGCGTCGCCCACCTTTTTGAACCAGCTGGAAACGGTCGCTTCGGTCACACTCTCGCCAAGGCTTGGCACCATCACGTCTACAGCCTGACTGTCGCTCGCAGCAGGCGCAGCAGCTGGAGCAGCGGCGGCCGGCGCGGGAGCCGCCCCTTCGCCTTCCCCGATCGTCGCGAGCAGCGCGTCAACACCAACGGTTTCGCCTTCTGCAGCGACGATTTCGCCCATCGTGCCAGCGGCGGGCGATGGCACCTCAACTGTTACCTTGTCGGTTTCCAGCTCGCACAGCATTTCGTCCACTGCGACCGCATCACCCGGTTTTTTGAACCATGTGGCAACGGTGGCTTCTGTCACGCTTTCGCCCAGTGTGGGCACCCGTACTTCAATGCTCATGGCTTATTTCCCTTCCATGGTCAGCGCGGCATCCACCAGCGCTGCTTGTTGTGCTTTGTGAGATGAGGCCAGACCCGTCGCCGGAGAGGCAGCCGCCTGCCGCCCAACATATTCGGGCCGTGTATGTTTGGCCCCGATCCGGGTCAGCACCCATTCGATATTCGGTTCAACGAAGGACCAGGCACCCTGGTTCTTGGGTTCTTCCTGACACCAGACGATCTCGGCGTTTTTGAAGCGTTCAAGTTCCTTCACGCAAGACATGGCTGGGAAAGGATAGAATTGCTCCAAACGCATCAAATAAACATCTGTGATGCCACGTTTGTCACGTTCTTCCAGCAGGTCAAAATAGACCTTGCCCGAACACATTACCACGCGCTTGATCTTGTCATCCTTCACCAGCTTGGTGTCGGAATTGCCTTTCTGCGCGTCATCCCAAAGCACGCGGTGGAAGCTCGATCCTTCGGTGAAATCCTCGGTGGTCGAAACGCAAAGCTTGTGACGCAACAGCGATTTTGGCGTCATCATGATCAGCGGTTTGCGATACCCACGATGCAGCTGACGGCGCAGGATGTGGAAATAGTTCGCAGGCGTCGTACAGTTCGCCACGATCCAGTTGTCGCCGCCACACATCTGCAAGAAGCGCTCCAACCGGGCCGAGCTGTGTTCCGGCCCCTGCCCTTCAAACCCGTGCGGCAGCAGGCAAACAAGGCCTGACATGCGCAGCCATTTGCTTTCGCCAGACGAAATGAACTGGTCGAACATGATCTGCGCACCGTTGGCAAAGTCGCCAAACTGCGCTTCCCACATGACCAGCGCATTGGGCTCTGCTAGCGAATAGCCATACTCAAACCCAAGTACCGCGTATTCCGACAACATCGAGTCGATGACTTCGTACTGGGCTTGCCCTGCACGAATGTTGTTCAGCGGATAGTAACGCTCTTCCGTTTCCTGATTGATCAGACCGGAGTGACGTTGGCTGAACGTACCGCGCGTACAGTCCTGACCGGACAGACGTACCGGGAAACCCTCGGTCAGCAACGAGCCGAACGCCAGCGCCTCGCCCGTCGCCCAATCGAACCCTTTCCCGGTTTCGAACATTTTGGCCTTCGCATCCAGCAGACGACCCACAGTTTTGTGCAGAGGCACGCCGTCCGGCGCGGTCGACAGCGCCTTGCCCACCTCATCAAAGCTCTCTTTTTTGATGGCAGTCTGGCCGCGCTGATATTCTTCGGCTTTTTTGTCGAGATGCGACCAACGGCCATCAAGCCAATCAGCCTTGTTTGGCTTATAGTCTTTGCCAGCCTCAAACTCATCGTTCATCCGCGCTTGGAAGGAGGCTTTCAGGTCCTCGATTTCCCCAGCGGGGATCAATCCATCTTTGACCAGACGTTCCGTATAAATCTGAAGCGTTGTTGGGTGTTTCTTGATCCGCTTGTACATCAAGGGGTTGGTGAACATCGGTTCGTCCCCCTCGTTATGGCCAAAGCGACGGTAGCAGAAAATATCCAGCACAACGTCCTTGTGGAACTTCTGGCGGAATTCAGTCGCAACACGCGCGGCGTGGACTACGGCTTCGGGATCGTCGCCATTTACGTGGAAAATCGGCGCTTCCACCATCAAGGCGATATCCGTTGGATATGGCGACGAGCGCGAGAAGTGTGGCGCTGTCGTAAACCCGATTTGGTTGTTGACCACGATATGCATCGTGCCGCCGGTCTTGTGACCCGTTAGACCCGACAGACCGAACCCTTCTGCAACCACACCCTGCCCCGCAAATGCTGCATCACCGTGCAATAGGATTGGCAAAACTTGATCGCGATTCACATCGCCCAATTGCTCTTGTTTGGCGCGCGCCTTGCCTAGGACCACGGGGTTCACGGCCTCAAGGTGCGACGGGTTGGCCGTCAGCGACAGGTGAACTGTGTTGCCATCAAACTCGCGGTCTGAACTGGCGCCTAAGTGGTACTTCACGTCGCCCGAACCGTCGACATCTTCGGGTTTGAAGCTGCCGCCCTGAAACTCGTTGAAGATCGCTTGATAGGGTTTTTGCATCACATTCGCGAGCACGGACAGACGCCCGCGGTGTGGCATCCCGATGATGATGTCTTTGACGCCCAGCGCGCCGCCGCGCTTGATGATCTGCTCCATCGCGGGGATCAGGCTTTCTCCGCCGTCCAGACCAAACCGTTTGGTGCCCATGTATTTCACATGCAGGAATTTCTCGAAGCCCTCGGCCTCGACCAGTTTATTCAGAATGGCTTTTCGACCTTCCCGCGTAAAACGGATTTCCTTGTCGAACCCTTCGATACGTTCTTTCAGCCAGCCAGCTTCTTCCGGGTTTGAGATATGCATGTATTGCAGCGCAAACGTGCCGCAATAAGTCCGCTTCACGATCTCGAGGATTTGCCGGATCGAGGCGATTTCCAGCCCCAGCACGTTATCAATGAAAATCGGGCGATCCATGTCGGCTTCGGTGAACCCATAAGACGCAGGGTCCAACTCTGGATGCGCGCTTTTCTCTGCGATCCCCAGCGGGTCCAGATCAGCGGCCAGATGCCCCCGGATCCGATAGGCCCGGATGATCATCAGTGCGCGGATGCTGTCCAGAACGGCACGCTTGATGGCTTCGTCCGACACTTGCACACCAGTTTCGGCAGCTTTTGTCGCAATCTTCTTGCCTGCCGCTTTGGCCTCGACCTCTGGCTCTTCTGGCCACTGACCATCCAGCCCGTGAACCCGATCACCACTCGGCATCGGAGGCCAATCAGAGCGTGCCCAGGACGGCCCAGCGGCCTCGGCGGTCACATCAGAACCATTATCCCCAAGCTCGGCAAAAAACGCCTGCCACGCGGCATCCACCGCGTTGGGGTCACGCGCATACTGCGCATAAAGCTGCTCCAGATACTCGGCATTGTGGCCCTGCATGAAGCTGGAGGCGTGGAAAAGGTTGTTTGGGGATTGTTCCGTCATTTTGAAACCTCAAGTGTGCTTTTTGATTTGGACGGGGCCGAAAGAACAAAGCTGATAGTGATCAAGCCGCCAACCGATGAGAAAATCATCACTGGCACCATCCAGTACAGGCCGTCGCGTTGGGCAATGTTGTTCCAGAACGTGTACAGAACGGGTCCGGCTAACAATCCAGACAACCCCCAGCCCACATAGCTAGCTCTACTCTTCATTGTGCCGCTGTCGAACAGTCTCCGAACCGCTGCCGTGAACACAGGAACGTTCACGACAAAATACACATACATCAAGAGCTTCTGACTCCCGGTCTCAAAGAACCGGGAGCCAAAAATATAGAGAAAGCTCATGGAGATGAACCACGGCACAGCAAAAAACCAAAACTCAGACCTTGTCGCCCGCTCTCGGATAACGAAGGTCTTGGCGAGACCTGTCGTAATGGCTTTTGCTGGCCGCATCATCATTTACCAATCGCTTCCAGCACGGCCTCGCCCAGCGTGGCGGGGCTGTCGGCAACGACAATGTCTGCGGCACGCATGGCTTCGATCTTGTCCTCGGCACCGCCTTTGCCACCAGCGACAATCGCCCCCGCGTGGCCCATGCGACGTCCGGGAGGCGCCGTGCGGCCCGCGATGAAGCCAGCAACCGGCTTCCAGCGACCTTTTTTCTTCTGATCCGCAAGGAATTCAGCGGCTTCTTCTTCGGCAGAGCCACCGATCTCGCCGATCATGATGATGCTTTCAGTCTCGTCATCATCAAGGAACATGTCCAGCACGTCGATATGCTCGGTGCCTTTGATGGGGTCGCCGCCGATGCCGACAGCGGTCGACTGGCCCAGACCGATATCGGTAGTCTGTTTCACAGCCTCATATGTCAACGTACCCGAGCGGGACACAACGCCCACGCTGCCGCGCTGGTGGATGTGACCGGGCATGATGCCGATTTTACAGGCACCGGGTGTGATGACACCGGGGCAATTCGGGCCAACAAGGCGCGATGCCGTGCCTTCTAGTGCGCGTTGAACACGCATCATGTCGAGCACCGGAATACCCTCGGTGATGCAAACGATCAGTTCCATCTCGGCGTCGATCGCTTCAAGGATCGAGTCCGCTGCGAAGGGCGGCGGAACATAGATCACGGACGCATTGGCTTCGGTGACGTGCTTGGCTTCGTGAACCGAGTTGAAGACCGGAAGGTCCAAATGCGTCTGCCCACCTTTGCCCGGCGTCACACCGCCGACCATCTTGGTGCCATAAGCAATGGCCTGTTCCGTATGAAATGTGCCCTGCGAGCCGGTGAGGCCCTGACAGATCACTTTGGTATTTTCGTCGATAAGGACTGCCATGTGGTAGTCTCCTTAGTTTTTGAATATGGTCAGGGAGGCGACCTTAGATCTGCCGTTGGATAGGTTGCTGACAACAACTTTTGCTCCGATTCCACCTTTGGAAAAGGCAGCTGTTGATTTGGAGCCTTTGGTAGCTTTCACTGCCAACCCCTGAACTTTTTGACGTTGAAGAAGATTAGCGAGTCCTTGGGCCATGCCCTTAGCATCGGTTTTTTGACGGGTGACAATACACGCCGTCCCACCACCTGAAAGCTCAACAGCCGGGTTAACGAATTCACCGTCAGAGGACACCCAGCCGTTCTTGCTTTTTTCAAAGCCTTCTTTCGCTAGTATTGCGTCTACTTTCTCGAAGTTTGGAAATGCCCTTAGACATGACTTCTCAAACAACAACAGAGCACGAGATTGTGCTTCTGCCGCAGTCTCAGCAACCGAAACAGAAGGTGAAGCAAAATACCCAAGCATCGCCACAAGTCCCAATTTGAAGAAAATGGAACGCATCAACCTTTAACCGCCTTCACGATCTTCTCAGCACCGTCCGACAGGTTGTCAGCAGCGATAACATCAACGTCGGAGTTGTTGATGATGTCTTTGCCAGCTTCCACATTGGTACCTTCCAGCCGCACGACCAGTGGCACTTGCAGGCCCACTTCTTTCACTGCCGCAACCACGCCCTCGGCGATGACGTCACAGCGCATGATGCCTCCGAAGATGTTCACAAGGATGCCCTTCACGTTGGGGTCCGAGGTGATGATCTTGAAGGCTTCGGTCACTTTCTCTTTGGTCGCGCCACCGCCCACATCAAGGAAGTTGGCCGGTTCAGCACCGTAAAGCTTGATGATGTCCATTGTGGCCATCGCAAGACCCGCACCGTTCACCATGCAACCAATCTCGCCATCCAGAGCGATGTAGTTCAGGTCGTATTTCGACGCTTCCAGCTCTTTCGAGTCTTCTTCGGTGGTGTCGCGCAGTTCAGCGATATCCGGGTGGCGATAGACAGCGTTGCCGTCAAAGCCGACCTTTGCATCCAGCACTTTCAGGTCACCGCTGTCAGATACGATCAGCGGGTTGATCTCCAGCATCTCCATGTCTTTTTCAGTGAACGCTTTGTAAAGCTTGGCCATCAAAGCCACACATTGTTTGATCTGCGCGCCTTCAAGGCCCAGCGCAAAGGCAATACGGCGGCCATGGAAGGCCTGATAACCCGTCGCCGGATCAACCGAGAAGCTAAGGATCTTCTCAGGTGTCGCTGCGGCGACCTCTTCAATATCCATCCCGCCTTCGGTCGAACAAACAAACGAGATGCGCGATGTTTGGCGGTCTACAAGCAGTGCAAGGTACAACTCACGCTCGATGCCTGCTCCGGCTTCGATGTAGATGCGGTTCACTTGTTTGCCGACAGGTCCGGTTTGGTGGGTCACAAGGGTGCGGCCCAGCATCTTTTTGGCTTCTTCAGCGGCCTCTTGCACCGACTTGGTCAGGCGAACACCGCCTTTTTCGCCAGCGTCAGCTTCCTTGAAGGAGCCTTTGCCGCGTCCACCTGCGTGAATTTGCGCTTTGACCACCCAAAGTGGGCCGTCGAGTTCACCTGCGGCGGTCTTAGCGTCTTCTGCCTTTAGAACGACACGTCCGTCAGAAACGGGTGCGCCGTAGGACTTAAGAAGGGCCTTCGCCTGGTATTCATGAATGTTCATGAAATCATCCTATCCAATTGATCCAATGGGTCTTGGACACCATGCACAACTGGAAACCGGGCTGAAATTGTTTTTTGCGAAAAAGGGGGATTTTTGCGCTAACTGCGCGAATTTGTGATCACACCGAAAAATCCGTGATCACAAAACACTTCACATGCACAGAATCTCTGGAATCAGGTGATTCAAAATGACATTCCGTCGAAAATGAAGAAGGCGCCCTTCGCGAAGGGCGCCCTGTAAAACTTGTCGTACGGTGGATCAGGCCAGCGAACTGTCGATGCCCTTACAAGCCTCGACCAGGCCTTTTACGGCGTCGACCGATTTATCAAACATGGCTTGTTCGTCTTTGCTCAGCTTGATGTCGATGACCTTTTCAATGCCGTTCGCACCGATCACAGTCGGAACGCCAACGTAGAAACCGTCGAGGCCATAGGCGCCGTCCACATATGCCGCACAAGGCAGGACACGCTTCTGGTCATTGAGGTAAGCCTGAGCCATTTCAATCGCCGAGGCGGCCGGCGCGTAGTAAGCAGAGCCAGTTTTCAACAGGCCAACAATCTCGGCACCGCCATCGCGGGTGCGTTGAACAATCGCGTCCAGTTTTTCTTGGCTGGTCCAGCCCATTTCAACGAGGTCAGGCAAAGGAATGCCGCCAACAGTCGAATAACGGGGCAGCGGCACCATGGTGTCGCCGTGTCCGCCCAGAACAAAAGCGTTCACGTCACGCATGGACACGTCAAATTCAACCGACAAGAAGTGACGGAAGCGCGCGGAGTCCAGAACGCCTGCCATACCGACCACTTTCTGATGCGGCAGGCCCGAAAATTCACGCAGCGCCCAAACCATGGCATCCAGCGGGTTGGTGATGCAGATCACAAACGCGTTTGGCGCATGCTCTTTGATGCCCTCGCCAACCGACTTCATGACTTTCAGGTTAATACCCAACAGGTCATCGCGGCTCATGCCCGGTTTGCGTGGAACGCCAGCGGTCACGATGCAGACGTCAGCGCCAGCAATACCTTCGTAAGATGTGGTGCCCGAAAGTGTCGCGTCGAAGCCTTCGACTGGTCCGCTTTCAGCGATATCCAGGGCCTTGCCCTGAGGAATTCCGTCAGCGATGTCAAAAAGGACGACGTCGCCCATTTCTTTCAGTGCAGCGAGGTGAGCAAGGGTGCCACCGATCATGCCGCTACCGATAAGGGCTATCTTGGGTCTGGCCATGAGTTTGATCTCCGATCAGTTGATTTCGGGCGCATGCGTAGTCCTTATATCCCGCTGGTGCAAGAGTGCCGCGCTGCGGCATGGCGAAGCGCTTGCGCCGAACTGCGTGACGCGATAGCGCTAAAGCACTCGTTTTCCAGCGGTTTGAGGATATCCTATGCCCGAGGCACTTGACCTCACATTCTTTATGTTCGCGATCCCTGCCGTGATTTTCGCGGGTATTTCCAAGGGCGGTTTCGGATCGGGTGCGGCCTTTGCGGCCACGCCACTGCTGGCTTTGATTCTGGAGCCTGGCGCTGCGATTGGTCTGATGCTGCCGCTTTTAATGCTGATGGATGTAACTGCGTTGAAACCCTACTGGCGTAAGTGGGATACGCCGTCCGCGAAAGCTCTGATCTTGGGCGCCATTCCAGGTGTCGCGGTGGGCGCGCTTCTCTACTCCATTGCCGATCCAGATATTTTCCGTCTGCTCATCGGCCTGATCGCTGTCGGCTTTGTTGCTTTTCAAGCGGCCCGCACGCGCGGATTAATACAGCCGGCCGCCAAGCCCATGTCCGGCAAAGCCGGTGGTTTCTGGGGCTTGATTGCGGGATTTACCAGCTTCATTAGCCATGCAGGCGGCCCCCCCGCGGCCGTATTCTTGTTATCACGACGCTTGGACAAAACCACGTTTCAGGGAACGACGGTGATCAGCTTCTGGGCAATCAACCTTCTAAAGTTCATTCCCTATTTCGCTTTGGGGATCTTTTCTTGGCAAACCGCAAAAGCAGATCTCTACCTTATTCCCTTTGCGGTCGTAGGTGTCTGGATCGGCGTCGTTTTGCATCGAAGCATTTCCGAACGGATGTTCTTTGCCTTCACCTATCTATTCCTGCTGATCACCGGCACGAAGTTGATTTGGGAAGCCTTGACCTAAAAGCCATATGGTGGCTTTCAGACCGGCTTCCCCAACATTGCAGGCGTTGGTACTTCGTTCAGAGTCTCAAAACTGCGACCGTTAGCAACAAGGCAAGTGATGCCCTGTGGGGTAGTTACGGTGATCGTCCATGTACCGCTTTCGCTTGAGGCAAACACCTCGACCATCGTGTTGTTGGCCGCCAATCCAATAGACCGTCTTGTTTCGCCGTATGCCTCGGCCAATCGCTCAATCAAGGCGTTGCGCGGCGCACAATTGAGACGCTCCGCATGGGCGTTCTGCACTGAAAAAAGCACGGCACCTGTGATCATACCAAAGGCCAGTATGTGGTGTTTCATGGGTCTTCCCTTTCCTCCGCGACGCTGGCGCTTCTATCGCTCAGCAGATAGGTGAAGACTGTGTTTCAACATCAAAGAACTGGTTAACGCACCGTCCTGGGTTGAGAAGCCGCTGCGCCATCTAAAGCGTCACGCGCGCGCACGGCCTCGCAAGGCTAAATATTCTGCATCGCAGCAATTTGCCCTTGCGAAAAGCTGCGCAATCGCGATGCTACGCGCAAGATTGTTGCGGAGACTTAGAATCATGACGCCTACCCCGGATACGCGCCCCTATCGCTCTGTCCTCTATATTCCCGGTTCGAAAGAACGCGCATTGGACAAGGCGCGCGGGTTGCCCGCAGATGCTATTATCTTCGATCTGGAGGACGCGGTTGCGCCCGATGCCAAGATCGACGCGCGCACCACGTTAAAGGCAGAGCTTGCGAAAGGCGGTTACGGAAACCGCGCCAAGATCGTGCGCATCAACGGGTTTGACACCGAATGGGGCAAAGACGACGTGGCAGCGTTTGTTGATGCTGATATTGACGCCATCCTGATGCCGAAAGTTGGATCGGCGGCTCAGCTCGACGAACTGGCCACACTTATCCCGGATGTCGATCTTTGGGCGATGATGGAAACGCCGCTGGGAATGCTGAATGCAGCTGAAATCGCCGCCCATCCGCGCCTGAAGGGTTTTGTCATGGGCACCAATGATCTGGCGAAAGAGCTGAACACCCGCTTCCGGGCGGATCGGCTGCCCATGATGGGCGGTTTGCATATGTGCCTCGTTGCGGCGAAGGCATTTGGGGTAGTGATCATCGACGGCGTTTACAACGCCTTCAAGGACGATGACGGGCTGAAAGCGGAATGCGATCAGGGCCGCGATTTGGGGATGGACGGAAAAACCCTGATCCACCCCGCGCAATTGGCGATTGCCAACACGGCCTTTGCACCGTCAGAGGCCGAGATTGATTTGGCCCAACGTCAAATCACCGCCTTTGAGGCGGCAGAAACCTCGGGGCAAGGGGTTGCAGTTGTGGATGGTAAAATCGTCGAGAATCTGCATGTTGTGACGGCACAAGGCATCCTCGCCAAAGCCTCTGCCATCGCGGTGATGGAGGGCTAGGCCCTTAATTTAGGAGACCCAACATGCCCATCCTCATCCTCGGTCTTGCCCTGTGGTATGCAGGCCACTTTTGGAAACGCGTCGTGCCCGCCCATCACGCTGCAATGGGCAGCAAAGCAAGAGGTATATCGGCACTGGTTATCCTTGTCAGTGTCGTGGTGATGGTTATCGGATTTAAGCTGGTCGATAGCCCCGATCTGTTGCTTTACCCGGCTTATTTCAAACCACTCAACAACATTGCGATCGTGTTTGCGTTCTATCTTGTCAGCCCGGGCCCATCGAAAGGTGCCCTGTTTTACAAGATGCGCCACCCGATGCTGACCGGGTTTATCGTCTGGGCCGTCGCTCATATCATCGTGAACCCAGACCTTGGATCAATGGTGCTGTTCGGCGGTCTTACGATTTGGGCCGTGGCTGAGATCATCGTCATCAATCGTGCCGAACCAGATTGGCAGCCAAACCCCAAAGGCGCGATCAAGAAAGACGCAATATTCTTTGGCGCAGCAATTGTATTGACCCTTGTGGTCGGCACGATCCACGACCTTGTCGGCCCGTCGCCTTTTGGGATGTAACGCATGAAACTCTATCGATTGCTGACCGAAGATGACACCTCGGCCTTCTGCCACAAGGTGACAAACGCGATGAACAAGGGGTGGGACCTGCACGGTTCCCCCGCTTATGCACACGACCCAACCACTGGAAAAATGCGCTGTGCCCAAGCGGTGGTAAAAGACGCACCCGGCACCTACACGCCTGACACCAAACTTGGAGAACACTGATGGCCCCCACCGCCAAGACCAATCCTGGCCATTTTTTCGAGGACTACACACTGGGCGATGTGATCCACCATGCCGTGCCGCGTACAGTGGCCGAGGGCGAGCGCGCGCTCTATCACGCGCTCTATCCCGCGCGTCATGCCCTGTATTCCTCGGACGAATTTGCGGGCAATTCGGGGCTTGAAGGCTCTCCGATAGACGATCTGATCGCCTTTCACGTGGTGTTTGGCAAAACCGTACCCGATATTTCGCTGAACGCGGTGGCCAATCTTGGTTACGCTGAAGGACGCTGGCTAAAGCCAGTCTATCCGGGCGACACATTGCGGTCTGTGTCCGAAGTCATCGGATTGAAACAGAACTCCAATGGCAAATCCGGTGTCGTCTGGGTGCGCACACGTGGTTTCGACCAAGTGGGTGAGCCTGTGTTGGAATACGTCCGCTGGGTTATGGTGCGCAAAAACAATCTGGATGCGCCAGCGCCGGAAACTGTAATCCCCGAGCTGAAAGGCGTGTTGGATGCTGGTGACCTAGTCATTCCTGAAGCGCTGAACTTTGAGGATTATGATTTTACACTCGCAGGTGAACCGCACCGTTGGGGCGACTACGAGATTGGCGAAAAGATCGACCATGTTGACGGAGTCACCGTCGAAGAAGCCGAACACATGATGGCCACGCGTTTGTGGCAGAACACTGCTAAAGTCCATTTCGATGCCACCTTCCGACCAGACGGGCAACGGCTGATCTATGGCGGTCACGTCATTTCGATGGCGCGGGCATTGTCGTTCAACGGACTGGCCAACGCCCAGATGATCGTGGGCCTAAACGGCGGCGCGCATGCCAACCCTTGCTTCTCGGGCGACACGATCCGCGCCTGGTCCGAGGTCTTGGATAAGGCCGACACGGACGCACCGGGTGTCGGCGCAATACGCTTGCGCTTGGTTGCAGTGAAACATGGCGCGCCAGAGTTCGCACTGAAGGGCGACGACGGGAAATACTTGCCAGAAGTGATGCTGGACCTCGACTACTGGGCCTTGATGCCGAAGTAGCGAGGTCTGGTGGCGTACCGCAAACTGCACCGCATCTTCCGACTATTTCAGTCGGAAATGACGCTGATTTACTTGTGATCACATCGTTAAAAATTGTGATCACAAGAATGTCAAATCGCCCTTGTTAGCGCAATTTCTCTGTGTTTTCCTGTCCATAAGACGTGACTCCGCCCCACAAATGGCGCTATTGCTGTCTCAACAGTCGAAATTGACGAAAGGAGACCGCCATGGCCGACGTGAATAGGGGCGATCGCCCGCTATCTCCGCACCTGCAAGTTTACCGCCCGCAGCTGACCTCCATCACCTCGATCTTTGCTCGAATTACGGGCGTTGCCCTGCTGGGTGCCGCGGTCTTGGTTGTGGCGTGGTTCTTTGCAGCGGCGGTGGGTCCAGAATGTTACGCAGTTGTGAACGGATTGATGACATCGTTCCTTGGTGACGTGATCATGTTTCTGGCCCTCTGGGCGCTGTGCTACCACGCGCTGTCCGGTCTACGACATCTGATTTGGGATATCGGACTGGGGCTCGAGGTCGAGACCGCCGAGAAAATGGGCATTGGCGTCATCATTGGCTCTGTTGTTCTGGCGATCATCGTCGCCATTATCGTGTGAAGGAGCGGGACATGCATTATCTAACCGACCGCAAGCGCGCTGAGGGCAAAGGATCGTCCCATTCGGGAACCGAACATTTCTGGGGCCAGGCGATTTCGGCTGTGGGCCTATTGATCCTGATGCCGCTTTTCGCGCTGACCTTTGGTCGCGCCCTTGGCTTGCCTTACGAGGAAGCCATTGCCTATTACCAGCGTCCATTCCCCGCCATCATCGCGGCCATGACGCTTGTGGTTTCCATGGTCCACTTCCGCCACGGCATTCAAGTGGTGATCGAGGATTACTCGCGTGGTGTCACCAAGAAGGTCCTCGTGATCGTCTGCACTGCACTCGCGTACACCGTTTTGGCAGTTGGCCTTTATGGCCTCGGCCGCATCGCCTTTTAAGACCGGAGAGCAACCCAAATGGCAGCTTACGAATACGAAACACACGATTATGACGTGGTCGTGGTCGGTGCCGGTGGCGCCGGTCTGCGCGCGACCTTGGGCATGGCCGAACAAGGCCTGCGGACCGCTTGCGTGACCAAGGTTTTCCCAACTCGCTCGCATACTGTGGCAGCGCAAGGTGGCATCGCCGCGTCCCTCTCCAATATGGGCCCCGATAATTGGCAGTGGCACATGTATGACACCGTCAAGGGCTCGGACTGGCTGGGCGATACAGACGCCATGGAGTATCTGACCCGTGAAGCGCCCAAAGCGGTTTACGAGCTGGAGCATTACGGCGTCCCCTTCTCGCGCACCGAAGAAGGCAAGATCTATCAGCGTCCCTTTGGTGGCCACACAACCGAGTTCGGCGAAGGCCCCGCCGTGCAGCGCACCTGTGCCGCCGCTGACCGCACCGGTCACGCGATCCTGCACACGCTTTACGGCCAATCTTTGAAGAACAATGCGGAATTCTATGTCGAATACTTCGCCATTGACCTGATCATGTCCGAAGACGGGCAATGTCAGGGCGTCGTCTGCTGGAAGCTCGACGATGGCACGATGCATGTGTTCAACGCCAAGATGGTCGTTCTGGCCACCGGCGGTTATGGACGCGCCTTCTTCTCGGCCACCTCGGCCCACACCTGCACCGGCGACGGTGGCGGTATGGTGGCGCGCGCAGGTTTGGCGCTGCAAGATATGGAGTTCGTTCAGTTCCACCCGACCGGCATCTACGGATCAGGCTGTCTGATCACCGAAGGGGCACGCGGCGAAGGCGGCTATCTGGTGAACTCCGAAGGCGAACGGTTTATGGAGCGCTATGCGCCCCAGTATAAAGACCTCGCCCCGCGCGACTACGTGTCTCGCTCCATGACAATGGAAATCCGTGAAGGGCGCGGTGTTGGTGCAGAAGGGGATCATATCTTCTTGCATCTTGACCACCTGCCCGCAGAAGCGCTGCACGAACGCCTGCCCGGCATCTCGGAAAGCGCCAAGATTTTTGCAGGCGTGGACGTGACCAAGGAACCAATCCCGGTACTGCCTACCGTTCACTACAACATGGGCGGCATTCCGACGAACTATTGGGGCGAAGTGCTCAACCCAACAGCCAAAGACCCCACCGCCGTGGTTCCCGGCCTGATGGCCGTGGGCGAAGCGGGCTGCGCAAGCGTGCATGGGGCGAACCGCCTTGGATCAAACTCGCTGATCGACCTCGTCGTCTTTGGCCGTGCTGCCGCCATCCGTGCGGGTAAGGTCGTGGATGCAGATGCCGCGAACCCGGTTCTGAACCAAGCTTCGGTTGATCATGCCTTCGATCGCTTTGATGGCCTTCGCAATGCCAGCGGTGCTGTGCCGACCGCAGAGCTTCGTCTTGAGATGCAGAAAACCATGCAAGCTGACGCTGCTGTCTTCCGCACCGCCAAAACGATGAAGGACGGTGCGGAAAAAATGGACGCCGTGGCCGCGAAACTCGACGACTTGTCCGTCAGCGACCGATCACTGGTCTGGAACTCCGATCTGATGGAAACATTGGAGTTGACCAACCTTATGCCTAACGCGTTGGCCACGATCCATGGCGCCGAAGCCCGCCATGAAAGCCGCGGCGCGCATGCGCACGAGGACTACCCCGATCGCGACGACAAGAAATGGCGCGTCCACACAGTAAGTCGCGTACATGGGACCAAGGTTGACCTCAGCTACCGTCCGGTGATCACTGACCCGCTGACGACTGAAGAAGAAGGCGGCATCAGTCTTAAGAAAATCGCACCAAAAGCGCGGACGTTCTGATGCGGGTGGCGTATTTTGCATTCACCACAGTGTTGGTTCTTTCTGGTTGCGAAGCCGCAGGGGTCGCAACCGACCAAATCGTGCGCCAGCAGGCAAAGGTCGCAATCAACGCTGCGGTCGCTCAGCGATTTCCCGGTGTGAATGCGGAACCGATCACGAATTGTGTGGTCGATAATGCGACGACACAAGAGATTGTCACAATAGCAGGCGCGGCTGCCGCCGGTACGCCGGAAACCTCCAGCAGAACGATCATCGAGATCGTCCAGCGGCCCGCGACACTTCAATGTATCACCAACACCGGCCTCGGTAATTTGGCGGTCTGACGGAGAAAATAACATGGTTCAATTCAAGCTTCCCAAGAACTCGACGATCCGCACCGGTAAAACGTGGCCAAAGCCCGATGGGGCAACGAATGTCCGCAAATTCCAGATTTACCGCTGGAATCCGGATGACGGTCAAAATCCAAGTGTCGATACTTACTTTGTCGACATGGATGCGTGTGGCCCAATGGTTCTGGACGCGCTGATCAAGATAAAAAACGAGATCGATCCCACCCTCACCTTCCGTCGGTCCTGCCGCGAGGGCATCTGCGGGTCCTGCGCAATGAATATCGACGGGATCAACACGCTGGCCTGTATCTACGGGATGGACGAGATCAAGGACGACGTGAAGATCTACCCGCTGCCGCATATGCCTGTGGTGAAAGACCTGATCCCCGATCTGACCCATTTCTACGCGCAGCACGCGTCAATCATGCCATGGCTGGAAACCAAAACCAATCGGCCGGCGAAAGAGTGGAGGCAGTCGATTGAAGACCGCAAAAAACTTGATGGTCTTTATGAATGCGTCATGTGCGCCAGTTGCTCGACCTCGTGCCCATCCTACTGGTGGAACGGCGACCGCTACCTTGGACCAGCCGCGCTGCTCCACGCCTATCGCTGGATCATCGACAGCCGGGACGAGGCAACAGGCGAACGTCTGGACGAGTTGGAAGACCCGTTCAAACTCTACCGCTGCCACACCATTATGAACTGTGCCAAGACCTGCCCGAAGGGTCTAAACCCGGCCAAGGCCATCGCGTCGATCAAGAAAATGATGGTGGAACGTCACCTCTGACACACCAACGCACAGACCTATCGAAGGCCGCCCCCCAATCGGGACCAGGGCGGTCTTTGGCGTTCTTGCTTGTCGAACCGACAGATGCGCCTATTCTTCTCTCATGACCGGCTATTCTGGAACCTCGCTCGAAAAAAAACTGGGCCTAAAAGACGGGCAGCGCGTGGCTTGGATTAACCGCCCCGCTGCCCATGATCCACTCACCAGCAGCCGCGCATTCATTGCTGTCGAAGACGCCAATCCAGATACGCTCGCGGGACCCTATGACGTGATCCACATGTTCACAGATGATCGCGGCACATTCGAAACAGCGCTCCCAAAGCTCCTCGCTGCCTTGGACAAAGACGGTATGATCTGGATAAGCTGGCCTAAGAAAGCTTCAAAAGTTCCAACCGACGTAACCGAAGACACAATCCGCAACGCCGCCCTGCGAACCACGCTGGTGGACGTCAAGGTGTGCGCCGTGGATGATATCTGGTCAGGCCTCAAACTTGTCATCCGGAAAGAATACCGCGACGCCCACGGCTAACTCATTTTCTTTCCTCAAATATCCTGGGGTGAATGCGCGAACGCGCAGAGGGGCAACGCCCCTTACTCCCTCGCCCGCAATACCCGAGCGGGCCGCGTTGATAGCGGTCGCCACGCATAAAGCAGAGCCGCCAACACCGTCGCAACAACGCCCCCAGCGACAATCGCAATGGCGTTCCATAAATCGAACACAAACCGCTCTTCCATGATGTAATGCGTGACCGCCCAACCGGCCAAGCCACCCGCCAGCACAGCAACAACACCTGCGGCCGCGCCCAGAACCGCCGACCGGATCGCAAAATTGCTCAAGATCGCTGCACGTGTGGCGCCAAGTGTCTTCAGGATGGCCGCCTCATAGGTACGCGCCCGCTCGCCTGCTGCAGCCGCCCCCATCAACACCACGAACCCAGTCAACAACGTCGCTAACGCGCCATACGTGATCGCCGCCGCAACCTGCCCCATCAACCCTGTGACCTGTGTGATCGCATCTCGCACCGAGATCAGAGTGATATTAGGATAGCGCGAGCCAATATCCCGCAAAATCGCGGCCTCACCCGCCGCATCTGCATAGATCGTGGCAATAAAGCTATGCGGTGCACCCGCAAGGGCCGACGGGTTCAATGTCATGATAAAACCCATGCCTGCTTGGCTAAAATCAACTTCCCGAAGACTGGTGATCTCACCAGTTATGTCACGACCCAGAATATTGACTGTCAGCTTGTCTCCGATCCCAATCCCCATTTCTGCGGCTTCTTGGGCTGCGAAACTGATCTGCGGCGGGCCGTCATATTCCTCGCTCCACCATTCTCCGGCGACCACATTCGTACGTGTTGGCGTGGCAGAATATGTCAGCCCCCGGTCCCCGCGCAAAACCCAGTGACCGCCCGCGACCTCTTGGGCGGGCCGATCATTGATCCCGGTTATAACCCCGCGCAACATGGGTGCTGTGTCGATGCGGCTTACCAGCGGATCACTTTCCAAACGCTCTTTCACAGCGTCGATCTGGTCGGTCTGGATATCGACCACAAAAAAGCTTGGGGCCACATCGGGCAAATCACGGGCTATTGCGCCGCGCAGGTTATTGTCGATCTGACCGACCGCGGCAAGAACCGCCAGTCCAAGCCCAAGAGACAGCACAACCGCACCGGCTTCACCCCCTGGGCCGCCAACGACCCCAAGAGCCATCCGTAGCGTGGGCCATCCTCGCAAAGCTTGCCTGTGCCCCAACCAACGGGCCGCATACCGCACGGCAAGACCTGTTAGTGCCAAGGCAGCGAAAGCTCCGGCCAAACCAATGAAGCTCCACATCGCAAGCCACGGCATTCCCGACAATTGCGCCGCCGACCAGATCAGAAGGGCGAGGATCGCGACGCATAAGCCAACGAACCGCAGTCGGGGCATCCGAAATGAACCGAGGGCCGCATCGCGAAACAATGCGGCTGCGCGTACATCTTCGGACCGCGCCAGGGGCCAAAGGGTAAAAAGAAGAGCTGCCAGCACGCCATAAAGCCCGGCTTCCAGCAAGGGTCGCGTATATACGGTTATCTCGGCCGGTATTGGCAGTGACTGAGCCAGCAGCGGAGCGAGCGCTACGGGGATCACTGCGCCTAATGCCAGCCCCAAGAGCAGGCCAATAAGAGTCAACACTCCGATTTGCAGGAAATAGGTAAGAAAGATCACGCCACGGCTCGCGCCCAGTGCGCGTAGGATCGCAATCGTCTCGGTCTTGCCATCCAGATAGGCGCGCACGGCAGCCGAAATACCCACTCCACCGACCGCCAGTCCAGCCAATCCGACCAATACCAAGAACGCACCCAGACGATCGATCAGCCGCCGCATGCCTGGCGCTCCATTCCGGGCGTCTTGCCAGCGGGCACCATTGGCTTCCAGCTTCGGTGCGATCGCCGTCTGAGTAGCAGGGATGTCCTGACCGTCAGGCAAACGCATCTTGTAATGACTGTTAAACAACGTCCCCTCGGCAAGCAGGCCCGACCCTTCTAGTGCCGAAAGCCGGACAATCGTGCGCGGACCAAGCGAAAAGCCTCCGCTGGCGTTATCCGGCTCCTTGACCAACTCGGCCATCAAAACAAACTCGGACCCACCAAGTCGGAACGTATCGCCCATCGACAGGCCAAGCCTCGCGATCAGAAGATCATCCATGACGGCGCCAGGAAAATCGCCCTGCCCGTCCAGCGCGGCACCCAGCGGCATATCTGGCGAGAGCACGACATTGCCAACCAGCGGATAGACATCGTCCACCGCCTTGACTTGAGTTAGCCCCCGTTCATCGCCCACCACAGCCATCGAGCGGAAATCGGCCATCACCGACAACTCATCACTCTGGCTTTTGAGCATCTCGAGTTCTTCGGCATCCGCAAACCGATAGGTAAACGAGACCGAGGCATCCCCACCCAAAAGCACCGCCCCCTGCGAGGCGAGCCCCGCGCGCAACCCTTCCCTTACGCTGCCAATCGCGGCAATCGCGGCCACGCCCAGGATCAGGCAGGCCAGAAAGATGCGAAAGCCGCGCAAACCACCGCGCATCTCGCGGCGGGCAAGACGGATCGCCATGGTAAGCGCACGCATCAGTTCAGCACTCCGTCCTGAATGTTGACGATCCTGTCGCAGCGTTCTGCCAGCTCGGGCGCATGCGTGACAAGGATAAGGGTGGCACCGTGCCGATCACGAAGACCGAACAAAATGTCCATGATCGCGGCGCCGGTTGTACCATCAAGATTTCCCGTAGGCTCGTCCGCCAGCAGTATTTCGGGACGGGGGGCTGCGGCGCGGGCAAGGGCCACTCGTTGCTGTTCGCCCCCTGACATCTGACTGGGGTAATGATCCACCCGATGCGACAGGCCGACCGCTTCAAGCTCGTCCTGTGCCCGTTCGAACGCGTCGGCTTGTCCGGCAAGTTCCAATGGCGTCGCGACATTCTCTAGTGCGGTCATTGTCGGGATAAGGTGGAAAGATTGGAACACGACCCCCATATGATCCCTGCGGAAACGGGCCAGATCATCCTCGCCCATCGCACCAAGGTCTTGTCCCAGGGCCTGCACTGACCCGCTGGTCGCCTGTTCCAGGCCACCCAACAACATCAGGAGCGACGATTTGCCCGACCCAGATGGCCCCGTAAGCCCCAAAGTTTCCCCAGCGGTGACCGACAGATCGATCCCCTTGAGGATTTCGGTGCGTCCGGCATTATGGCCAAGTGTCAGACGGGCATCGGTCAGCTCAATGATCGGTGTTGGCATAGGCAGTCCTGTTAGGAAGAAAACATGATGATATCGACTGGATATGGGGTTTTGCACCAAGTTCTCAAGTCCTTGGCAGCAATCATATTTCTAACCGGCAACGCCCATGCCCAACCGGTGACCATCCTTGCACTGGGCGACAGCCTGACAGCGGGTTACGGGTTGCCTCAAGATGCTGGATTCGTGCCTCAGCTGGAACGTTGGTTAAACGAAAATGGGGTCGATGCAGAAGTCGTTAACGGAGGTGTCTCAGGCGATACATCCGCAGGCGGCGCCGCGCGTCTAGGATGGGCACTGAGTGACGACATCGACGCCGTTCTGGTCGCATTGGGCGGCAACGACATGTTGCGTGGTATTGATCCTCAGGCCACATATGACAACCTTGACAAAATCCTAACCGAATTGAGTGTTCGAAATCTGCCAACGCTTCTGATCGGCATCCCCGGTCCCGCAAACTTTGGACCGGAATACAAGACTGCCTTTGATCAAGGGTTCGTACGTCTGTCCCAAGTGCACGACGTATCACTGCACGAGAGCTTTCTAAGCGGTCTGACCGACGCGGCGGGTAGCGCGAGTGACAGCCTGCAATATCTCCAGAACGACAGGCTACACCCAAATGCCGAGGGCGTTGGTTTGATTGTCGAAGCGATTGGTCCCGCTGTACGTGGCATCTTGCCGTAGGACCGGGCATAGCCCCTTGCCCACAAATTACATCATTTCCGGTCCAAAACTCACTTTTAGACAGGTTTTTGGCACCAAAACCTATCCCTAGTGACACCTATTCCAAGTGTCACCATTGTGCGAATGTTGCGCCTCCTCAAACCACTTGGGGTCTTTCTGACGAAACTTGAGACGCGGAGCGCCTTGGTGACAATCCTGTTGGTGACAGTTGACAATGCCATCCAACACACGCTCCATTCTGGTTTGCAGTTTGGAAACGACGCGTCGTTGCAGACCTGCGCTACTTTGCAAGAGGCAGGCGAAATTCTGCGGCGCGACCGCGACGTGCGAACCTTGGCCATTGATTTTAACACGCCGGAACTAGGTGGGTTGAAGGCTGTAGAGAAGCTGATCCAGCAACGACCGGATATTCAGGTGATGCTGATGGATCAAGCTCCAACAATGGCTATTGGCAGTCAGGCGCTGCGAGCTGGGGTTACCGCTTATGTCCCGTCCCAGATCGCTCCGGAAACCCTAGCGGATGCGCTCAAGGTAACGTCGTGCAACTGTGATGTCATGCTTTTGCCACGCAATGTCGCGGTCACGAAAAACAAATCTGGTACTCTGTCCCGCCGGGAATTGCAGATCCTGTCGCTGCTGTGTGATGGGCAACAGAACAAAGAGAGCGCCCACGCCTTCGGTATCCAAGAGGTCACTGTAAAAATGCATATGCGGTCGGTTATTCGCAAACTGGGCGCGCGCAATCGCACCCATGCCGCAATGATCGCGCGCGATCAGGGCCTCGTATAGCTCTATTCCTCGGGCGGTGCATCATCCCAACGGTCGCTTAGAATGCGATGGCTGTCGCCGTCTGGGTCGTCATATTGCTCGCTCTTCAACGTCCAAAAAAACGCGGCCAAACCAAGGCCACCAAGCAAAAGCGACGCGGGTATCAGATAGACAAGCACGTTCATGGGTCAGCCCTTCCTCAAGCGCAGAGCATTGAGCGATACAGATACCGACGAGGTCGACATTGCAAGCGCCGCCGCCAGCGGTGTGGCCAGTCCAATCAACGCAATTGGGATAGCAATGGCGTTGTAGCCCGCCGCAATGGCAAAGTTTTCCTTGATCCGGCGCGTGGCCGCTTTCGACATATCGATTGCGCTGGAAAGCGGCTCCATCGACTTTCCCAAAAGCACAATGTCGGACACCACACGCGCAGCCTCAAGCGCCGATGCTGGCGAGATCGAGACATGCGCTGCTGCCAGCGCGGCGGTATCGTTCAACCCATCACCGACCATCAGGACCTTATGTCCTGCCTTTCCAAGACGTGCGACAAACTCGGCCTTACCTTCGGGCAGCGTATCGGCGTGCCAATCCATGACACCAACCCGACCCGCAATATCCGCAACAGCTGCCGGGACGTCGCCCGAAATCAGAGTCACGCCCATCCCTTTGGCCTTCAATGCGGCGATCGCTTCGGTCACGCCGGGACGCAACGCATCTGTGAACGTGAAAACGACGGGCTTTGCGCCTGAGATCGCCAGATAAGTTGCGGTCTGTCCAACTGCATTGGCCCCAAGCCACTCAGCGCGTCCAAGTCGTACGGTGCGCTCCTGCCACCGCCCTTCGAGCCCCTTCCCGGGCACCTCGCGCAAATCCATGACATTGGCAGGCTGAATACCCGCGGCATGCGCGGCGCGGGTCAGGGATTGGGCAAGCGGGTGGCTCGATCCTTCGGCAAGCGCAAGCGCGACCGACAGGTCATGTGCTTTGTGGCCAGACAGATCATCGACCACCGGCTTGCCCTCAGTCAGCGTACCGGTTTTGTCAAAGACAACATGGGTGACTTCGGACAAACGCTCCATCGCCGTGGCGGATTTCAGCAACATACCTTGCTTGAACAAACGACCAGAAGCGGCGGTCGTCACGGCCGGAACGGCCAAACCAAGCGCACAAGGGCATGTGATGATTAAGGTCGCCACCGCGATATTCATGGCCACCCGCCAATCGCCCGAGTACCAAAACCAGAACAAAAATGCAGCGAGCGCCAGCAAATGAACCACTGGTGCATAAATCGCAGCCGCCTTGTCCGCCAGCGAAGTGTAGCGATTGCGCGCTGTCTCGGCGATGGCAACAAGGTCCGCCATACGGTGAAGCGAACTGTCACGCCCGGCGGCCGTCACCCGAATTTTCAATGGTCCGGTCAGATTGACTTCGCCTGCCGACACAGTGACGTCCGGTGCGGCTGCCACGGGCAGGCTTTCACCGGTCAAAAGTGATCGATCCAGCTCGCTTTCGCCCGCTTGCACGATGCCATCAACCGGCACGCGCGCGCCCGGCACCACGCGTACGATGTCACCGGGACGAAGGTCTGAGACAGCGACCTGCTCGTCCTCTGCGCCGTCGACAACACGCGATGCGCGAGGTACTTCGAGCGCTGCCAATTCTTCCGCCGCCGAACGCGCGACCGCGCGGGTGCGATAGTCCAGGTAGCGCCCTGCTAGAAGAAAGAAGGTCAGCGACAAGGCCGCATCGAAATAGGCGTGTTCGCCCGAATGCATGGTCTCGTAAAGCGACATGCCCAGCGCCAAAAGGATCGCCAACGAAATCGGGACGTCCATATTGAGCCGCCCTACACGAAGCGCTGACCAAGCCGAGCGAAAGAACACCTGGCTAGAGAATCCAATGGTTGGAATGGCGATGCCTGCGCTGATCCAATGGAAAAGGTCGCGCGTTGCGTCCGTAGCGCCAGACCAAACCGCGACGCTTAACAACATCACGTTCATCATCGCAAAACCCGCCACGCCCAAACGCATCAACAGGTCTTTGCCTTGCTTGTCAGTCGCTGTTGACGTCAGTTGCCCCGGGTCAAGTTCGTAGGCTTCAAACCCGATGCCTACCAAATAGTCCGCCAAGGTCTGCGCTTCGAGCCCGGGATCAACCTCGACCGTTGCGCGTTTTAAGGTCAAGTTCACCCGCGCCGAACGCACCCCCTCTTGCGCCGCCAGGCCCCGTTCAACGCCCGAGATGCAAGCCCCACAGTAAATCTGTGGCAGTGACAACATGATGCGCTCAGCCGGCGCTCCGTTGCCACGATAGGCCTTGCCGGCCTGCGCTTCGGCCAGAGGGGCAGCATCACAAGCGGGGCATGCAGAGATATGAACGGCCATCGTAACGTCCTTTGGTAAGCCACCAAGCGGCTTTGAGTTACTTCACATAGATCGGGATGCGCTGCTGAAAGCTCGTGCCATTTTGCGCCACGGCGTTCAGCCGAAGATTCCAGTTGCCGGCACCCAATGTCCCGACCTGCGCGACATAGGTGCCGTCCGGGTTCTGAACGAATTCAGGCTCCTGATCCTCTTTCACATGGGTCGCCCGACCAAACAAACCATAAAGCGACGCAACCTCGACCGGCTGGCCGGACGTGTCTTTGATATCTAGCACCAACTGTGCGCCCTCGATATGGGCCGACACGTTCCATCCCAGCCCCAATTGTGCGGCTTTCTGGGCGTCGAATTTCTGACTGGAAACGTAAGAATTCTTCGTTTCTAATCCCGGAAACGTTCCGATCGCCGAATAGGCCATAAACACGTTTACGCCAATGATGATTGAAAAGGCCGTGACCATAATGGCCAACACATGCTTGCCGGTCAGTTCGAACTCTTTTTTCTCTGTCTCGCTGGTCATATTCTATTGTCCCTTACCGTTGAACACGGTGTCGATATGAGTGCGGTCGCCGGTCACGCCATCCACGATCCACAACCGCAATTCTGTGCGGTGCTGAGTGGCTTGCGCCGATCCGACAGGGGCCACCACATAGAGCCGTTGCTTGGCTTCTGTGTCAGGCGGCGCGACGATCACAAGCTTGTCGTTGCCCTCTAGCTCCAACATCATATCACTGCCATCTGGAAGCGCGAAATAGTAGGGCCATTCCTCGCCGTGACGGTTACGCACACCGACATCATACGTATTGCGGATAGAGCCATCAGACAGCGTCACATAAGTCGGATTTCGCACCGGTCGAATTGTCACGTCCACCTTTGGACGAATGAACAGTGCCACGGTCAAAGCGACGCCCACCAATGCCCAAAGTGACGTATAAAGGATCGTACGCGGGCGCAGCAGGTGCTTCATCACTGGGATCTTCTCGTTCCCGGCACGTTCATACGCCTCATCTTTCAGCGCCAAATAGTCAATCAACCCCCGCGGCTTGCCGACTTTGTCCATCATCTCGTCGCAGGCATCGATACACAGGCCGCACGTGATGCACTCCATCTGTTGCCCGTCGCGGATATCGATCCCCATCGGACAGACGTTCACGCACGCATTGCAATCAATACAATCGCCCAGTTCGTCACGGCTTTTCCCCCGTCCACGTGGCTCTCCGCGCCATTCACGATAGGCAATGGTGATCGTGTCCTCATCCATCATCGCTGCCTGAATGCGCGGCCACGGGCAGGCATAGATACATATCTGTTCACGCGCGAAACCGCCGAATACAAAGGTGGTCGCAGTCAAAACAAAAATCGTCGAATAAGCCAGCGGATGGGCATGTCCGGTCACGAGATCGACCAGCAAGGTCGGAGCATCAGCAAAGTAGAACACCCAAGCGCCACCCGTGGCGACAGCAATGATAATCCACAGTACGAACTTAATCAGGCGCTTGCGTATCTTCTCGCCATTCCATTTCTGGCGATGCAATCTGAGCCGTGCGTTACGGTCGCCTTCGACCCAACGCTCGACAAGGATAAACAGGTCCGTCCAGACAGTCTGAGGGCACGCATATCCACACCACACCCGCCCAGCGGCCGAGGTAAACAGGAACAACCCGAGCCCGGCCATGATCAAAAGACCGGCGATGAAATAGAACTCGTGTGGCCAGATCTCGATCCAGAAGAAGTAAAAACGGCGATTGGCCATGTCGACCAGTACAGCTTGGTCCGGCAGGTTGGGGCCGCGGTCCCATCTGATCCATGGCGTCAGATAGTAAACGCCAAGGGCAATCCCCATGATCCACCATTTCAGACTGCGAAACGTACCCTTCACCCGTTTAGGGAAAATTGGCTCGCGCGCTGCGTAAAGCTGTTCGGGGGCATCAGACATGGACAGTTTCCGATCCTGGGTTTTCGGGCGTAAGCCTTGGATTAAGAACTATTCTACATTGCAGCCTTGATGTGGATCAAAGAAATCGCAATGACTGCGCGCGCCATGTCGCACGCGTCATTGACCATTATCAATTTTCGTTAGTGTCGCAGTGCCAACTGGTCGCAGGGTGAGGGATGAGTGCTAGGTTAATGGGCCACTTCAGTCGATGAGAGCATCAAAGGAAAAATGCCGCCCGTTGTGGGCCATGTAACGTTCGAGACCGCGTTCAAACACGCGCTGGGCGGTATTTGCTTCCTCTGCGCTCGGAACATATCCTTTTTCGACCATTATCTGGACCAGAAGACTCTTTGCGTTGGAACCACCATCCTGAATGAACAGATCGTACTCGTGCTTAGCCCGATCATATTCACGGATCATACTGTAGGCTAAGCCTGCATAGTAGTGCTCGATCGCCCCGCGGTAAACAAATGGCTCAAACGATCTTGCGACGCGACCTTTGAGCGTGCTCCATCCGTCCGGCAATTCCTGAGAAAGGTGTTGAACCACGTCGCTAATGTGACGCGCGCCCACCTCTTCGTCGCCAAACTTTAAATAGGTCGCCGCAAGGAAAAGCGCAGAAAGAGGTTTGGATTCTTCCAACTCCATCTCGTTCCATTTTTCAAAGGCTGCAAGCGTCTCAGCTTTGCTGAAGTCAAGATGCAGGTAAATACGACCTAGGAAGTAATTGGCGCCTGCTTTCTCTTTGTCGGTATCGGTTTTCGCAATACGAACCAGCACACGGATTGCCTCGTCAATCCGACCCAGCTTCAGCAACGGCTTAACGCTGCAACTTAACCCAGCATTGTGTCTTGGATCAGCCAGAGTGAGTTGTTCGCAAGCGGCCAAGACCTTTTCTTGCCGGTCTTCGCCAGACATCCAGCGAAACCACCAGTTGACGAGTTCAGTATCCTTGGGAGCTAGCGAGCGCGCTTTCTGATACTCAATCTCTGCGCGTTCAAAATCCTCGAGGTCCAAAAATAACTGTGATCGCCACTGAAACGCATTCGCATCATCCGGCTTCAGCGCAAGAACCTGATCAATATCTGCAAATGCCTGATCGAACTTGTCGATCTTTCGATAGGCGTTTGCGCGGTTTTTCAGCAAGGAACTTCTCGTTTCATCTGACAGCCGTACGACCTGCAAAACCTCGCTGCATGCATTAATAACGTGGGCCTCCTCTGCACGCTTATCCAAGCAAAGCTCATACGCCGCCACCAGCGGATCATCCTTCCTGAAATAGCTTTTCGCCGACACAACCAAAGTCGCGATGACAATCAAAATCGAAGCAAACCTGATCTTGGACATTCAATACACCTAAAGCACTACAACACACGGCCGTTTCTATCAGGAGTATTTGAGAACCAAAACCCGGATACTCTCGTATCCGGGTTTGTTAAAGTTGGCACCGACCTCGGAGAAACGCGCGAACAGGATCAGAGGTCGGTGCCGTTGACCGGGGAGTGAGGCCCCGGAACTTGTGGGTCGGGCAGTGGCTTATTCGCCGCCGCCCAACTGGTGGACGTAAAGCGCCACACCGTTGATTTGTGCCTGTGTCAGTTTCGCGGTCCACGCGGGCATAACGCCCTTGCGGCCGTTCTCGACCGATGCGCGGATCGTTTCCTTGTCACCACCGTAAAGCCAGATGGCATCGGCAAGATTCGGGCCGCCCAGTTCGCGATCACCGACACCGCCCTCGCCGTGGCACGACGAACAGTTATCTTCGAAGACCACCGCGCCAGCTTCAACTTTCGCCGGATCGGCTTCACCGCCGCTAAGTGCAAAGACATAGTCGACCACGTCGTCGATTTCTTGCGGCTCCAACAACTCGTCATGAGCAGGCATATCGTTCAAACGCGTGTCGTCGTCGCTTTCGTCGCGGATACCATGCGCAATCGTTGTTTGGATCACGTCAATCTCGCCGCCCCAAAGCCAGTCATCGTCCAAGAGGTTCGGATAGCCCGATGCCTCGGAAATGCCGTTGGCCCCCTCGCCGTGACACTGTGAGCACCAAGTTACAAAGGTTGCACGGCCGGATTCGCGCGCATAGCTGTACAGCTCCGTCCCCGGTTGGATCTGCGCAAGATCAGCGCTGGCCAGCTCGGTGTTGATGGCCTCGTTCAACACTTCATAGCGTTTGATTTCGTCCGCCACTTCCGCCCGGGTCGAGTATCCGAGATATCCAGCAGTTGCACCTTTGATCAAGGGCCATGCAGGATAGGCGATGGTGTACCAGATGCCCCAAACGATTGTCGCGTAGAAGACCCAGACCCACCAACGAGGCAAAGGGTTGTTGAACTCCTGAATGCCATCCCATTCGTGACCGGTCGTTTCGACCTCTTTCTTCTCAACAGGTTTCTTACTCATTGCCGCAACTCCTTCTGAGCTGAGCGCCCGGTCATATCCGGGTCACCGGCAGGTTTGTCTTCATGGCGGAAGGGGATGTTTGCAATGTCGTCATGCACGTTCTTTGATCCGGGCCGAAACGCGAACAGCGCAGCGCCGACAAAGAAGGCGAACATGGCGATCAGAAACCAGCTATCCGCAAAGGCTCGCAAAATACCGTATGTATCCATGATCCCGTCTCCTTACCGGCTTGCGTCAGGTGTGAAGGTTGAGAAATCGACCAACGTGCCCAACATCTGCAAATAGGCGACCAAAGCGTCCATTTCCGTGATGCCGGGCTGGGCATCAAAGTTACGGACCTGAGCCTTCGGATAACGCGCCAACAACGCATCAACATCCGAGTTTTCGCCATCCGGGTCAGCTTGCGCCAACCAGTCGGCTTCGGCGTTGGCCAATTGCTCTTCGGAGTAAGGGACACCAACAATGGCGTTGGCTTCCATCACCTCGCGGATGTATTTCGGCTCGATCGGGCGATCCAGCAGATAGCCATATTTCGGCATGATGGATTCCGGCACCACAGATTGCGGGTTCGCCAGGTGGTCAACCTGCCATTCATCAGAATAGCGGCCACCGACGCGGGCCAAATCGGGCCCGGTCCGCTTTGACCCCCACTGGAACGGACGGTCATACTGACTTTCCGCCGCCAATGAGTAGTGACCATAGCGTTCTACCTCGTCGCGCATCGGGCGGATCATCTGCGAGTGGCAGACATAGCAGCCCTCGCGGATATAGATGTCACGCCCTTGCAGTTCGAGCGGTGAGTATGGGCGCATGCCCTCCACATCCTCAATGGTGTTTTGCAGATAGAACAGTGGTGCGATTTCCACGATGCCACCTACGGTCACAACCAACAGGCTACCGACCAGAAGAAGCGTTGCGTTCTTTTCGAGAACGGCGTGTTTGTCGAGAATTCCCATGTGTCATTCCCTCCTTATTCTGCCGGAGCCGCATGGGCGTCTGGGGCGGTTTCTGCCGCCGGAGAACGCTTCACGGTCATCCAAAGGTTGTAGCACATGATGAGGGCACCCGAGAGGAACAGAACCCCTCCGAACGCGCGCACGATATACATCGGCATCTTGGCGTGAACGGTTGCGGCGAACGAGTTTACAAGGAAGCCTTGCGCATCAACTTCGCGCCACATCAGGCCTTCCATGATCCCTGTGACCCACATCGAAGCGGCGTAGAGAACGATGCCGATAGTGGCGAGCCAGAAGTGCCAGCTGACCAGTTTCAGGCTGTATAGGCCTTGGCGGTTCCACAGTTTAGGCACGAGGAAATAGAGCACACCAAAGGTGATCATACCGTTCCAGCCCAAAGCACCAGAGTGTACGTGACCAATGGTCCAGTCGGTGTAGTGCGACAGCGAGTTTACGGCGCGGATGGACATCATCGGGCCTTCGAAGGTCGACATGCCGTAGAAACCGATGGACACAACCATCATACGAATGACCGGATCAGTGCGCAGTTTATCCCACGCGCCAGACAGCGTCATCAGACCGTTGATCATGCCACCCCAGCTGGGCATCCACAGGATGACCGAGAACACCATGCCAAGGGTCGATGCCCAGTCAGGTAGCGCGGTATAGTGCAAGTGGTGAGGGCCAGCCCAGATGTAAAGGAAGATCAGTGCCCAGAAGTGGATGATCGACAGCTTGTACGAGAAGACCGGACGTTCAGCCTGTTTGGGCACGAAGTAGTACATCATGCCAAGGAAACCTGCGGTCAGGAAGAAGCCAACAGCATTGTGGCCATACCACCACTGGGTCATAGCGTCTTGAACACCGGCAAATACCTGAACGGACGCGGCGCCAAAGATTGAGACAGGCACCACCAAATTGTTCACAACATGCAGCATCGCGATGGTTACGATAAACGCCAGATAGAACCAGTTGGCCACATAGATATGCGGTTCTTTCCGTTTCATCAGCGTGCCCATGAAGACCAGCAGATAGGCAACCCAAACAATCGTCAGCCAAAGGTCAGTGTACCAGTTCGGCTCGGCGTATTCCTTACCTTGTGTCGACCCAAGAACGTATCCTGTGGCCGCCAGAAGGATCACGATTTGGTAACCCCAGAAAACAAACCAAGCCAGATTACCGCCCCAAAGACGCGCGCCTGACGTACGCTGAACAACATAGAAAGAAGACGAGATCAGCGCAGTGCCGCCAAAGGCGAAAATCACCGCCGACGTGTGCAGTGGGCGCAGACGACCGAAGTTCATGTACCCTTGGGCCCACTCGAAGTTCAGGCTGGGGAAGGCCAACTGAAACGCGATAAACGTTCCTGCCAGAAAGCCAACGGCGCCCCAGAAGGCTGTCAAAGCAACCCCCACACGCACAGGCCCGTCCATATACCCAGTTTCTATGACCTTCTTTTCCCCCACTCGGCGCAGCGAGTAGATAAACAACCCGACCGCGATCAGCGAGATCAGGATGGCATGCACCTGATACGCGATGTCGCGGGCGTAGTTCGCGGCGATCACGGCCATCACAGCGATAAGCCCGTAGATTACCAGTTTGAGGTAGTCCCACATTTTGCGTCCCTTCGTCTTATGTCACACGACCCCCTCCCACGACCGGAAGGGGTGTTGTTCGACTTTTTTGGGTTTGGACTGATCTAGGCAACGCTGCTTTGATCCATGTCAAAAGCTGCCAAGACAGCATGAAAAACCTGTGAATCGCCGACGTGCATGGGTGAGCTTTCCCCTCTTGACCCATGTCAAAGCGGTGCGGCCAAAGCCAGTTCAGACTAAATCCAACGCCAATTCGGAGGACAAAGGATGGACTATCGCACGGTCACAACAATCGTCACGGACACCAAATACAGTCATGTGTCGCTCGAGGCCGCAAAGGCGATCGCCACACAGCATGACGCCCATCTGGATGTCATGTGCCTTGGCATCGATCGCTCTCAGCAAGGATTTTACTACGCCGGCGCTTCGGCGATGGTTGTTCAAGACAATCTGGCCCAAGCCCGCGACGACGCGATGGAGCTCGAAGCCTGGGC
The DNA here is from genome assembly GCF_041403445.1 of Aliiroseovarius conchicola. Taxonomy (NCBI): domain Bacteria; kingdom Pseudomonadati; phylum Pseudomonadota; class Alphaproteobacteria; order Rhodobacterales; family Paracoccaceae; genus Aliiroseovarius; species Aliiroseovarius conchicola. Next base: position 188,492 of record NZ_JBGEHL010000001.1, read on the forward strand.
CCGCAACTTTCTAGCCCCGCACCCGCTGCCTTGGTCCGCTTCGGCGATGACGGCACAAATGGTCGCCCTAAACGGTGCGATTGCCCATCGTGCGCGATTTGCTGATCTGGTGGTCATGCCCCGCCCTTATGGAACAGGCCGCGATCACGATGCTGAAGCCATCGTCGAGGCTGCATTATTTGATGGTAATGTCCCGGTTCTTGTCATGCCGGATGACGCAACTTACCCCAATACGGTCAAAAATGTCGTGGTGGCATGGAACGAAAGTGCCGAAGCCTTGAGGGCCGTCAGGCAGGGTCTTCCATTCCTGAAACAAGCCGAAAACGTATCCATTGCTGTAATTGATCCGCCACAGCATGGCCCCGAACGGTCCGATCCGGGTGGGGCACTGAGTCAACTTTTGGCCCGCCATGGTGTGCGCGCCGAGGTGTCGGTTCTGGCAAAAACCATGCCGCGCATCTCAGACATTCTGAACCGCCACGCGCGGGATCGAGAGGCGGATATGGTTATTATGGGTGCCTATGGCCACTCTAGATTCCGAGAATCGATTCTAGGAGGGGCGACCCGTCACATGCTGGAAGTCGCCGAGGTACCAATCGTCCTTGCTCATTGATTTGGAACGGGATTTTCGGTGGCTAATGGACCGGTGTATCGCTCAGGCGATCGCACCGCCGTCCAAATCGTCGCCCGTCTCCGCGATCAGAAGCTCCAATTGCGGCACGACGACCCGTCGTTTGCCTTGCAGCTCAATGATGCCCACTTTTTTCAGTGCGGATATCTGGCGGCTTACTGTCTCGAGCGTCAGCCCAAGATAATCTGCCATCGCCTCGCGAGTTAATGGCAGTTCAAAGGTCATACCGTCTTTCGGAATCGCCTTGTGTAGCGATGCGTCACGACGCGCGATAATCGTCAACAAGCTGGCGATCTTTTCGCGCGCTGTCTTGCGGCCAAGCACCAGCATCCACTCGCGTGCGCTATCTAGCTCGTCCAATGTCATCTGCAACAACCGTCCGCCAATCGAAGGAGTCGAGCTCATCATGTCCTCGAACGGTCGCTTGCGAAAACAGCATAGGGTCAGGTCAGTCACGGCCACCACATCGAAAGGCGCCATCTCGCGCCCCGGGCGTCCGATAAAATCTGACGGCAATAGCAGGCCGACCATCTGTGTACGCCCGTCCTCCATCGTTTGGCTAAGCGTTGCAATGCCGTTCACGACGCTCGCCACAAACTCCATCTGATCACCTGACCAAATTATGGGCTGACCTGCCTCATAGGTTCGGTAATACTTGATATCATCCAAACGCTCCAACTCGTCCGGTTCGCAACGTGAACAAACGGCACGGTGGCGAATAGGGCAGTGCCCGCAATCACGGATATTAAAGCTGACGTCGTTCATGTTTTTTTAACAAGAGAAGTTCTTGTGTTTGATCCTGATCAAAGATTGGCGCGTGGTTCTGGTTAAATCCTATTCGAATGCAGACACCTTCGCAACTCAAGCGCCTAGGTCTTTTTGACGCGCGCGTGCCCCGCTACACCAGCTACCCGACCGCCCCGCATTTCAAAGCTGGTTTCGGACCGGACACCTTGGCCGACTGGATCAGTGCCATCCCGCAAGACGAAGCCGTATCGCTTTACGTGCATATTCCGTTTTGCCGTAGGCTGTGTTGGTTTTGCGCCTGCCGCACGCAAGGCACCTCTACCGCCGAACCGGTTGCTGCATATTTGGACAGCCTCAAGCAAGAACTTGCGACCATCGGCGAACTGCTGGCCTCCGGTGTGAAGATCGAGCATTTGCACTGGGGTGGCGGCACCCCGACCTTGTTGCAACCCGAGATGATCGGGGATCTGACCAATGCAATTTTGAACACAATGCCACTCGCTGGTGATGCTCAGTTTTCGGTCGAGATTGACCCGTCCGAAATCGACGATGCACGTCTGGATGCGCTTGCCACAGCAGGGATGAACCGTGCATCCATCGGCGTGCAAGATTTCGACCCCATGATACAAGAAGTCATCGGCCGGCCGCAGAGCTACGAAATCACAAAACAGGCCGTGGACGGGTTGCGCACGCGAGGTATCGACAGTCTGAACATGGACATCCTGTACGGCCTGCCGCATCAGAACACGACCCGGATTACCGATTCTGTCCAGAAGCTGATCAGCCTAGGCCCCGATCGCGTAGCGCTGTTTGGATACGCACATGTGCCTTGGATGGCGCGCAGACAAACCCTGATACCGACAGAAGCTTTGCCCAGTGCCGAGCAGCGCTTGGAGCTTTACAACACCGCCCGCGATCTATTCATAGCAGCGGGATACGACGAGATTGGCATCGACCATTTCGCCCTGCCAAGCGACGGCCTTGCCAAAGCCCATGCAGCGGGCACGATGAAACGCAATTTCCAAGGGTATACCGAGGATGCCTCCAAGGTGATGATCGGTGTGGGCGCAAGCTCCATCGCGCGCTACCCGCAAGGCTACGCACAGAACGAACCGGCCACATCAAAATACCAGGCTGCGGTGCGAAGCGGGAAGTTGGCTGCCGCCAAAGGACATACGTTCAGCAGAGAAGACATCGCACGCGGGCGCGTAATTGAAGAACTTCTGTGTTATTTCCGGGTCGACTTTGCTGCGCTGGCTCGGGAACTGTCCTATCCCGCCGACGAATTGATCAGCATGGCACAGGGGCTGGACGACAATATGCCGGGCACAACATGTATCGAGGGGTCGGTTCTGACCATTGATCAAAGCGCCCGCCCGCTGGCACGAATGATCGCACGTCATTTCGATGTCTACGAGATGAATGAAAGTGGGCACAGTCAGGCCGTCTGACAGCCGAAGCGCTAATCGTCGCGCGTGAACTCTGTCGTCAGCCCCGCCTCGGCGGCGATGTCGTCCAACACCTGCACAAGCGTCAGGTCGTGATCAAACTTGCCTGTCTTTAGAAACTCAACCACTTCGGCGATCACCAGCGGGTTTACCATCATGAATGTATGCGTGACGGGCAACGTGATATGGTCCGCCATGCCCTCAAGCCGTGTGCTGTCAACCGAGACTTTGCCGTCATCCGCCCCCTCGATCACAGCCGAGTAGATCGGGTTCAAAGACCGGTTGCCCGCGATCACGCCCAGTTCGAACGATACGTGATCGGTCTGGTTCGGCACAGAGTCTTTCCCGGTTCCAAGTTGCAGACCGGCCGGACCGTTGATCCACGCAAATGGCTCTAAGTCGCCAAACGCATCGACCAGCTCAGACCCCTTGTTGGGTGGGGCGAGCATCACAACGCGACCCATATTCTTCGGCTGGTGATCCTCAAGCCAGACGCGCGCAAGAATACCGCCCATGGAATGCGTGACGAAGTTGATCTTCTGATCCCCACATGCCTCTAGCGCTGGCGGGATCGCCGCATCGACCAACACGTCGATCTTTGCTTCGGTTGATGGATAGCCCAAATTGACCACGTTATAGCCGTCCACCTCAAGGCTCTCCTCCATCACCCACATAGAAGAGGCTGACCGTGCCAACCCATGCAGCAGGATAACGCATTCGGCCCGCGCAGGTATCGCAGAGGCCAGAAGAGAGCCGATGAAAAGAGGTAACAATCGCAACATGGTATCTATTTACGTGTCGGGCTGTGAAATATCGAGTGTCGGTCCGTAGCCTACAGCATATGCGCAGATCTTAGCGCATGTCGGCAGTCCGGCGTAATTTGGCCGCAAATGATAACGCCGCCCCAGTATCAAATGGGACGGCGCAAAGTCTTCTTACGGCTACCGAACTTCGGTATAAAAGCCCGGCGCAAACCAGCGAATGATCAAAGCCCCTGCCCCGGTAACAGCTACTGCCAGCATCGCGATCCATCCAATATAGGGGATCATCGCCAAGATCGTGATCGCTACTGCCCCAACCAAAGCCGCAATCGCTCGCTCGCCCAGCGTCTCGGGCAAGGGCCGACTGGCGACGCCAAGCACACCAACACCAAGGATATAAGTGCCGACAACGTAGCCAGCGATGCCCAAGAGGACCGCAAGAATGATCGACGCAGGGATCAGTAGGATCCCAAACCCTGTCATCGCGAACAGGAACAGCGATCCAGCCAACGCGGAAATGGTCAGAAAGCCCATCCACAATGCCCGCACCGGTGTCTCTAACGTGCGTACACGTAAAGCCAATAGGAAGGCCGGGGCCAAGGCCGCAATCAGTGTCGCCAGCGCGGCCAGTACGAAGATCGACGTGATCTTACCCCAAATCCAGCTGCCCCAACCGCCACCAGAGCGTTCCAGCGTCGCCCCACCGTCCGGGTTGGCGTTGGCGTCGAACTCGTTGGTCGCGCGGCGCTCAATCCGATCCTCGGGCACGACCGAGGCCGGGATTGTAATTGCGCTGGGATCATCAGAGTACAGAAACAGCTTGCCTTCGATCTTCGCATTCTCTCCGAAGACAATATTATCTGTCGAGAAGCTGGCATCGCCTGCAATCGCATCAGTCAGCATAATATTTTCTGCCGCTACAAGTGCGCTATTGCCGATCGCGCCATTGATCTCAACGCGTTGGGCTGCCACCCGCAGGTCGCCCCCGATGGCATCTGTGATCAGAACCGTATCGCCAACCAGTTGGGCGTCCCCGCCAACCGTGCCGGCTATGTTGACGTTCACCCCCGCAGCGTAAACGCCCTTACCTACCGGCCCGGAAATCGATACGGATCGCCCGCCCGCATGGGCAGTCCCGTCGACCGGCGCCGAGATGACGACCGTGTTGCCCGCCACAAAGGCATCGTCCACGGCCTTGCCAGATAGCGTGACGTTGTCGCCCGCCATATAGGCGCTTCCGCCGAAGCGATACACCTCTTGCGCGGCGGCAGGCATGGCAAGAAGGGTCACAAAGAGTAAGAAGATTGATCGAAACATGGCTGTCCCCGCCAAATGTTGATGTTATTGCGCTTAACATAAGGGGGTTTGAAACCCGTTGTAAGGGGGTACGGTGAAATTTCATACAATTTATGCTGGCAACGTCAGTCCGGGATCGAACTCGCAACCTTTGAAGGATCACATTATGAACTATCCAGACTTTATCCGAGCATTCCCGGCCTTGGATGTGCCCTTCCCAGAGGACATCGTCAAAAGCCATGCAATCCAATCGCCTGCCGGTCTTGTGGTCTTCTTTGAGTTCTTTCAGGATTTCACGTTGCCGATGCACCACCACAAGGCCCAGTGGGGCACCGTGATCGAAGGTAAAATCGAACTGACCATCGGTGGCGAAACGCGCCGGTACGGTCCCGGAGACAGCTATTCGATCCCCGCAGGAGTTGAGCATGGAGGCCACATCAAGGCGGGCTCAAAAGTCATTGATGTGTTCGAGGAAGCTGATCGCTATCCTCTGAAAGGCTGAAACGGAAATGGCGGCCCGAAGACCGCCATTTCCAATTCGTTTTGGGCTTCGGCAGATTGGCCTCACGGCCAATCGCCTGTCACAGGGTAGCTTTCGGCAGATTGGCCTCACGGCCAATCGCCTGTCGCAATCGAATTCCTTACGGAATTCGATTTACATCATGCCGCCCATGCCGCCCATGTCGGGCATGCCGCCGCCTGGCATACCGCCAGCGTCTTTCGACGGCTTATCAGCAACCATGGCTTCAGTTGTGATCAGCAGACCAGCGATAGACGCTGCGTCTTCCAGAGCAGTACGAACCACTTTAGCAGGGTCGATCACGCCGAATGCGAACATGTCACCATATTCTTCGCTTTGCGCGTTGAAGCCAAAGCTTGCATCGTCGCTTTCACGAACTTTTCCGGCAACAACCGCACCATCAACACCAGCGTTTTCAGCGATCTGACGCAGAGGCGCTTCGATAGCTTTTTGCACGATAACGATACCGGCGTTCTGATCAGAGTTGGCGCCTTCCAGTCCGGCCAGAGCTTTACCAGCCTGTACCAGAGCAACGCCGCCACCAACGATCACACCTTCTTGCACGGCCGCACGGGTCGCGTTCAGGGCGTCATCAACGCGGTCTTTGCGCTCTTTCACTTCAACTTCGGTCATGCCGCCAACGCGGATCACAGCAACACCGCCTGCCAGTTTGGCAACGCGTTCTTGCAGTTTCTCTTTGTCGTAGTCCGAGGTGGTTTCTTCAGCTTGCGTACGGATCTGAGCAACGCGCGCTTCGATCTCGGCTTTCTCGCCAGCACCGTCAACGATGGTTGTTTCGTCTTTGGTGATTTCGATTTTCTTAGCCGAACCCAGCATGTCCATGGTGACAGACTCAAGCTTCATGCCCAGATCTTCCGAGATCACTTGACCACCGGTCAGGATCGCGATGTCTTGCAGCATGGCTTTACGACGGTCGCCGAAGCCTGGTGCTTTAACAGCCGCAATTTTCAGACCGCCACGCAGTTTGTTCACAACCAAAGTTGCCAGCGCTTCGCCTTCAACATCTTCAGCGATGATCAGAAGCGGCTTCTGCGACTGGATCACTTGCTCAAGCAGTGGAACCATCGATTGCAGCGACGAGAGTTTTTTCTCGTGCAGCAGAACCAGACAATCGTCCAGATCAGCAATCATTTTGTCCGGGTTGGTCACGAAGTAGGGTGACAGGTAGCCACGGTCAAACTGCATGCCTTCAACAACGGTGGTTTCGGTTTCGAGGCCTTTGTTTTCCTCAACCGTGATAACACCTTCATTGCCAACTTTTTGCATCGCGTCTGCGATTTGCTGACCGATTTCAGCTTCGCCGTTGGCCGAGATCGTACCAACTTGCGCAACTTCGTCGCTGTCTGCAACGTCACGGGCCGAGGCTTTGATGCCTTCAACGATCTTCGCAACAGCCGTATCGATGCCGCGCTTCAGATCCATTGGGTTCAGGCCAGCTGCAACCTGCTTCAGACCTTCGCGAACAATCGCCTGGGCCAGAACGGTGGCAGTGGTTGTGCCGTCGCCAGCTTCGTCATTGGTGCGCGACGCCACTTCTTTGACCATCTGCGCGCCCATGTTTTCGAACTTGTCTTCAAGCTCGATCTCTTTTGCAACCGACACACCGTCTTTGGTGATGCGTGGGGCGCCGAACGACTTGTCCAGAACCACGTTGCGGCCTTTCGGGCCGAGGGTCACTTTGACAGCGTCAGCGAGGATATTGACGCCACGCAGCATTGCATTGCGGGCTTCGGTGTCGAACTTTACGTCCTTAGCAGCCATTTAGCTTACTCCTGGAAATACGTGTAAATCGGATCAGACGATCAGGCGATGATGCCCATGATGTCGGATTCTTTCATGATCAGCAGCTCTTCACCGTCAAGGGTGACTTCTGTGCCGGACCATTTGCCAAACAGGACTTTGTCGCCTGCTTTTACGGCAGGTGCGATCAGTTCGCCGCTGTCTTTGCGTGCGCCTTCACCAACCGAGATGACTTCACCTTCGGCAGGCTTTTCTTTCGCGCTTTCTGGAATGATCAGACCGCCAGCGGTCTTTTCGTCGCTTTCAACACGACGGACCAACACACGGTCATGCAATGGTGTAAATGCCATTTCTGAGACTCCCTAAGCTCAGTTTCATTTCGCTTAGCACTCACCGGATGCGAGTGCTAACGGCGAATAGTTAGGGTTGGAAAATGTGGGAGTCAAGCAATCGGCTGGGATTTATTGGAAGGGCCAATCAGGTTTGCGCCTATTCTTTCAGCAGATCCTCGTACCGCGCATCCGTAAGGGTCTTCATAAAGGCCACAAGTGCGTCGATCCGCTTGTCGTCAAGCGCCGGCCCGTGGGTCAACTCCGCCACTGCCAAGTTTTGCGGGACCTCAGGCATCGCCCAAGGCTTACCTGTTTCCGGGTTGATCTGCCGCTCTGCGTCCAATGTGTTGTACTTGTTGTAGAATTCAACAACAGTGCGCAATTCCTTGAATACACCATTATGCATGTAAGGACCCGTCACAGCGACATTGCGCAACGTAGGGACCTTGAAGCGCCCGGCTGCGTCAACGCTGTCCACCGCTGGGTTTGCCAGCAATCCAAGGTCTGGCCCTTCAACACCATTGGCTGCACGCACCGCCGCATTCACCGGCACGCCGATGTTGTGATACTCATAGTTCGAGAATGTCTCATCCGGTGCAATGGGCGACGTGTTCAACTGGTGGCACAAGTTACAATTGGTGAACTGCTCTGAGAAGAAAAGAACCCGCCCCAGCTCTTCATCCGGTGACAGTTCCACCTCGCCACGCAAGAACCGGTCGTACTTACTGTCAAACGGCGCAAACAGTTCAGTGCCTTCGAAGGCTGCAATCGCTTGCGTCATCGCCTCATAAGTGGCTTCGTCATCGTCCCAAATTGTATCCCCAAACAGGGCCTTGAACGCCGCCACATAACCCGGATCTTCGGCCAACCGGGACACCACTGACGTCTTATCCGGCATTCCCATCTCTATCGGGTTCAGGGGCGGTCCCCCTGCCTGTCCGGCCAGACCGGTCGCACGGCCGTCCCAGAACATGCCGCCGCGCCACACTTTTTCGTCGAGTTGCTCAAAATCTGGAGTGAACCACGCATACGCGGCGGTGGGTGCCTCACGATCACCAAGGCTTTCGCCGTCATCTCCCAAAGAAACCGCGCGCCCAACCTCGGTTTCACGCGGATCTACAAAACCGGCTGACGGGTCATGGCAAGTCGCACAGGATTGGGTGCGGTATTTGGACAGGTTGGTGTCAAAAAACAACGCGCCACCAAGATCTTCAAGCGTGTCAAACGCATAGACCGGAGAAGAGAGACACACCAGCACGCAGCTGGTCAAAATCGGGCGCATTGCATCAGGCTCCTAAGTGTGTTGGCCTCTATTAGCGCGAACTTTCTTGGATTGAAATTGATCCTGATCAAAAAAGTCAGATTAATCTTTTAGCGCCGCCTGCCCTAACGCCGTCAGCCCGTAAACACCGCGCTCGACCCGTTCGAACCAGCCATAGTGATTAAGGGCCATCATTCGTGTGGCATTGGTTACGCCGGCCTCCTTGGCAAGGACCGCCCCGCGCATCGGGCCATGTTTGGCCAGACATGCCGCCAGCCGTTCTGCATCTTGGCGATAGGCCGTCACAATCTTGCCGTTGGTGCCGCCCGTATTGGGGTCGCCGTCCCGACGAGCAAATTCCGAGAGCATTCGCGCCAGTTTCACCTTGGATTTTCGTGGTTGAAACGGAGCCGGATCCACGTGAACTTGCACAAATCCGTCTTTCAGGCGTACAGAAAGCACGCCAAGACCCAATCGCTTGCACAATCCCACATTTCCCTTGAACGTTCGCCAACCAGCCTTACCTGACCAGCGCGGCACCGCGACATACACCACATCCGTCACCGATTGCCGCGCAACGGCCTGTTGCAGAAGGGTCAGTGAGAAGCCAGCCTTCAATTCGACAACCACAGGCGGCGCGTCATCGCGAAGTGCCACAACGTCGGCGGGGCCAACCTCGGATTTCACCTCATAGCCCAGATCCTCAAGCCAGGATTTCACAGGGGCATAAAGCTCGGTTTCGGCAGGTTTTGACATGATCTTGTTCTAACGCTCACGGGCTGCATGAGCCAAGCCATTTACGCACCACCCGTAAGATGTAACAATGGCTCAACCAAAAGGAGTGCCCTGACAGTGACCAAGTAAGCCCATCTGCACCAGATACCCCGATCGGGGCCCGTTTACTTACAGATGACAGGACATCTCATGCGAGAGATCATTTATGACGTTGCCGTCAGTCTTGACGGCTATATTGCAGCACCGGGCGGAGACGTCTCGGCCTTCCCACAAACTGGCGAACACGCGGATGCCTATTTCGAACGATTGGACAGCTATGGCACCGTGATCATGGGCCGCAACACCTATGAATTCGGCTATGCTTTCGGCTTGCAGCCCGGAAGCCGTGCTTATCCACATATGGATCACCACATCTTTTCAACCGGGATCGAATTGCCCGATGGGGCGGATGTGACCGTCGTGCGCGACGATTGGCTGGACCGTCTGAACGAACTGCGTTCGGAGGATGGCAAACCCATCTATCTGTGCGGCGGCGGCGTGTTTGCCGGGTGGGTGTTGGCACAAGGCCTGATCGACAGGCTTGTTTTGAAGAAGGTGCCAATCACACTTGGAGCTGGCATTCCACTGTTTGCCGGTAACCCAATAGCGACCACTTGGCGGACCCAGTCGATGACGCCCTATCCCAACGGCGTAACGCTGTTGGACCTCACCCGCGCCTAACGGATCGCGCCCGCCGTCTGCTCCCCTGAATTGCTGCAACGCAGCAGGTGACAAAGGCGGGCGCGCATCATATAAGGCGGCAAAATTTACGCACACCAAGACGGATGACGCACATGACCACGCTTGTTTTCGGCCACAAATCCCCTGACACCGACTCGACAGGTTCGCCCCTGATCTGGGCCTGGTATCTGAACGAAGTGAAGGGCGTCGACGCAAAGCCCGTTTTGCTAGGCCAGCCGAACACCGAAGCTGCCTTCATGCTGAAACGCTGGGGCTTTGACATGCTCGACATTATCGAGGACGTCGCCGACGACCAGCCCTGCGTTATCGTCGACACCAACAACCCAGCCGAGCTGCCCGCCAACATCAACGGTGCGGACGTGCAAGCCATCATCGACCACCACAAGCTGGTCGGTGGTCTGGAAACCAAAGGCGCGATCGATATCACCATTCGTCCGCTGGCCTGCACCGCGACCATCATGTACGACCTGATGGGCGACGACGCCGCTAAAATGCCCGAAGCCATCAAAGGCGCGGCCTTGACCTGCATCCTGTCGGACACGCTGGAGTTCCGCTCGCCCACCACCACCGACCGCGACCGCGAAGTCGTGGCCACTCTGGCGGCTGATCTGGGCGTGAACGTATCCGAATACGCGGCCGAGATGTTTGCGGCCAAGTCGGACGTGTCTGACTTCTCGGACGCTGAACTGATCCGCATGGACTCGAAAGAGTACGAAGTGTCAGGCACCAAGTTCCGCGTAAGCGTGCTGGAAACCACGGCACCCGAAATCCCGCTGGGCCGGAAAGCAAGCCTGATGGAGACCTTCAAAACCGTCGAAGACGAAGACGGCGTCGACCAAGTTCTGCTGTTCGTCGTGGACATCTTGAAGGAAGAAGCCACCCTGCTGATCCCGAATGACATGGTGAAGGGCGTGGCCGAGAAGAGTTTTGGCGCGACTGTCAAAGGCGACGCCGTCGTTCTGCCCGGCATCATGAGCCGCAAAAAGCAGATCATTCCGAACCTGGCTGTTTAAGTCATCTCGGACATCTGGATTGATAAGGCCGGCGCATTCGCGCGGGCTTTTTTATTGCAGTGACAACAATATTGCCTTTGCAAACTCCCCCAACTGCGTGCACTGTCTTCCCATGACTGACCGAAACGAAAAGGCCCGACGAATGGCACTTCGTCGCGCAAGCGGAAACCGAAAACTACCGAGCCCATCGGAAATCTCGCCACCTCGTGGTCCCGGATACTTAATCGCTCATGCATGCTTCGACTGTAAAAAATCTTGGAAGATGAATCCAATTGACAGCGGGAAAACTTGTCCGGAGTGTAGAAGTGAGGTCTTCTTAATGGGGCGCTCATTCAAAGCCCCCAGAAAATCTGATTCAGAACAATGGGAGAAAGTGAAACGACTTTGGAACGCCGGCTTTCGCTTCCTTAGTTACAGAAGCTATCCCGACGCAGAGAAACTGCCGGAACGACTTTCAGAAGTTGATGATTTCATCTTACGAAATCCACATCATCCCTTCAGAAGTGGTTGCATTAGGTTTGATCCTATCAGACGAACATAGCGCGCGCCCTGACCTCGGGTAGGCGTGAAGCGCTCGCTCAATGGGCGGGCGGCGACCAATTTACTCCACTCCCCCTAGCCACCCCGCTTCCCCTCTGCCATATCTCCCATAACACCCAAGGAGACGCGCCATGACCCGTGTTATTGAAAGCCTGTCCGAGATATCCGCCAACTACGACGCACTGTTCGTCGATCTTTGGGGCTGCGTTCACAATGGGATCACCGCGTTTCCCGAAGCGGTGGCTGCCCTGCGCGCGTATCGGGCATCCGGTGGCTTCGTGGTGCTGGTCACGAACTCTCCTAAACCCCGCGCGGGTGTGATGGAGCAACTGCCGGAATTCGGCGTGCCCTCGGATTGCTACGACACCATTGCCACGTCGGGCGACAGTGCGCGGGCGGCTATGTTCACTGGCGCTATTGGCAACAAAGTCTATTTCATGGGCGAATGGGAACGCGACGAGGGTTTCTTCGAGCCGCTGAACGTGATCGATAACCCGGTCGAGATCACGCGGGTTCCTGTCGATCAGGCCGAGGGGATTGCCTGCTGCGGCCCGTTTGATCCGATGGCCGATTTGGAAGAACTGCGTCCGGCCCTGATGATGGCCAAGCAAATGGGGCAAAAGCTACTTTGCGCCAATCCTGACATCATCGTCGACCGAGGCGAGGAACGCCAGTGGTGCGCGGGCGCGGTGGCCAAAATGTATACCGACATGGGTGGCGAAAGCCTCTATTTCGGCAAACCCCATCCTCCGATTTACGATCTTGCGCGACGGCGCATGACGGCCGATGGGCGCGCGGTGGATGACAGCCGAATCCTTGCGATTGGCGACGGCATTCTGACCGATATCCGCGGTGCCCAGGGCGAAGATATCGATTCTTTGTTTATCACCGGTGGCCTTGCCCGAGACGAGACAAAGACGGACCGCCAACCCGACCCAGCCGCATTAGAACAGTATATTTCCGACCAAATGATCACACCGACCATGGCAATTGGGTATCTGCGATAAGCAGCGAGGCGCCCGGAACACATAAAAACAAGGGCGCAGGCGCTTATCTGCACCGAATTTCACGCAATTCATCGCGTGATTCCAGCCTCTCCAATCTGATCACTCCAGATCACTTTTCCCTTGATTTTCTGCACCTGCAAAGTAATGATATTGCAAGGTTTGGCGATATTTCGTCTTTTTATTACGCAGCCACCCTCTAGGAGGATCCTGATGTTGGACAATTTCCCACGCGGAACAATCTGCATTGAAGAGCTGGAAATCGGCATGTCGCGCCATGTCACGAAAGAGGTGACGGACCGGGATATCGAGATGTTTGCCGAGATTTCGACCGACCGGAACCCAGTTCATTTGGATGACGATTATGCAAATGACACGATCTTTGAAGGCCGCATTGCGCATGGGATGCTGACAGCCGGGCTGATCTCGGCCGTAATTGGCGAACAGCTGCCTGGACATGGCACGATCTATATGGGTCAAAGCTTGACGTTCCTCGCCCCGGTACGCCCTGGCGATACCGTGCGCGCTGAAGTGACCGTGATGGACATTGATCACGCCAAACGGCGCGTGACGCTAAAGACAGAATGCCTGGTGGATGGAAAACCCGTACTAAAAGGTGAAGCCAAAGTTCTGGCCCCGTCCGCCAAGTTCGACTGACCCAATATTTGTACGAAATCCAACCGCGCGGCGCGGCTGGGCTTGCACCTGTTGGCTGTGGGCGATAATGCCAGCATATGCGGATTATTCGTGACTATCAGTTTGTCGAAGATGCGGACCGCGGCGCTTCTGCCGCGATCGGGAATTTCGACGGCGTGCATCTTGGCCATCAGTATGTAATCGACATTGCACGGACCAAAGCCAGTCAGATCGGCGCCCCCTTGGGTGTGATGACATTCGAGCCGCACCCCCGCCAGTACTTCGCCCCGAAATCTGGTCCCTTCCGGCTGATGAACGCCGAAACCTGCGCGCACCGGCTTGAAAAACTGGGTGTAGAGCGACTGTATGAACTCAGCTTCAACGATACGCTGTCGTCGCTGACGCCCGAAGAATTCGCCAAGGACGTCGTACGGGATGGGCTTGGATTGAGCCATGTCGTCATCGGCGAGGACTTTCATTTCGGCAAGGGTCGCGCAGGATCGGCCCGCGATCTGGTGTCATTGGGCGAACGGTTGGGCTTCGGTGTGACGGTGGCTTCCCTCATGTCCGACGATGTGGGCGAAGTCAGTTCGACTGCCATCCGCGCCGCGCTAACCGAAGGCCGCCCCCGCGACGCTGCCCGCATGTTGGGTCATTGGCACCGCATTGACGGCAAGGTTATTCGCGGCGACCAGCGCGGACGTGATCTTGGGTATCCCACCGCGAATATGTCCATCGCCGGTCTTCATCCACCTAAATTCGGCGTCTACGTGGTCGAGGTCGACATCCTGACCGGTCCACATAAAGGCAGCTATGGTGGCGCGGCGTCCATGGGCACCAGACCGATGTTCGGCGAAAACCGACCCAATCTTGAAAGCTTCATTTTCGATTTCACAGGCGACATATATGGGGAAGAGATTTCCGTTGCCTTGGTCGATTACCTCCGCCCCGAAGAGGTGTTCGATGGTCTCGACGCCCTGATTGCCCAGATGGATGCAGATTGCGCCCGAGCGCGCGACATCCTTTCACGTTTGTAAGGTCTGACCAATGATCCGACATATCGTATTCTTTACTGCCAAACGTCCCGAAGATCGCGACAATATCCGCGAAGGTTTGTCTGTTCTGAAGGATATCCCACACAGTCTTCGTCTTGAAATCGCAGAGAATATCGCGACAGACCCGATTCCCGGCCCCTCGCCTGACGTGGTGGTCTATGGAGAGTTTGAGGACGAAGCCCAGATGGCGCTCTATAAGGCTCACCCGCTTTATCAAAAATCGATCGCGCGTGTCCGCCCGCTTCGCGAGATGCGTGTCGCCGCCGATTTCGTATCGAACTGATGGGGCAACTGCGCAAAAAATTCTGGGAGCGTCCGCTTGACGATCTGACCCCGAAAGAGTGGGAGGCACTGTGTGACGGATGCGGCAAGTGTTGCCTAAACAAACTGGAAGATGACGAAACCGGCGAGGTCGTGTTTACCCGCGTCGCCTGCCGCCTTCTGGACGGCGACACCTGTAGGTGTTCGCAATACGACATCCGTCTGCAATTCGTCCCCGAATGTATCGTCCTGACCCCTGAAAATATTGGCGAAACGGCCTATTTTATGCCCGCGTCTTGCGCCTATCGGTTGCGGCACGAAGGCAAACCGCTTGAAGATTGGCACCCGCTTGTGTCCGGTGATCCGGATAGCGTCCACAAAGCGGAGCGCAGCGTTCAAGGCTGGACGGTCCCCGAATTTGAAGTTCCCGAAGATGAATGGGAAGACCACCTGATCGAGGAGCCGCACTGATGTATCTTGCCTCTGACAATTCCGGCCCGGCCCACCCCAAAGTGATGGAGGCTTTGGCCCGAGCCAATGAAGGCTATGCAATGCCCTATGGCGCCGATCCGATCATGGAAGAGGTCCGGGCGCGTATTCGCGAGATATTCGAGGCCCCCGAAGCTGCCGTTTATCTGGTTCCAACGGGAACAGCAGCCAATTCGATTGCGTTGGCCACGCTGACAAAGCCTTGGGAAACCGTGTTCTGCGCGGCCGAGGCGCATATCCACGAGGATGAATGCAATGCGCCCGAGTTCTATTCTGGTGGTGCCAAACTGACGCTTGTGCCGACCAAAGACGCCAAGATGGGCCCGGCCGACCTAAGCGCCAAGATCGCGTTTGAGGAAGGTCGCGGTGTACATGGCCCGCAACGCGGCCCTGTTTCGATTACCAACGTGACCGAACGCGGCACGGTCTATACCGTGCCAGAGCTGACTGCCCTGTGCGATGTTGCAAAAGGCTTCGGCTTGCCGACCCATTTGGACGGAGCGCGTTTCGCCAATGCACTGGTAGCGCTCGGATGTTCGCCCGCCGAAATGACATGGAAAGCCGGTATTGACGCCGTCAGCTTTGGTGGCACCAAGAACGGTTGTTTGGGTGTCGAAGCAGTGATCTTTTTTGATCCCAAGCACGCATGGGAATTTGAGCTGCGCCGCAAGCGCGGCGCGCATCTTTTCTCAAAGCATCGGTATCTGTCCGCACAAATGCTGGCGTATCTAACCGACGACCTGTGGATTGAACTCGCCAAACGCTCCAACGCCGCCAATGCGCGTTTGGTGCGTGGGTTGAAACAGATCGCAGGTGCCTCGTTCCTGCATGAACCCGAGGCTAATATGAGCTTTGCGGGCTGGTCGCGTGCGGGTCACAAGCGGCTGCACGACGCCGGAGCGATCTATTACATCTGGGAAGGCAGTCTGGACGGGAAGGATCCCACCGAAGTTTTGACCGCCCGCATGGTTGCCGATTGGTCGATGTCGAATGAAAACATAGATCGGTTTGTCGACTTGGTGCGTGGCTAGTCCTTGCTCACACCGGCGCCTGTGTATTTACAAATTCCAGAATTGCGTTTGCCACCAGCTCTGGGTGGGTGACCGGCGCCATGTGAGCAGCATTCGCAATCACACGGCGTGTAGCATTTGGCAATCGCCGTTCCATCACGTCCAGCACGACCCGCGCAATCTCGGGTGAGTTGGCCCCTTCCATCAGAAGGACGGGAAATTTGAGCGCCTCAAGCGCACCAGGTGCAGCTTGTTCATGAATGTCATCATGGGTGACAACCTTGCCAGCAGGGATCAAATGAATGCGCTTTGCCATGTCATCGCGCTGCGCCTGTGGCAAAGATTGCCAGACATCGGACCGCCCCCACATGACGTTGAACAACCGAGCTGCCTCCATCCGGTCGCCAGCCCGCATGGCGTCTGCAAATGGACCATTCATATAGGCCAGGTTTTCTGCGAAGACCAGATGCGCCTTGGCAGCGGCGAACAGGACCGGCTCAAACAATGTCAGGCTGCGCACGCGGTCCGGGACGCGTTGCGCCAGCCGCAGAGCTATCGTCGCCCCAAAGCTATGGCCGATCAGGTCCAGCGGGCCATCTGCTTCGCGCTCCAGCAGGGCTTCAGCAATCTCGACACTCACATCCTGATATTCGGGCTCCCCCTCCCAGTCAGCACTTCGCCCATGTCCGGGTAAGTCGAATGCGAGCATCGTAAAATCATCCGAAAGCCTTTTCTGTACCCCGCGCCACGCACCTGAATGCGCGAGCGAGCAATGCACCATCAAAGCCTGACGCGGACCGTCACCCGTCCTACTCCAGTAGGTCGGGCGCCCGGCGAACGGCTCGATCGTCATTAGCCCTTGCTTCCGAGGTGAGCGTCCAACGCGTCCAGTCGATCTTGTCCCCAGAACACCTCGCCGTCGTCGCAGACGTAAAAGGGCGACCCAAAGACGCCGGCATTCACCGCGTCGTCAAGATTGCGTCCATAGGTTTCGGCACCTGCCAACAATCCACTATCCGCAAGCGCGGGATCAAATCCTGCGGCTTCAAGACAGGCCTTGATCACTGTGTCTTCTGCGATGTCCTTTTCTTCGACCCAGCAGGCACGACCGATACCGTTCACAAGTGCGCCCGTGTCACCCGCGCCCGACGCTTGTGCTGCAATAATGGCATAGGAAGCTGGCGCTCCATTGGTCGGCCAGTGTGCCGGTGTGAAGTTCATCGGCATATCGAGCGTTTTCGACCAGCGCTTTAACTCTTGCATCCGATAGTCCATCCGTGATGGATGCCGATCCTTGGGCAGAGTTCCCCCTGTACGGCCAAACAACTGACCGATGTCCAGCGGTTTGTAAGTGACCGTCGCGCCGTGACGCGCAGCACTTTCTTCCAGTCGCGTTCCAGACAGAAAGGCCCAAGGGGACAACACTGTGAAATAATAGTCTACATGGCTCATTTTTACGGCTCCTGTTGCCCCAATACTGTTTCAAGGAATCTATCCCGATGCTATGGGGTGTCAACGTCACGATTCTGTCATATTGACCACCGGGAACCGCTGCCATGCCATCCACAAATGAACCGAAACTCATCTCTGGCAATGCCAACCGGCCCCTGGCCGAGGCCGTCGCCAAACGCATGTCGATGCATCGCGGCGCTGCCGTTGGACTGGTCGACGCGCGTGTCGAGCGATTTAACGATGGCGAGATTTTCGTCGAGGTGTTCGAGAACGTACGCGGCGAGGATATGTTCATCATCCAGCCGACCTCGAACCCGGCAAATGACAACCTGATGGAGCTATTGATCATGGCCGACACGCTGCGTCGGTCATCCGCACGCACCACGACCGCTGTGATCCCCTATTTCGGTTATGCCCGACAGGATCGCCGCACCAAAGCGCGCACACCGATTTCAGCCAAGCTGGTTGCCAACATGATCGCCCAATCGGGGATCGAGCGCGTGTTGACCATGGATCTTCATGCGGCTCAGATCCAGGGTTTCTTCGACATCCCAGTCGACAACCTTTACGCCAGCCCGATCTTTGCCCTGGATGTAAAGCATCACTTTAAAGACTGCCTGGACGAGGTCATGGTGATCTCACCCGACGTCGGCGGCGTGGCCCGCGCACGCGAGCTTGCCAAACGTATCGGTGCACCACTGGCGATCGTGGACAAGCGCCGTGAAAAGGCCGGAGAAGTTGCCGAAATGATCGTCATTGGGGATGTGACTGGCAAGCGGTGTATCATCGTCGACGACATCTGCGACACTGCTGGTACCTTGTGTAAAGCCGCCGAAGTTCTGATGGAAAAGGGCGCCAGTGAAGTCCATGCCTATATCACGCACGGTGTGATGTCCGGCCCAGCCGTCGAGCGTGTGACAAATTCGGTCATGAAATCATTGGTCATTACAGATTCGATTGCGCCAACCAAACCGGTACTCGGTGCAAGTAATATTCGCGTCGTACCGACTGCTCCGATGTTTGCTCAGGCAATTTTGAACATTTGGGGTGGCACATCGGTATCGTCGCTGTTTGATCACGACACGTTAGAGCCTCTCTACGAAGGCATGTATTACTGAGGCAGCTGCTTAGCCTGTCGGTTAAAGGGCCTCTTCGGGCCCTTTTTCGCTGACGGGCTTAGACATCCCAATCATCGTCCCCCCGCAGGCCACCGATTGCCAGCCAATCCACACGGACCCGTGCCACACGGGTATCGCTCCATGTGCGAAAGACGATTTGAAAACCCTTCTCGGTTATATTTTCGGCTGCAATATCGGCACGCGCGTTGGTACGCTTATCCAGATCCCACATGGACACGCTAACATGCACCGAGGGCGACGCGATAAAAGGCTCGGCGAACGCAACGTCTTTGGATAGCTTGCGCGGCCCGTTGCCGGTCCACATTTCGCCGTCATGTTCAAAATCCGAAAACAGAACCGAACTGCCTTGGTCAACCCCGACCATATGGCTCTTGATCCGCCGCATACACCGATATCCCCACAACCCTAGGTCATTTCAGAAGACCTGAAATTACCGGGCCTGGCAAGCCAGTCTAGCGCTTCAACCTCAGGAAGAGCGGGAAGATCAGCATGATCAGCAACGCCGAGAATAAGAAAGGAGCACCGGGCAAATACAGTGCCGCGTCATCGCCTGCGAAGTTCTGAAATATTCCTGTCAGCACCATGGGCGCAATAACGGCTGCAATCGACGCAAGACTTGCAATGACGCCTTGCAACAAACCCTGCCGATCTTCATCCACCATGTTGGCCATCATCGCGGTCATCGTGGGGGGGGCCATGTCTGCGAGTGCTGATACGACGATCACCGCGAACATCACAATAACGCTGCCGGTGAACCCGATAACAACCAAGGCCACGATACCGCAAATGATCGCAAATATGAGCGTCCGGTATTCCCCCAAACGTGGGATTAGCAAACGCATAACAACGCCTTGTGAAAACGCCACAGCGATACCGTAGGCTGCCAGCGTCAACCCGATCAGCGCTGTGCCCCAGCCAAACACCTCGCGCGTCCAAAAGGCCCACAGGGTTGGATAGACCATATTGGCGAACTCGAAGACGAAGATCAGCGCCAGCGGCAATGCCAAGCCGGGAAGTTTGAAGGCATCTAAGATCGAACCAAACGGGTTCAGGTCCCGGCGGCGGAAAGCGCGGCGTTTCTCGGGCTTAAGGCTTTCTGGCAGGACGAAGAAACCGAAGATGACGTTAATCCCTGCCAATACGGCGGCCAACCAAAATGGAGCCGTAATATGATAGCTGGCAACAAAGCCACCAATGGCCGGACCCATCACAAATCCGATCCCAAAGGTCGCACCGATAAGGCCGAAATTCGCGGCGCGCTCTTCGCGTTTCGAGACGTCGGCCAGATAGGCTGTCGCGGTGATATAGGTTCCCCCCGCAATACCCGCCAGCAGACGGCCAATCAGCAGCCACCAAAACGTCGTCGCCAGTGCCATTACGATATAGTCGACTGTCAATGCTACAAGGGCCAACAGCAGGACGGGTCGTCGCCCAAGGCTATCAGAAACTCCGCCGATAATTGGGGCGAACAGGAACTGCATCGCAGCATAGGAGGCCATAAGGATCCCGCCCCAGAACGCGCCGTCAGCTGTGCTGGCCGCGCCAACGCGTTCCATCAGATCAGGCATGATTGGAAACACAATCCCGATCCCCACAGCATCCAACAGGATGGTGGCAAGAACGAACCAAATGGCCGCGCGCGAACTTCCAGGGGTCTTAGTTGTCATGCGCCCATCTGTGACGCGAATACGACCAGAGCGCAAATGCTAAAAGCCCCGCCAGTTGGCAGGGCCTTCTATCTTTTAGGGTGGGTGCGATCAGGCCTTGGCCGACAGTCCCAATTCACTTGCCATTGCGGCAATGTCGACGGTGCGCTTGGCCAGTTCGTCAAGGTTTTCCGTGGTCGCGTTCTCTGATGCGGCAGCCGCATCAGACACGAACGTGTCCAGAACCTCTTGCGTCATCTCAGACACAGGCACAGCACGCTCTGCCAGAACCGATGTGCCGGTTGCTGTAACCTCGGCGAAACCGCCAGTTACTGCGAAATCAGCGTTGCCTTCAGGCGCTTCAACACGAACGATACCCGGACGCAACGTTGTGATCGTCGGTGCGTGGTTCGGCATCGCTGTCATGTCGCCATCAGTACCCGGCAGCTGGACGGCTGTAGCCTGAAGCGAAGCGAGGCTCCGTTCGGGCGACACCAGGTCAAATTGCATCGTATCAGCCATTTTGGGTCTCCTTTTAGGATGATCTGGGGCAGGCTAAGCTGCCCCGTCACGTTCCCAATTAGGCAGCATCAGCTGCCATTTTCTCGGCTTTGGCGATCACTTCATCGATGCCGCCAACCATGTAGAAGGCGCCTTCGGGCAGGTGATCATATTCGCCAGCCACAACAGCCTTGAACGACGTGATTGTGTCTTCCAGAGGAACCTGAACACCGTCAGAACCAGTAAACACTTTCGCAACGTCGAACGGCTGCGACAGGAAGCGTTCGATTTTACGAGCGCGCGCAACTGTCAGTTTGTCTTCTTCCGACAGTTCGTCCATGCCAAGGATGGCGATGATGTCTTGCAGCGACTTGTAACGCTGAAGGATCTGCTGAACGTCGGTCGCAACCTTGTAGTGCTCTTCACCAATGATCAGCGGGTCAAGCAGACGCGAAGTTGAACCAAGTGGGTCAACAGCCGGGTAGATGCCTTTTTCCGAGATCGCACGATCCAGAACGGTCGTCGCGTCCAAGTGAGCAAACGAAGTCGCAGGCGCAGGGTCGGTCAAGTCATCCGCGGGAACATACACGGCCTGAACCGATGTAATCGAACCCGATTTGGTTGACGAAATACGTTCCTGCATCGCACCCATGTCGGTCGCCAGTGTTGGCTGATAGCCAACCGCCGAAGGAATACGACCCAACAGAGCCGAAACTTCCGAACCAGCTTGGGTAAAGCGGAAGATGTTATCCACGAAGAACAGAACGTCCGAACCGGTGTCATCACGGAACTGCTCAGCCAGGGTCAGACCCGACAGGGCAACACGCATACGTGCACCGGGAGGTTCGTTCATCTGGCCGTAGACCAGCGCAATTTTTGATTTTTCCAGATCGTCAGGAACGATAACGCCGGATTCGATCATCTCGTGATACAGGTCATTGCCTTCACGGGTCCGCTCACCAACACCCGCAAACACGGACACACCCGAGTGCACCTTCGCGATGTTGTTGATCAGTTCCATGATCAAAACGGTTTTACCAACGCCGGCACCGCCGAATAGACCAATTTTACCACCCTTGGTGTAGGGCGCCAGCAGGTCGATAACCTTGATGCCGGTGGTCAGGATTTCTGTTTCAGTCGACTGTTCGTCAAACGCAGGGGCATCGCCATGAATTGGGCGGCTGTCTTTCGATTTAACGGGACCTTTTTCGTCAACGGGTTCGCCGATGACGTTCAGGATACGACCTAGCGTTGCGTTGCCAACTGGCACCGAGATCGGTGCGCCGGTGTCAGTAACCGCTTGACCACGGACCAGACCTTCGGACGCGTCCATAGCGATACAGCGCACGGTGTTTTCACCAAGGTGCTGAGCCACTTCAAGCACAAGCTTGTTGCCATTGTTGTCGGTGTCGAGTGCGTTCAGAATTTCGGGAAGGGCATCCTCGAACTGAACGTCCACAACGGCGCCAATCACCTGGGTGATCTTACCTTTAGCGTTAGCCATTGTTGTTTCTCCGGTTTCCTTAGAGCGCCTCGGCGCCCGAAATAATTTCGATAAGTTCGTTGGTGATCACTGCCTGGCGCGAACGGTTGTACTGAATGGTCAGCTTGTCGATCATTTCGCCAGCATTGCGGGTTGCGTTGTCCATTGCGGCCATACGCGCACCCTGCTCTGAAGCAGCGTTTTCCAAAAGTGCCGAGAAGACCTGGGTGGCAACGCCCGAAGGCAGAAGCGTTTCCAGAATACCTTCTTCTGACGGCTCGTAATCATAAATCGTCGACGCAGCCGCACCCTCTTCTGGGGCGTCAAAGCTGGCAGGGATAACCTGCTTGGTTGTCGGGACCTGAGTGATCACGCTTTCGAACCGGTTATAGAAGATCGTCGCCACGTCGAACTCACCCTCGTTGTAGCGATGGATAAGATCGTTCGAAACCGACTGCGCGTTGTCATAGCCAACGTTGCGCACACCCGACAGATCAACATGTTCTACCATACGGTCTTCGAATTCACGCTTCAGTTGCTCGCGGCCCTTCTTGCCAACGGTGATCATTTTCACCGTCTTGCCAGCCGCCAACAGCTCATCGGCCTTGGCACGCGCCATCTTCACGATAGACGAGTTGAAGCCGCCGCAAAGCCCGCGTTCAGCGGTCATGACCACAAGCATGTGGACTTGATCGGAACCCGTACCGGCAAGCAGTTTCGGGGCGCCGTCGCCCCCACCTGAAGCAGCAGCCAACCCACCCAGAACGGCGTTGAACCGATCTGCATAGGGGCGACCCGCTTCAGCCGCTTCTTGCGCCCGCCGCAGTTTTGCGGCGGCCACCATCTGCATGGCCTTCGTGATCTTCCGAGTGTTCTTAACACTCTCGATCCGATTTTTGAGGTCCTTAAGGTTGGGCATCGTTTCCGGCCCCCTTAAGCGAAGTCAGCGGCGAACGCGTCCAGCGCAGCTTTGACTTTGTCCTCAAGCTCACCCTTAACCTTACGGTCGTTGTCGGTGATATCAGCAAGCAAATCAGCGTGGTTCTGACGCAAGTGGTTCAGAAGGCCCGCTTCAAAGCGACCAACTTCGCTTACGTCGATCTTGTCGAGGTAACCATTGGTCCCTGCATAAATCACGCAGACGATTTCAGCGTTGGTCAGCGGCGAGTACTGAGCTTGCTTCATAAGCTCGGTCAGGCGCGCACCACGGTTCAGAAGCTGCTGAGTAGCCGCATCAAGATCGGAGCCGAACTGAGCGAACGCAGCCATCTCGCGATACTGAGCCAGCGACAGTTTCACCGGACCTGCAACCGAAGACATCGCTTTAGTCTGAGCCGATGATCCAACACGCGACACCGACAGACCGGTGTTCACCGCAGGACGGATACCTTGGTAGAACAGTTCAGTTTCCAAGAAAATCTGGCCGTCGGTGATCGAAATCACGTTGGTTGGAATAAACGCGGAAACGTCGCCACCTTGGGTTTCAATCACGGGCAGCGCGGTCAAGGAACCGGAACCGTAATCTTCGTTCAGCTTGGCCGAACGCTCCAACAGGCGCGAGTGAAGATAGAAAACGTCACCCGGATAAGCTTCACGACCGGGCGGACGACGCAGCAGAAGCGACATCTGGCGGTAGGACACAGCTTGCTTTGACAGGTCATCATAAATGATCAGCGCGTGGCGGCCGTTGTCACGGAAGTGTTCGGCCATCGCGGTCGCTGCGTAAGGGGCCAGGAACTGCATTGGCGCGGGGTCAGATGCGGTCGCAGCCACAACGATCGAGTACTCAATCGCGCCGCTTTCTTCCAGTTTCTTAACCAGCTGAGCAACTGTCGAACGCTTCTGACCAACAGCAACGTAGACACAGTACAGTTTCTTGCTTTCATCGTCGCCAGCAGCGTCGTTGTACGACTTCTGGTTCAGGATGGCGTCAAGCGCCACAGCAGTTTTGCCAGTTTGGCGGTCACCAATGATCAGCTCGCGCTGGCCACGGCCAATTGGGATCATCGCGTCGACCGATTTCAGGCCGGTTGCCATCGGTTCGTGAACCGATTTACGCGGGATGATGCCCGGCGCCTTAACGTCAGCGACGTTACGGTTCTTCGTTTTGATCGGACCCTTGCCGTCGATCGGGTTGCCCAGACCGTCAACAACGCGACCCAGAAGCTCGTCACCTGCAGGCACGTCCACGATCGAGTTCGTGCGCTTAACAGTGTCGCCTTCCTTAATGTCACGGTCCGAACCAAAGATAACAACACCAACGTTGTCAGCTTCAAGGTTCAGGGCCATTCCGCGGATACCACCGGGGAATTCGACCATTTCACCAGCCTGGACCTTATCAAGACCGTGCACACGGGCGATACCATCACCGACCGAAAGAACGCGGCCAACTTCGGCCACTTCGGCGTCTTGGCCAAAGTTCTTAATCTGGTCCTTCAGGATCGCAGAAATTTCTGCTGCTTGGATACCCATTATCCGACCTCTTTCATGGAATTCTGCAATGCGTCGAGCTTCGCACGGACTGACGTATCAATCATGCGAGATCCGACTTTGACGACAAGACCACCGATGAGCGTTTCATCGACGGCCAGGTTGATATTTACATCCTTGCCGATTGTAGCTTTTAGAGCTTTGGCAAGTTTGTCTTGTTGCGCCTTGGTCATAGACTTGGCAGCGGTCACGTCTGCAGTGACCTCTCCTTTGTCCTCAGCAATGAGGTTACGCAACGCGGTCACAAGCTGAGGCAATACGAACAAGCGCCGTTTCTGGGCCATAAGCCCAAGCGTGTTCGCAACCATTGGCGAAAGTTTCATTTTCTTGGCGATGGCTGCGATCGATGCGCCTTGTTCGTCCCGGCTGTAAACCGGTGAACTGATCAGGTCGCGAAGGTCTTCGCTATCGGCGAGAGCAGCGTCTAGGGCGGCAACATCCGCCTCGACTGCTTTCAGTTTCTTGCCCTCTTTGGCCAGGTCAAAGACGGCAGTGGCATACCGCTGAGCGATGCCGGTTGAGATCGAGACTGGTTCGGACACGTCCACCCTTCCGATGTCTTTAGCCCCATTGTGATCTGCCTCTCAGCAAACCGGGGCGGCCTACAGATGCCGCAATCGTTGCGTATCATCTAAATCGGAGAAGCGTGTAGCAGGGATAATCGTACCTCGCAACAGGCTTGAACCGGTTTATCGCCAACATATTGTCGCCTTTTCAACCCGCATCGCGTGACAATGCGGCCAGACCCCACCTTCTAAAGGAAAAAAGGAGTTTGCGCATTATCTGTTTGCCCCGAGATCTCGGGATACATTTGCATACTAACACCGCATTTTTCTGACTATGCAATCGCATCATAGCCCAAGGGGTCCATTTGGGACCGCATTTGGCACGTTGATTCTGCAGCTGCGAACGACCGTAGCAGCCCCCTAAGGACCGGACCGTGGCGTACTAGGTTCAGGCACGCCCAGCCCTTCCAGCACTTTCAGCGGTCGCTTCACCGCCTGAGCCAGCCCGGGCCGCTTAGGGGCAGGTATCTGTTTCGAGACTTCGACCATCAAAACACCGCCGGCAAGAATAAGTGGTAGCTGCATTCCCGCACGTTCCCAGAAATTTCCAGTCTTCAGCCAAAACCGCCGCGACGATGGCGGCTGGTACAGCGCGGACATGTGACGCTCCACCCGAAATCCATGCTCCTCAAGCTGCTTTTCAAGCTGGCTAAGGGAATAGGGGCGGCCAAACCCAAACGGGGTTGCATCAGATCGGGCCCAAAGCCCAGCACGGTTCGGGGTGATGAACAAGGCACGTCCACCAGGACCCAAAACGCGATATATTTCGTCCAGTAG
The DNA here is from genome assembly GCF_041403445.1 of Aliiroseovarius conchicola. Taxonomy (NCBI): domain Bacteria; kingdom Pseudomonadati; phylum Pseudomonadota; class Alphaproteobacteria; order Rhodobacterales; family Paracoccaceae; genus Aliiroseovarius; species Aliiroseovarius conchicola. The sequence continues at coordinate 214,787 of NZ_JBGEHL010000001.1, forward strand.
AAAGCTCGGCGTCTCTGAGGTCTCGAGCCCGTGCATCACGGCAAGTTTGTCGACAACGCCCGTGTCCAATGGCCAGGTCGTATCCTCGACCAACGCCGAAACGTTCTGCATACCTGCGGGCCAAGGCATAACGCCTTGCGGCGCGGGCATCAGCCCCAACACGCGGCGGGCTGTAGGAAGATATGGTCGCAGCAAAGGCACCGCAAACCCGAAGCCCGCAACAGTCTGCCCCTTGGCCTGCGCGCTTGGCCACATCGCGACCACCTTATCGCGGATCGCCTTTTGCGCTGCACGTCCCAACATGCTGCGGTAATAGAAGTTTCGTAGATCTTGCACATCAAGATGCATAAAAGTGTTTACCGTCGCCCAAACATCGTCGGGCCGAGATTACCCGAACCACCGCAAAAGGGAATGAGCGATCTTGCATTCCGTCAGGAATGCGTCTGGCGCATGACAAGTGCCAGATTGTTTGCCGGCATCTCGATCAGGTCAACGCGCTGCAAACCGGCGTCGGTGCCCCAAGCCTCGATTGCTTCGATGTCCTTATACCCGATGGCGGGATCGTGTTCAGACAACGACGTATGAAAGGCGCGATCCCCATCCGACCGGAATTCTCCACCCGACCGGAAAGGACCGTACAGAAACCAGTGCCCGCGCGGAGACAGATTGCGCGCAACGCCCCGGACGACGGCCTGTGCATCCTGCTTTGCAATCAAATGCATCAGGTTCACTGTCACAGCCATTGCAAATGGACCAGTGCGCCAACTGGGCGCCGTCGCATCCAATGCTTGCGCTACACGCATGTTCAACAACCCCTTCGTTGCCCTCCAACTGTCGATGCTGATCAAGCGCTTCGCGTCGATATCTGTGGGCTGCCAGATCGTATCCGGGAAGGCTTCGGCATAGGCCACAGCGTGCTCTCCAGTGCCCGAGGCAATTTCGAGCGCTATGCCGCCATGAGGAACAAAGGGTTCGATCGCCGCTAGTATCGGGGAAATGTTGCGCGCAGCCGAGGGTGCGGACAATCGCCCGTCCTCGCGCTCGTGCGCGATGGAATGCGGTTTCTCACCAGCCATATCAGCCCCCAGATATAGTCTCAGTATTGAGCCTTGCTCGCGTTTCGGCAAGACTAGAGGTCAAACCCGGAGAAACACATGCTCACACTGGTCACGATCCCCTGTCTTTCTGACAATTATGCCTTTCTACTTCATGACGATGACAGCGGCGACACAGCCTTGGTCGATGCACCAGAAGCTGCTCCGATTCTAACTGAACTTGACGCGCGTGGATGGTCATTGTCCGATATCTGGCTGACCCATCACCACTGGGATCATGTGGACGGGGTGGCCGAGGTCGTGGCCAAAACCGGCGCTCAGGTGATCGGCGCGCGCGCCGATGCGCACCGCCTTCCCGATCTGGCCGGTGCCTATGAGGATGGCGACAGTTTCATGTTTGCCGGTCATACGGTCGACGTGATGGACGTCTCCGGCCATACGGTCGGCCATATCGCCTTCCACGTTCCCGACGCAGGGGCTGCGTTTACCGGGGACAGTTTGATGGCGATGGGATGCGGACGCTTGTTCGAAGGCAGCCCGGCACAGATGTGGGAGAGCCTGTCGAAACTGGCCCTATTACCTCCCGAGACACTAATTTGTTCCGGCCATGAATACACGGCCTCAAACGCTGCATTCGCACGAACTATCGAACCCGACAATACCGCGCTGGCAAGCCGAGCAGCCGAGATTGATCGCTTGCGCGCCAAGGGCCAAGCAACGGTGCCGTCGCGACTGTCAGAAGAGCTGAACACCAACCCATTTTTGCGCGCCCACTTGTCCGATTTAAAAACCGCCCTACATATGAAAGCCGCTTCCGATGCCGAGGTCTTCGCCGAAATCCGACATCGTAAAGACAGTTTTTAAGCATCGTTTACCCGAAATCACGTCTGCGAGAGCTAAAATTGACAAGAAAGGGCTTGAAGATGCGCCCGGAAAACCGAACTTTAAACATATGAGGCGACGGTAAAGGCGGGGCAACCGCCACGCGGCAGATCCCGCACGAGCTACGAGGAGTGTTCAACATGCCATCCTTTTCAAAACCGCTTGAAGAAGCCATCCACCACGCACTTGCGCTGGCGAATGAACGAAAACACGAATTGGCAACGCTGGAACACTTGCTTCTTGCGTTGCTGGATGAACCCGATGCCGCCCGTGTGATGCAAGCGTGCTCGGTCGATCTGGACGTTCTGCGTAAGGTTCTGGTCGAGTTCGTCGACGAAGAACTGACGACGCTAATCACCGATGTCGAAGGCAGCGAGGCGGTTCCGACGGCCGCCTTCCAGCGCGTTATCCAACGCGCCGCGATCCACGTCCAAAGCTCGGGTCGGACCGAAGTGACCGGGGCCAATGTGTTGGTCGCGATCTTTGCTGAACGCGAATCAAACGCCGCCTTCTTCCTGCAAGAACAAGATATGACTCGTTATGATGCGGTGAACTACATTGCCCACGGGGTCGCCAAAGACAGTAGTTTCGGCGAAGCACGCCCCGTCTCGGGCGCACCGGACTTTGAAGAAGACGTGCAAGACGCACAGCCTGCCGAAGAAAACGACAGTGCGCTGGCGAAGTACTGCGTTGATCTGAACGCAAAAGCGCGTGAAGGTGATATTGATCCGCTGATCGGTCGCGAGCACGAAGTTGAACGCTGCATTCAGGTGCTCTGCCGCCGCCGCAAGAACAACCCGCTTTTGGTGGGCGATCCTGGTGTCGGTAAAACGGCAATTGCAGAAGGGCTGGCTGCCAAGGTTGTTGGCGGACAAACCCCCGAGATTTTGTCAGAGACGACGATCTATTCGCTCGACATGGGCGCGCTGTTGGCCGGAACCCGCTATCGCGGTGATTTCGAAGAACGCCTCAAGGCCGTGATGAAAGAGCTTGAAGATCACCCCGATGCGGTGTTGTTCATCGACGAGATCCACACGGTGATCGGTGCGGGCGCCACTTCTGGTGGGGCGATGGATGCATCGAACCTTCTGAAGCCGGCGTTGCAAGGCGGAAAGCTGCGCTGCATGGGTTCGACCACCTATAAGGAATTCCGTCAGCATTTCGAAAAAGACCGCGCACTTAGCCGCCGGTTCCAGAAAATCGACGTCAACGAACCAAGTGTCGATGATGCGGTAAAGATTCTAAAAGGGTTGAAACCTTATTTCGAGGCACACCACAGCGTCAAATACACCGCTGATGCGATCAAGACCGCGGTCGAGCTGTCGGATCGGTATGTGAATGATCGTAAGCTACCCGACAAAGCCATCGATGTGATCGACGAGGCGGGTGCAGCACAGCATTTGCTGGTCGAAAGCAAACGGCGCAAAACCATCGGTGTCAAAGAGATTGAAGCCGTCGTGGCCAAAATCGCGCGCATCCCACCGAAAAGTGTGTCCAAGGATGATACCGAAACCCTGCGCGACCTTGAAAAGGCGCTCAAACGGGTGGTGTTTGGACAGGACAATGCCATCGATGCGCTGTCTTCGGCCATCAAACTGGCACGTGCGGGTCTGCGTGAACCTGAAAAACCCATCGGCAACTACTTGTTTGCCGGGCCAACAGGTGTGGGCAAAACAGAGGTTGCAAAGCAACTCGCCGATAATCTTGGCGTCGAGCTTCTGCGCTTTGACATGTCGGAATACATGGAGAAACACGCGGTTTCGCGCCTGATTGGTGCGCCTCCCGGTTATGTTGGGTTCGACCAGGGCGGTCTTTTGACCGACGGAGTGGATCAGCATCCGCATTGCGTGCTTTTGCTTGATGAGATGGAGAAGGCCCACCCGGATGTCTACAACATCCTGTTGCAAGTGATGGATAATGGCGAACTGACCGACCATAACGGACGGACGGTGAGCTTCCGCAACGTGGTTTTGATCATGACGTCAAACGCCGGCGCGACCGAACAAGCCAAATCGGCTGTCGGCTTCGGCCGAGATCGGCGCGAAGGCGAAGACACCGCGGCGATCGAACGGACGTTCACTCCGGAATTCCGCAACCGTCTCGATGCGGTGATCAGCTTCGCCCCACTGGGCAAAGAAGTGATCTTGCAGGTGGTCGAGAAGTTCGTTCTGCAACTGGAAGCGCAGCTTCTGGATCGCGGCGTCTCGATCGAGCTGACCCGCGCGGCGGCAGAATGGATTGCCGACAAGGGCTATGATGATCGCATGGGCGCACGTCCTCTGGGTCGTGTGATCCAAGAGCACATTAAAAAGCCTCTTGCCGAGGAGCTACTGTTTGGCAAACTTGCGAAAGGTGGGCTGGTCAAGGTCGGCGTGAAGAATGGCAAGCTCGATCTACGGATGGAGAAACCCCAAAGCCCGCAGCTTGGATCGCGCAAAAAGCCACCGCTTTTGACAGCAGACTAAGCACACACTTAAGATCAAATTTGAAAACCCGCTGATTAGATCAGCGGGTTTTTTTCTTTGGATAAGATAGCTTAGCGCTCTGTCAGTTTTAGCTCGATCCGGCGGTTCTGCGCCCGTGCTTCTGACGTGTCTGCCGGGTTAACGGGTCTAAACTCCGCAAACCCGGTGGCAGCAAGCCGTTCGGGAGGGAAACCCAGCTCATCGATCATGAACTCAACGACAGACAATGCCCGCGCCTGAGAAAGTTCCCAATTGTTTCGGAAGATGCCCGTTCCGGATAGCGGTATGTTATCGGTATGCCCATCCACACGTATGATCCAGTCAACCTCGTCCGGGATTTCTCCGGCGACTTCGGCCAACAATTCGGCAACATTTGCCACTTGCGCTTGCCCTTCGGGCTGCAATGTCGCGTTTGCACTGGTGAACAGAACCTCAGACGAGAAAATAAAACGGTCCCCGACAATCTGGACGCCTTCGCGATCACCAAGAACCTCTTTGAGCTTTCCGAAAAACTCGGACCGATAGGCCGCAAGTTCTTTTGCCTCCTCCTCCAACCGTTTGCGCTCTGCCTCCTCGAGTGCCGCCCGCTTGCGTTCTTCTGAAGCCACACGCGCAAGCGCAGAGTTCAGTTCGGAGCCAAGCTTTTGGATCTGGACCTGCGCGTCTGCATCGCGCGCGTTACCGTCATCAAGGATCGCCTGCAGGCTGCCAAGCTGCGCCCGTAGCGCCGCAACCTGTTCATTGAGCAGCGCAATTTTACGCTGCCCTTCAGCGCTTGCCGCTTCTTCCTCGGCCAAGGCAAGATTGGCGGCCGCCAAAAGCCGTGCGCGCTCTTCTGCGTCACTCATCGCGCCCTGCACGGAATTTTCGGCCTCTACGCGCGCTGCCAATGCCGCCGTCAATTGTTCACGTAACGCCGCGCGGTCCGCCAAATCGGCATTCTGGTCTTCAATCTGCACCAAGGCCGAAGCCAGTCGCTCTTCCAAATCGACACCTGCCGCTCGCGCCGCCGCCAACAGTGTCAGCGTTTCTTCGGCATCCTTGCGCTTAGCCTCAAGCGCCAGTGTCATCGCCGTCAGTTCATCATCCGCGGTTTTAAGACGTTCACGCAAAGCTGCAGCCGCGGCGGCTTCGGCCAGTCGCCCTGCTTCTTCATCGCTCAGCGCTTTCGCCATTTCGCCAGCCTTCGCTTCCAAATCAGCCACCAGTGCTTCCAGCGCCTCGCGCTTGGCGGCGGCAAGCCGTGCAGCTTCCGCACCCGCATCGATTTCATCCCGCGCCTTGGCAAGTGCGAGGTTCAACGCTTCCTGTTGTGACACTGCACGTGCTTGTGCTGCCTCCAACTCTTCCACAGATGCTGCCAACGCTTCACCGTCTGCCCGGGCTTGATCACGCTCTGACAGCAATGTGGCAACCTGCGCCTCGAAACTGGTGATCTTTGCTGCCTGAGATGCCAGCTCACCCGCCTGTGCCTCGGTTTGCGAGGTCAGCTGTACGATCAAAGCTGCCTGAGCGTCAGAAACTGACCGAGCTTCCGTCAGCGTGGCATTCAAATTACCGACCTCTCCCTCAAGCGCGTCTGAGCGTGAGCGTTCCAGCCCCAACGCATCGGCCAACTCAGCCACCTGCCCTGACAGTTCATCAAGCTCACTGGCTTGTCCCGATATTGTCTCGCGCAAAATGAACTGTACGATCATAAAGATCGTCAAAACAAACATCAGAACCAGCAGAAGGGCCGTCATCGCGTCCACGAACCCCGGCCAGATCGAGCCGCTCATCCGTTGCACCGATCGACGGGTCAGAGCCATCGTTATGCCTCGTCCTGACCAGAGGCCACGCGGATCGAGTGGATCAGCGTGGCCATATCACTGCGCAGATCTGCCAGGCTTTCCTGCCGGCCCGCCTGCATCTCCTCGAGAATTCGCAAGAGCTGAACATCAATTGACCGCAACCGCATCCGGCTTTCTGCGTCCGGTTGATCTTCTGGATCCTGTTGCTGAGATTGCAGTGTAACAATGAGACGCTCTTGCCCTTCGGCCAGACGTGTCAAAGCCTCTGTTTGCCCGTTGTCCTGTCCAAGATGGGACGATACAGCATCAAGTTTGTCGGCCAATTGCCCCAGCCGGTCATCCAACATGGACCGTTGAACATCGGTCTGCGTGAACAAGGTTTGCATGGCCTCGACCTGCTCGGCCAACACACCCAAGTAGGCATTTGCGCTACCATCGTCAGTGTCGCTTTCGGCTGATGCAAAGCTAAGCTTGGTTATTGTGGAGAGCCATTCCTCGAGTTCGCGATAGAACCGGTTCTGTCCATGGCCGGCAAACAACTCTAGCAACCCGACAATCAGCGATCCAGCCAGTCCCAATAGCGATGACGAAAATGCTGTCCCCATTCCGCCAAGCTGGGCTTCAAGCCCTGTCATCAAGCGCCCGAACACTTCGGTGCCGCCTTCGCCGTCAGACGGGGCCAGCGACTTGATGGTTTCAACCACCGCTGGAACGGTTGTTGCCAAGCCGTAGAATGTTCCGAGAAGACCAAGGAATATCAACAGATTAACGATATATCGCGTGATATCGCGCGCCTCGTCAATTCGCGTAGCAACGCTGTCCAGTATTGACCGGGACGAGGTCGATCCGATCTGAAGCTGCGACCCTTTATTGGATCTAAGCAGGACCGCGAGCGAGGCAAGCAACCGGGGGCCTCGGTTCGGATCATGACCAACGCGATCTTGTACATAGCCTTCGATCCAGCTGACCGAGGCGAAAACCTGCCAAACCTGCCAAAAACAAGCCAAAAGCCCGATGACGAAGACGAACAGGATGAACCCGTTCAGATAGAGGTTTGCCAGAAAAACCGGCAATACCCGTGGCAATGCAACGAACACACCGAAACCCACCAAACCCAGCACCACCAGCATTAAGAAAATCTGGCGGATCGGGTGGGTGAAAGACGGCTCGGCCCCATGTTTTTTGGGCGCAATCAGCGACCCGCGATCCAACTCGTCCATGCGGACAGTTCCTTGTCGCCATTGTTGTTGCGCTCAGAATAGGCACAACATCTGCCCCCTGCCAAGCACTGTCTTGGCAGAAGCCCTTAAGTTGCCGCTTGTTCACGCACGCGGTGCGCCAGCCAATTTAGGTCCTGATCTTCTATCCCAAGGTCGGTCAAATGGGCTGCAGTATTATAGAGATACTCTGTATTGGCCCCCCGCCCCCCAACGGCGTAGGCGATAATGCGGGCCTGTTCTTCAAGATCAATCTGGCAATATTGGACGTGATCGGGGTCAATCACATAGGTCACCGCTTCAACTTCGCGACCATCGCGTAGCGCTATCGTCAACCGTTTCTCAAGATAGGCCGAAGACACCAATTCCCGCTCACGCAAATCCGCCAATGTTTTTTCGTGGCTGTGGGGACAGGCTCGAAACGCCAGTCCCTGACAATGTGCACCCGACATCTCATCCAGTGCCAGAACAAGGCCTGGCGCATCTTCGGTGCCGCGATGGTGGATCGAACGCATGCAGAAACTGCGGTGATAGCCCGGCAACGTCGCCACGACGGCCTCGGTATGCTCAAAGCCAGGGTTCCACATCAGTGATCCATAACCAAAAACCCAAAGATCCTCTGTGCGCATTTCACTCGCTCTTCATCTTATGTCGCTTTAAATACGCCAATAAGCACGCAATGCGGTAAGAGGAAAGAGTGATGCGTAAATTGATCGTGATTACCCTTGTGTTGGCAGGCCTATGGGCGGGCTATTGGTATGTTGGCGCACAGGCAACCGAACGCGCCTTTGGCGCCTGGATTGATGATCGGCAAGAGGACGGCTGGGTGGCCGAAGTTGAAACCCTGTCGACACGCGGCTTTCCTAACCGCTTCGACACGATCTTCACCAATCTAGAGCTGGCGGACCCTGAAACAGGGCTAGCTTGGACTGCGCCAGAGTTTCAGATCCTCGCGCTGTCCTACAAACCCCATCACGTCATTGCAGTTTGGCCCGGCGTCCAGACCCTGTCGACCCCACGTCAACGAATTGAGATGTCAGGCAACACAGCACGCGGCTCACTTGTTCTATCACCCACCCCGGCCCTTGCCCTTGATCGCAGTTCAGTCGTTCTTGAAGGTTTGAAGTTCAAGTCTACTCATGGCTGGACGGCGGCATTGGAACACGGGCAACTCGCAACCCGGCGACTTGAGGGCGACCAAAACCGGCACGAAGTCTATTTCGAAGCCACCAATCTGACCCCGGCGTCATCGTTCATCCAATCGCTTGGCCCAGATGACATCCTGCCACCAGTCTTCGAAGGCGTTGTCGTGAAGGCAACCGTCGACTTCACAAAACCCTGGGACCGCTTTGCCATTGAAGATGCGCGCCCTCAAATCGCGCATGTCAACTTACAGGAATTCAAGGCAACATGGGGCGAGTTGGAACTGCGATTGGCCGGCGCGGTCGACGTTGATGAAAATGGTGTCCCAGACGGAAACGTAACCGTCAAAGCGCAAAACTGGCGCAAGATGGTCGCGATTGCCCAAACATCGGGTGCCCTGTCACCTGACCTCGCTCCCACTGTCACAGGTGCACTGGAATTTCTGGCCGGCCTTTCTGGGAACAACGACACCCTCGACATCCCTCTGCGTCTGTCTGGCGGGACGATGTTTTTGGGACCGTTACCCATCGGAAAGGCCCCAGTGCTCTTGATCCGGTGATACTTACTGAAAACGCCTGGTCAGACGGAAACAACCCTTGCGCGCTGTTCAACGGCAGTAGGTCCCGCTGAGATATCGTGCGGTATCAAAATGGAAATGGTCCTGATGATACCGGTCCGCATTCGGTCCCAACACGGTCCCAAACGGGCCACAAGCCGCGCGGTGCATCTTTTTGAGAACCTTGCCTTGCACTGGGTCACGCCACCCTTTCAGGACCGATATCTCGGCACCGCTTTTCAATCGGATTCCAGCAATGTCAATCGCGCGACCCTTGCCATGTTCGCTGACCTTGGCCCCTGCTTTGTTGTTGCGCGTCCGGCAAGCGTAATGTGCCACCACGCGCAAGGAAGACGGCCCGCCGCCTAAACGGCCCACCGCGGGAAACACTCCCTCGCGGACCCAGCGGTTCAGGGCTTTGGCAGTGGTACAATCCATCACAGCTGCCTGACTTAGCTTTACGCCGGATACTTCGGTCACCCGAACTGGATCGGATACGCCGCACCCTTTGATCCGACCAGCAATCGCGGATATGACCTGACCTTTGATTTCATTCACACCACAAATACGCCCACGGCGCCCTGCCGATGTCGGTTTCGGCGTTGAGGACGCCACTTTGCGTGCGAAACCTCGCGGCCGGTTTTGGGGGCGCATTGATGTCGTTACGGCGAATACCGTTGGAACCCCGGTCGGTTTCGGGGCGATGCTTTGCGGGACAATGCGACCTGGCTTCGCCCGCGGTCGCAGCGACTGAACGACCTCGGGGCCGGTCTTGGCCACTGTTGGGCTGGCAATCTCGGTAACCGGTCGAGGGATGGGCCGCAGGGAGCGATCTGGACCATATGCGAATGCCGCACCAGCCGCGCCAAAAAGAAAAAGGGTGCCGATGCTCCGCATCATCCAACCCGCTCTTACCCAGAACCACGATACCATTGCCGTTCCTTTACACAGACGCAATCCGATGCGGACACCCGATCACGTTAATCATGCTTACCAGACCGCCCAAAATCGGGCGCGTCCGTATCTTGCCCAGCTTCGATAATACCACGTCGGATTGCGCGGGTACGAGTGAAATAGTCATGTAGAGCCTCACCATCACCGGTTCGTATGGCCCGTTGCAGCGCAAACAGCTCTTCTGTGAACCGGCCCAATATCTCTAACGTCGCGTCTTTATTGGTTAAAAAGACATCGCGCCACATGGTCGGATCAGAGGCAGCGATCCGCGTGAAGTCGCGAAAACCCGCCGCAGAGTACTTGATGACCTCGCTATCTGTCACGCGCGACAGATCATCAGCGACCCCCACCATCGTGTATGCGATCAGGTGTGGCGTATGGCTGGTCACCGACAACACCAGATCATGGTGATCGGCATCCATCGCTTCGACATTTGCACCAAGCCCTTCCCAAAGCTCGGTCAAACGCGCGGTAGCCGCAGCATCCGCGCCATTGGGGATCAAGATGACCCACCGATTGTCGAACAGCCCCGGAAAGCCGGAACGAGGCCCGCTATGCTCTGTACCTGCCAATGGGTGTCCGGGAATGAAGTCGACATACTCTGGTAAATGCGGCGAAACCGTTTCGATTACAGCACGTTTGACCGAACCAACATCCGTGACAGTAGCACCACGCTTGAGGTTTGGCCCGATTTCGGCAGCGACCGCGCCCATGGCACCCACCGGGACAGCTAGGACAACCAAGTCTGCGCCCTCCACAGCTTCCGCTGCCGTATCAACGATGCGGTCACAAAAGCCGATTTCGCTTGCTATATCGCGCGTCTCTTTCGAGCGCGCAGTGCCGACAATCTCGCCTGCCAGCCCGGCACGGCGCATGGCGTGTGCCATCGAAGACGCGATCAAACCGAGGCCAATCAGTGCCACGCGATTGTAAACCACACTCATCACTTACCCTCCTCGTCCAACCGGTCCTCATCCATCAACATGAGCTTCGACCCAGGCGCACCACCTTTGAATTTTCCAATCATATGAGCCACCCTGCGGCATGAAGCTTCATCGCCGACGGTGATCCGCAAACAGTTGGGCAAACCATACCCACCCACCATCCTGACAATAATACCTTGTTTTTCAAGGAATTCATTGCAGTCTTTCGCCTCGGCCGCATTGGCAAAACGCGCTAAAATGAAGTTGGTGCAAGAGGTGTCGGACGGAATGCCAAGTGCCGCCAGCGCCTCGGCCAGCCAAGCGCGCAACCTAGTATTCTCCGAAAGGCAATGGGCAACGTGATCGCGATCTTCCAAGGCCGCCTGCGCGGCCGCCATCTGAGCCATCGACAGGTTGAATGGACCGCGCACGCGGTTCAAGACGTCGATCACCGCTTGCGCACCATACCCCCAACCGATGCGTAGACCGCCAAGCCCGTACAATTTTGAGAATGTGCGCGTCATGAACACATTATCGAACCGCTCAACCAGCTCAGCGCCGCCGTCAAAACCGTCGACAAATTCGGCGTAAGCTCCATCAATGACCAACAGAATGTTGTCGGGCAACGACCGCGCCAAGCGTGCAAGCTCTGCCTGACTGACCATCGTAGCCGTTGGGTTTCCGGGGTTGGTCACAAATACTAGGCTGGTCTTGTCGGTCACAGCCTTCAGGATTTCGTCAACATCAACCATGCGTTCGCGCTCGGGCACTTGAATGGGCTCTGCCCCCGCCGCAAGCGCCGAAATTTTGTACATCGAGAACCCATGCTCGGTGTAAATCACCTCGGTCCCCGGCCCTGAATAGCACTGACATAGGAAGTTGATGATTTCGTCCGAGCCGACGCCGCAGATAATGCGGTCGGGATCTAGGTTGTGAACCCCACCAATGGCCCCACGCAGCGCGGCGTGATCGGTGTTTGGATAGCGATGCAGGTCGTGCCCTGCGCGCTGAAAAGCCTCGACCGCTGCGGGGCTGGGTCCAAATGGGTTCTCGTTCGAGCTAAGCTTGATGACATTGTCCACCCCATCGATCGACGACGCGCCGCCCACATAGGGCTTGATGTTCATTATGCCCGGCTGGGGCTTCGGATTGGTCATGAATTGGCTCCCTTACGTGTGATGTACAGCGGTCATCGGACCAGAGAAAGGATGAATGCCGAGGTTTGACGATTGTCCGGGGGGCTGAGGCTTCGCTGCACATGCACCAAAGGCACCACGCAAAAAGAAACCCGCCCAAAACCTGGGCGGGTTCCAAATCTCTGCGATGTGTAAGCTGGGCTTAGTTTTTCGCGTAAAATTCGACGACCAGGTTCGGTTCCATCACCACTGGATAAGGCACGTCCGACAGGCCGGGTGTGCGGGTGAAGGTAGCGGTCAATTTCGAATGATCTGCATCGATGTAGTCTGGTACATCACGCTCGGGCAGTTGAACTGCTTCCAGGATGGCTGCCATTTGCTTCGAACGATCACGCACTTCGATCACGTCACCTTCTTGAACGCGGTACGAAGGAATGTTGACCTTCTTACCGTTCACGCGCACATGGCCGTGGTTCACGAACTGACGGGCAGCAAAGACGGTCGGGACGAATTTGGCGCGGTAAACAACAGCGTCCAAGCGGCGTTCCAACAGACCGATCAGGTTTTCACCGGTGTCGCCTTTGACACGCTCAGCTTCACCATAGATGCGGCGGAATTGTTTCTCGGTCAGGTCGCCGTAGTAGCCTTTCAGCTTCTGCTTGGCACGCAGTTGCAGACCGAAGTCCGACAGTTTGCCTTTGCGGCGCTGGCCGTGTTGACCGGGGCCGTACTCACGACGGTTCACCGGTGATTTGGGGCGACCCCAGATGTTTTCGCCCATGCGGCGATCGATTTTGTACTTGGCAGACGTGCGTTTGGTCACGGCTGGTCTCCTTCATAAAAGTATCGAAGGGCGTTGTCCTTTGGCCGAAGCCCGACAGGCATCCCCTTGCGGGGGCCACCAACACCAATGAAAACCGGCCCCAAGTGGGACCGGATTTGGGGCTTATACCGCCATAAAACAGGGAGTCAATGCCCGAATTTGGCCTCAGGCGCTTTCCGCGCGCAATATTGCGGCCTCGCCCTGGCTTAAACTGCGACGCGCAAATGCGCCGTAAGCCATGGCATCGTAGTTCAGATCGGGGAACTTCTCGAACAAATGTCCACGCTGCGTGGGATCGAGCATTTCCAGATCGGCGTTTGCTGGATGGAAACTTTCCGCCTGAACACCGTTTGCCCAGACCACCTCGTGATTTTCCAACAACACGTGGTAATAGGTCACTTCGCGGATTGAGTGATCGACGATCACGCGCCGCTCGTCCACCAGATCGCGCGCCGAGATCAGAACCTCGTCTTCGTTGAACAGCTCGCGTGCACGTTTGCCATTCAGCAAAATCTGATGCTGTCCAGAGACGATCAAGTCAGCATCTGGTTGCCCCGACCGGATTGCCCCTGCTCGTAGACGGATCGGCCGAAGTTCGGGCATCGCGAACATGCGCGCGCCAGTAATGCGCTTGTGGCCCACCCAAAGAACCTTCTGTGTTCCGTTGTCGCGCGTCTGCAACTCATCGCCTTCGCGCAACTCTTCGACGCAAATTTCGCTATCTGGCGTGCGCAGACGCGTACCATTTGAAAAGCAAATCACGCCCGAGGGTTGATCCATCAAACGATTTTGCCGGGTTGGGATCATGTTTTCCCGCACAACCCAGAAATCGGTGTTGGCTGGTGGCGTTTCCCCAACAAACATCAATAGTGTCTGGCCCTGCTGTCCAAATATCGCCGAAATCACATAGCTCGCGTATCCGTCTGTGACCTCGAACCCCAGATTTAGCTGTGCTTCATCAACTTGATGGGATCCCAAGGGTCGCGATGGGTCGACCGCCGCTCCGACCAGTTTGTGCACGCTATGTGCCGCGCGTTTGCGTAGGTCTTGTTCTCCGCTTGTGCTCTCTAGGTCCAGAATTTCGCGCGGCCCGTCGACGCGGAGCGGTTCACCCGTCCAGCGCCAATTCGATCCCACGCCAAGCGACGCCACCGGTGCTCCCGGCAATCCGTCCACTTCTGTTTGCGTCCAAGAGATGACAAACGTGCCATTAAAGCCCGTTTCCATGCCCGTTAACCTGCCATTTTTTGTTTTTTATTGCCGCCACGCTAGCACGGGTGATTCGCTTTGTTAAGAAATTTGTCCTGTGCCCGAATCGGCTCCAGCAAGGCGCGATCAAAACGCAACACCGCTACGCTGGAACAGTCCGCTAACGCTGTTTGCAATGGCGCGCCATTTAGATGGTCGGCTCAGAACAGACCCTGATTGCGTTGTATGAGCTCTAGTGGTAATAATTTCTTACCAATTTTTTCAGGAGCCACTCATGCCCGTCATCACCGAGATCGAAGACCTGCGCCGTATCTACAAACGACGGGTGCCGAAAATGTTCTATGACTACGCAGAAAGCGGCAGCTGGACTGAACAAACATTTCGCGAAAATAGTTCTGATTTCGACAAGCTCTATTTCCGCCAAAGGGTCGCTGTGGATATGGACAACCGATCCACACACACAAAGATGATTGGCGAGGACGTGGCAATGCCTGTTGCACTGGCGCCGGTTGGCCTAACGGGGATGCAATGCGCAGACGGCGAGATCAAAGCTGCGCGTGCCGCCGAGGCATATGGCGTGCCTTACACTCTGTCGACAATGTCTATCTGCTCGATCGAGGATGTCGCCGAGAACACGACCAAACCGTTCTGGTTTCAGGTTTACACCCTGAAAGATGATGATTTCATGCAACGGCTTTTTGATCGCGCACGCGCGGCCAACTGTTCCGCTATCGTTATCACAGTTGATCTTCAGGTGCTGGGCCAACGCCACAAAGATCTAAAAAACGGGCTTTCAGCCCCGCCCAAGCTGACAGCTGCCTCGGTTGCAAACATGATGACCAAAGTGAATTGGGGGCTGGGTATGTTGGGAACCAAACGGCGCTTCTTCGGCAACATTGTTGGACATGCCCAAGGGGTCGAGGACCCCTCTTCGCTCAGCACTTGGACGGCCCAAGCCTTCGACCCCTCACTGGATTGGGATCGCATTCGGCAATTCAAGAAGATGTGGGGCGGACCCATGATCATCAAAGGTATCATCGAGCCCGAAGATGCCATTGCCGCTGCAAATGTCGGCGCGGATGCCATCATCGTGTCAAATCATGGGGGGCGGCAATTGGACGGCGCGCTCAGTTCCATTCGGGCACTTCCGGCAATCCTCGATGCCGTTGGCGATAAGGTCGAGGTCCATCTGGACAGCGGCATTCGATCCGGCCAGGACGCCCTGAAGGCCATCGCAATGGGGGCTAAGGGCACTTATATTGGGCGCGCATACACTTACGGACTGGGTGCATTGGGCGAAGCGGGTGTGACCAAAGCGCTTGAAGTTATCCACAGAGAGATGGATGTCTCGATGGCATTCTGCGGCCATACCGACATAAACACGGTGGACCGATCTATCCTTCACGTTCCAAAAGGTTTCTCTGGGGATTGGGAATAACGGATCACCAACGTCGGCTAGAAATAGCTTCGAACCAGCGCGCCTGATATTAACGTCCACCCGTCTGCCACCACGAAAAACGCGAGCTTGAATGGCAGCGATACAATGGCGGGCGGCACCATCATCATGCCCATCGACATCAATACGGCCGCAACCACCAGATCGATCACCAGAAATGGTAGGAAGACAAGAAAGCCGATCTGGAAGGCGCGTTCTATTTCGGACAGTAGAAACGAGGGCACTAACAACGAAAGCGGGGCGTCCTTTGCCAAGGTGCTATCGGTTGTTTGCTCTCTCAGCAACGCCAGATGTTCAAAGGTTTCGGGATCAATGCGCGCCGCCATGAACACCCGAAACGGGTCAATTGCCGCCATGAAGGCGGGCTCAAGTTCCATTTGCCCCTCAGAAAACGGTTTGCCGCCCAGCGCCCAAGCATCGATGAAAACCGGCTCCATGATGAAATAGGTCAAAAACAACGCCAGACTGACGATCAACATGTTCGGCGGGGATTGTTGAAGCCCGATGGCTTGTCGCAAGATCGACAGAACTGTGACGATAAATGGAAAGCAGGTCACCATAACAGCCAAGCCAGGCACTAGGCTAAGAACCGTCAACAAAACGAATACTTGGATCGTCCGCGTGGCTAGCGACCCGTCATCGCCAAACGACATGGTGAACTCTTGCGCTGTAGCCAGCCCGGCCGAGCCAAAAACAATGCTGAGCAACAGCACAAAGCCCAAAATGATTTGGGAAGACGTCATCCGCACGCGCATTCAGAGGTCCGATTTTAGATCAGCGATTTCCGTCAGGCGGACGGCCATTTGGCCTTGTGTGTCCCCCTCCAGTTCTTCTAGCTGACCGCGTGCGATTAACTTGTCGCCGACATACAACTCCACTGGGTCTTCGATCCGTTTGTCGAGCGGCAGCACCTTGTCTTGCGACAATTGCAACAACTCGCGCACTGTTGGACGCGCTCGCCCGACCGAGACCGTGACTTCAATCGGCACTTGCACGAATGGGTTGTTTTCATTTGCGATATCTGGGGTCTCGTCGGGCTCAGCCATGTTCGAACGCCTTGTCATTGATGTCGTATAGGGCGGCCACTGCATCCCGAATTCGGGACAAGGCCGCAGAAAAATCGATGCATCGCTCCGCCGTTGCAGATCGGAGGAAAACCTGTCCATCAGGCAACGTATCATCCTCTCGAATTTCAAGCGGACTGGTTGGGACACGAATCATCAGCGGATCGAGCACACTGCGGCTTTTGCTCGAAACCCGAAGCTCGATTGGCCTGTCTGCGGCCTCAGCCGCCAGCGGCATGATCTCTTCGTTGACTACGTGTATTAGGGTGTCTTGCAGCACCTCAGGCAGCAGGGTCTCGACCAACGCGTTCAGCATAGGTTCAAGAGAACCAAGAACGTGGCTTCTGGCCTCGTGAAATGTGAAGCCGAGATCTTCTAGATTGCGCGCGAACGCAGCATCGATCCGGTCCTTATCTTCGTCCACCCCTTGCAGGGCATCATCCCATCCAGCGCTGTAGCCTGTTTCGTAAGACGCTAGCCTGGCGGCCTCGATCTCGGCAGCCGTGCGACTGGTCTGGCCGAGCACGCCCGAGACCTCGGCGAACTCAAAATCTTCGAGTGGTACTGGCTTGTTCATCGCGCCGTCTCCTCATCATCTTCCATCCATCCGCGCAGAATCTCGACCGTGTCTGATTGACGCTCCGCAATTAGATTACGCAATCGCTCAACTGGATCGGGTCGCATATCCTGATCGGCCTCGATTAGGTTGCTACCGGGGGTATTGGTAAGTGCGCCGGAAGAATTCATCGCGTTGGCCGCGATTGCCGGTAGCACGGTTGACCCTCTGTCCTGAGCCGCAGCCTCTGGTGCCACTTGCCGCTCTTCACCCGCGGGCAAAGCGAGTGCCCCCGCGGTAGAGGTCACAGATGTGGCGGGCTGGGATGCAAGGATAGGGCGCACGACAAACAACCCCAGCAAAAGTGCCACCAACGCTAGTATCCCCATTTGGGCAAGCAGCATGACATTGATATTTGCGCCATCAAATAATCCGGCGGCTGGGCCAGTTCCGTCGATGGCAATCGGCTCAAACTCCAATTGCTTGATGGTGATCGAGTCTCCCCGGTCCTCGTTGAACCCGACTGCCCCCGCAACAAGTTCGCGCAAGCTGAGCAATTCTTCCTCGCCACGCGGGGTCCAGACCATGGTGTTGTCATCTCCTTTTGAGCGGATGCCATCTACCAGAACGGCAACCGTCAAACGCTTCACGGCACCCGGTGAACGCACCACCTCGCGCGTCGTCTCGGACACCTCATAGTTTACCCGTTCCCGGGTCTCGGAATTGTTCGAAGAAGAGCTTCCACCCGCCGCCGCATCACCGTCGGGCAGGTTTGAGGCCACCGTGACGCCTTCGCTGTTGCTGTCTTTAGCGGTATTTGTAGTTTCCTGCGTGTCTGTCGACACCGCAACACGGCTTTCCGGATCAAACCGCCGCTCCAGTATCGATTCTTGTTCCGTAGCGGTTTCAAGATTCAACTCAACCACCGCGTTACCAAAGCCAACTCTTGCCTCGAGCAAACGCTCAACATTTTGCTTCAACGCTAACGCCCGGTCCGACGCCTGCCCGGACAGATCAATTTGTTCGTCCCCGCCAGCAACCAACCCGCCGCGACTGTCGATGATGGATACACGATCCGGAGACAGCCCGGGCACAGCCGACGCCACCAGAAACTTTAGCGCTTTGGCCTGTACACCCGGCAAGGTTCCACTTGTTGTTGTCACTGTCACCGAGGCGGTTGGCGCATTTCTTTGTCGGTATTGCTGCGCAGGCGATACGCTAATATGCACGCGCGCATTCTGAATAAGGGGGCTCGCCACGATTGTTCTGGCCAGCTCGCCTTCCTTGGCTCGCCAATAAGCCGCGTCGAACATCTGAGAGGTCGTACCGAAACCGCTGAGCCCGTCCAACAATTCATACCCTTTGCCGCTATTAGCAGGCAGGCCTTCGCTGGCAAGCGTCATACGCAGGCCGTCGCGTTGCGATGTGTCGACGAAGATAGAGCCACCCTTGATCTCGAACGGCACACCGCGCGCTTCGAGTGCCTTTACGACGTCTCCCGCAGCGCTACTGTCCAATCCCGCGTAAAGCAGTGTCATAGGCGTTGTGGCTGCCATACGCGACAGGCCAATGACGGCTGCGAACATCGCGAGCGTTGACACGACCACGATGAGGCGCTTCCGCATATCTAATTTTGCCCAAATCGAAGTGATCTGCTGCACGACGCAACTCCTTATACCGAGTGGGCTTCTGCCCCCGTCACACCCTCAGTCTTCGCCGATCGCCCTTAATAATTGGTTAGTGCCCGGCGGCTTATAACGATTCGAGCAAAATTCTATTGGACCCATCATGACCACAGTCGAAGACACCGATGCACTCGAGGCCGACGCGCCCAAGAAATCGTCCAAGAAGGGCTTCTTGATCGGCCTGATTCTAGCCCTGGTGCTTGGCGGGGGGGCGTTCTTCGCGACGTATTCCGGCATGTTGGGCGGTGGAAAAACCACCGAAGAAGACGCCGAGACAGAGCTGCCCGTAGCCGCACTTCCCGATGTCTCATTCGTTGATCTCGACCCGCTGGTGATCTCCTTAGGCACCCCAGGACGAAACCGCCACTTACGATTTCGCGGCTCGCTGGAGCTTGTGCCCGGCTACGAAGAAGAAGTCACCAAGCTGCTGCCGCGCGTGATCGACGTCCTCAACTCCTACTTACGCGCGGTCGACATTGAGGTGCTGGCCGACCCTCCAGCGCTGATTAAGCTGCGCGCCCAGATGCTTAGGCGTATTCAGCTCGTCACCGGCGAAGGCCGGGTACGCGACCTACTGATCCTAGAGTTCGTTCTCAACTAAGTAAGAAAGGCCATCACATGGATATTCTGGCTGACATAATGTTGGGCGTCGGCGCCATCGGCGCAGCGATCTATTGCATGGTTCTGTCTAGGCGGCTGAGACGGTTCAACAACTTGCAAAACGGCATGGGCGGCGCGGTCGCGGTCCTGTCTGCACAGGTGGATGATATGACCAAAATGCTGGACAATGCTCAGGACGCAGCAGGTCAAAGTGCGACCATCTTAACCGATCTGACGGAAAGAGCAGAAGCATCGGCACAGAAATTGGAATTGATGATGGCAAGCTTGCATGACCTGCCCGACATCCCCGCTCCGCTGGTGCCTACCAACGATGAAGGTCTGAACAGTGCCACCCCCCCTTCCCCGACGAGCAACGAGGCCGCTCAACCACTCTTCTTCAGCCACCGCGTCGCAGGAGCACCCCAACAATGAGCCGGCGCGACGGAAAACAAAGATATCGACGCAGCGCCGCCGGGCGTCGGGTGCTTGTCACAATTGCCCTGATGCTCGGCGTCTCGGGCGTCATGCGGTTGGGTGATTTAGGCATCGCAGTGGCCGACGATATGGGCGGACTGCTTGCGGGCACATCGGCCGAGAACGAGGCCAGTGCGGCGTGTACCAGCGAAGCGGATATCGAGATCGTCCTTGCAGCTTTGCGAGGCCGTGAAGCGAATATCGCAGAGCAAGAAAACCAGATTAGGGCTCGGCTAGACGCCTTGGCGCTGGCGGACACCGAGATTAATGAAAAGATGCAGGCACTCGAGGTGGCTGAAAGGAAGCTCGCAGCCACAATAGCCACCGCAGAAACGGCCGCATCAGATGACATGCAACGTCTGACCGCGCTGTATGAAAACATGAAGCCAAAACAAGCCATCCCGCTGTTTGCAACCATGGAGCCTCAATTCGCCGCTGGCTTCCTAGCGCGGATGAACCCTTCAGATGCGGCACAGATCATGGCAGGCCTAGATCCTCAAACGGCCTACGCCATCAGTGTCGTGCTTGTCGGACGCAACGCGCAAGTGCCAACAAACTGACGCTTGGTGGCAATTTATTAACTCCAAACCGCCATAGTCGAGCGTGTCTGTAACCGGTTGTCGAAGGTGAATTATGGTCGGAATAGTCGGTATTGCTCTGATCTTCGTAATGGTGTTCGGTGGCTACCTTGCTGCGGGTGGCAAAATGGGGATCATCCTCAAATCCCTCCCCTTCGAATTCACCATGATCGGGGGGGCGGCGGCCGGCGCGTTCGTCATTTCAAACGACGTTGCTGCGATCAAGCATACCCTCAAAGACCTCGGGAAGGTCTTTAAAGGCCCGAAGTGGAAGCCGGACGATTATCGCGATCTGCTGTGTCTATTGTTCGAATTGATCCGGCAAGCGCGCCAAAATGCAGTCGCGTTGGAAGAGCATATCGAAAACCCACAAGAAAGCGCGATCTTCGCGCGTTATCCGGCTATTTTAGCTGATCGTGAAGCAATTGAACTGATTTGCGACACTCTGAGGTCCGCATCGATGAATTACGACGACCCTCATCAAGTGGAAGAAGTGCTCGAAAAACGCATGGAGGCCAACCTACATCATGCGCTACATTCGAGCCACGCCCTTCAAACAGTCGCTGATGGACTACCCGCATTGGGAATTGTTGCCGCGGTTTTGGGCGTGATTAAGACGATGGGATCCATCGATCAGCCCCCAGAAATTCTTGGCAAGATGATCGGCGGCGCATTGGTCGGAACGTTCTTGGGCGTCTTCCTCGCCTACGGGTTGGTTGGTCCGTTTTCCTCTAAATTGAAAACCGTGGTAGAAGAGGACGCGCATTTTTATCAACTTATCCGAGAGGTTTTGATCGCCAACCTCCACAACCATTCGGTCAATATCTGCATTGAAGTTGGGCGCCAGAACACACCGGGCCATCACCGACCCAGTTTCTCGGATCTCGAAGGTGCGTTGAAAGAAGTTAAGCAGGCTGCATGATGCGTGTGCTGATCCATGCCTTTCTGCTTTGTTGCTTACTGCCAACCAGCTTGTCGGCCCGTGACATCCGCGTAAAGTCAGGCGAGCATGAAAGTTATTCACGCCTCGTTATCTACACTGATGGGCAGGACACCCCCAGTTTGAAACAATCTGGGCCCCAACTACGTGTCACGACAGGTAATCAATCAGACACATTCAACGTCTCGGGGGTCTTCGATCTGATCCCGAAGACGCGAATCCAGTCTGTCTCGACAGACAGTGAAGGCGCATTACGGATCGCTCTCGCTTGCGACTGCGAAATCGAAACACAACAACTGCCGGGCGGCCAATTCGTTGTGGACGTGGCAGACGCTTCATCACCATCCTCAAGGAGTACCCCAAAAGTGACGGAGGGCCCGACAACGCCTTCCGCTCGCCACCAACCACGCCACTCGCGGTTGGGTCTGCCGATTGCTCCAGGCATCGCGATGTCCGAAGATCGGATACCGTCTGAGCCGGACAATACCGTCGCAAGAAACAATCTGCCCCAAACCTCAATCCAAATCCTGGATGAAGAAAAACTACTCACACAATTGTCACGTGCGGCATCACAGGGTTTGTTATCGCCAAGCGTCAGCCCGCCGCCCGATAAAGTCGTCGTGACCATTCAAGGCGAAGACGTCGAAATCTTGGACGATGAGATGCCAACTTTGACCGATCCAGCGGCGAAGGATCACCTCAAAGTACAAACGGTTGTGGATCGCGACACTGCGCATCTTCGTTCATCCCAAGTGGCCGATATAGTGGATGTATCCTGCTTGCCGGACCAGTCCTTTTCTATCGCGAGCTGGGGAACTGGGAGCGATAACCGCCTCGATTTCTCCTTTGGTCATTTAGACTTAGTGACCGAGTTTGATAATCTGGACCCAGCAACCTTCTTGCGCTTCCTCAGGCACCAGCTTTACCTCACATTAGGTGCTGAAACTTTAACGCAGCTGAATGCATATACCGACGAGTTGCCCGAACGATCAAATCTGGCTCTGATTGCGCGGGTCATGGAGGGCACCGAACAACCGGCTGCACTTCGCATCGCCGACCAGATCCATTGCGACGGACCAAGCGCGCTTTGGGCGATACTGTCTGTTCCGCGCCTGCAACGTGATGCCTTGCCAAACACCGCTGCCATTCTGACAGAGTTTTCGGCGCTGCCGCGTCACCTGCGCTCGCATCTTGGCCCTATGCTCATGAGAAAGTACCTGTCCATAGGCGACACCGATAACGCGATGGAAATCAACAGGATAACGGAACGCGGTGCGACGTTAACTGCTGCTGTGGATTCTCTCTCAGATGCGCGGCTTTCGCTGGCCTCAAGCGAAGCGGATAAAGCAACGACCATTCTCGCCAAGATCGTCGACAATGACGATCAGGACGCAATTGACGCGGCCACACTTTTGATTGAAGCGAGCATTGAAAATCAACAGGGAATTCCCGACCGTACGCTTGAGCTGCTAGAATCGCTCGCACATGAACATAGAGCAACGCACGAAGGTTACCGCCTAGCCTTGGCGGAAATCGACGCCTTCGTCCACACTGCCCGCTTCATGGAACTTCCTGAGCGCATGGTTGCGCTGCGAGAGTTCGCGGATTTCGATCAAACTGACTATGTTACCCGCCTAGCGGCTTGGGGCGATGCTTTGGTCATGAATGCCTCAAACGCCTCCTTTCTGCGGAGCACCCTCGGGCAATCTATTTGGCCGGCTGCGCCAGAAAAAACACGCACTGGATTGGCCGAACGGCTGATCGACTTGGGCTTTGCATCTGAAGCCCGAAACCTCTTATTGACGGAAGCAAATCCGCCGGGTCGCACCGCCAGATTGCTGATCGCGCAAATCGCCTTGGCGCAGGACGACGCGAAGGTCGCGCTAGGCTATCTTGCAGGACTTGATAGCGAGCAGACGCAATCGTTGCGTGATGCAGCCCTGCACGAGCTAGACCTCAAATCAACGGCACAAGCCAAGCCCAAAGGGCAAATTGATGCAATCCAGAAAGTTCGCGAAGCTCCTCCCTCCCTTGCGGATTATCGTGCGCTGCTGGACCAAAGTGAAGTTACCAGACAACAAGTTGAAACCAGATTAGATTCAGCACCTGCTCCACTGGCTGGTTTGTAGTTACGGATTATTAAGCATGCGGCCCTAGGCTTCTGACAGTTAACATCAGAATGTGAGCCTATGCCCGAGAATTTATCTGCGCCACGCGCTGTCCCAGACAGTACATTTTACGTTCTCGGCTTCGATCGCTCCACGCATGGTCCGACAAGGCAATACGACACTGTTGAGCTAACGTAATGCCTGCGGTCAAAGATATATTTCACCCCACAATCTTGCTCGCGCTGGCCCTGATGGCGATCATCGTGATGATGATCTTACCAATGCCCGCCTGGGTGTTGGATGTAGGGCTGGCCGCGTCGTTTGCGTTGGCAATCCTAATGTTCACGGTCACTCTTTTCATCGAACGTCCGCTCGATTTTTCTGCGTTCCCAACCGTTCTTCTGGCATCGCTGATGCTGCGCCTGTCTTTGAATGTTTCATCGACGAAACTGATCATCGGCCAAGGTCATACTGGAACCTCGGCCGCAGGCAGCGTGATCGAGGGGTTTGCAAGTTTTGTCATGGGCGGCAGCATCTTGCTCGGCTTGGTGGTCTTCGGTGTGCTTTTGATCGTAAATTTCGTCGTGATCACCAAAGGTGCTGCACGCATGGCAGAGGTCGGGGCGAGGTTTGCGTTGGATGGCATGCCCGGCAAACAATTGGCCATTGATAGCGATATGTCAGCGGGCGCAATTGACCACGCCGAAGCGAAAGCTCGCCGCGAGAAAGAACAAGCAGAGACAACATTTTTCGGCTCTTTGGATGGTGCCTCCAAGTTCGTGAAAGGCGACGCTGTCGCTGGCCTGCTGATCACATTTTTGAACCTCGTCATGGGGTTGGTCATCGGCGTTGTAATCCACGATATGGAGATTGCGAATGCATTCCAGACCTATGCCATTCTAACCGTTGGCGATGGGTTGGTGACGCAGATTCCGGCCGTCATTATCTCGATCGCGTCAGCCCTTTTGCTGGCACGCGGTGGGACGTCCGGGTCCACCGATCTGGCCTTATTCTCTCAGCTCGGAAAATACCCTTCCGCACTGGCCACCGTGGCAGTTCTAATGGCACTTTTTGGCCTCGTACCTGGGCTACCCTTTGTGCCCTTTTTTCTGGGGTCAGCAGCGCTTGGGGCGGCGGCCTGGAAAGGTCTGAAAATCCAAAAAGCACATGCTCTCGCCGCAAAAACCGATGCATCGGAACCGGATACGGTTGCCCCGCAAGCCAGCATGGGCGACATTCTTGATCTAGATGACATCCATGTCGAGTTTGCCCCCGACCTAGTATCGATGGTGCTTGATCCGGCCACTGGGCTTGATGCACGGATCGCCAGTATTCGAAACCACATCGCCGGAACATTCGGTCTAATCCTTCCCGAAATTCGCCTGACCGATAACAGCTCCCTTCAACCGGGAACCTACACCGTCAAGATACAAGGCGTTGAGCAAGCGCGGAATGTACTTCGCGCTGACAAGGCGCTGGTCATTCTATCGGGCGATGATCTCGGCATTCCAGATGGTGAAGATGTCCAAGAGCCCGTATATGGCGCGCCAGCACGGTGGATAGATGAAAACGAGCAAGAGGAAGCCGCTCTTTCTGGTTGCGCCGTCGTTGTTCCAACCGAAGTACTGGCCACGCATTTGCTTGAGATCATGAAGCGCAATTTCTCGCGCCTTCTTGGGCTCAAGGCGCTGCGCCGGCTGTTGGACGAGTTCGTGAACCTGTCGGATGGCCCACGAGCAGAGGCAAATCGCCGCCTGCTGGAAGAACTCGTTCCAGAAAAGGTTCCGCTTGACCTGCTACATTCGGTCTTGCGTCTGTTGCTAGAGGAACGCGTGTCTATCCGAAACCTGCCACTGATCTTGGAAAGCGTCGCAGAGGCGCGTCCCGTGTTCTCTACCCCAGAAGCGATCTGTGAATATGTGCGCCAGCGGCTGGGGTTCCAGCTGATTGCCGATTTAAAGCGCGACGATGGTACGGTCCCGTTAGTTCAACTGGCACCGGAGTGGGAGGAGACATTTCTGGCCCACCAACTTGACGGAGATCGCGGGAGCGACGTGGCCTTGCCGCCCGAGGAGTTTAACCGGTTGGCGAACTCTACCGCAGACCGCATCGCCCGCGCCGGGGAAAACGGTATCTATCCCGCAATTGTGACCTCATCACGCCGACGGCGTTTTCTTAGGACAGTTCTGTCAGCAAAGGGCATCGCGAACCCGGTCCTGTCGTTTGAAGAAATTGGCACCGAGGCCAAACCCTCGCTTGTCGGGATGATCTCTGCATGACCGAGGCACTTATGCAAATTATGGAGTTTGCTACCTATGTACTACAGGCGGGGTTTGTTGTGTTTTTGCGCGTCGGGGCGGCAATGGCCGTGCTACCAGCATTCGGCGAGAAATCCGTTCCGGCTCGGGTCCGATTGTTCCTGGCATTGGGGTTTACGGTTATCGTGGCACCCAATGTCGTTCAGAACATCGAACCTGACGGATCAACACTGGCATTCGGACACATTCTGTTTACTGAAGCGATCATAGGGCTGGGCTTCGGCATCGCCATTCGTCTTCTGATTATGGCTCTTCAGGTCGCTGGAAGCATCGCTGCGCAATCCACCTCGCTTGCGCAGCTTCTGGGGGGTGCGAACGCGGACCCTCAGCCTGCAATCGGACATGTCTTGCTGGTCGCGGGCCTTGCGCTGGCGGTGATGCTGGGGCTGCATGTCAAGCTGGCTGAGGCCTTGATCCTGAGCTATCGCGTTTTCCCCGTGGGTGACTTTCCAACAGCAGAGGCCTTTTCGGATTGGGGCATCGCGCAGATCGCGCGGGCCTTTTCGCTGGCCTTCACGCTCGCTGCTCCGTTTGTCATCATTTCGTTGCTATACAACATTGCACTTGGCGTCATTAACCGCGCCATGCCACAACTGATGGTCGCCTTTGTCGGCGCCCCTGCAATAACGGCCGGCGGGCTCGTCCTGCTATTGCTAACGGCACCATTGCTACTTCCCGTGTGGCAAGCCGCCCTTGAGGCGACCCTTGCCCAGCCGTTTAGGGGGTGGTGATGTCAGACACGGAAGACGACGACAGCAAACAACACGAACCAACACAAAAGAAACTTGATGATGCGCGAAAGCGCGGCGAGGTCGTGCGATCAGCTGACCTGAACACCGCAATGTCGTACATGGCAATGCTTTTGGTCGCAGCTTCAATTGGCGCGGCATCACTTAAAGGAATGGGGTCCCTGCTGGCTGGTGTGTTGGCGCGCTCGGACCAAATGGCCGACCACGTATTTCAGACTGGCACACCTTTCTCAGCAACATTGTTGTTGGGCGTCGGAAAACAGATGGCACCGTGGTTGCTGACACCCGCGGTTTGTGTCGTGTTGTTGACCATCGCGACCAAGAGTTTTGTTGTCGCGCCCGAAAAACTGCAACCGAAGCTGAATCGGCTGTCACCGATGTCGAACGCGAAGAACAAGTTCGGGCGTTCAGGGTTGTTTGAGTTCTTCAAAAGCTTCGTCAAGTTAACAATCTACGCCATCGTTCTGGGCGTGTTCATTTGGATGAAGCTTCCCGAAATGCTGTCCACCCTGTCACTCAGCCCCGGCATGAGCACGGTGATCCTGCTGGAGCTCTGCGTGCACTTTCTAGCGCTGGTGCTACTCGTCGCACTGACGATCGGTGGCATCGACTATTTCTGGCAACAGCAAGAGCATCTGCGTAAAAATCGAATGTCTCACAAGGAACTGATGGACGAGATCAAGCAGAACGAGGGCGACCCACACATGAAGAACCAGCGCCGTCAGAAAGGCTATGATATTGCCATGAACCAGATGCTGGCAGACGTCCCCGAGGCCGATGTCATCGTCGTGAACCCCACACACTACGCCATTGCGCTGAAATGGTCTCGAATGCCGGGCGAGGCGCCAGTCTGTATCGCCAAAGGTGTTGACGAGATCGCCGCCCGCATTCGTGAAGTCGCCAATGAAAATGGTATTCCTATCCACAGCGATCCCCCCACCGCACGCGCCTTGCACGCGACCGTTGAAATTGGCAGTGAAATCCCGCCAGAGCAGTACCAAGCTGTCGCGGCAGCCATTCGGTTCTCTGAAAAAATGCGCAAGCGCGCGGGGAATATGGTGGGCAAGCCGACATGATTGAACAACTGACCTCGCTTCACGAACTTGCACAGGCTCGCCATGATGCAGCAATGGCTCGCATGGTCAGGCACAATAAGAAGATTGCAGAGATCGAACAGCGCATCGCCACCCTGCGGCAACGGAAACGTGCCCCTTACGAGGCCCCCGATCCAAGCCAATTATCACTGTCGTTGACAAGTGGGCACTACGATACGTGGCACCGATGGATTGAGCGAGAGCTTGCGTCTCTGAACTCTGGTCTGGCACAGGCACGCGCCGCGCGCGAGGATATCGCCACAGAAGCCCGTCTAAGCTTTGGACGCAGATCCGCAACACAGGCACTGTTGTCCCAGCATCAAGATGACAAACGGGCTGACCTTCGGAAACGCCTAGAACAGCTTTTCTCGAGCGGATAGCGGAAAGAATCCTCTTTTCTTTTCACCCCCACCGGTCTATAGGCACGGCTTCAACCGCGGGACTTACACCCTTGGAGGAATCCCGCTTCAACAAACTGGAGAATTTCCATGGCAAAACAGATTCCTGATCTCGAAGCCACGGTACGGACGGGGACAGGCAAGGGGGCCGCTCGTCAAGCTCGCCGCGAAGGCTTCGTACCCGGTATCGTGTATGGTGGTAGCGCAGATCCGCTGCCCATCAACATCCCCTTCAACGTGCTGCTGAAAAAGCTGAAAGCTGGCCGCTTCTTGTCGACCCTTTGGAACCTGAAGGTTGACGGCGAAGAAGACGTGCGCGTGATTTGCCGCAACGTACAGCGTGATGTCGTGAAAGACCTTCCGACCCACCTGGACCTGATGCGCCTGAAACGCACGACACGCATCAGCTTGTTCATTCACGTTGAATTCATCAACGAAGAAGAAGCTCCGGGCCTGAAGCGCGGCGGCGTTCTGACCATCGTACGTCCCGAAGTCGAACTGAACGTTCAAGCGGGTGAAATCCCCGAACAGATCGTCGTTGACCTGACAGGCCGTGACGTGGGTGACGTAATCCACATCTCGGATGTTGATCTGCCCAACGGCGCCAAAGTCACTGTTGACCGTGATTTCGTCATCGCCAACATCTCAGCGCCAAGCTCGCTGCGGTCGTCGGATGAAGAAGAAGGCGAAGAAACCGTCGAAGCAGATGAGGTCGAAGCGACCGAACAAGCTTCGGACGAGTAACTCCGACCTAGAAATATTTGAAAGCGGGTCCTTCGGGGCCCGTTTTTTTTGCGCGACGCTTTAGATTCTCTGAAACACGACCACATTCCCCCGCGACCCCCAGGGCATGTAGGCAAAACCGGCCGCTGACATCCCGTCAAAAATATCGCGGATTGTTGCGGGTGGGTACTGTTGCGGATGCGTTTCCATAATGATGGTTTGTACAAAATCCGGCCAGTGCTGCCGTGCCAAAGACACCTCGGCCCCCTCGACGTCCATGACCACCAAATTCGGTTGAACATCTTCAAGAAGCGCCCCTAGGCGAAGCGCCGGAACATCCACGCGCTTGGTATCATCGGCGGCTTTCCCATTGGCGATGGACGACGCCCAAAAGACAGGCTTCACGTCAAATCCGATCGCGTCGTCCTTGAAGTCATCAGGCACCACCGCTCCATGCATCACCCGAACGCCTTCAACATCGTTCAATGTTAAATTCTTACCGATCACCCGGACCATTTGTGGATTGGCCTCGACGGTGGTGACATTCGCTGCCCCAGCGATTATCGCCGCCTGAACGGCCAAATAGCCTGCGCCACCCCCCAGCTCTAACACTCGATCACCGGGCTTCAGATGGCGCTTCACCCCGGTGAGTTCTTTGATTTCGTATTCTCCGACAGCCAGAAGCTCTTCCAACTTGTCATTGACGCAGTCTCTTGGAATTTGCAGTTTGATCCCCTGCAGGGCATATCGAGGCATCGAAGTCTCCGCTCTGCGACGGGCAGCGCAACGATTGCGATGCAAGCCGACAGCCATTAACAAAGTCATCACCACCATGTTCTGTGCCATCGCGCATTGTCCAGCAAGAAAGGTCCGCCAATGAAAATGTTCGTGGGACTTGGGAATCCCGGTCCGAAATACGCCGGCAATCGTCACAATATTGGCTTCATGGCGCTGGACCGCATCGCTCAGGATCACGGATTTGCTCCGTGGAGGGGCAAGTTTCAGGGCGCTTTGACCGAGGGCCGCTTGGGGCGCGAGAAAGTGCTTTTGCTTAAACCCGAGACCTTCATGAATTTGTCTGGTCAATCAGTCGGAGAGGCGATGCGCTTTTATAAGCTAACCCCCGACGACATCATCGTTTTCCATGATGAATTGGACCTCGCCCCTGGAAAATGTCGCGTAAAGACCGGCGGGGGTCACGCGGGTCACAACGGGCTTCGCTCTCTTCACGCGCATATCGGGGCGGAGTACATGCGTGTACGGATGGGAATTGGGCATCCGGGCAACAAAAATGCAGTGTCGTCCTACGTTCTCCGGGATTTTGCCAAGGCGGATGCGGATTGGTTAGAGGATGTGTTGTCCGGCTGTTCGGACGGCGCTGGAGATCTGGCGGATGGGGACAGCGGCAGGTTCATGAACGCTATTGGAAGACGCGTGAACCCGCCACGTTCATCGACCTCAGAACCCAAGCCCAAGGCAGATCGCGCGCCAGCTGACAAATCCGCGCCGAGAGAGCCCACCAAGGATACCCGAAGCCCGCTGCAAAAACTGATGGATAAGTTTTCGTGACCCTGAACGAAGCCTTTGCGTTTCAGGCCGAGAGCAACCGACACCTAGGGTCGCCTTTTACCGGTCGTGTCCTTGATCTGTTGGCCAAACGGCTGGAACCTGGCACGCCGCTAACCGACCGCATGTTCGATTGGCAGGGCGATATCGGACCCAGTGGGCATTCCCTGCCCTTACGTTTCTTAGCGGGCTTGCATGCCTTGGTTCTTACGAGCGCCTGCCCAGAGCTGGTGGCCGTTTATCCACCAAACGAGGTTGCAGACAACGCGGTGCTCTGGGCCGCGATTGATCTGGCGATGACCGCCCATTCTGATCACCTGGACCACTGGCTTGATAACCCACCGCAAACGAACGAGGTTCGCCGCGCCGCTGTTCTGATTGCCGCCGGGCATTGGCTGGCTGGACAGTATGACCGACCCATCCAGATGTTCGAATTGGGGGCAAGTGCTGGGTTGAACCTCATGTGGGATCAGTTCGCACTGAAGCTGCCCACTGGCACACTGGGGCCAACCAATCCGATCATCACGCTGGACCCTGACTGGTCCGGCGATTTGCCATCGGGACCGACCCCTACCATCATAGACCGTGGCGGTGTTGACCTTAAGCCTGTCGATGTCAGCAACCCGGATGACGCGCTTCGATTGATCTCATACCTGTGGGCTGACCAGCCTGAGCGGTTGGCTAGAACGCGGGCAGTTGTCGCTGCGCTGGATGCGCAAGTTGATGCAGGCGACGCCGCAGAGTGGCTTGAGGCCAAGTTGGCATCCGTCTCGCCGGATCACCTGACTTTGGTGTATCACACAATCGCTTGGCAGTACTTCCCGCACGAAACCCAGCTGCGTTGCACCGCTGCGATCAAAGCCGCCGCCCATAATGGCCCGATAGCCCATCTCGCGATGGAAGCGGACAAGACCGAAGGGCGCGGCGCGGGCCTGACCCTAACGCTCTGGCCAGAGGGTCGAAAGTTGACGTTGGGTCGTGTCGATTTCCATGGACGTTGGGTGGATTGGACGGCACCTTAACCTCAAATTCGGAGGTCCCATGCGCAAATTCCTCAAACGCTCGTTGCAAATCCTGCTGGTCATCGTCGTCGTACTTGCCCTCGCAGGCATCTGGAAACGCGAAGAAATTGGCAGATTGCTGGCGGTAAACTCGCTCTTCTCAGAGGAAAAGATCGTCCAGAACTTTTCCCACATGGATCGCGCGTTTCTGACGAAGGAACTATCACGAGGTGACGGACCTGTCTCGGACCTACCCGCTGGCGCGCCAATCTTGTTGCCTGCCGGGGCGGAGCAGTGGATCAAGGACCGGGATGTGGCATCGTTGGTAGTCCTGAAGGATGGCAAGCTTCGCTATGAAGATTACTTCTTGGGCACCAATCCCGACGACCGCCGGATCAGTTGGTCCGTCGCCAAAAGCTTCTTGTCTGCCCTGACCGGTATTGTGGTCGCAGAGGGGGCAATCGCCTCGCTTGATGACCCGGTGGAAAAATATGTGCCCGAGCTGAATGGAAGTGCCTATGAGGGCGCCACGATCCGCAATGTGCTCAATATGTCCTCTGGCGTGGTCTTCAACGAAGACTATCTGGACTTCAACTCTGACATCAATCGCATGGGTCGTGTGTTGGCACTTGGCCAATCCATGGACGAGTTCGCCGCGGGCTTGACCGAGACTTTCGCAGACCCCGGCGAGACATGGAAATATGTCTCGATCGACACGCATATCATCAGCATGGTGATCCGAGGAGCAACGGGGAAATCGATCCCTGAATTGTTGGAAACTCGCATCATTGAACCCATGGGGTTAGAGGCCGATCCCTATTACCTGACCGACGGCTACGGGGTGGCCTTTGTACTTGGCGGTCTGAATCTGACGACCCGTGATTATGCCCGTTTTGGACAAATGTTCTTACAGGATGGGCAGTGGAACGGTCGTTAGATCGTCCCGGCAGATTGGGTCGCGGCGTCGACCGCACCTTCTGCCCGAACGGCGGATGGTGAACAGAAATACGGCTATCAATGGTGGATGGCCCCGGACGCGCCGGACGGCGAATATTTCGGGCGCGGCATTTATGGCCAGTACATCTATGTCGACACGGGTCGCGACGTGGTGATTGCCACGAATGGTGCGGATCGCAAATTTCGCGAGGATGGCGTCAATGACGCCAACATCGCTATGTTCCGCGAGATCGCAGCGTCGATGGACTAGTCTAGTCCGCGCTGCGCCCTTCAGTGTCAGACATATCGAAGCCCAGATACTTAGCGACGGTGAATATATCCTTGTCGCCCCGCCCACACATATTCATGCAAATGATGTGATCTTTGGGCAGTTCTGGTGCGATCTTGGCCACATGCGCCAGCGCGTGACAGGGTTCGAGCGCCGGGATAATACCCTCGGTCTCGCAACACAGCTGGAACGCATCCAAAGCTTCCTTGTCAGTGATCGAAACGTACTCGGCCCGCCCAATTTCGTGTAGCCAGCTATGTTCAGGACCGATCCCCGGATAATCCAGCCCTGCCGAAATCGAGTAGCCGTCGAGGATCTGCCCGTCATCGTCCTGCAGAAGGAACGTTCGGTTGCCATGCAACACCCCCGGACGACCACCTGTCAGTGACGCGCAGTGTTCCATATCGTCGTTCACACCTTTGCCACCGGCCTCGACGCCAATGATGTTTACGCTTTTATCATCAAGGAACGGATGGAACAGGCCGATCGCGTTTGAACCCCCACCAATCGCAGCGATGATTGTATCCGGCAGTCGACCTTCGGCGGCTTGCATCTGCTCTTTGGCCTCTTTGCCGATGATCGACTGAAAGTCGCGGACCATGGCGGGATACGGGTGCGGGCCAGCCGCGGTGCCGATGCAATAGAACGTGTCAGCGACATTCGTCACCCAGTCCCGCAGCGCGTCGTTCATCGCGTCTTTCAACGTACCCCGACCACTTTCGACCGCGATCACTTCGGCACCCAGAAGGCGCATGCGGAACACGTTCGGGGCCTGGCGCTGCACATCATGCGCACCCATGTAAACAATGCACTTCAAGCCGAACTTGGCGCAAACGGTGGCAGTCGCGACGCCATGCTGTCCAGCGCCCGTTTCCGCGATGATCCGGGTCTTGCCCATGCGCCGCGCCAGCAAAATTTGCCCGAGCACATTGTTGATCTTGTGTGCACCGGTATGGTTCAGTTCGTCACGCTTCATATAGACCTTGGCACCCCCAAGGCGCTGGGTCAGACCCTCGGCGAAGTATAGCGGGCTCGGACGACCAACGTAATGGGTCCACAAATGCTGCATCTCGGCCCAGAAACTGTCATCGGTCTTGGCATTCTCGTACTCGGCCTCAAGGTCGAGGATCAGAGGCATCAGGGTCTCCGAGACGAACCGCCCGCCGAAATCCCCAAACCGTCCCTTTTCATCGGGACCATTCATGAAGCTGTTGAATAGATCGTTGGCCATAGTGCCCCCAGAGAGCTGCGTGTTTCAGCCCTGAATAAAAGGGCCCGGCCAGCATTGCCAGCGGTTTTTACGTGTCACGCTGTGTTGTATCACGCGCCTTGATCCGGCGTCGGATTTCCCCGCGCAACCGCAAATTGTCACGAAGCTGCCGTTTATCCTGTATCTCAAGGAACAAAAGCGTTGCCAAAGCACCAATCAAAGCTGCTCCCATCTCGAATAATACATCGACAAAAACCGAGTTGATCAATGCATCAAGCCTGTCTGGCAGTTTTACTGCAATCAGCTTTGACGCCGCAAACAACGCTATCGCAAGGACAAGAAGGATGGCCAGACGCCCAAGCCGAAATGTTGTGCGCTGATCCAGAACCGAAAGTTCTTCGGGGTGTTCGCGAAAAAAATCAACGTCAGCATCTGTAAGTTCATAGCGATGATCATACAATATGCGTTCGTCGGGGAGCACATCTTCAAGACCTGATTGATCATCACCATGCATGCTCAGACCGCAGTCGCATTTTTTATGAATGCGCGGATCAGATCGGCGTCCTTCTGGCCGGGCGCGGTTTCAACCCCGGACGAGACATCAACCTGCTTCGCCCCGGTCAGGCGCGCAGCCTCAGCGACGTTTTCGGGCGTCAGCCCACCTGCCAACATCCACGGACACGGCCAGTATTTCCTTTGCACCAGGCGCCAATCGAACGGCACGCCGTTGCCGCCAGGCAAATCCGCGCCCTTAGGGGCTTTCGCGTCGATCAACAGTTGATCCGCCACCCCCGCAAAACGCTGGATCTGGCCGACATCGTCTGGCCCCCCGATCCCGATCGCCTTCATCACTGGCAAACCGAAGCGCGCCTTCACTTCAGCAACACGCTCAGGTGTCTCAGAGCCGTGAAGCTGGATCATATCGGTGGTCGTGTCAGCAACGATCCTCGCGATCCCTTCATCTGGCATGTCCACAACAAGGGCCACCTTGGCCACGCCAACAGGTACGTCCAGCATCAAAGCCGCCGCCTGTTCGACGGTTACGGACCGAGGACTTTTTGGGAAAAAGTTGAACCCGATATAGCGCGCACCCGCCTGCGCGGACGCAAGGATATCGTGCCGGTCTTTCAACCCGCAGATTTTCACGTTTACGCTCATTGTTACTCAGCTCGCGTCGTCGATCAGGGCAAGCACATCGTCGCCCGTGTTGGGCTTGGGCGCCCCTCGAAGCGTTTTAACCTCGTGTGCAAGTTGGTCGCGCTCTTTGCGGGTACGTGCCCCTTCTGCACGGATTTTGTGTTCGCGCAGCCATTCCCAAATGAATCCGATCAAAATGCCCGCAATCACACCGGCGAATATAACAACGAACAGGGGAAGGGTCAGTGACCAACTCCACCCCAAAAAGCCCGACAGCTCTTTGGGTAGCAAATTCAGCGTGACCGTATCACGGTTCGCCAAAGCCACAGTGATCAGAGCAACCCCAAGGGTCGCTAAAAAAGCATAACGGATGTACCGCATAGAAACCTCTTACTTGCCGTTTAAACGGTCCCGAAGAAGTTTGCCGGTTTTAAAGAAAGGCACGTGCTTCTCCTCAACGCTGACCGACTCACCTGTTCGGGGATTACGCCCCACTCGAGCATCCCGCTTCTTGACAGAAAATGCGCCAAAGCCGCGCAGTTCGACCCGGTCTCCCTTGGCCATCGCCTCGATAATTTCTTCAAAAATCGTGTTCACGATGCGCTCAACGTCGCGCTGATAAAGGTGCGGGTTTTCGTCCGCGATCTTCTGGATCAGTTCCGATCGGATCATTCTGGCCCCCCAAATTGGCTATGTAATGGATTTTGCATCCTTATTCCGTTGGATTATAGGAGCAAACCGACGCGCGAGATACAAGCATTGCTGCATCAAGTGGGTGAATTTGATGCAATTCTCGCCATTTTTGGGGGTTTTCGGGCGCGATGCCGCAACGGCAAATGGCCCAACTCTGGTCAAAGCGCGGTTGTTGCAGTGCAGCACAGCAGATTGATTCGAAACAAAACGGCCCCGTACAAGGTACGAGGCCGTTTCGAGTTTCAGCGGTGTCAGACTTAGTCGTCTTGCTTCAAAGCCGCACCAAGAATGTCGCCCAACGACGCGCCCGAGTCCGAGGAACCGTACTGTGCGACGGCTTCTTTTTCTTCGGCGATTTCGCGTGCTTTGATCGACAGACCAAGGCGGCGCGTTTTCGCATCAATGTTGGTTACGCGAACGTCCATCTTGTCACCGACCTGGAAGCGCTCTGGGCGCTGCTCGGCACGGTCACGCGACAGGTCCGAGCGACGGATGAAGGATTTCATGCCTTCATACTCGACTTCGATGCCGCCATCTTCGATGGATGTCACTTCAACAGTCACAATCGAGCCGCGCTTCACGCCGCCAACTGCATCTGCAAAGGGATCGCCGTCCAAAGCTTTGATCGACAGAGAGATACGCTCTTTGTCGGTGTCAACTTCAGACACAACAGCCTTGACGATGTCGCCTTTCTTGAAGTCCTGAATGGCTTCTTCGCCACGTTGGTCCCAAGAGATGTCCGACAGGTGAACCATGCCGTCGATTTCGCCTTCGAGGCCAATGAACAGACCGAATTCGGTGATGTTTTTGACTTCGCCTTCGACTTCGGTGCCCTCGGGGTGCGTTTCTGCAAACACTTCCCATGGGTTGCGCATAGTCTGTTTCAGGCCGAGAGATACCCGACGCTTGGCGCCGTCGATTTCCAGAACCATAACTTCGACTTCTTGGCTCGTGGACACGATTTTGCCTGGGTGAACGTTCTTCTTCGTCCAAGACATTTCTGAAACGTGTACCAGACCTTCAACACCCGGCTCCAGCTCAACAAACGCACCGTAGTCGGTAATGTTGGTCACGCGGCCAGTGTGTGTGCTTTCCAGCGGGTACTTGCCAGCAACCAGATCCCAAGGATCGTCTTGCAGCTGCTTCATACCAAGCGAGATACGGTGGGTTTCTTTGTTGATCTTGATGACTTGAACCTTGATGGTCTCGCCAATTGTCAGGATCTCAGAAGGATGGTTCACACGGCGCCATGCCATGTCGGTGACGTGCAGCAGACCGTCAACACCGCCAAGGTCAACAAACGCACCGTATTCGGTGATGTTTTTGACGACGCCGTCAACTGCTTGGCCTTCGGTCAGGTTGCCGATGACTTCAGCACGCTGTTCCGCACGCGATTCTTCCAAGATAGCGCGACGCGATACAACGATGTTGCCACGGCGACGGTCCATCTTCAGAACCTGGAACGGTTGCTTCAGACCCATCAGAGGGCCAGCGTCACGCACAGGGCGTACATCGACTTGGCTTCCTGGCAGGAACGCAACAGCGCCGCCCAGATCGACCGTGAAGCCGCCTTTGACGCGACCAAAGATTGCGCCTTCGACGCGCTCTTCGTCTGCGTATGCTTTTTCCAGACGATCCCAAGCTTCTTCGCGACGCGCCATCTCACGCGAGATAACAGCTTCGCCGCGGGCGTTTTCAGCCGCGCGAAGGAAGACTTCCACTTCGTCGCCAACAGCGATTTCAGGAGCTTCACCGGGATTTGCGAATTCTTTAATGTCGACGCGGCCTTCCATTTTGTAGCCTACGTCGATGATGGCTTGGCCTGCCTCGATGGCGATGACCTTACCTTTGACAACTGAACCCTCTTCGGGCGTGTCCATTTCGAAGCTTTCGTTCAGGAGGGCTTCGAATTCCTCCATGGTTGCTTTAGCGCACATATGCGTTTTGTTCCTTTACAAGTTCTATTCGGGCCATGCGGTTGTCTCCGCAGGTCTTGGATTGTCCAATTTGGTCAACAAGTTAGCCGCAAAACAAAGAGGGCCGGCATGTCCGACCCTGCTCGTATCTTTGTTATCGCGGTGTATTCACCTTATCGACAAGGGCGGGGATTACGCGGATTCTGTCAATAAAGCAAGGGGTTTCAAAGCGGAACGCCCTTCTTGGTAAGCTCGTCTAAAAGCTCTTGTTGCAACGCGCTGCTGTCACCGCCCCCAAACTGTATACCCCCGCCGGAAAATGCCGTCCCGAAGCTACGTGCGGCATTAATCGTCTGTGCGAGTCCCGAGACCAACTCTCGCGTTTCCAGCGGTGACAAGGGGTGAATGAATACTGACCAGATCTGACCACTTGCAACGGCATAGCGGGCATCCAGCACTGCGTCGAAATTTGCCTGTAACAACCGCATCTGCGTCTCTTCATCCAGTGCATCAGCCGGGCCTATTCGCACCATTGCACGCATCCGATCTGCTGCTGGGTCGGTGAAGACAAGAACGGGCACATCGCTTATCTTCAACTGGAAACCAAGCCCTTCGGGCTGCAGTTCGGGATCAATCGCGAACAGAATGCCGCCCAGTCGTTCATACGTCATAGGAAGTTCAGATTGCTGTGGTCTTTCTTGAGCAATGCCCTGCCCCGCACTTGCAATTCCAAGTGCCAGCAACAGTCCACATATCCACGAATAACGCATAAGCATCTCCTTCCCTTCAAAGCTAGAAGATCAGATGCTCAATTGCGATGCACAGCTTGGTGAGCGCGCCGTTAACGGTGCTGCTCGATTTCAGCCACAGCCTTTGCAACCGCTTCGTCAATCGACATCTCAGATGTATCGATAATCATCGCATCGTTTGCCGGTTTTAGGGGCGCCTCGGCCCGCTCGCTATCGCGTTTGTCGCGGGCGATTACGTCGGCCAATACCTGCTCGCGCGTATCGCCCTGACCTTTTTCACTCAGCTCCAGATACCGCCTTTCGGCGCGCACTTCTGCACTGGCGGTAACAAAGAGCTTCACTTCAGCCTCCGGGCAAATGACCGTGCCAATATCGCGCCCATCAAGGACGGCGCCTTCGTCACGGGCGGCAAAGTCACGCTGGAACAGTACGAGAGCGGCGCGAACGTCAGCCAGTACCGCAACCCGGCTTGCCGCTTGTGCCACCTCGGACGTACGAAGGTCACCGTGCAAGTCCTCAGGTGTCAATGTCTTGGCGGCTTGAACCGGATCGTCGCCCGCCAGAACTTTGGCACCGACAGCCCGGTACAACAGGCCCGTGTCCAAATGGGCAAACCCGAAATGTTCGGCAATTGCCTTGGAGATCGTCCCCTTTCCGGCCGCAGCGGGTCCGTCTATCGCAACTGTGAACTTCATTGTACTTGCCTCCTCCAGCGCCGCCATCCAGCCAAGATCAACCCAATAATTAAGATCGAAAGCGCCATCGTCACTGCTGCTGACTTAAGCACGGTGAATAGTGCGGCGATAGACACAACTTCCTCGTCAATCCCGCCTGCTCCAAGACGCAATAGATCTGCGACAGCGATGTTTTCGTTCCAATCAAAAACCGCCGCTAGCATCGCTAAGAACGAGAACCCAACCGCCCAGCGCCTTGGAAATAGTAGGAAATACGAAAGTACCAGCGACACGGCCAACAGGCCGGGATAAAACGTATCAAGCCAGTGCTGCGCACCCAAATATTGGGCCCGTCCGGTTTCCCCCAGCGCCGATAAGAACGCCCGGGCCTCGTTTGCGGAATAACCGGTTGGACGCAGATCAAAGGGCATCAACCCATTTGCGTCGTTCGATATGATGGGAAGCGACCACAAAACAATTGTCAGATAGACCACTATGGTCGCTGCAAACACCGCCCAAAAGATGCGCTTTAGGATCACGCGTTGTTACGCACGATCTGTGCACCCAGTCCGGCCATCAAGGGCTCAAACACCGGGAAGCTGGTCGCAATTGGGCCGCCGTCATCCAGATGGATCGGCTTTTGCGCGGCCATACCAAGGCAGGCGAAGCTCATGGCGATCCGGTGATCAAGCGCCGTGGCGACCGTCGCACCACCCGGCACCGCTTCTGGGCCAAGGCCTTCGACCGACCACCAATCCTCACCCTCGTCGACGGTGACACCCGCCGCGCGCAGGCCCTTGGCCATCGCGTCGATCCGGTCACTCTCTTTCACGCGCAACTCGTGCACCCCAGGCATGTCGGTTTTGCCGGTCGCAAACGACGCGACCACTGACAGGATCGGGTACTCGTCGATCATACTGGCGGCGCGTTCAGGCGGAACGGTGATGCCCTTCATGTTGGGCGAGTAACGCGCGCGCAGGTCTGCAACGGGTTCTCCGCCTTCGGTGCGCTCATTTTCAAACGTCAGGTCTGCGCCCATGTCTTGCAGCGTGAAAAACAGTCCCGCGCGGGTCGGGTTTAACCCGATGTTTGGCACCAACACGTCCGAGCCGGGCACAATCAAAGCCGCACAAACCGGGAAGGCCGCCGAACTTGGGTCACGTGGCACAACGATAGTTTGGGGTTGCAGCTCAGGCTGGCCGGTCAGAGTGATCTTGTGGCCTTCGTCTGTGTCCTCGACTGTGATGTCAGCCCCAAATCCTGCCAACATCCGTTCGGTATGGTCGCGGGTGGCTTCCTTTTCGATCACCACAGTTTGGCCGGGCACGTTCAGCCCCGCCAGCAGCACCGCTGATTTGACCTGAGCCGACGCCATTGGCGTCGTATAGGTCACATTTACAGGTTCGCGCGCGCCCACGATGGTCATCGGAATGCGCCCGCCGTCGCGACCATAGCTTGCCGCGCCAAAGAGTGCGATCGGGTCGGTTACTCGGCCCATAGGGCGCGAGCGAAGCGACGCATCGCCAGTAAAGGTCGCCGTAATCGGAGATGTTGCCATCGCCCCCATGATCAGCCGTACCCCAGTGCCGGCGTTGCCGCAGTCAATGACGTCTTCGGGTTCGGCAAAGCCGCCAACACCGACGCCATTCACCCGCCATTCGCCTTCACCAAGCCGCTCCACATCTGCCCCGAAGGCACGCATGGCATCCGCTGTCCCCAGCACATCTTCGCCCTCAAGCAGCCCGGTAATTTGTGTTTCGCCCACCGCCATCGCCCCAAGGATCAAGGATCGATGACTGATTGATTTATCGCCGGGCACGCGAGCCTCGCCTTT
This sequence comes from Aliiroseovarius conchicola, assembly GCF_041403445.1. NCBI lineage: Bacteria > Pseudomonadati > Pseudomonadota > Alphaproteobacteria > Rhodobacterales > Paracoccaceae > Aliiroseovarius > Aliiroseovarius conchicola. The sequence continues at coordinate 255,688 of NZ_JBGEHL010000001.1, forward strand.
CAACGGGCCACACTTGCGCGATGTCATGGGGATGGCGGGACCGTGTCCGGACATGAGTATACTCCTGTAATCTGCGATTTCTGATAGCGCAGACATTGGCGCGAAACCAGACCCCGTTGTGTCAGATACGACGGAATGTCAGATAATGCGGCGTTCGATCTTCACGCAGGGCTTTTTGCTCGTACCGGGTTGAGATCCAATCACCCCAAGGCTCACGCCAATCGGCTGGCCGCTCGCCCAGCCACTCGAAACCCGCGCGCGGCACTTCTTCGAGCGTTTGGCGCACATAATCGGGAATATCAGTGGCCACGCGAAACTCAGCACCGGGTTTCAGGACACGGTAGAACGGCTCAAGATATTCGGGTGTAACAAAGCGGCGGCGGTGGTGCTTTTTCTTGGGCCATGGGTCCGGATACAGCAAGAACGCTTTGTCGATGCTTTCATCGGGGAGCACATCGAAAAGGTCACGTACATCGCCGGGATGGACTGCGACATTCTCGCAGCCAGCTTGGCGGATTTTACCCAGCAGCATCGCGACGCCGTTGATGTAAGGCTCGCAGCCGATGATCCCGATATCAGGATTGCTCGCGGCTTGATGTACCATATGCTCGCCCCCGCCGAAGCCGGTTTCAAGCCAGACAGGTTTGTCCCCAAATAAGGCCGTCAGGTCGAGGGGGGATCGATCCGGGTTATCTTCCCACGAGACCGCGCCGGGGCTCAGGGCGGTCAAATCCTCTTCAAGATAGCCTTGCTGGCTTTCGCGCAGGTGCTTGCCCTTGAGGCGGCCGTAGAAATTGCGCCATGGCGCGCCGGATTTGTGGTGGGAGGGAGTATCTTTGGTCATGTCCGCGCCTATGCCGTGCAAAGGGCGGCCGCGTCAAGTGACGGGCCGCCCAATAATCCAAGGTTTGCATACGAAACTGGCTTAGAGTTCTTTTTTCAACACATCGACCAAATCGGTTTTTTCCCAACCAAAACCACCATCTGCATCAGGTTCGCGTCCGAAATGGCCGTACGCGGCGGTGCGTTGGTAGATGGGTTTATTCATACCAAGATGCTCGCGAATGCCGCGTGGGGTCAGGTCCATGACCTGACCGACGGCGCGTTCGATCTCGGCCTCATCAACTTCGCCCGTGCGGTGGGTGTCGACAAGGATCGAAAGGGGATGCGCCACGCCGATGGCGTATGAAAGTTGCAGAGTGCAGCGTTTGGCAAGCCCGGCCGCCACGATATTCTTGGCAAGGTAACGGGCGGCATAAGCGGCAGACCGGTCAACTTTTGTTGGGTCTTTTCCTGAGAACGCACCGCCACCATGGGGGGCGGCACCGCCATAGGTGTCGACGATGATCTTGCGCCCTGTCAGACCCGCGTCACCATCGGGGCCACCGATGACAAATTTACCGGTCGGGTTCACGTGCCATGCGGTCTCATCCGTCAGCCAACCATCGGGCAGCACATCGCGGATGTGAGGCTCGACCGCTGCGCGGACATCGGCAGGGGTCATGCTTGCATCAAGGTGCTGGGTTGACAGAACCAAAGAGGTAACACCTACCGGTGTATCACCCTCATACCGCACAGAGAGCTGCGACTTGCTATCGGGGCCCATCCAGCCTTCGGTGCCGTTTTTGCGCAGTTCAGCAAGGCGACGCAGGATCGCGTGGCTGTAATGTACGGGCGCCGGCATCAAGGCGTCAGTCTCAACCGTCGCGTAGCCAAACATAATACCCTGATCGCCCGCGCCTTCATCTTTGTCATCCGTGGCATCCACGCCTTGCGCGATGTCGGCGGACTGAGCATGAAGATAGCTGTTCACCTTCATGTTGGCCCAATGAAAGCCCTCTTGCTCATACCCGATATCTTTAACGCATTCGCGTGCGATATCTTCAACACGTTGGATCACGCTGGCCGGGCCGCGCACTTCACCACCGATGACAACGCGGTCAGTCGTTGCGAAGGTTTCGCAGGCCACACGGGCCGCCGGGTCTTCGGCTAGAAAGGCATCAAGCACCGCATCCGAGATACGATCACAGACCTTGTCGGGGTGACCTTCGGACACACTCTCCGAAGTGAAAACATGGGATTTACGGGTCATGAAAATTGCTCCATTGGGTTTGCCCGCCACGTCAGGAAGCCGTTGTGGCAGGATTTATACTGGCGTTACAGCGCAACGACGATGCGGTCAATGTGCATTTCGCGAACGACCCGCCAACAGAGCACCAATTGCAACAATCACCAGCATCAATAGCGGCCAATCACCGAACCGCGCAAAGGGCGTCGGCGCGGCTGCGCCGGGCAGGCGCGCATCTATGAAACCCGCCTGCCCCAACGGTATCTCGGCGCGCAAGTCGCCGTGGGCGTCAATCACTGCCGACACGCCAGTATTGGCAACGCGAATGACCGGCAACCCGAACTCAATGGCCCGGAACCGTGCCTGTGCAAGATGCTGGTAGGGCATCGAATACTCGCCAAACCACGCGTCATTGGTGGCGTGCAAAATCCAGTCTGGTCGTTCCGGGGCCGATCGAATGTGCCTTGGGAATATCGCTTCGTAGCAAATTAATGGCAACACCTTACCCGCCGCACCTGTGTCCATCACCCGCGGGCCCGGCCCGGCCGAGTATCCGTGCCCTGCCCGCGCAGCAAAGGCCGAAATGCCAAAGCGTTCCAGCAGATTGCCAAGCGGGATATACTCCCCGAACGGGACGAGGTGATGCTTGTCATAGGTGTTTTGGACCTGGCCCTCCGCGCCCAAAAGGGCGAGGCTGTTGTAGTATCTTGGTTGCTCGCCACGCTGTACGCCGAAGATGACTGGGATGCCATGAGCAGCGTCCGCGATAGCGGCGGTGACGTCTCCGGCCCATTCCAACAGGGTCGGAACTGCCGTCTCAGGCCAAATAATCAAATCAGGTTCAGGCTGGCCAACGGCGGGTGGGGCGGCCGTGTACTCGATCTGTCGAGACACAAAGCTGAACGCATGGTCCGGATTCCACTTCAGATGTTGCGGTGCATTGGGCTGGACGAGGCGCAGCGTGACGTCAGTGTCTTCGGCTAATGTCTGGCCATTACGATAGGTACTTGAAAAGTAAGCCAGCCCTACAATCGCGACCCAAAGGGCCGAGAGCCTTATGGCGCGCATTGTTTCCTGCCTGCTCGCGCGCACGATCTCCGCCAGCAAAATCGCCACCAAGAGCGTCAATGCGCCAAGACCGCTTGCACCCAGATAGGCCGCGAGCGGTGCAAAGGGCGTGTCGATCCAGATATGACCGGGATTGCCCCATGGAAATCCGCCAAACAAGCGCGCGCGCATGTATTCGGCCATGATCAGGGCGAAGGCAACAGCCAGCCACCGATATCTGGGCAGCACGAGGCGGAACATCAGGCCCACAGGGATCGACCAAATCAACGAGAGGCCCGCGGCCATTAGCAACAAGGCGAACGGTGCCATCCACCCATGACGCGCGATGTCGACGAAAAAGGGCTCAACCAGCCACGATAGCGTGACACCGAAATACCCGATGCCCAGCGCCCACGCCCGAAGCGCAGCATGACGTGGCACATCCGCGGCCAATACGACATAACCTCCCGCGGCCAAACCAGCCAGAGTCAAGACGGGAAAGTAAAATGGCGCATGGCCCAGTGCGGCGATACACCCAACAAGAACAGAGACAACCGTCCCCCGGACCCAGGCCCAGCGCGCGTCAGCCATCAGTGGAGGTCGGGATACGCACACGAAGACGCTTGATCCGACGTGGATCGGCGTCGACGACCTCAATTTCTGGGCCTGCTGGGTGGGAAATCACCTCGCCCCGCGCCGGGACGTGACCGGAAAGTACGAAAACAAGCCCGCCGAGCGTGTCGACCTCTTCATCGTCAATGTCATCGCCACAGAGCGGCATGCCAATCTCGGCCTCGAACTCGTCCAACGGCGTTTTCGCCTCAACCAGATAGCAACCGGGCTTTTCCTCGATCCACAAGGCACCCTCTTCCAAGTCGTGCTCGTCCTCGATCTCGCCAATCACCTGTTCGATCAAATCCTCGATCGTGACCAATCCATCAACGCCACCATATTCGTCAATCACCAGCGCCATATGGGTCCGTTCGGTTTGCATTTTCTGCAACAGAACACCAATGGGCATCGAGGGCGGCGCGTAGATCAGCGGGCGCAGCAGCTCACTCAGGACGATGGTGGGCTTTTTGTCCTTCGTCGTCCCATTGAAACCGTAGTTCAACGCCAAATCTTTCAGGTGGACCAGTCCGATGGGCGTATCAAGCGTTCCATCAAAGACCGGAAGACGTGTCAGACCGCTTTCGCGGAACTGCGCGACAAGATCATCCATCCCGATATCAACCGGGACCGAGACGATCTCGGATTTCGGGATCATGACATCTTCTACCCGCATGCGGCGCAGGTTCATCATGCCGGGTGTCGTCAAGGCCAAGGCGCCGTTTGCGGCGGCGGGCGTGTCTTGCGGTACATCCTCTGGTGCATCCGTGGGGCTTAGCGCCCCGATGATGCGGCTGAAAAAGCCGCTTTTTTTGCTCTCGGTTTTACTCAGCGCGCCATGCGCTGCGTTAGAGGAACCCTCTGCGGTGTCGCCCATCTTTCCTTTTCCGTCATCGCGCGAAATTGCGCTGTCTAATCTTCATATGGGTTGGAAATGCTCATCTTGCCAAGGATTTCAACCTCTAACCCCTCCATTAGGGCCGCATCTTTGTCGCGAATGTGATCATATCCCAACAAATGTAACATACCATGAACCAATAAATGGCTGACATGAGCGGAAAATGTCTTGTTTTGCGCCACTGCTTCGCGGGCGCAGGTGTCGTAAGAAATCGCGATATCGCCCAATTCCGGATCATTTGGGACAAGCGGGACGCCACCGGCGGATTTTGCGGCCCGCTCTTCTGACGGCCAAGACAACACATTCGTTGGCTGCGACTTGTTGCGAAAGTCATCATTCAGAACAGCGATGCGGGCGTCGTCGCAGGCCAACAGGCTGACCTCAAATGCTTGATCCACAGGATCAGGCATCGCCAGATGAGCCATCGTTGCGCGGCAGGCATCAATCGCCAATGCCTCAAGCCCCGCCTCGATCCAGCGGTCGTCCTCGATCACAACATCCACGATCATGTCAGACGTCGCGGCCTTCTTGCCGCGCTTTTCGAACCATGGCCTTTTGGGCGGCATCGTCATACGCCTCGATGATTTTGGCGACCAGCGGATGGCGCACGACATCTTTCGACGTGAAATAGTTGAACGCGATCTGGTCAATGCCCTTCAGCAGCCCTTCGGCGTCGCGCAGGCCGCTATCGACCCCACGTGGCAAATCGACCTGAGACCGGTCGCCGGTAATCACCATCCGCGATCCTTCACCCAGCCGGGTCAGGAACATCTTCATCTGCATGGTCGTGGCGTTCTGGGCTTCGTCCAGAACAACGAAGGCGTTGGCCAGCGTGCGCCCGCGCATAAAGGCCAGCGGCGCGATCTCGATCCTTTTTTCTTCGATCAATTTCGCCACTTGCTTGCTTGGCAGAAAATCGTTCAGCGCATCATAAAGTGGTTGCATATAGGGATCGACCTTGTCCTTCATATCGCCCGGCAGATAGCCCAGCTTTTCGCCTGCCTCAACGGCGGGGCGACTCAGGATCATACGGTCCACATGTCCGCCAAGAAACATGTTCACGCCAACAGCAACCGCCAGATAGGTCTTACCCGTACCGGCCGGCCCGATGCCAAAGGCCAATTCGTTCTGAAACAGGTTCAGAACATAGGATTTCTGCGCCTCGGTGCGGGGTTCAATGGTTTTCTTTCGGGTCTTGATCTCGACCGGGCCACCTTTGAACATCTCGATCTGGTCGCCGTCACGCGTGCCGGTGTCTTCATCCGAGCCACCCATGCGAATCTCACCATCAATATCGCCGGGTTCAATGGCTTTACCGCTTTCCAACCGCTGATAAAGCGCCGCCAGAACCTCGCTCGCTTTTTCGCGCGCGCTGGCTTCACCAAACACAGACAGTTGATTGCCACGACGCACGATCTGCACGCCAAGATGGCTTTCTATATGGGTAAGGTTTTTGTCAAACTCGCCGCAGAGATCGATCAGCAGCCGATTGTCGGGAAATTCAAGCAACACTTCTTCGGCAGAGTTTGCGTCCGGGGTTGCAGTCAGATTTTCAAATCCCAATAGGGGTCTCCAATTCAGGTCCTATAAGGTGATGGTGCCAAGTGCGGCGAGCGGGTGCAAGCCCTCATCTCGTTTCTTTGCAAAGCGGACATAATTGCGCACGAGGTTTCGGCATCCAATTTCGATCTTGCTCAAGTCTTAGCTCAGCAGTTCACCGGCCAGTGAATTCGTACTGCTTTCAACAATTCTGACTTTGCGCAGATCACCAACCGCGGCGTTCGGGGCCGCAACATGGACAGCATGGAGGTGATCCGATTTGCCAACCATTTGCCCATCAAGGCGACCCTTCTTCTCGAACAAAACACCAACTTCTTTACCGACCATAGCGTGCTGGATAGCGCGCTGTTGTTCTGTAAGTAGCGCCTGCAACCTATGCAGACGCTCTGTAGCGACCGCATCGTCCACCAACGCGCGTTCGGCCGCAGGCGTGCCCGGGCGCGTGGAATATTTGAAGCTATATGCCTGCCCGTAATTCACCTCACGGATCAGGTTCATCGTGCCTTCAAAATCCTGATCGTCTTCTTCAGGGAAGCCGACGATAAAATCGCCAGACAAAAGGATATCCGGGCGCGCCTCGCGGATGCGTTCAATCACGCGCAGGTAGCTTTCGGCGGTGTGGCTGCGGTTCATCCGCTTCAGGATCTTGTCCGAGCCAGACTGCACCGGGAGGTGCAGGTAAGGCATGAGCTTGTCGCACGTCCCGTGCGCTTCGATCAGATCGTCGGTCATGTCATTTGGGTGGGAGGTGGTGAAACGGATACGCTCCAACCCATCGACGTCGTTCAAAGCCCAGATGAGACGCGCCAGTGACCAGTCACCGTCTGTGCCAGCGCCATGATAGGCGTTTACATTCTGGCCCAAGAGGGTGATTTCGCGAACGCCACGTTCGACCAGATCACGGGCTTCGTTCAGGATACGGTCGACCGGGCGGCTGACTTCGGCGCCACGGGTGTACGGTACAACACAGAAGGCACAAAACTTGTCACACCCTTCCTGAACCGTCAAAAACGCGGTTGGATTGCGCTTGGCTTTTTGCGCGTTTTGGCGCAGCGGCAAGTGTTCGAACTTGTCTTCTTCTGGAAAATCAGTGTCGAGCGCCTTTTCCCCTTTCGCCACCTGCTCCATCATCTGAGGCAAGCGGTGATAGGTTTGCGGCCCAACCACCAAATCGACCAGCGGCTGGCGACGCATGATCTCTTCGCCCTCGGCTTGGGCCACACATCCAGCGACCCCGATTTTCAAATCCGGGTTCTCGGCCTTCAGACCTTTGAACCGCCCAAGCTCGGAATATACCTTCTCCGCCGCTTTTTCGCGGATGTGGCAGGTATTGAGCAAGATCATGTCCGCATCATCCGGCGTGTCGGTTTCAACGTAACCGTCCGCACCCAACGCCTCGGACATGCGTTCACTGTCATAGACGTTCATCTGGCACCCGTAGGTCCTTATGAAGAGCTTTTTCTTATCAGACATGGCGCAGGTTCCTGCTGGATTGGGCTGTTGATCAGGGCCTGTGTCCTATACCAAAGTGTCTTCTGCCGCAACGCTTGCAAAAACCTTTGAAATAACGGCACTTTAACCCGAAAGTGGCAGAATCTAATGGAAAGAAAGTGTGGGTGATGCGGTATAAGGATCTGGCAGATTTTCTAAGCAAGGGCGCTGCAGCGTTGGCCAAAGGGCCTGTTGCGATGATCTTTGTCGAAGATCTGGTCGAGGTCGAGAGCACGATCCTACATCATCAGAAGGCCGGATTTGCCGCGCTTTTGGTATTTGCACCAGATGCGCTCCAACTGCCCAGCGCGCTCGAGGATACAATCCACCGCATCACCTATGCGGTCATCGAGATCGGTGCAGTGCAGCGGGCGGTCAATCAGGTCATCGCGGCCGCTCCGGGGATCTGGATGTATTATTGCTACAATGCTGAGTACCTGTTTTATCCCTTTTGTGAGACCCGCTCGATCGGGGAACTGTTGGCCTTTCAAACCGAAGAACGGCGCGACGCCGTTCTGAGCTATGTGGTGGACCTTTACGCAGATGATCTGAGCCAGCATCCTAACGCCGTTTCGCTTGAGCCTGCCTATCTCGATAAGTCGGGATATTATGCGCTGGGGCGTGAAGATGAAGTTTATCAGCTGCGGGATCGGCAACTTGATTTTTTCGGAGGATTGCGTTGGCGGTTCGAGGAACACATCCCCGCAGCACGGCGCAAAATCGACCGAATATCTCTATTTCGAGCCAAAAAGGGACTGGCCCTGCGAGATGATCACACGTTCAGCGATGAGGAATATAACACCTATGCCTGCCCTTGGCACAACAATATTACGGTCGCCATTGCAAGCTTCAGGGTTGCTAAGGCATTGAAATTAAATGCCGCCTCAAAGGACAACATTCAATCTTTCAAATGGCACAATTCTGTCGAGTTCGAATGGACATCTCAGCAGTTGCTGGATTTGGGGCTGATGGAGCCGGGGCAATGGTTCTAAGCGCTTGACGCGCCCCGCTTTACATCGACGTACAATCGGCTAGGCTTTCTTGCTCAATCGAGCACCCGCAAGGACTGCGGCCTCGGCATTCAATCACGACAATACGAGGCCATTATGAGCGAAGTAACCTCTGGCGCGACTGTGCGCATTCATTACACTGGCACCTTGGAGGACGGATCCGTCTTCGACAGTTCTGAAGGCCGGGAACCTTTGGAATTCACCGTTGGGTCCGGCATGATCATACCCGGATTGGACAAAGCTCTGCCGGGAATGAGCGTGGGTGAAAAGAAGAAAGTAACCATCGCACCTGAAGAGGCATACGGCCCGCGCCAAGACGATGCTTTGCTACAGGTGCCACGTGACGACATTCCGGCGGAGATCCCGCTTGAAGTTGGATTGCAACTTCAGATGACCGGACCGCAGGGTCAGCCCGTGCCGGTGACCGTGGTCGAAATGACGGATGACAGTGTTACGCTGGACGCCAATCACGCCTTGGCCGGCCGGACCTTGATCTTCGACTTCGAAGTAGTCGGCATCAACTAGGCTGGTGATCTGCAACCGGGGTTTGAGGGGCCTTGCCCCTCTGCCTGCGGCATTCACCCCAGGATATTTCAAACAAGAAAAACGCTGTGTGTTGGCTTACTTGCGGCGCAAACGAATGACGACATCCACCTTTGCAATCTCGGTGCCTTTGGGTGCGGTAGGAAGGCGCGAGATTTTAAGATCTTCGTCCGGTGCGTCCATCAGCTCTTCGGTATCTTCCCAGAAGAAGTGCGGGTGATTTGTGACGTTGGTATCGAAGTAGCTGCGCGCGCCATTCACCGTAATTTCGCGCAAAAGGCCTGCGTCCGAAAATACCCGAAGAGTGTTGTAGACCGTGGCAAGCGACACGCTGTCTGCACTGTCACGCGACGCATCATAGAGACTTTCAGCGGTAACGTGACGGTGCTGACCGTCACCAATCAACAATTGCGCCAAGGCGAGTCGCTGACGTGTTGGGCGAAGACCCGCGCTGGCAAGCCAGGCGGCCTCGGTCTCGTGATCCTGAAAATCCGTCATTGGGTGTCTGGTCCGCAATATTTCGCAAGTCTGTCGGGAATATAAGGCGCGACAAGCCAAAGCGCCAATTATTTTTGCTTTAGACTGTGACCTCGATGCCGCGCTGGCCCGCCCTGCCCTTGCGTCCGGCTTTAACCGGGTGATAGAGGGTGAAGGGAAGGAAAAGACTGATACGGGGCGGAGTGAATGGCGGATTATCCGACGAGTTTTGACAAAGAAGGTCTGTTGAAATGCGCGCGCGGCGAGTTGTTTGGCCCGGGCAATGCGCAGCTTCCGGCCCCTCCCATGCTAATGATGGATCGCATCACCGACATCTCGGGCGATGGTGGTGCCCATGGCAAAGGCCATGTGTTGGCCGAGTTTGACATCACGCCCGACCTTTGGTTCTTTGACTGTCACTTCCCTGGCAACCCGATTATGCCCGGCTGCCTTGGTCTTGATGGCCTTTGGCAGCTGACAGGCTTCAACCTTGGCTGGCGTGGCTGGCAGGGGCGCGGATATGCACTGGGTGTGGGCGAAGTCAAACTGACCGGAATGGTGCGCCCAGATCGTAAAATGCTGACTTACAAGATTGATTTCACCAAGGCGATCCAGACCCGCCGCCTGACCATGGGTGTGGCTGACGGTATTGTGGAAGCCGACGGAGAGGTTATCTATCAGGTCAAGGACATGAAAGTCGCCCTGTCAGAAAGCTGACGGGCCCACATGAGTTCTGGTGCTGCCCAGCAGCGCCACCATGCGAAGGAGTGCGCATATGCGTCGTGTCGTCGTTACCGGTCTGGGCATCGTCTCGGCCATCGGGAACAACAAAGACGAGGTTCTGACCTCGCTTAAGGCTGGTGCGTCCGGCATCACCGCCAATGAAGACATGGTTGAACATGGTTTTCGCAGCCAAATTGCGGGCATGCCCGATATCGACATTGCCGCCCATGTCGACAAGCGCACGTTGCGATTCATGGGGCCAGGTGCCGCATACGCACATATCGCGATGACACAAGCAATCGCGGATGCCGGTCTTGGTGAGGATGACGTGGTGAACCCACGCACTGGCTTGGTGGCTGGTTCAGGCGGCCCGTCTACCAGCGCGATGTTTACTGCACACCAAACCGCGCTGAAATCGGGCGCGACCAAGCGGATTGGACCGTTTGCAGTTCCCAAATGTATGGGGTCAACCATCTCGGCCAACCTTGCGACAGCCTTCAAGATCAAGGGCATCAATTACTCTATCACGTCTGCATGCTCGACATCTCTGCACTGCATAGGCAATGCAGCCGAACAGATCATGATGGGCAAACAGGATGTGATGTTCGCGGGTGGCGGAGAAGAGCTGGATTGGACATTGTCCTGTCTCTTTGATGCGATGGGGGCAATGTCGTCGAAGTATAACGACGCACCCGAAAAAGCATCTCGGGCATTTGACGCGGATCGCGATGGGTTCGTCATCGGCGGTGGCGGCGCCATCCTTGTGCTTGAAGACCTTGACCACGCCAAGGCGCGCGGTGCGAAAATCTATGCCGAAGTGACCGGTTATGGTGCGACATCGGATGGCCACGACATGGTCGCTCCATCCGGTGAAGGTGGCGAGCGCGCGATGCGGATTGCGCTGCAAACCCTGCCCGATGATCGAAAGGTGGGCTATATCAATGCCCATGGCACTTCGACCCCCGTAGGTGATGTCGGAGAAGTGGAAGCCGTGCGCCGTGTGTTCGGCGAAGGCACGACCCCTCCGATCAGCTCGACCAAATCGATGACAGGGCACAGCCAAGGGGCCACTGGTGCGCAAGAGGCCGTCTATTGCCTGTTGATGCTGGAACATGATTTCATCACACCATCGATCAACGTCGAGACGCTCGACCCAGGCATCAATGAAGGTGAGATTGCCACCTCGCTGGTGGAGGATGCCGGGCTTGATACCGTGATGACCAACAGTTTTGGGTTCGGCGGGACCAATGGCTCGATGCTTTTGAGCAAATACCGCGATTGATAACGACAACAAATTCGACGGACTGGGAGAGACTGGCATGGCAGGGCTAATGCAAGGCAAACGCGGCCTCATCATGGGGGTTGCCAATAACCGTTCGATCGCTTGGGGCATTGCGCAGGCGATGGCAAACGAGGGCGCAGAATTGGCGTTTTCCTATCAGGGTGACGCGTTTGGACAACGTGTGGCACCGCTCGCGGCCTCGCTCGGGTCAGACCTGCTTGTCGATATGGATGTGACGGACGACGAAGCACTGGACAGAGGGTTCAACGATTTATGGTCGAAATGGGACTCAATCGACTTTCTGGTCCACGCGATCGCCTATTCCGACAAGAACGAATTGACCGGTCGGTTTGTCGACACCAGCCGTGCCAACTTCAAAAACTCGATGGATATCAGCTGTTATTCACTGATTGAGGTTGCCCGCCGCGCCGCGCCGAAAATGACAGATGGCGGGACGATCCTGACGCTGACCTATGGCGGCTCGAACCGCGTGACGCCATTTTACAACGTAATGGGTGTGGCCAAGGCCGCGCTTGAGGCGTCGGTCCGCTATTTGGCAAATGATCTTGGCCCGGACGGTATCCGCGTCAATGCGATCTCACCCGGCCCGATGAAAACACTGGCGGGTGCAGCCATCGGCGGGGCGCGCAAAACCTTCCGCCACACCGAGGCAAACTCGCCTATGCGCCAAAACGCGACCTTGGACAGTATTGGCGGAACAGCGGTTTATCTGGCATCCGACTATGGCAACTGCACCACGGGCGAAGTGATCACCGTTGATTGTGGGTTCCATGTTCTTGGAATGCCGCAGCCCGAAAACCTTTAGGCCGCGTTCAATCGGTCAGATTTTTTCAAACACCCGCCCCTTGTGGCGGGTGTTTGCTTTGCAATGCTCTGGGCTTCTGCTTGCACCGCTTTCTGATCCGGTGCTTACTTCCAGAAAACAGCGAACGAACGAGACGATAGATGCAGCATTTCACCGCAAGGGATGGTCTGACGCTTGCCTACCGGGACGAAGGCGAAGGCCTGCCGATTCTGGCTTTGGCCGGGCTGACACGCAACTCGGATGATTTCAGTTTCGTAGCACCACATTTATCGCGTATCCGGCTGATCCGTATGGATTATCGCGGGCGCGGACAGTCTGATTGGGGGCCATATCAGACCTACACCGTTCCGCAAGAAGCTGACGATGCGCTGATGTTGCTCGACCATCTTGGCATTGACCAGGCTGCCATTCTGGGCACCTCGCGCGGCGGGCTGATCGCCATGGGGCTTGCAGCGACGGCCAAAGACCGGCTTTTGGGCGCATGCCTGAATGATATTGGTCCAGTGATCGACCCACAGGGCCTTGACTTCATCAAAGGTTTTTTGGGGCGCCGCCCGTCGGCACGCTTCTTCAAGGACGCATCAGATGCACGCGCACAGATTATGGAGGCGTCCGGCTTCCATGGCGTGCCGCCAGAACGTTGGGAGGCAGAAGTTCGCCATCTTTACACGCAAACGGAAAACGGGCTTCAAAACCGCTATGACCCAGCCCTGCGCGAGGCTGTTTTGGAAGCTGGCGCGCAGCCCATTCCGGACCTTTGGCCCTATTTCGATGCGTTGCAGGGCTTGCCACTGGCTTTGATCCACGGCGAAAACTCCGACATTCTCACCCCTGACACCGTCAACGAAATGCAGCGCCACAACCCGAAAATGCGCTATGCGCGTGTGCCTGATCGTGGGCACGTGCCGTTCCTGGATGAACCTGAAGCGCTTGAGGTCATCCACGACTGGCTGGAGGATATGCGTTGAACATCAACGAGATACGAGCCGCTGCAAGACGCAACGCAGGCCATGTCAGACGCACACCCCTTTTGACGTCCCCATTCCTTGACCAGATTGCCGGGCGGCAGGTGTTCATCAAACCGGAATGTCTACAGCACACTGGCAGTTTCAAATATCGCGGCGCGCATAATGCAATCGCCTCACTGGATGCAGCAAGCCGCCAACAAGGTGTGATCGCCTTCTCATCGGGCAACCATGCGCAGGGCATTGCCCTTGCCGCGCGCCAAAACGAAACCCCGGCAGTTGTCATTATGCCCAGTGACGCACCACAGCTAAAAATACGCAACACACGCGACTTGGGTGCTGAGGTCGTATTGTATGATCGTGCGTCAGAGGATCGGGACGCGATTGGTGCCAAAATCGCGCGCGAACGTAACCTCACCCTGATCAAGCCATTTGACAACGCGGACGTCATCGCCGGGCAAGGCACCGTCGGGCTTGAGATCGCCAATCAGGTGCGAGAGGCAGGTATTCAGGATACCGAGGTTCTTGTCCCCTGCGGCGGGGGCGGCTTAACGGCCGGGGTTGCATTGGCTCTTGAAACCGACGCACCAGATCTTCGCGTGCGTCCGGTGGAGCCTGCCGGGTTTGATGATGTGGTTAGATCGCTCGACAGCGGGAGGATTGAGAAAAATGCGCAGCTGTCTGGATCGGTCTGTGACGCAATCCTGACCCAATCCCCCGGAGAGTTAACTTTCCCCATCATCAAACGCCTGTGTGACAGTGGCTTAGCGGTTGCGGACGATGACTGTTTGCGCGCCATGGCACATGCCTTCACGCGCCTGAAACTGGTGATCGAGCCGGGCGGCGCGGTGGCTCTGGCTGCGGCACTTTTTCACCCATCGCTTATCACTGGCGATGCGGTTATCGTGGTTGTGTCGGGTGGCAACGTGGACGCCCCCGTTTTTACCAACGCCCTTAATCGTTTCGCCTGATCGGAGGCCCAAATGACCGACTTCACCATTGCTTCGTTTAACGTCAAAAACCTGATCGGAGCGGATCAGGAATACTATGAATTCCAGCGCTACACGCCCGAGGAATATGCCTGGAAACGGGATTGGATGGCCGATCAGATGATGTCTCTGGACGCCGATATTATCGGTTTTCAGGAGATTTTCGAAGAAGACGCCCTGTTGGATGTGATTGGCGAGGCGAATAACCGCGCGAGCGAATTGAACGCCGCGACGATCCCGGATGAAAGCAAGCGCTATCACCGCAAGGCAATTTTCCGCAAGCTTGCGGTGAAGCCATGGCCCAAGGATGGCCTTGCTTTTGCGCCGAACACTGCTGACGGAGAACCCGGCCATCGCCGCCCTGGCGTTGCGATCCTGTCGCGGTTTGGCTTTGTCGGCACGCCCGAAATCATTCAGGACTTGCCGGAGCCTTTGACCATCCCATTTACCGCGCTGCGCGGGCTGGAAGGCGAAGCTGGGCAATACGTCTTGAACCGTTTGTCCCGACCCGTTTTGAAAGCACGCATCCCAATTGGCGACAAGGTGGTCACCGTATTCAACTGCCATCTCAAATCCAAACTGGGCGAGTTTATCCGGCCTGACGGCGCAGAGTTCGCGCCCGAAGTTGATCTGACCAACTATGACGCGGTGGGGCGGGCTTTGGGGGCCGCGAGAGCCGCCATGCGCCGGATGGCCGAGGCTTGGGTTCTGCGCAAACTGGTCGTCGAGGAACTAAACGCTGGCAACCCCGTCGCCGTGTTGGGCGATTTCAACGACGGTGAACATGCGGTGAGCTCCGAGATCATCTCGGGCGAGGTGCCGTTTAAGAACTACGCTTGGATGCTGCGACATGACGCGAAGACCGACCGGGACAGGTATTCCAGGGAAGAAAGCAAGCAGATCACCCGCGATATTGAGGCTGTGCGCCTGCACTCTGCCGAGAAGCTCTTTGTGCGGAAATCCTTGCGTGACATGGTTTATACCTCGGCCTTCGGCGGTGTGTTCGAAAGCATCGATCAGATATTCCTGAGTCAACACTTCCATCCGGACAACACGGACCGGATCGCGGATATGACTTATTTCAGCGTGCTGAACGACCACATCACCGATGGGTCGCACCCAGAGGCCCCGTATAACAAACTCGCCTCTGATCACGGACAAATCATGGCTCATCTGACACTTCGTGATGGCCACGAATGATCGTCATTCCCGGCGAAGACAGTGTCGCGCTTAACGTTGATGTCACAGGGCCTGTTGACGGGCCTACGGTAGTTTTTGCCCACGCGCTGGGATCCGATCTGACGATGTGGGATGGCGTGGTCAACTTACTGCCTGCCCACCTTCGTCTGATCCGCATGGACATGCGCGGGCACGGTCAAAGCCCCTGCCCTGTCGGCCCTTACCCGATGGGTGATCTTGTTGGTGATGCCGCGCGCGCGCTCGATCAGTTGGGTGTTAAAGACTGCGTCTTCGTCGGCTTGTCCATTGGCGGCATGATCACGCAGGGACTTGCGGCAGAGCGGCTGGACCTTGTGCGCGCCATGGTCATCTCGAATACCGCAACGAAAATCGGCACACCTGCGATCTGGGCTGATCGGATCGACACCGTGCGCACAGGCGGGATCGAGGCTGTCATCGATGCCAACCTTGATCGCTGGTTTGCGCGTGCAACCAAGCACGATCACCCCGAGCTGCTGGACCAAGCCGCAGCCAAAATGCGCGCCACGCCACTGGACGGGTATCTTGGCTGTATGGAAGCCATCGCTGAAACCGATCTGTTTGAAAGCACCGCTCGCCTGCGCCTTCCAACGCTTGCCATCGCTGGGTCCGAAGACGGATCAACCCCGGCCGATCTGGTGCGTGAAACCTCAAATCTGATCCCCGGCGCGCGGTTTGAGCTGATGCGCGGCACAGGCCACATGCCGCCGGTCGAGAAACCAGAAGCCTACGCGGCCCTTTTGACAGATTTCTTGCGAAGCATCGGGCATATTAATTCCTGAACCTGTCGTTTTCGGCCCCTCATGTCGCTACTCGGTCGGCAAGCTCTGAATTTCCGCGCAAGCTTTGGTCAAACGCCTATGCTGACAGGAGCACCGCATGGACAAGATCAAAGCCGCCGTCTGCCATTCATTCGCAGAACCTCTTGTGATCGAAGAGATTTCGATCCGCGCACCTGAAGGCAGCGAGGTTGAGGTCACGCTGGATGCCGTCGCGATCTGCCACAGCGACATCTCGTATATTGACGGGGCATGGGGCGGCTCCCTGCCTGCCGTCTATGGCCACGAAGCGGCTGGCCGGATCACCAAGACCGGCGATCATGTAAAAGGACTGTCAGTCGGTGACCCGGTCGTGGTCACCCTGATCCGCGCGTGTCAGACTTGCCCAAGCTGTGCCTCCGGCTCGCCAGTAACTTGCGAAACATCTTATGACGGCGACCATGGCCCGATTAAGACCGCAGATGGTGGAAAACTGCATCAGGCCATGGCCACCGGCGGGTTTGCTGAACGTGTGGTGGTCGAACAAAGCCAAGTCGTGAAGCTGCCCGAGGGCTTTGCGATGGACGTCGCTTCACTTCTGGCTTGCGGAGTGATTACCGGCGTTGGGGCGGCCGTGAATGCGGCGAATATCCGTCCGGGTGATACTGTTGTGGTGATCGGCGCTGGCGGTGTGGGTCTGAACGCCATCCAAGGCGCGCGCATTGCCGGTGCTGCCCGTATCATCGCGGTCGATATGACCGAAGACAAACTGGACGCTGCTATCGAATTCGGTGCAACCGATGGCGTGCTCGCGACCGGGGACGCCCCGTGGAAGGCCGCCTTCAAGGCTGCGGGCCGTGGCGCGGATGCCGTGATGGTCACCGTGGGCGCGATCCCCGCTTACGACACCGCCCCGCGCTATCTTGCACCGGGCGGTAAGGTCATCATGCTCGGCATGCCCCATTCCGGTGATATGTCGACATACGAGCCCGTGGTGCTGGCCGCGCTTGGTCAGGGTATGGTCGGCTCGAAAATGGGAGACGTGGTGATCCAGCGTGACATCCCTTGGATGATCGACCTTTACCAACAGGGCCGACTAAAACTGGACGAGCTGATTTCGAACCACTGGCGTCTTGACCAGATTAACGAGGCCATCGCCGACACCAAATCAGGCGCGGCCCGGCGCAACGTCATCGTGTTTGATCGGAGCAAGTAGATGCGCCTGCAGGATCTTGAAATCTTCGTTGTCGCACCGCCCGCACCCGGCTGGGGCGGGCGCTATTGGATCTTTGTGAAAGTCACCACGGACACTGGTATCACCGGCTGGGGCGAGGTTTACGCCGCCTCCGTCGGGCCGGACGCCATGCTCACCGTGATTGAGGATGTTTTCATCCGCCACATGCGGGGCGAGAACCCAGAGAACATCGAACTGATGTACAGACGCGCGTACTCCGCCGGTTTCACACAGCGGCCAGACCTCACCGCCATGGGCGCGTTCTCGGGGTTAGAGATCGCGTGCTGGGATATCTTGGGCAAGGCACGGGACCGCCCTGTTTGGGCGCTTCTAGCCGGCAAAATGAACGAACGCCTGCGCTCCTACACCTATCTCTACCCCGATCCACACCACGCGCTGCCGGAGTTCTGGACGTCGCCCGAAATGGCCGCCGAAGCCGCGCTGACGCGTGTCGAGCAAGGCTTCACCGCGCTGAAATTCGACCCTGCAGGGCCATACACCATCCGGTCCGGCCACATGCCGTCGATGAAGGACATCACGCGTTCGGTCGCCTTTTGCAAAGCGATCCGCGAGGCCGTGGGCGACCGCGCAGACCTGCTGTTCGGCACCCACGGACAGTTCACAACGGGCGGCGCGATCCGCATGGCAGAAGCCATCGCGCCTTATTCGCCGCTGTGGTTCGAAGAACCCATCCCGCCAGACAACATCGCCGAAATGGCCAAGGTCGCACGCGCAAGCTCGACCCCTGTTGCCACAGGTGAGCGCTTGTCTACCAAAACCGAGTTTGCCGAGGTGCTTCGCCAAGGCGCCGCCTCGATCCTGCAACCCGCATTGGGCCGCGTCGGCGGCATATGGGAGGCCAAGAAGATCGCCGCCATCGCTGAGGTCCACAACGCCCTGATCGCCCCCCACCTTTACGCAGGCCCCATCGAATGGGCCGCAAACCTGCAACTCGGAGTCTCGATCCCCAACCTGCTGATGGTCGAAACCATCGAACAAGGCGGTGACTTCCACCTTGCCCTGATCGGAGGCACCATCCGCTGGGAAGGCGGCTTCGTGATCCCGCCTGAGGGACCCGGGCTGGGGATCGAACCAGACGAGGATCTGATGCGCGCTCATCCCTATACTGGCGACGGTCTACACCTTGAGGCGCAGGAGGAGCCGTGTAGCTATACCGACGAGAACTGTTTTGAGGGTGGGGCGCCGTCGAAACGGGGGTGATGCGCCGCAGCCGTTTAGAATAGCGAACTGGAGGCGACGTGCCCACCGATCGACAGGCAAGTCTGCGCCACGCGCCGGTCTTAGATGTCCGACGTTGGCGGTTGCGCGTCGATTGGTTCGACAACCGGCGCCTCAACTGTGCCAAAAATAGCTTCGCGCGCGGCGTTGAGATTTTCTAACCGACTCTTCATGCCAACTGTATCACCCGAGATCATCCAGACTGCGCCAAGCATCGCGGCATACATCTTCCAATCACCGAGGCTCTTTCCCGCTTGCGCCTTCAAAGCCTTCCTGAACGCGGGGTCGCCAGTGGCTTGCAGATTTGCGATCTGCGTTTCCAGTTCCAAGACATGCGCATTGAGCCGTCCAATCTCCTGCCGAAGTTCCTTTTCCAATGAAGGCGACAGTGAACTTTCCCTTACCTTTCCGCTGACCATCAGAAGAGACTGGGAAATCGCAGGCAAGCTTTGAAATGCGTCGGGCAAGTCATTGGCGCCTGTGTCATTAAGATAGCGACAGGTCGCTTCCCGGATGTCATGCGCGGCCGCCTTAATTTGGCTGGCGCTGATCGCGGGTGCACTTAGCAGGTGATCAACGGAAGATGGTTCCAGCTCCTTGTGACGCTCTTGTTTGGCAGCCCTTCCTAAGTCGAATTGTTCTCGGATCTGCCTGATCTTCTCCGCCATATGCTCGGGTCCCTTCTCCCAATCCTCATCGGGAATAAGGGCCACGCGGCGCTGAAGCTCCCAGTCGAGCGGTTTGCCGTCGAGAAAGCCTTGGTACCAGTCTCTCCAGAAGGACCAAGTGTGATTACGGTTTAATAGACGGTTATGGGTGGGCGCTGCTACAGCGATCCAATCAGGTTCGAACGGTTGGTGCCAAATCGGGCTCTCTCTTAGGTTTGCCAGTTCAATTTGCGCATCTTCTTGGGCGACAGCTCGAAAACTAGCGTCTGAATCTGAATTCTGCGCAATCACAAGCGCTGCAAATGCGGCGCTCAGACAGGCATCTGACGCGCTATCTTCTGTTTGCATTGCTTGAACGGCGGCTTTAGCAGCTGCATACGATGACCCCGCAGTACTGGCCGATAACTCCAATCCGAGTGAAATTTTCTCTATAGCAAAACTTGCTAGCCTGAGAACCTCGCGCATTTCACTCGACTTAGGAAATTTCGAGGCTACGAACGAAACCAATATTGCCCGTGCGCATTTCAGCGCGTAAGGCTCGAAATAGAATTCTATGGATGGTGGAATCAGTTCTTGCGTCGTTACTAATGGAAATACCCGAATTGCCGCACGAGAAGCAATAACAACCCTAAGCCGATCCGGCTGATGGTCAAGCCAACGCAGGAACTCCTCCTCTCCTTCAATCGCCAAGTTGGGCTCTCCATTAGGCTAAGACACACTTATTTTGGCGTGTCTGTGTTTGGGTGGTAGTTCAACGGTGCTTGACCGCCCCTCAAATCCCTTTAATACGCTGCACTATGACTGACCTAAAACACATCCGCAATTTCTCCATCGTCGCACATATCGACCATGGGAAATCCACGCTTGCTGACCGCTTGATCCAAGAGACGAACACCGTCGCGGATCGGGATATGAAAGAGCAGATGCTCGACAGTATGGATATCGAGCGGGAGCGCGGGATCACCATCAAGGCCAACACGGTGCGGATTGACTACACCGCCGACAGCGGGCAGGAATATGTCCTGAACCTGATCGACACCCCCGGCCACGTGGATTTCGCCTACGAGGTCAGCCGCTCCATGCGCGCCGTTGAAGGATCGCTGCTGGTTGTGGACTCGACCCAAGGGGTTGAGGCGCAGACGCTGGCGAATGTTTATCAAGCCATCGACGCGGACCACGACATCGTGCCGATCCTGAACAAGATCGACCTGCCCGCGTCCGATTGTGACCGCGTGGCAGAACAGATCGAAGACGTCATCGGTATCGACGCGACGGGTGCCATTCAGGTCTCGGCCAAAACCGGGCAAGGCATCCACGAAACCTTGGAAGCCATCGTCAACGAACTGCCCGCCCCGCAAGGTGACGCCGACGCGCCGCTGAAAGCGATGTTGGTGGACAGTTGGTATGATGCGTACCTTGGCGTGATCGTCTTGATCCGTGTGATCGACGGCAAGCTGAAGAAGGGCGACCGCATCCGCATGATCTCGACCAATGCTGTTTATCCTGTGGACCGTATAGGCGTATTCACGCCTGCCATGACGCCGATCGACATTCTGGGGCCGGGTGAAATCGGGTTCCTGACGGCCTCGATCAAGCAGGTGCGCGACACGCGGGTGGGCGACACGATCACCCATGAGCGCAAAGGGACCGAGGACGCATTGCCGGGCTTCAAACCGGCGCAACCCGTGGTGTTCTGTGGCTTGTTCCCTGTTGACGCGGCCGAGTTCGAGGACCTGCGCGACAGCATCGAAAAGCTCGCCCTGAACGACGCGTCTTTTAGTTACGAGATGGAGACCTCCGCCGCGCTGGGCTTTGGTTTCCGTTGCGGCTTCTTGGGGCTTTTGCACCTTGAGGTGATCCGCGACCGGATCGAGCGTGAATACAACATCAATCTGATCACCACCGCGCCGTCGGTGATCTATCACGTCTTCATGAAAGACGGCTCGCAGATCGAGCTGCACAACCCCGCCGACATGCCTGACCTGTCGACCGTCGACCATATGGAAGAGCCGCGCATCAAGGCGACGATCCTTGTGCCGGACGAGTATCTGGGCGACGTGCTGAAACTGTGTCAGGACCGCCGGGGCATTCAGCTGGACCTGACATACGCCGGATCACGCGCCATGGTCGTCTATGACCTGCCGTTGAATGAAGTTGTGTTCGACTTCTATGATCGCCTGAAATCCGTAACAAAGGGTTACGCGTCGTTTGACTATCAGATGGAGGGCTATCGCGAGGACAATCTGGTCAAGATGTCGATCCTTGTGAATGACGAACCCGTCGACGCGCTGTCCACCATGGTTCACCGTGACCGCGCCGAAATGCGTGGCCGCGCGATGGTTGAAAAGCTGAAAGATCTGATCCCGCGTCACATGTTCAAAATCCCGATCCAAGCGGCGATTGGCGGCAAGGTGATCGCGCGCGAGACCCTCTCCGCCCTGCGCAAAGACGTGACCGCGAAATGCTACGGCGGCGACGCGACCCGGAAGAAAAAACTGCTGGAGAAGCAGAAGGCGGGTAAGAAGAAGATGCGCCAGTTCGGGAAAGTGGATATTCCTCAGGAGGCGTTTATCAGCGCGCTTAAGATGGATGATTAGAACAAAATTGGCCGCGTATGCGGTGGGTCATTCGCTACCGCGCACGTCAACTCTGAACTCGAATTAGCTTGCAATGAATTCAAGCGCTTGTGGGCAACTACTTTGAAGCTTCAATTTCGTCTGATATCGAAAACTTCGCTTCTTTAGATATCTCTTCGATCCATTCGAGTTGCCGCCTGAAAACAAAGAAATCGAGGTCAAGGTCGAGTTTTTCAATCACAGAGTTATTTGCTCGCGATCTTCTGCTTGGACAGTAAGTTCCACTATGTAGTTCTTTTAGGAATAATGCTGTGTTTGGCAGGAATGACTCGTCAAAAACATAGTAAACTGGGTTGTCCGAACCCAACGAAACGGTTCTTTTTTTTGCATCTTTAAGTTCTTGCGGTGGGGATTTCCACGGAATTAAACCAACCCGTTTGAATTTTTCATGCTGGGTTTCGTAATTTTCTGGATCAATGGTCGCAAAGAAATAGTCCGGGAAGTCGCCTTCTTCGCCAAGATATTTTTCGAAAAGTAGATTAAATGCGGCAACAGATATGAAGATGTCTTGGAGGTCAAAGCCGCCTAATCCAGCGGCGCCCGGAACTCTAATCGAACCAATTTCGACATACTTGGCGTCCATCAGATCGTACTGCAGTGCACATCCTGACACCGCCGCATTGTGATTTGCTGGATGCTCAGCAAGCAGAGCGCGTCCATTTTCAAGTACAAGTTCAATCGCTTCTTTTCTTCGCTTGGCAACCATGCCATGGCGATATTTTGTTAAAAATTTCTCGATTGCTTTGAAAGTTGGTGTGACGTCTTCAATCTTCGCAGCCGCTGAGCGCATTCGCGCGCTTATACTTGTTCCGTTAATCAATTTCCGCCCCGCTAATACCTCGCGAGTAAGCATGGCAAATTCGAGATTGACTGACAACACAAATAGGTGAACACGCAATAATTGTCACGTGCTGTGGTTGAAACTTTATGTGCTAACATCGACATATTGCCTTGAAGTGAACAAAATGTCAAGATATCGACATTAGTGTACCGCTTATCACTAATGGCTGATTCTATGCATCGGCCTTGGATCATGTGCACACAGGAGTTTATTATGGAACCCGATTTTTTTCAATGCGAGGCCGTTGACGTAACGGTTGATCACCTAACAAAAGTTAGGGGCTTGTTTCAGCGTTTCGAACCTGGGAACGACGCACAATTCATAACCTTCCTTAAGTTATGTCCGAGTGTTGAAGTTTCGCATAGGCAACTAGCTGATCTTGCGGATAAATCGCCTGTAACAATTAAACGCTGGTTGGATGGTTCCAAAGCGGGGAAATATACACAACGTGGTCTTGTTGCAGATGTCGTGGAATTGCTAAATGCGCGGCTATCAAATTTGACTGAGGCGGCTTAACCACTGTCTACCTGCCCCCTCTGCGCCTCAGACGCCCCTCTTTCATCCGTCCCCGGCGGACCTGAGGGCGCGTCCGTGGACATTTGCGCCACCTGTGCCGCTCAGATCGACGGCACACCTGACGAGACCCATTGGCGCGGGCTTGCGTCCTCGATGTGGTCCGAGGATGTGGCGGTTCAGGTGGTGTCTGTGCGGATGTTGAAGCGGTTGGACGCCTCTTGGGCGCAGGATTTGCTGGACCAAGTGTATCTGGACGAGGACACGCAGGCGTGGGTCGACAATGTCGCCGCGGCCTCCAATCACAAAGATGCCAATGGGGCGGTGCTGAACCAAGGTGACAACGTGGTGTTGATCAAAGACCTGCCCGTGAAGGGCGCGGGGTTCACGGCGAAGCGCGGCACGGCGGTGCGGGGGATCAGCCTTGTGGCGGACAACCCGGACCATATCGAGGGCCGCGTTGAAGGGCAGCGCATTGTCATACTGACGCAGTTCGTGAAGAAGAGGTAGGCAGGGCAGGGTCTGTCGGCTATGTCGCCTGGCAAGGAGGCCCCTCATGCGCTCACCGCTATTCAAAATCGTCATGACATTTTACGGGATCATCGGGTCCACATTGGCCTCGGTTCTGGTGGTGATCGCGTTGGTGAACGGCGTATCGGGTCTGTGGCCATTGCTGGGCGCGGCGGCGGTTGGCTTCGTCGTCGGATTGCCGGTGAGTTACTATGTCGCGCGCGCAATGATGGGTGATTGATCCGGATCAAAGTGGCGCGGCAGGATTGGGTGCACAACACTTGCGAATATTTGCAAGGAGAATGTCATGTTCCGTCTCGCCGCCGTTATCTACATCCTGCTTAGTGCTACGCTGGCCGGGATCTTCATCATCGTCGCCTTGACGCTGGGCATGGGGACGCTTCAACCCATCCTGTGGGCAGCATTGGCGGGTTTTGTGGTCGCTTTGCCAGCCTCGTGGGTGGTGGCGCGCCAGATCAACGGCTAACCGGTCGTTTTCCTGTTGAAAGGGGACGTGCACCAAGGGTAAGGATTTGGTGTGCGGTCCCGTAGCTCAACTGGATAGAGCATCTGCCTTCTAAGCAGAGGGTTGGGGGTTCGAGTCCTCCCGGGATCGCCAGTCGCCATACGCCAACGGGGGTACTCATCAAATTGCCGCCTCACTGGAATTGGAAGTCTCCCTCGGTCATGTCGATGGCAAGCGTATTCTCAACCAAGATTGTATCTCCACTCCCATAGTCAATAATTGCGCCGGCTGAGCTGTCAGAGATGTTGAGGTCGCTATATCTGATGTTACCCCCGGTGAAGCGAATCACTTCGGCATTCTGTTGGAAGTTGCGGATCGTATCGTCACCGTCAGCGGCCTCTCCGCGAATAGCCGTTGTCCCGTAATTCGACCGCACAACATGGGTGTCATTTCCGCCAGAGCCGCAAATCCGAGCAAAGCCCCCGGCTATAGCAAACCAAATCATATACGGGTGGAAAAGAAAAAAGGCCGACACAAAGAGTGGTGTCCATGAGACATCCATCACCGCTGGCGACGCTCAGAAAGCACGTACCGCTTCTACGTCCTGCAAACCACGCGCCGCCGCTTTCGAGGCGGATCTTGGGGCGGTCAACATGGCAAGAAAGATGTCCTCGCCAAGTCGCATATCCAAGTCCGTGCCGATTCTGGTGTTAATGCGCTCGCGAACATAATCCAGAAGTCCACATGCGACATAAAGGACAATGAGCAAGGCAAAAAGCACCAGAAGCGTAGCCTCCGAGCGGCTACTCAATACCCGATCGTAAACCTGAAGCATAAAAAGGGGCCGGTCTGGAAAAGCAGGTTTGCGAAGAAACCAAACACAAATGACCAGGACAGGACAGCGCGACGTCAGCTCGGACCAACATAATAGGTGCGACGTTCACACACCCTCATATCGCTATACCCGTCGGTTACAACGCTGACAAACCAGCATTGGTATCCAAAAGAAACTGCCGGAAAACCGGGCTGCTAGCGGCCCCTATCTCGCGGGCGTGCGTGCCAATACTACCGGCCTCTATCCGCGGAGGAATGAGACCTCGCGTGTCTTGGTTGACGATGTATCGTCGTACCCTCTCGACGAGTTCGTCGCGGATTTCGGCGGGGAATGCGCCATCGACCAGAATTGCCTCAAAGTCGAAGACAGAACATACAGAGAGAGACGCCTTCGCGAGCTCTTGTGCAGTTTGCCCAATCCAAGGTTCGACATATCGTGACAGCGCCCGCCAGTCTTGCGGCTGCTGCCAAAGCAGGTTGGCATCCAGACCCGCGTCGACAATACGGCTTTCAAGAACGTGGATAGATGCAACATCAATCAACTGCCGGCTTTCACCCAACGGGCCCGTGGCGCGCATCGAGCCAAGCGCGCCAGCATTGCCTTGGTTTCCCTCGAACACCGTATGGTTCATCACGATACCACCACCGATAAATGAGCCGATGAAAAAATATGCATAGTCCTGAAATTCTTTACCACGACCAAACAGATGCTCTGCGCGGCAGGCCGCCGTGGTGTCATTAACCATGAGCACTGGCAGGTCGCTAAATCCAGCGATCTCACGGGCGAAGTCGACATCTCGCCAAGAGCGGAACTTCTTGGCCGGTGCTCCTACCAAATCATTCCACTTCCAAAGTTCGAACGGCGCTGCGATCCCAATCCCACAAACGCGTGATCGCGCGTCTTCGCTCAAGCCCTCGACAAGCGTGGACATACCCTCTTGGATAAATCCAAATACCATTTCGGGCAGCGGGTAGTCATAGGCAGTATGCAACCGAGCATGCACCTGACCTGCAAAATCAAGCAACAAGAGATCGGCACTACGGCGCCCGATCTTCAAGCCCAGCGAAAACACCCCATTGGGATTAAGGTCCATGGGTATTGATGGCTTCCCAACCTTACCGCGTACCGGGTCCCCGCGTAGCAGCAGACCATCGGTTTCCAGCTTGCGTAAGATGGTGGAAACAGCCGGTGGCGAAAGCCCCACACGTCGCGCAAGGGCAACGCCGGACATCGCGCCATGTCTCTGCAAAACAGACAAAATAAGACGCTCATTATGGTCGCGAACCCCGCTCTGGTTCACGCCACTGCTGAAGACTCTGATCTTACCGCCATCCATACGGCCCACCATATTCATCTCCTATCGCAATAGGAAGATAGCGCGCCCTCATTAATTAATAAAGTTTATTTATATATTGACAGGTGCATGAGAATCGGACTTCCTTAACGGCAACTTGTGGCAGCTTTTGCACAGGTGTGGTTCGGGTCGATCCCGACCAAATAGATTAACAGTTCCAAGGGAGGATACTATGAAGTCATTGCTAACCACATCAGCGCTGATCTTGTCGACGCTTGCTACCACGGCCGCAGCCGAGGACGTCAGTGCATGCCTAATCACCAAAACAGACACGAACCCCTTCTTCGTCAAAATGCGTGAGGGCGCGACTGCTAAGGCAGAAGAGTTAGGCATCAAGCTGAACAGCTATGCCGGCAAGGTCGATGGGGATCACGAAACGCAGGTGGCAGCGATCGAGACCTGCATCGCCAACGGCGCAAAGGGCATTCTTCTGACCGCATCTGATACAAGCTCCATCGTGCCAGCCGTACAGCAGGCACGCGATGCGGGCTTGTTGGTCATCGCGTTGGACACGCCGTTAGAGCCAATCGATTCGGCCGACATGACCTTCGCCACCGATAACTTCCTGGCCGGGGAACTGATCGGCAAGTGGGCGGCCGCCGCCCTTGGCGACGAAGCAGCAAATGCCAAAATCGGCATGCTGGACCTTGCAGTTAGCCAGCCAACAGTGGGCGTGCTGCGCGATCAAGGCTTTTTGCAGGGCTTTGGCATCGACCTTGGAGATCCCAGCAAGTGGGGTGATGAAACCGACCCACGTATCGTGGGCAACGATATTACCGCGGGTAACGAAGAAGGTGGCCGCAAGGCGATGGAAAACCTGTTGGCCAAGGATCCGATGATCAACGTGGTTTACACGATCAACGAACCCGCCGCCGCTGGTGCCTATGAGGCGTTGAAATCCATCGGGCGCGAAAACGACGTCCTGATCGTATCAGTCGATGGTGGTTGCCCCGGTGTGGCCAATGTCAAAGACGGGGTGATCGGTGCGACATCGCAGCAGTATCCACTTCTGATGGCCTCCAAAGGCATTGAGGCGATTGCGGCTTGGGCCAACGATGGCACCAAGCCACAAGCCAGCGAAGGAAAAGAGTTCTTTGACACTGGTGTCACCTTAATCACGGACAAACCAGTGGACGGTGTCGACAGCATTGACTCGGCCAAGGGCACTGAGCTTTGCTGGGGTTAACGACCCCGCATCGTTAAACAATTAGGGATTTGGGCGGAATTACAACCGCCCATCCCGAATTTCCGTGATATTTCGAAAGAGAAGTCCCCATGCCCCAAACCGCCGAACATGAGGCCGTGGTCAAAAGCGCGGCGACCGAAATCGCAAAATTTGACGATCACGGAAAGGGCCTGATGAACCGGTTCCATCACGCACTCCACACAACGCCTGCGCTGGTGCCTCTGATCGTGCTGATTCTCGCTGTTGCCGTATTTGGGTTGCTTCTGGGCAGCAAATTCTTCTCTCCTTTCGCGCTGACACTGATACTGCAACAAGTGCAAATCGTCGGCATCGTGGCGGCCGCGCAAAGCCTTGTGATATTGACCGCAGGTATCGACCTGAGTGTAGGGGCAATAGCCGTGATCTCCTCCGTGATCATGGGACAGTTCACGTTCCGTTATGGTCTGCCCCCAGCGGTGTCGGTCGTATGTGGGTTGGCCTTCGGTACAGCGATAGGTGCCTTGAATGGTTGGTTGGTCGCGCGAATGAAACTACCCCCATTTATCGTAACGCTTGGAATGTGGCAGATCGTGTTGGCAGCCAACTTTCTCTACTCGGCCAACGAAACCATCCGATCGCAAGACATTGCCGCACAAGCCCCACTGTTGCAGCTTCTCGGGGCAAAGTTCAAAGTGGGTGGTGCCGTCTTCACACTTGGTGTTGTGCTGATGGTCGCGTTGGTGATCGTGCTCGCCTATGTACTGAAACACACAGCTTGGGGGCGCCATGTCTATGCGGTGGGCGACGACCCCGAGGCAGCAGAGCTTTCAGGCGTAAACGTCAAGGGTGTGCTGATCTCAGTGTATGCCATGGCTGGCCTGATCTGCGCGCTGGCGGGGTGGGCCCTGATAGGTCGCATCGGTTCCGTATCGCCCACATCCGGGCAGCTGTTAAACATCGAAAGCATTACCGCGGTGGTGATCGGAGGTATCTCATTGTTCGGAGGTCGGGGTTCGATCTTGGGGACATTCTTCGGTGCACTGATTGTTGGGGTTTTCACACTTGGGCTGCGGCTGGCAGGCGCAGACGCGCAGTGGACATATCTTCTAATCGGCGCGTTGATCATCGGAGCGGTTGCCGTTGACCAGTGGATTAGAAAGGTAGCAGCATAATGGAACCGATTTTGAAAGGTCGTGGTCTGGTAAAGCGATATGGTCGCGTGACCGCACTTGATGATTGCGATTTCGATTTGATGCCAGGCGAAATTCTTGCTGTCATTGGCGACAACGGGGCGGGCAAAAGCTCACTGATCAAGGCGGTGTCTGGTGCTGTTGTTCCAGATGCTGGGACGGTCACTCTAGAGGGCAAAGAGGTTTCATTCTCGTCACCCATCGAGGCGCGTGAAGCTGGAATCGAAACAGTCTATCAGACGTTGGCCATGTCTCCTGCGCTATCGATTGCCGACAATATGTTCATGGGCCGTGAGCTTCGGAGACCGGGCTTTCGGGGCACATGGCTTCGGCAGCTAGACCGTCCTGCAATGGAAAAATTCGCCCGCGACAAGCTTACCGAACTTGGTCTGATGACAATCCAGAACATTAATCAGGCGGTCGAAACCCTGTCTGGAGGCCAGAGACAAGGCGTCGCCGTCGCCCGCGCGGCCGCTTTTGGCTCGAAGGTGATCATCCTTGATGAACCGACTGCTGCGCTAGGCGTGAAAGAAAGTCGACGGGTGTTGGAGCTGATTCAGGACGTAAAATCGCGAGGTATCCCGATCATCCTGATTAGCCACAACATGCCACATGTATTCGAAGTCGCAGACAGAATTCATGTACACCGACTGGGGAAACGACTTTGTGTCATTGATCCCAAGGACTACACAATGTCGGATGCGGTGGCATTTATGACAGGCGCAAAAGCAGCGCCTGTGGATACTGCATGACGCGCAGTAGCCGGTGAAACCCAGTTTCTGAACATGGTCGCGTAACAACTTGGATCCGACTTAATCCAGGCAAAGGAACGACCGCCAGCCGCATGAAAGGCTGGTCCAAGCTGGTGTGGCATTAAACGTTATCCAACATCAAATCGCTCGCCTTTTCGCCAATCATAATCGCCGGCGCGTTGGTGTTGCCGCTCACGATTTCCGGCATGATCGAGCAATCCGCGACTCGTAGTCCTTCAAGCCCGTGGACTTGCAGCTTGCTGTTAACCACCGCATCTTCTCCTTGTCCCATCTTACAGGTTCCCGTCGGGTGATAAATCGAGACCGAATTGTTGCGGGCCCAGTCGAGCGTGCCTTCGTAGTCATCTTGTGAAAGGTCCGCTGTTGGCCGGAACTCCTCGGATATTTTCGATGCTAGTGGGCGGTGGCGTGCGATATTGCGCGCGATGTTCACGCCGTCGACAATCGTTCGGCAATCGGTTTCGGTTGCAAGATAGTTCGGGTGGATTGTCGGATAGGTTCGAGGGTCGGGGCCATTCAGTCTTATTTCACCCCGGCTTTCCGGCCGAAGTTGACATACGGACATTGTGAATGCCGAAAACGGATGAACCCCTTCACCAGGGCTGTCTGCGGACCAAGGTTGAACGTGGAACTGAATATCAGGCGTCTCAACCTCGGGTCGGGTTTTCAGAAAGCCGGTTGCCAAACTTGCCGCCATGGTCATCGGACCTGCGCGGAACATTGCATATTTCAGCGCAATACGGGCCTGATTGAACAGGCTGCGCACCTCGTCGTTCAATGTCGGCTCGTTGCATTTGAAGACAAGCCGGGCTTGTAGATGATCCTGCAGATTGCGACCGATACCCCGCAGTGCGTGCAGTGGTGAAATACCATTGTCTCTAAGATGCTCTGGGTCGCCAATCCCCGACTGCATCAAAAGCTGAGGCGAGTTGATCGCACCTGCCGACACCACGACCTCGCGGTTTGCGGTGATCGTATGCTCCGCTCCCGCACGATCAAGATAGGTCACCCCTGTGACGCGTTTACCATCCAGATTGATCGATTTAACCTGCGCATGTGTGATGATCTGCAGGTTTTGGCGGTCGCGGATTGGTTTCAGATAGGCGACTGCAGCTGAGCAGCGCCGGCCCTTGCGAGTGGTCAGTTGGAAATACCCGACACCTTCTTGATCGGCCCCATTGTAGTCTGGGTTGAATTTGTATCCAGCTTCTTGTGCGGCGGCCACCCACGCGTCGCAGATCGGTCGCTGGATGCGCATATTCGACACGCTGAGCGGCCCACCAACACCGTGATACTCGTCGGCGCCACGTTCCTGATCCTCGGCCCGTTTGAACAGCGGCAGGACGTCATCCCAGCCCCATCCATCATTGCCCATCTGACGCCAACGATCATAATCCTCGGCCTGGCCGCGCACATAGAGAAGCCCATTTAACGAGGATGAACCACCAAGGACCTTGCCGCGCGGCCAATCTATTGAACGACCGTTTAGTCCGGGATCGGGTTCAGTCTTGTAACACCAGTCAAGCGACGGGTTATGCATGGTTTTGAAATAGCCAACTGGAATGTGAATCCAAGGATTGGTGTCTTTCCCTCCGGCCTCGAGCAGCACAACACGGTTTGAGGGGTCAGCGCTGAGACGATTGGCGACGACGCAGCCCGAAGACCCTGCACCGATGACGATAAAATCTGCCTCCAATTTATGCCCCTCCCGAAGTTGTTGAAAAAAAGTCTAGGCAATTTGCGCGAAGCAATCTAGCCTTAAATGAAACAAAACGTCTCAATAATTACAAAACGGGAGGAATGTAATGACAATTGATAACAACCTAAAAGGAATCTCACGCCGAGATTTCTTCCGCGTTGCAGGACGTTACGGGATGAGCTCGACGCTTTTGGCCGCGGGCAGTTTCGGTGGCGCGATGAGCCTCGCGAATCTCGCGAGTGCAGCCGAATCGACCTATGAGAAGCGCTTTTCGAAGCCCGCGAAGCACAATCTGACCTTTGGTGCGGCCGGGTTTAACCCCGCCAACCTGCTGATCGAACGGGCTGGTGCTTTGGAATTCGCACGGGACTTGGAAAGCCGGACGGATGGCGAAATTCGGATCGAGTTCATCGGCAACAACCAGATTTGCGGACAGACTTCATGCGTTGAAAAAGCGCAGCAAGGGATCATCGACATCTATGCGGCGTCGACGCAGAACTCGGCGGGCGGCGCCCCTTACCTGAACATTCTGGACTATGCCTATATGTTCCCCAGCCGGGCGGCGCAGTATCATTTCCTGTATAGCCCTGAATCGCAGCGCATCCTGCGCGACCCACTGGAAAAGCGTCACGGGTTGAAGTTCCTGTTCAGCCATTGCGAATTGCGCGGTATCCAACTGGGTCTTGGTTGGGAGAAGCGGCCAACGGTCACCAAGCTTGAAGAGCTATTCGGCACCAAAAACCGTGTCACTGGTACGCAGCTTGGCCGAATTGCAATGCAGGCGCTGAACCTGAACCCGGTGCCTGTGGCATGGGAAGAAACTCTAGACGGTCTGAAGCAGGGCTTGATTGACGGGGCCGAGACTTGGGCGTCAGCCGTGGCCTATGCCAACATGTCGCCTGTGGTCAGTCAGTCGGTCGACCTGAAGTTCTTCGCCGGGACCGAGCATACGTCGATGACGACCGCCGCGTTCGATAAGCTTGAGGGCTATTTGCAGGACGCAGTCATGGAAAGCTCCTACTGGACACAGACCCATGTTCAGGCTGCGAACGAGGCCGCGCTGGTGAAAACAGTAGGTTGGTCCGATCCTCAGCTGCCCGGCACGATCTTCAAGGAAAA
This sequence comes from Aliiroseovarius conchicola, assembly GCF_041403445.1. NCBI lineage: Bacteria > Pseudomonadati > Pseudomonadota > Alphaproteobacteria > Rhodobacterales > Paracoccaceae > Aliiroseovarius > Aliiroseovarius conchicola. Next base: position 288,394 of record NZ_JBGEHL010000001.1, read on the forward strand.
CAACGTGCGCAACGCGTTCTTGGCCGATGACCAGATCAAAATGGCGGAAGAAATGTGTTCGCCGCAGTTCCAACCCCAGCTTTGGGAACAATGGCGCGAGCGCCTGAATGGCTGGGCCGGCGGCATCGATACGTATCAGGAAATCTTCGACATTGCGCGGCAGATTCCGACCGATACACTGCCCGAAAACGTAGAGCCACGCCGCTGGTGGCGCGCCTAATACGGGCTATTACTATTGGGCCGGCGCAGGGTATCGCGCCGGTCTTTCTTGCCTGAAGACCGGATCAAATCCGGCGGGCATCAAGGGAGGATACGATGGGCTTCTGGTCTGATATCAGCGCCATATTCAGCGCGTTCGCGTCGCAGGACAGTTTTGAAATTCGCAACGCGCTTAAATCTGATGCGGTTTGGGTGTTTGGGGCCGTGGTCGCGGCTTTGGGCGGCTTTGTGATCATGTGGATCTATCGCATGGTCCCACTTCTAGATCGCCATCTTGAACGCACGATTATGGTCTGGAGCTATTTGGCCATCGCCTTCATCATCTTCTGGGGTGTGATCGACCGTTTCATCTTCTCTAACCAGCAGCCATGGTCGACCACTGTCCCACCGCTATTGTTCATGATCATGGCATGGTTCGGTGCGGCCTTTAACGTGCGTTTGCGCACCCATCTAAGCTTTGCAGAATTTCGAACCGCAATGCCACGCACTGGGCAGTTTTTATGCCTGTGTTTGGACGCTGTTTTATGGTTTGTCTTTGCGGTGATTGTTGTTGTGACAACAACACGGCTGACCGCGTTGTCTGCCTCGAATTTTCAGATCGTTCTTGGCACCGACAACGTGATGCAGTGGTGGTTCCTGATCACCGTTCCCTTGTCTTTCGTCCTGATGATCGCACGGGTGTTTGAGAACTTGATTGATGACATTCGAAACTTCAAATCGGGAGAGCCCTTGATCAAGCAAGCCGTTATCGGAGGGGATGTCTGATGGATGTTTCAACCTGGGTCACACTTATTTCCATCGGCGTTACGGTGTTTTTCATGCTGGGCGTCCCGGTGCTTTTGGTCATCGCTTATTGGGTCATCGGGTGTTCGTTCGTGCTGGGGCTGACATTAGACAATATGGGGTCCGAGCTTCTGAACGTCTTCAACAAGGGCTTCGCGCTTCTTGCCATGCCTCTGTTCATCCTGACCGGAGACCTGATCAACCAATCCGGCATCGCGCGACGATTGTCTGACTTTGCGTATTCCTGTCTTGGATGGCTGCGTGGCGGGCTTGCGATGGCATCTCTTGGCGCGTGCGGATTGTTCGCGGCTATATCTGGGTCGAACTCGGCCACCACAGCGACCATCGGGTCCATGTTGCATCCGGAAATGGTGAAGGGCGGCTATGACGAACGCTTTTCGGCAGCCACGGCGGCGGCAGGCGGCACGGTCGGGATCATCATCCCGCCCTCGATCATCTTTATCGTTTACGGGTTTTTGATGAACCTCCCGATTTCGGATCTGTTCGTCGCAGGCATCATTCCCGGCGCCTTGATGGTGATCGGGATGCAGTTTGCCTGCTGGATCATTTGCCGCATCAACGGATGGGGATATCTGATCCCTCTGCAACTGAACCGCGTTTTAAAAACTGCGTTTGGTGCATGGCTGGGCTTCTTCGCCATCGGTTTGGTGCTTTGGGGCATTTACACAGGCAAATTCTCACCAACCGAGGCCGCAGGCGTTACTGTCGGGTTCTGCGTCATCGCAGGGCTGGTCAGCTATCCGTTGAACAAAATTCTGGGCACCGACAGAGACAAGCCTGCGACTGAGAAATCATATCTCGAAATGTTCGTGGTCGAAGGCTTCACCATCCCGCAGATTCCATCGATCGTGGTTCGGTCGGCGCAAATTACCGGTATTCTTGCGCCGCTTATCGCCATATCGGTGGTCATGCAGCAAATCCTGTCGCTGCTTGGCGCGCAACAAGCCATCGGAGGGTTTGTAACCTCGATGGGTGGCTATCATGCGGTGCTGTTCACCTCGATGATGATCGTGTTCTTCTCGGGCATGGTGCTTGAAAGCCTGCCGGTCACGATCATTCTGGCCCCGATCCTTGCCCCCATTGCGGCATCCGTCGGGATCGACCCGATCCACTTCTCGGTGATCTTCCTTGTTGGCGCGTCCATTGGCTTCATCACGCCCCCTTATGGGCTGAACCTTTATGTGGCGTCCGGTGTCACGGGAGTTCCCTATTTCAGGCTGCTTCGGTATACGGTGCCTTATCTTGCAGCGTTGATTGGCGTTTGGATTCTGGTGTCACTTGTTCCTGATCTGGCGTTGGTCCTGCTGCCAAACAGGTAGGCAAAGATATGGCAGACGCTCCGGCGACCTCGACACCCTCGCAGATACCGACCAATCTGCGCTTGCTTTTGCTGGTGGAAGAAGTTGCCCGCCGGGGTGTCGCCGTCAAACCCGCCGAGTTGATAGACGCCATCGGATTGCCAAAACCCACGATCCATCGGCTGTTGCAAACGGCCGAGGCAGAGGGGTTCCTTCAGCGGGATCTTGACGGGCGCTCGTATGGTCTTGGACCACGATTGCGCGCGCTGGCGTCAAACGTGATGTCATCTGAACACCTAAGAACTGCACGCCTTGCCATACTGAAAGGCCTTGCCGATGAAGTGGGCGAGACCTGCAACCTGGCCACCCCAGATCGCGAAGGCATGACATATCTCGACCGGGTCGAGACAAGCTGGCCCCTACGCATCCAATTACCAATCGGCACACAGGTTCCGTTTCATTGCACAGCCAGTGGTAAGATGTATTTGTCTTCATTGCGACCAGCGACGTTGAACGGCCTGATATCGGCCCTGGACCTCGAGGCCAAGACGGCGCAAACAATTACGTCAGGCGTGGATCTCAAGGAAGAACTTCGCCTCACCCGGCAACGGTCCTATTCAACGGATGACGAGGAGTTCATGGTTGGCATGGCAGCTGTGGCTGTGCCAATACTGGACCAACAGCGGCGTTTGCTCGCCACACTCTCGATCCACGCACCTGTCCAGCGCCATGGTGTCACAGAACTCGTATCATTTCTCGCGCCTCTCAAAGAGGCCGCTGCGAAATTGGCAATGTTGCATAAGAACAGTTCGACCCAGAGCACCTGAGCGTCAAATGTAGCGAACTTTTTCCCGAACTCTCACAGAGTGGTCCAAAGCCTCTTGGGAAGCCTCTGAACGTTCGCGGTCGGGAACACGGCCAGTGACCGCTGAGCAACCCAAGTGCGGGGCTGGTGTGTGGGAATCGCATAACCCTCGCTAGGACGTGATTGGCGTCAGGGCCAGTCGCGGCACTATGCTGGCACTGATAGAAAGAGGAGAGTTCGATGCGCATGCTACTGCTTGGGGTGATCTGTGCAGCGTCGCCAGCCTTAGCCCACGAGGCCACGATAAATGGCGCGACCGCGCAGCAAGAGGGCGGCGAGTGGCGCATTGCCGTAAGTCTTGCGCATGAGGAAACCGGTTGGGATGATTATGCAGATGGCTGGCGGGTTGAGAACGAGGCGGGGGATACGTTAGGCACCCGCGTTCTGCACCATCCTCATGCAAATGAACAGCCATTCACTCGCAGTCTGTCGGGCGTGATTGTGCCCGACGGGACCGAGGCCGTTTGGATACGAGCACGCACAAGCGCCGACGGTTGGGGGAATGCTCGGTATCGGTTGGAGTTACCTGCCGAGTGATACGAACTCGACGATTGGGTGAACAAAAAAGGCCCGGACAATGTCCGGGCCTTTCTTTTGTTTTGATCAGGGCTGATCAGTGAGAATGGCCCTTATCCCAGTCTTCCTGCTTTGGCAGGATTTCGAACGTGTGCTCTGGCGGAGGCGTGGGCAGTGTCCATTCCAACGTATCCGCATACTCGTTCCAATAGTTGTTCTCGGTGATCCGTTTGCCGCGTGTCAGCGTGTAGAAAACAATACCGATGAAGAACAGGAACGACGCAAACGACAGGAACGCACCGTAAGAGCTGATCTTGTTCCAATAGGCGAACGCTTCCGGATAGTCGATGTACCGACGCGGCATCCCCTGACGACCCAAGAAGTGTTGTGGGAAGAAGGTCAGGTTCACACCGATGAAGAAGGTCCAGAAGTGGATCTTACCGGCCCATTCCGGGTACTGGCGCCCAGACATCTTGCCGATCCAGTAGTAGATACCTGCGAAGATACACATCACCGCACCGATCGACATGACGTAGTGGAAGTGCGCCACAACATAGTAGGTGTCATGATACATCCGGTCGACGCCGGCTTGCGACAGCACAACTCCGGTAACGCCACCAACCGTGAACAGGAACAGGAAACCGAACGCGAACAGCATGGGCGTATTGAACTCGATCGAGCCCCCCCAAAGCGTCGCGATCCACGAGAAGATTTTGATCCCGGTCGGGACTGCGATCACCATCGTGGCCAGCATGAAGTAGGACTGCTGGTTCAGCGACATACCGACGGTGTACATGTGGTGTGCCCACACAACAAAGCCGATCACGCCAATAGCGATCAAGGCCCAGACCATCGGTACATAGCCAAAGATCGGTTTACGGGCGAAGGTGCCGATGACATGGCTGATCAGGCCAAAACCCGGCAGGATCACGATGTACACTTCCGGGTGTCCGAAGAACCACAGGATGTGCTGATACAGGATCGGATCGCCGCCACCTGATGGGTCAAAAAACGTCCCGCCGAAGTTACGGTCAACCAGAAGCATGGTGATTGCGCCGGCCAGAACTGGCAGGGACAGAAGGATCAACCATGCGGTGACAAAGATCGACCAAGCGAACAGCGGCACCTTGAACAGGGTCATGCCGGGGGCACGCATGTTCAGGAACGTCGTGATGATATTGATCGCGCCAAGGATCGAAGAAGCACCCGACACGTGGACCGCGAAGATCGCAAGATCCATGGAATAACCGCCCTCGGTTGTGGACAGCGGGGGATAAAGCACCCAACCCACGCCAGAACCAAGCTGGTCATTGCCGCCCGGCGCCAACATTGACGCAACACCCAGTGCCACGCCAGTGGCATAAAGCCAGAACGACAGGTTGTTCATGCGCGGGAATGACATATCCGGCGCACCGATCTGCAGCGGCATGAAATAGTTGCCAAACCCGCCAAACAAGGCCGGGATGACAACGAAGAACATCATCAGGACGCCGTGATAAGTGATCAGGACGTTCCAAAGGTGACCATTTGGCGTACATTCCGCCGCGGCATCCGCGAAGAACCGTGCGCCTTCTAGGCACATATACTGTACACCTGGCTCCATCAGTTCCATTCGCATGTAAACTGTGAAGCTGACCGAAATGAAACCGGTCAGGCCGGCCAGAAACAGGTAAAGGATCCCGATATCTTTGTGGTTGGTCGACATGAACCACCGGGTAAAAAACCCGCGCTCGTCGTGGTGGTCCTGGTCGTGAATGGCTGCGTCCGCCATGTATCCCTCCCTTGGGGTTAACTAGTCGGGGGCGGGGAATTACCCCACCCGGCTTTTTAACGTGTTTAATATGCAGTGCCGGGGCGAGCAACGACGCAATGGTCGCAGGGGCCAAAAAAATGCGCCCCACAGCGCGATTTGCGGTGTGGGGCGCAGGATATCTTGGAAATTTCAGCCGCTTGGCGGAAACTTGATCAGTTGGTAGCGGTCGAATCGCCTTCGGTTGCTTCACCTTCGCCCTCAGCGGCGGCATCATCTGCCGGCATCTCAGGCGAGAATGTCGCCAAGAATGCCACGATGTTTTCCGGCTTACCCCACTTAAAGGTCATCTTGGATTTGGCTTTGCCGTCGCCTGTGTGTTCTTTCAAGAAGTCCTTTGGGTTCTTGATGTAGGCATCCAGCAGCTCCGGGGTCCAGATCAGGCCAGCTTCACCGGCAGCAATCAAAGATTTCCCGTATTTGAATCCTTCAACGGTACCGGCCTGACGCCCGACAACACCATAAAGGTTTGGTCCGGTCTTGCCGCCTTTGAACAGAACCTCGCCTTCTGGGTCAACTATGGCATGGCAGGATTTGCACTTCTTAAAGTCCTTTTCGCCTTTGGCGACATCGCCTTCAGCAAATGCAGCGCCCGACAGGGCCAGGATCATGGCTGCGGAAGAGAGAATCGTCTTCATGTTGTTCCTCGTGCTAGATCGTTTCACGCGTTATGCGTCATTGTGCTGGACAGTGCTTTGATTACAAGCGGAATGTAAGATGGCGAGCTGTCGCAGGCAGCGGGGTCTTAACGAGATGGACCAAATGTTTCATCGAACGTTTTGCGCAAAGCGACGTCCACATCCTGCAACGTCACTGGCAATCCCAGGTCAACAAGGCTGGTCACGCCATGTTCCGAGATACCGCAAGGCACAATACCCGAGAAATGCTCCAGATCAGGTTCGACATTGATCGAGATCCCGTGGAAACTGATCCACTTCCGAAGTCGCACGCCGATAGCAGCGATCTTGTCCTCAGGTGGTTGGCCGGTGACGGTCAGCGGCTTGTCGTTGCGCACGACCCAAACGCCAACACGACCCTCGCGCTGTTCGCCATCGACGTTGAATTCGGCAAGGGTTCGGATCACCCAGTCTTCCAGCGCCCCCACGAATGCCCGAACGTCACGTCCGCGTTTGCCAACATCCAGCATCACATACGCCACCCGCTGACCGGGACCATGATAAGTGTACTGCCCCCCGCGTTTCGAGGCGTGGACCGGAAACCGGTCCGGTGCAACCAAATCCGCCGGGTCGGCTGAAGTGCCCGCAGTATAGAGAGGGGGGTGCTCCAGAAGCCAAACCATCTCACCCGCCTCGTCGCGGGCCATAGCGTCGACATGGGCTTCCATTCGGGCAACCGCTTGTTCGTATTCGATGAGAGTATCGGCAGTTTCCCAGGTGACTGGGGGCATATCGGGTAAGGCTTTCATATCTCTCATTTGGCACCGCATGGAGACATTGTCAAAAAGAGCCCGGAAAACTCCAGCGCGGGTGTTTTTGGACTTCACATCCCTAAACCCCTTCGCTATGAAGCGCGTCACCTAGCCTAGGCTTGCGGTCGTGGCGGAATTGGTAGACGCGCAGCGTTGAGGTCGCTGTGAGGTAACACTCGTGTGGGTTCGAGTCCCACCGACCGCACCAAGGCTTCTGGTTTCTCCTGATACTTCGAATAGCCATTAGATTTCGGGATTTCGTGTTTGCCTGCTTACCACCAGCGGGCTACAAATGGCCACTCTAGGATGCGTGAGAAGCAGCGACTGGTTCGCTAGAAAAGCATTTAGAAAGCCGCCAACCATGCCATATGAGTGGATCGCACCCCATACACCTAATCCCCCTAAGGCCGAACTGCATTTGTGGCCCTTTCGATCCTTACCACGCCGCGGATTCGTTGGGATCATGGCAATGGGATTCACACTGATTCTGATCCCCATTCTGGCCTTGTTAGGCACAGTGACATTATGGTGGCTGTTGCCTTTTGCACTGGGCGCGATGGGCGCGCTGTGGTTCTTTATCGAAAAGAGCTACAAGGATGGTGAAATCCTTGAGGAGCTGTGTATTTGGCCAGACCACATGACGCTGACGCGCTTCGGGCCACGCAAGGCGCACAAAAAATGGGAGGCCAATCCCTATTGGGTGACGGTCCACCTACACAAGACTGGGGGGCCCGTGCCGAACTATGTCACGCTAAAGGGCGATGGGCGCGAGGTCGAGATCGGAGCTTTCTTGTCGGAGGATGAACGGCCACAGCTCTATGAGGAACTGTCAGAGCGACTGCTGCGCATCAAATCGCACGGGCCATAAGCTCCTGTCAGAAAAGTCGGCGCGTATGTGGTCACCATCGTAACCGCACGAAACGGATCGGCTTGCTTTGCGTGGCGTGCTAACAAAATGTACGTACCGACAACAGTGAACGCATTCCTATGACCAACAGTCCCTCGCCCACCCTGGATCTACGATCCACCGCAATGCTGCTGTTGCTGGCCGCTGTCTGGGGAGGTTCATTTTTCTTTGGAGAGGTCGCCTTGCAAGAGGTGCCGCCGCTTACAATCACCCTTTACCGAGTCATCGGGGCCCTACCGGTATTAGCTGCTATCGTAGTTCTGAAGCGCATCCCGATCCCGCGTTCCATACGGATCTGGTGGGCTTACCTTGTGATGGGCGCGCTCAACAACGCAATTCCCTTCTCGTTGATATTTTGGGGACAGACGCAGATCGAAAGCGGTCTGGCGTCCATTTTGAATGGGACAACCGCCATGTTTGGTGCGGTGGTTGCGGGTCTATTGCTACGTGACGAGCCTCTCACCACGAAGAAAGTCATCGGCGCGGCCCTCGGTTTGGCTGGCGTGGCTTTCATCATGGGACCAGAGGCGATAACTGACTTCAATCCAAGTAATCTGGCACAGCTCGCGATCCTCGGCGCGACCTTATCCTATGCGTTTGCCGGGGTTTGGGGAAAAACCGCCCTGTCTGCGCAACCTCCCCTTATGAATGCGCTTGGCATGGTCGCAGGCAGCACTCTGTTGATGACACCGATGGTCCTGATTTTCGATGGACCGCCAAATTTGATGCTTTCAACCAGCATTTGGGGCGCGCTGACTGGCCTTGCCGTCCTGTCGACGGCGCTCGCTTACGTGCTCTACTTCGCTATTTTAGCCCGAGCCGGAGCGGCCAATCTGTTGCTCGTCACTCTGCTTGTACCACCATTCGCCATAGGACTTGGTGTCTTGTTTCTGGGAGAGGCAATGGGAAAGCAAGAATGGATCGGTTTTGGCATCATCGCTGTGGGGTTCGCCGTGACGGACGGGCGCTTGTTCTCGCTTTTCAGGCGCAAAGCGCGGGTGGCGACGAAGCCAGGCCATGGGTCATGACCTGAGCTTACAAGAGGCCTCCGGCGATAGTTTCGCCGCCAGAAGCAAAGTCCAGGCTTAGCCCAGCTTCTCTTTCACCATCGGGCCGACTTTGCCGAAATCCATTTGGCCAGTGAACTGCGCCTTCAATGCGCCCATCACCTTGCCCATGTCGCGAATACTCTCTGCCCCAACCTCTGAAATGGCGGCAGCGACGGCTGCATCGGTTTCGTCATCCGACAGCTGCTTGGGTAAGTAGTCTTCAATCACCAGTATCTCAGAGCGCTCTTTCTCGGCCAGTTCAAGCCGCCCGCCTTCTTCGTAGGCACGAGCACTTTCCTGACGCTGCTTGACCATCTTGCCAAGAATGGCAAGGACATCGGCATCAGTCACTTCGACCTCTTCGCCGGTTCCGCGCATCGCAATATCACGATCCTTGATCGCAGCGCTGATCAGCCGAAGCGTCGACAAGCGCGCGGCATCCTTGTTCTTCATAGCCGTTTTCAGGGCGTCGTTTATCTGGCGTCGCATGTCCATATGTCTGTCCGTTTGCTGTGAGCTTCACGAAGCTTGAAACCTATCGAATAATAAGATGGCATTCAACTGGCGAGTTGATGCGCTAACACCTTGAAAATCAAGGATATGCGAAATTTCCTGTTCGTGACGCTGCCCCTTGACCCCGCGTCCCCACACCTCTAGTTTCGCGCCAATTTGTCGATCGGGAGTCGCCTAATGTCTGCAGCCACCGCACTTGCTACTACCCCTGCCAAACCAACCGCCTGCCTTGCGCTAGCGGACGGTACGATTTTCTACGGTCACGGGTTCGGAGCCGTGGGCACCACCACCGCTGAACTGTGCTTCAACACCGCGATGACCGGATATCAAGAGATCATGACGGACCCGTCCTATGCGGGTCAGGTGGTCACGTTCACGTTTCCTCATATCGGCAATACCGGCGTAAATGACGAAGATGATGAAACCGCAACTCCAGTTGCCGCGGGCATGGTAGTGAAATGGGACCCAACCGAGCCGTCGAACTGGCGGGCGACCGAACGGCTGGTCGATTGGCTGGGCAAACGTGGCAGAATTGGCATAGGAGGCGTTGATACGCGACGCCTGACCCGCGCGATCCGCCATCAGGGCGCCCCGCATGTCGCAATCGCACATGATCCCGAAGGCAATTTCGATATAGAGGACCTGATTGCTCAGGCACGCGATTTTTCCGGGCTAGAGGGGCTGGACCTGGCCAAAGACGTCACCTGTGCCCAGAGCTATAAATGGGACGAAATGCGTTGGGCTTGGCCTGATGGGTATCCAAAGCAAGAAAGCCCCCGCAACAAGGTGGTTGCCATCGACTATGGTGCCAAGCGCAATATTCTGCGCTGCCTTGCATCGGCCGGGTGTGACGTCACTGTTTTGCCGGCCACTGCGACGGCGGACGACGTGTTAGCGCTCAATCCTGACGGCGTATTTTTGTCAAATGGTCCGGGCGACCCGGCCGCAACCGGTGAATATGCGGTGCCGATGATCAATACGATCCTTGAGACAACTGATTTGCCGATCTTTGGCATTTGTCTGGGTCATCAGATGCTGGCGCTGGCCCTAGGAGCCCGCACCATCAAGATGAACCACGGTCACCACGGGGCCAACCATCCCGTAAAAGACAATGACACGGGCAAGGTGGAAATTACTTCGATGAACCACGGCTTCGCAGTTGATACAGCCAGCCTGCCCAACGGTGTTGTCGAAACCCACGTTTCGTTGTTTGACGGATCCAACTGTGGGTTGCGAATGAAAGACCGCCCGGTCTTTTCGGTCCAGTACCACCCCGAAGCCAGCCCCGGACCTATGGACAGCTACTATCTGTTCGAACGGTTTTCGGACGCAATGGACGCCCGCGGTTAACCGACCACCAGACAGGAAAGTTGTAGGAAATTGTGCTTGGTTAACCGGCTGTTAACCACAGGCTTGCCATGTTCATTCGGTCGTACAACCCGAAAGCACGAATATGTCTGCAACCAACCTGCGTCTTGTCCCGGCCGACCGCGCACCAGCGCGTGGCTTGGAGGCGGTCGGGCAGCCAAAACAGAAACGCAGGCCGCTCGGGCAGGTATTGGTCGACATGGGGGCACTGACCCCTGAAAACTTGGCAATGGCGGTGTCTCTGCAAGCCCGCGAGGATGCACGTTTCGGCGATATACTCCTAACCAATGGCTGGGTGCGCAGCGCGGATCTATATGCCGGACTCGCACGCCAGTACGGGTGCCAGATCGCTGATCTTGGTCGCGAACCACCCGATGTTCGTCTGATCGATCAGTTGGGGGCTGCGTTCTGTATTCGCAATGGAATCGTGCCCTGGAAACATGTTGGTGGCGCAACGGTCGTGATCTGTTCACGCCCCGATAGGTTCCAGTATCTTAAGGAGGAATTTCCTTCAGAATGGGGGCGTTGCTTTCTGGCCATCGCGCCGGAACAAGACATTCAACGCGCATTGATCGAAATGCGCCACCGCTCGCTCGCGATACGCGCTGAAAGCCGCGTAAGTGATGCCGAAAGCTGCCGCAGTTGGCGCTCGGGCTCTGTTGCCCGCCTTGCCGCCGCCCTTTTAATTGCGGTTTGCGCAGTGTTCATGCTGTCCTCATTCGTCGGTTTCGTCCTGCTGGTTGGCTGGGCCGTGCTGACCTTGCTCCTAAACTCGTCCCTCAAGGCGATTGCGGCCGTCCAGTTCTGGCGCTTCAGCCGCAATCCTTCGAAACACCCCGACCTGCCTGCGCCGACCAAGGGCTTTCTGAAACTGCCGACCGTCTCGATCCTCGTGCCGTTGTACAAAGAACGCGAGATCGCAGCGCGGCTGGTCAAGCGGTTGGAACGGCTATCTTATCCGCGCGAACTGCTTGATGTCTGCCTTGTCGTGGAAGAAGACGACACGTTGACGCAAGAAACTCTTGCCGGATCAAACCTGCCCCGCTGGATGCGCCAGATTATCGTCCCGCGCGGCGCGGTGAAAACCAAACCGCGCGCCATGAACTTTGCGCTCGATTTCTGCCGTGGCTCGATCATCGGTGTCTATGACGCCGAGGACGCACCCGACCCAGATCAGATTCACAAGATCGTCCGAACATTCTCGGAACGGGGGCCAGATGTGGCCTGTCTTCAGGGGCGGCTTGATTTTTACAATGCTAGGACAAACTGGTTAAGTCGTTGTTTCACAGTGGAATACGCCACCTGGTGGCGCATTGTTCTTCCCGGTGTCGCAAGGGCTGGCTTTGCCATCCCTCTCGGCGGAACGACTTTGTTTTTTCGACGGGACGCGCTGGAGGAATTGGGGCGCTGGGACGCCCATAATGTCACGGAAGATGCCGATCTTGGTATCCGGCTTGCCCGCCGCGGCTTTCGCACCGAGCTGGTCGACACCGTCACGGAAGAAGAGGCCAACTGCCGTGTCTGGCCGTGGATCAAACAAAGGTCGCGCTGGATCAAGGGATACGCGATGACCTACGGCGTCCATATGCGCCAACCTCGACAATTGTGGCGCGATCTTGGCTGGTGGAAGTTTCTTGGATTTCAGATCCTGTTTCTTGGCAGCCTATCGCAGTTCCTGCTGGCCCCAATCCTTTGGACGTTCTGGGCATTTCCGCTGGGCCTGCCCCATCCCTTACGTGGTGTGGTCCCAAGCGAGCTATTGATCATTCTGGGAACCGTATTCATGGCAACCGAGCTTTTGACCATCACCGTGGGAATTCAGGCGGTCAGCAATGCCAAGCTTCGATGGCTTCGCTTTTGGGTCCCGACGCTACACTTCTATTTTCCGCTGGCCTCGCTTGCCGCAATGAAAGGGTTTATCGAGATCGTCACGAAGCCGTTCTATTGGGACAAAACGCAGCATGGTGCCTTTGACCAAGCCGACCAGGACATGGTCACTCTCCAGCCATAGAATCCAGCTTGATCCGCGTTTCGAACGCCTTCGAGATGTGGGTTTTCAATGCCGCGTGGGCTGCGTCCTGATCGCGCGCTTCAATCGCGGTTACGATGGCATCATGTTCGGCCACCGCCACCTCGCTGCGACCCTCGGCAGCCAGGGACGTGGTCGCCAACAGCGCCATTGTCCGATGAACCAAATCCAACTGCTGCACCAGGTACCGGTTGTGTGACGCCAAGTGCAGTTGCTTATGAAAGCGGCGGTTTGAGCGCGACAGCGCGGCGGGGTCAGACAGCCGTTGGCGGTCATCCTCGACCATATCGCGCAGCACTCGAATTTCCTCGGGTGTTGCGTGTTGGGCAGCCAACGCGGCGGCGAGCCCCTCCAGCTCAGAGCGGACCACATATAGCTCGGCCAGTTGATTGTGACTAAGCGACGCGACGATCAGACTGCGCCCGTCGCGCGCCAAAAGCGATTGCGTTTCCAGTCGTTGCAAAGCTTCCCGGATTGGGGTGCGCGAGACGCCAAACCGTTCGGCCAATTCGCTTTCAACCAAGCGGTCGCCGGGCTCGTAGACGCCAGTATCAATTGCCTCAAGGATCAGTTCATAGGCGTCCTTCTGTCCCTGTTTTGCGTCTGCCACGGCGTCCTCGTCCTTAGTATGGCCCATTTGAGCGTCACCTAAACATGCAAGCGAACCCAAATCAAACCCGAACCCGACAACACAGTGTCGCAGCGCGCCAGAATTACGCCCCTGCCCCCTTTTCCCCGCCCCCCAACAAGAGTAGCGTCGCGCCATGGTCGCCGATCAATTTTCCCATGTCAGCGCCTGGGTCTTTGACCTGGACAACACGCTGTACCCGCCCCATGCACGCCTTTTCGATCAGATCGAAATCCGCATGACCAACTGGGTTATGCAAGAACTTGGCGTGGACCGGCCCGAGGCTGATCACTTGCGCCAACACTACTGGAAAACCTACGGCACCACGCTTGCCGGCTTGATGCGAGAGCATGACGTCGACCCGGCACCGTACCTTACTGATGTGCACGATATCTCGATGGATCACTTGGACGTTGACCCCGATCTTGCCCGGCACATCCGGTCCCTGCCGGGGCGCAAGATCGTGTATACCAACGGTTGCGCGCCTTATGCAGAGCGGGTGCTGGCGGCGCGCGGGTTGGCCAACCTTTTTGATGCCGTCTATGGCGTGGAACACGCGAATTTTCATCCCAAGCCAGACCGAACTGCCTTCGACAAGATATTCGCCCGTGACGGGATCAGCCCAGATGTGGCCGCCATGTTCGAAGACGACCCACGTAACCTTGCCGTGCCTCACGCATTGGGTATGCGCACCGTCCACGTCGCCCCGGACCCCGAACCCGCCGCTCACATTCATCACCACACCGACGATCTGACTGCTTTCCTGAGCAACTTGGTCGACGCCGCCTGCCCCGAGACGAAAGACTGACCCATGACGGATTATAGCGCAGACATCTTCATTTCTGGCGGCGGCATAGCAGGTCAAGTCGCAGCCGCAGCCTTCGCCGAGGCTGGGTTTACCGTGGTCATGGCCGATCCCTTCACCCCTGTGGTGACCGCAAGCGACGACAAGTCCGATTTACGTTCGACAGCCTTCCTGCAACCGGCCCGGCAGTTGTTCGAGAGGATCGGCCTTTGGTCCTTGCTAGCACCGCACGCCAAGCCCCTGGATCAGCTCGCCGTCGTCGACACCACCGGCTGGCCGCCTGAAATACGAGATCAACGTGTATTTCAATCCGGCGACATGAGCGATGAACCGTTTGGGTGGAACCTGATGAACTGGGTCGTACGGCGTGAAATCTGGGGATATTTGAAAGAACAGCCAAAAATCGTGCCGCTGTATGGCGCTGGTTTTCGCTCTATAGTTCAGCGTACCGGAGAGATCATCGTCACACTCACAAATGGCGACAAGATCCGTGCGCGGATGGGAATTGCGGCAGATGGGAAACTGTCACCACTGCGCGAGGCGGCCGGCATCACCGTTTCCACCACGCGGTACGGGCAAAAATCGCTGGCCTTTACGATCACTCACGATCTGCCACACGAAAATGTATCGACCGAGATTTACAATGAAGGCGGACCCTTCACGATCGTCCCACTACCGGACATCGGCGGTGAAAGCGCCTCGGCGATTGTTTGGATGAACAAGGGGCCTCGCGCTGTTGAATTGATGAACATGCCCGTGGCTGAGTTCGAAGACGTCATGTTTGAACGTTCCACTGGACTGTTGGGCCGGATGCATTTGCAAGGCAACCGCTCAATTTGGCCGATCATAACGCAAACGGCCGATCAGTTGACCGCTGGCCGCGTGGCAGTGGTGGCCGAGGCCGCACATGCCCTACCCCCGATTGGGGCGCAGGGGCTGAATACGTCTCTGAACGACGTGATCGCATTGCTGGAGTTGGCGGAAGCAACGCCAGATACCATCGGAGATCCAGCAATGATGCGTGCCTACGCAAAGGCACGGTCCACTGACATCGCACGGCGCGCCCGCGTCATTGACCTGTTCAATCGTGTCACCCGCTCAGGAGATGGGTTTCTGCAAGCCGTGCGCTTGTTGGGATTAAAAGCCGTTCACGATGTGAAGCCGATGCGAAAGCGCGTGATGCGGGCAGGCTTGGGACCAAGTTGAAACTGCTGCGGCATCCCGACGCAAGGTCAGCGTGACGCATTCCAATTCTCGACTATACTGGCGACTACGTCCCTCAACGCAGCGAACAAGGACCAACCGCCATGACATCTGAAAAAACCGCAGAAGAAAAAGCCGCCGAAAACCGCGACGAAAAAATTGCCTTCATGATCATGGGTTTGATCGTCTTAGCACTCGTCGCTGGATTTCTTGTGATGGGAATCACAGGTGTTGGGCTTGTGGCGCTTGCGACAGTCCCAGTGATCTATTTCCTGCTGATCATGATGGCGACCGGCAAGGGCTAGAGCACTTTCGACAACACGGCGTCCAATCGCGCAACGCTTGCGTCAACGTCATACAGTTTGTCGAGACCAAACAGCCCCAGCCGGAAGCTGGAGTAATCGTCGCCCTCGTCACACATCAGCGGGACACCAGCGGCGATCTGCACGCCCTCTGCGGCAAACGCCTTGCCTGCTTTGATGTTCGGATCTGAAGTATAGGACACGACGACGCCCGGCGCTTCGAACCCTTCGGCCGCGACGGATTTCACACCCTTTGAGGCCAGCAATGCGCGGACACGGCGGCCTTGCACCCACTGCGCGTCTTGCAGCTTTTTGAAACCATATTCTTTCGTTTCAATCATGGTATCGCGAAACGCCCGCAAGGCGTCGGTGGGCATCGTGGCGTGATACGCATGGCCCCCGCCCTCATAGGCCTCCATGATGGACAGCCACTTGCCCAAATCGACCGCGAAAGACGTTGATGTCGCCGATTTGGCCAGATCTCGCGCGGCGTCGTTCATCATCACAAGCCCAGCCGACGGTTGCGCCGACCAGCCCTTTTGCGGGGCGGAAATCAAGACGTCTACACCGGTTTCCTTCATATCCACCCAAGCGCAACCCGATGCAATACAGTCCAGAACGAAAATCCCTCCGATTGCATGAACAGCGTCTGCAACAGCTTTCAGATAGTCATCCGGTAAGATCATCCCGCTTGCGGTTTCGACATGCGGCGCGAACACCACGTCGGGGCGTTCGTCTTTGATCCGGGTAACCACCTCGTCGATTGGAGCGGGTGCGAATGGGGCGTCGGGCGCATTGCCAACGCGACGCGCTTTCATCACGGTCTCGTTCGAAGGGATTAAACCAGCCTCGAATATCTGGCTCCAGCGAAAGGAAAAGAACCCATTGCGGATCACCATGACGCGTTTACCCGTTGCAAACTGGCGCGCTACGGCCTCCATCGCGTATGTGCCGCCGCCGGGCACAACCGCTACGGCATCCGCGTTATAGACCTCTTTCAACGTGGCTGAGATATCGTTCATCACACCTTGGAATGCCGTCGACATATGGTTCAACGAACGATCAGTGAAGACCACCGAGAATTCGAGCATTCCATCGGGATCAATATCGGGCAAAAGTGCGGGCATGGTCGCGTCTCCTTCACATAGCCAAGTGAGACTGACGGAAAACCACCTTGCAGGGAAGGGTCAAATTGGCCCGGGCCTGCGTTCTTCTGACAAAAGTACGTTGGCTTCCACATCGCCAACCCCCGGCAATGTCATGACCCGTCGCCTTAGCACCCGCTCGAAATCTGCCAGATCACGTGCCACGACACGCAGACGGTAATCATACAGCCCCAGCACGTGTTCAACGGTTTGAACTTCGGGGATGGCCGAAACCGCGCGTTCGAAGTCTTCCAGGCTGACTCGCCCTTTTGTCGCCAGTTTCACGCCAAGGAAAACGGTGACGCCAAAGCCCAGTGCCTCACGATCAAGATCCAATCGTCGGCCCGCCAGAACACCGTGTTCGGTCAACCGCTTGATACGGCGCCACGTCGCAGGTTGGCTCAGCCCAACATCGCGCCCCAAAGCACCGGCCGATTGGGTCGCATCTTCTGCTAGCGCCCGGATTAGAGCCCGGTCGATGTCATCAACTTCGATCATAGCGGCAGGCTCTCATCAGCCTTGATCCGCGCAACCTGCATCAGAGCTTCGATATCCGCGATGTGAGGCAACCCCAAGATTTGATCCCGATAGATCGCCTGATAATGCGGCATATCCCGCGCAACGACGGACAAACGAACATCGACACGGCCGAGGAAGGTCTGGATTTCGATCACTTCACGAATGTCACGTGCCGCAGCGATGAAGTCGTCGAAGGCGCGCGATTGGGTCTTATCAAGCGTAATGCGCAAGCTGACCTCGACCGCATAGCCAAGCGCGCGCCAATTGATCACCGCACGCGGGCCCCGCAAGATTTTCTGATCACGTAGCCGGTCGATACGACGTGTCAGCCGCGCTGTGGACATCCCTATAAGATGGGCAAGATCAGGCGCTGCCATCATCGGGTCCGCCTGCATCTGCCTAAGAATGCGTCTGTCGGTGTCATCTAACATGATTATTTCATTATCATTCTATATGACGAATTAAAACTGCTACATTGAGTGTAAATTCCGCCTTTTCGCATCTCGCACACCACAGCAACATCCTTATGATGCCTTCAGAATGAAACACATCTAAGGGAGCGCCCGATATGCGCGTTTATTACGATCGCGATTGCGACATTAACCTGATCAAAGACAAAAAAGTGGCCATCCTTGGCTACGGTTCGCAAGGCCACGCGCATGCTCTGAACCTGCGCGACTCGGGCGCGAAGAACCTTGTCGTTGCGCTGCGTGAAGGCTCGGCTTCGGCCAAGAAAGCCACCGCCGAAGGTCTGGAAGTCATGGGCATCGCAGAAGCCGCCGCTTGGTGCGACGTTATCATGTTCACCATGCCCGACGAACTGCAGGCTGAGACCTACAAGAAATATGTCCACGACAACATCAAGCCCGGCGCAGCCATCGCATTCGCTCACGGCCTGAACGTGCACTTCGGCCTGATCGAGCCCAAAGAAGGCGTTGACGTGATCATGATGGCCCCGAAAGGCCCCGGCCACACAGTTCGCGGCGAATACCAAAAAGGTGGCGGCGTACCGTGCCTTGTTGCTGTGAACACAGACGCGACCGGCAAAGCGCTGGAAATCGGCCTGTCCTATTGCTCTGCCATTGGTGGCGGTCGCTCAGGCATCATCGAAACCAACTTCCGCGAAGAGTGTGAAACCGACCTGTTCGGTGAACAAGCTGTTCTGTGCGGCGGCATCGTTGAACTGATCCGTTGCGGCTTTGAAACTCTGGTTGAAGCTGGCTACGCACCGGAAATGGCCTATTTCGAGTGTCTGCACGAAACCAAGCTGATCGTAGACCTGATCTATGAAGGCGGCATCGCGAACATGGATTACTCGATCTCGAACACTGCCGAGTACGGCCAGTACGTCACCGGCCCGCGCATCCTGCCTTACGAAGCCACGAAGAAAGCTATGAAAGAGTCGCTGGAAGACATCCAGTCAGGCAAATTTGTTCGTGACTTCATGCTGGAAAACGCTGTTGGTCAGCCGACCATCAAAGCGTCGCGCCGTGCCAATGATGAGCATCAGATCGAGGTGGTTGGTAAGAAACTGCGTGACATGATGCCTTGGATCTCGGCTGGCAAACTGGTCGACCAAGAAAAGAACTAAGACGGTCAAACGTCAGGGAAAGGGCGGTCCAAGTGGCCGCCCTTTTTCGTTAGGCGGTACAGGCATTGGCATAGAAATTGCCAAAGACATTGTCCCAGCCGCCATTGTAGCCATTGCGACGATCATCGGCATCGTCACCCAAGATCTCCCAACCTGAATGAGTGAGCGTGACTTCTGTTTGCTCATCTCCTAGCACCGCGAACGCGACATCGACGCGCGTGGGCGTATCTGCATTTGCGCCCGGATGCCACGTCATGGCGATCTTGCTGCCGGGTTCATATTCCAGCACTTCGCCCCAATCTGTTCGCGTTCCGTCATACATCGTCTCATAGACCGCACCCCCAACGCGTGGCTCGATTGTTACTGCTAGAGCCGCCTTGCCCTTCGAGGCGGACACTGCATGGCCATCCAAGGGCCACCAGCTTGAGGTTCGGTTCACAAAGACATCGAACGCATGATCAGCAGAGCATTTGACGCGGATGGTTTTCACAACGGGATCGGTCATTTCAGTCAATCTTTCTTTCGTTGATTTCTTGGGCGAAGCTTTCAAGCACATCGCCCCAATACTGGTCGAGCCACTGACGAAGTTCTGCCAGCCCCTCTGGTCGCACGGCATAGATGCGGCGCGTCCCTTGTTCGTGACACACCACCAAGCCCGCGTCGGACAAGACCTTCAAATGCTGAGAAACCGCAGGGCGGCTGACAGGCAAACCCTTTGCCAGTGCGCCCACCGGTCGGGGGGCTTTCGCCACAGCTTCAAAAACCTGGCGTCGGGTTGGATCAGCTAGTGCAATGAGTGATTCTTGGTAAGCCATAACTTACCGTAAGTGAATACTTACCAATTTGCAAATTCTTCGGATGACACGCTCTTGGCTGCGGGATATGTGGATCAGATGACAAGCAACCCGACAACCTCAGACTGGGCAGGCGTTGTTGCCCTTGGATTGATTTGGGGCGGCACCTTTATGGTCGTCGCCATCGCGCTTGAAGGCTATGGCCCGATAACCGTTGCCACCGCGCGAACTACTTTAGGGGCGCTGGCCCTGCTTGGTCTGATGCTGGCCCGAGGGAAACGGATGCCTGGCAGAGACCCCGCCCTGTGGCGCTCGATCGTTGTGATCGGCATTCTGTCGACCGCCCTACCATTTGTCCTGCTGAGTTGGGGGCAGCAATATGTACCATCCGCTTTCGCCGGGCTGTCGATGTCTGCGATCCCTCTGATGGTGCTTCCGTTGGCTCATTTCTTTTCAGACGAACCCTTGAACACGCGGCGGATGATCGGTGTCACACTGGGGTTTAGTGGCGCATTGGTCTTGATCGGGCCGGGTTTGGCGCAGCTTGGGCAAGGCGCAGAACCCTTGGCCCAACTTGCCTGCATCGGCGCAGCGTTTTGTTATTCGCTAGCGTCGATCACCACGCGACGTTGCCCGCCTGTCGACCCGCTGGTCCTGTCGGCCCTAACGCTGGTGGTCGGATCAGTGCTGCTTTTACCGTTGATGTTGGCGCTTGAAGGCGTCCCTGACTGGCAGGGTGCCCGACCGGGAATAGCACTGATAGGCTTGGGGTTGATCCCCACCGCACTGGCCACACTTTTCCGCGTTTCGATTATTCGCAGCGCCGGGTCCGTGTTCATGACGCTCGTAAACTATCAGGTGCCGATCTGGTCGATGGTGTTCGGCGCTTGGATCCTGTCCGAGGCGCTGCCTGTCAGGTTTTACGTCGCGCTCGTACTTATCCTGACGGGACTGGCGATCAGCCAGTGGTTCAGTCTCAGGCGGATGCTTTTGGGACGGTAGATTTCAGACCAAAGCGGCGGCGGCTTCGACCTCGGCGACGATGCTGTCAACGACATCTACAAGCAAGGCATCATCCTCACATTCGGCCATCACCCGGATCAACGGTTCGGTTCCCGATTTTCGGATCAACAGGCGACCACGTCCGTCCAGTTTCGCCTCGGCATCGGAAATCGCGGACTTTACGCTGGTTGCATCCAATGGCGTTTGCCCGGCCTCGTAACGCACGTTTTTCAAAAGTTGTGGCACGGTCTCAAAAACCTCGCACAGCTCCGACGCGGGCTTGCCCGTTTCGACCATGCAGGCAAGGAACTGGATCCCTGCGAGCAGCCCGTCACCAGTGGTCGCGAAATCGGTCATGACGATATGGCCGGACTGTTCACCACCAAGATTAAATCCACCCGCGCGCATCGCTTCGACCACGTGACGGTCGCCAACTTTGGTGCGCAAAAGCTCCAACCCTTTCGAGGACACATAACGCTCAAGCCCAAGGTTCGACATCACCGTCGCGACCAGCTTTCCACCTTTCAGGCGGCCTTCGTTTGCCCAATGACTGGCGAAAAGGCCCATGATCTGATCGCCATCGGCAACCCGGCCTTTCTCGTCAATGATCATGATGCGATCTGCGTCACCATCCAGGCAGATGCCCAAATCCGCACCGGTCTCGACCACTGTTTTGGCAGCAAGCGCGGTGTTGGTCGATCCGCAGCCTTGGTTGATGTTGGTGCCATCAGGCCCAACGCCCACAGGTACGATCTCGGCACCAAGCTCCCACAGAGTATCTGGCGCGGTTTTGTAAGCCGCCCCATTGGCGCAATCGATCACAACCTTGAACCCATCAAGCCGCTTGTTCTCGGGGAAGGTTGTTTTGAGGTATTCGGTATAGCGCATCCGGCCTTCGTCAATCCGCTTGGCGCGCCCAATGTTTTGTGGCTGCACCGGCTCGACCCCATGGTGCACCAGCCGTTCGATCTCGGCCTCATCTTCGTCGGAAAGCTTAAATCCATCCGGGCCGAAAAACTTGATGCCATTGTCATGGAACGGGTTGTGTGACGCCGAGATCATGATGCCCAAATCCGCCCGCATCGAGTGTGTCAACCGCCCGACTGCAGGCGTCGGAACCGGGCCCAGCAAAAGCACGTTCATGCCGGTCGATGTCAGCCCAGCGGTCAGCGCATTTTCCAGCATATAGCCAGACAAGCGTGTGTCCTTTCCGATCACGACCCGGTGCCCGTTGGACCCATCGCGTCGGAAATGCCGGCCTGCCGCCGCGCCAAGCTTCAATGCCATGTCCGCCGTCATCGGCCAGCTATTGGCCAGTCCGCGCACACCGTCAGTTCCGAAAAGCTTATCAACCACTGCTCAACTCTCTCTTTCCATCAACGCCGCTTGCAAACGGATCGCTTGCCGGGTCTCAAACGTGTCGTGCACCCTTAGGATCTGCGCCCCTTGTTGAATGCCGTGAAGCGCGACTGCCAGCGATCCTGCAACCCTGTCCTTCGCGTC
The DNA here is from genome assembly GCF_041403445.1 of Aliiroseovarius conchicola. Taxonomy (NCBI): domain Bacteria; kingdom Pseudomonadati; phylum Pseudomonadota; class Alphaproteobacteria; order Rhodobacterales; family Paracoccaceae; genus Aliiroseovarius; species Aliiroseovarius conchicola. The sequence goes on from NZ_JBGEHL010000001.1 coordinate 310,693, forward strand.
ATCCACCTGTCCGATTGTACCAATGAACCGCTTTCGAGACACGCCCAATAGTATCGGCAATCCCAGATCATGTAACAGCGACAGGTTCTTCAGCAAAGTCACATTGTGTTCCAAAGTCTTACCGAAACCAATGCCCGGATCGGTCACAATCCGCTCAGGCTTGATGCCTTTGGCCTCGGCAAATGCGATCCGTTCGGCCAAAAAGTCCATGACATCGAACAGTACATCGTCATAACGCGGATCGTTCTGCATGGTCTCGGGCTGGCCCTGTGCGTGCATCAGGCAGACCGGTACATCACGCTCGGCGACCAAGTCAGCCAATTCGGGATCGAAGGTAAACGCAGCCACGTCGTTCACCATATCCGCGCCCGCATCCAGCGCTGCCTCGGCCACGCGCGCTTTGCGTGTGTCGATCGAAATCGGGGTGGATATCCCGGCCTCGCGAAGGGCTTTGATCACCTCGGCGGTGCGCCTGATCTCTTCGCGTTCAGACACCTCTTGCGCGCCCGGCCGTGTGCTTTCACCCCCGATGTCCAAGATATCGGCATCACGCGCCATATCACGTGCGCGGGCCACCGCAGCCTTAAGCGTGACGTGATCCCCGCCGTCCGAAAAACTGTCTGGCGTCACGTTCAGAACACCCATGATCCGAGGGCGATCCAGTGTCAGCCCACACAGATCAGACCGAGGGTCGGCCAGACGGGATCGCATGCTGGACGAGCAATCCGCAACACCGCCCCGCTTTGACACAGCCCCCCGTTCCCGCATCAATACCTGATCGAACCAAACTGTCGAAGAGCCGGCCAGAGGCAACCCTTCGAAGGGTGATCCAGTGCGAGGGAGTGCCTGTGCGTAAGGCATCAAGGGGCCGCTGCCAGCGTCACCGCCCGGCACGTCAGGCTGGAAATGTCAGGCACGTCGGCGCCGATGACCAACAGTTCCCCAGCATTCAGGAACTCGCCAATCCAAACCGCCAGACCAAGCGGATCGGTGCTAATGGGACTGCCTACGGTGTCCAAAACAATCTTGGACGGGGCCCAAACGCTGACCTGGTCATTCTTCATCCCCCAGTCCAACTCGGTCCGGGTTCCGACGACCACACAACGGGGATCGATTGAGGACAAATGCCATGCGTTCTGTTCAATCGACAGCAGGTCAATATGACGCTGGGGCCCACCATCGGCCGCGGATATGCTATGTTGATCGCGTTGCGATACACACAGAACGAACGCACGTTCATCGGCTTGAAGCCGGTCCAAAAAGCCACCCAATGCGGGGTCGGAGAAAGCTGAATTGTCGAGATAAATCAACGTTGGGTGCACCGTGGTCGCCGCGCCATCCGCCAACCGTTCGGATGAACGATCGCGCACGATCTCGACCCCTAGATTGCCGGGTCCGCGGTCCAGTTTCTCAATGCGAACAAAGACTCTTAGCGATTGCGGCTCGGTCAAAATGCGATCTGCGATGCGTTCGGCTAAGGTCTCAAGCAGGTTTAGCCGCTCTGCCGCCAATTCTGCCTCGATCGCTTCTGTGACGGTATCATAAGACAGAATATCGTCCACATCATCCGTCACGGCACCAGTGCTTGGCGCGACCTCAACTACAACACTGAAACGTAAGCGCTGCGTGGTATCTCTCTCGGCTTGAAACGCACCGATTTCCACATCAACAATGTGATCGCGAACGGAAATCCTGTCGGGTTCTACAACCCCGGTCGTGCGCGCGGCCCGCTCCTCTAGCGGTGCAAAAGCGGTCGATGCATCATTGCCCATGAAAGCCCTCATACTTGATGTGGTCACAATGCCCCTTCAAGACCGGGGAAGGCCAGTGCAAATCGTCGGATAAGAGGTCTGAAACGACTGGGCGGGCATCCATCAACGATAGAAGCGGTGCACCCCGATCTTGGCGGTCCGCGTCAATCGTTTCGCCCAAGATGGAACCACCGCGGTTGTGTGATAATGCGTCGCCCCACCCGTCAACCCACGATCCGCACCATCTATCATCGCCTGTGCAACTTTCCCAAGCCGCGCATAGGCAGCGGGTTCCGAGATGACTTCGGCTCGGCCATCGCATGTATAGGTAAACTGACACGCATATTTCCGCCCGGTGCCTTGGTTAATCACGCCGCAGATCGAGTTGGGAAAACGCGGACTCTCGACTCTGTTCATGATAACCTCGGCCACTGCGAACTGACCCTTGATTGTCTCGCCCCGCGCTTCGAAATAAAGCGCTTCTGTTAGGCATTGCCACTCTTTGCTTTCAGTCGGAGCACCCTGACTTGCCAACCATTGGGTCGAGTACATCGCGGTCGAAGGAACAGGTACAGCATCACCTGCCGACGGAAGTTTTCCCAACGCCGCAATGCGTTCCGCAGGCATGGCAGCCAACCCATCATGATCGTGCCCCAACAGGGCATCAAATGGGCTACTGGCCTCCTGCGCTTTTGCAACATCAGACGTGAAAATCAGCATTAAACTCAGGCAAAATGCGCCTGCTACTGCGCGAATAGTCATAATCATTAATCCCCCCAACCCGGAAATAAACCGGGCCACAACGACGAGGATTTACGAAAAAATATGTCCGTCGTCCAGTCTGGCACAGAATGACGGATAATTTGAAACGCTCTGAGTTTCGCGAAATCTACCGGAACGTCGAAAATTTATGAATAAACGTCAAAGATTTACGCGGCGCTCGTCCATCAACTCTTCGATCGCAAGATGCGCCGCAGCCAAACGGGCGACAGGCACCCTGAAGGGCGAACATGATACGTAGTCAAACCCCGCATTTCGACAGAATCGGATCGATTCTGGGTTGCCCCCGTGTTCACCGCAGATCGACAAAGTCAGTTCAGGGTTTTCCTGCCGCCCGCGTGCCGCGCCCATCTGCAATAGCTCGCCCACTCCGTCCGCATCGAGCATATGAAACGGGTCCTCGTCATAGACGCCCTGCGCGACGTATTCGCCCATGAACCGCCCAGCGTCATCCCGCGACAGACCGTAGGTCATCTGAGTTAGGTCATTAGTGCCAAAGGACATGAAGGACGAATGCTGCGCAATTTCACTGGCACGCAATGCGGCCCGCGGTGTTTCAACCATGACCCCAAGCCGATAGGTGAAATCAGTCCCCTTCTCGATCCGCACCTCAGCCGCAACCGCGTCGATCCTGGCTTTCACGATCTCAACTTCGCGCTTGGCCGATACCAGCGGGATCATAACCTCGGGCACGATGGGATCGCCGGAGCGCGAAGCCTCGATCGTGGCTTCAAAGATCGCGCGCGCCTGCATATCGTAGATTTCTGGCACGGTGATCCCAAGCCTTACGCCACGCATACCAAGCATCGGATTGAACTCGCGCAGCCCCGCGACGCGGCGTTCGACATCCCGCAGGGGAAGATCCAGCGCTTCAGCAAGCTCTCTTAGTCCTTCGCGACCATGTGGCAGGAACTCGTGAAGGGGGGGGTCAAATAGGCGGATGCAGACCGGCAAACCCTGCATGATCTCAAACAACTCTGTGAAGTCGTCGCGCTGCATAGGCAATAGCCGGTCAAGTGCGGCCCGCCGGTCGTCAGTGTGATCTGCAAAGATCATTTCGCGCATCGCCAGCAGGCGGTCATCGTCAATAAACATATGCTCGGTCCGGCACAGCCCAATGCCTTCGGCAGCGAACATCCGGGCGTTGCGCGCATCGGGCGGTGTGTCTGCATTGCAGCGCACGCCAATGTCACGATATTCGTCCGCCCAAGCCATCAAGGTCTGAAAACTCTCGCCCAATTCTGGGGGAAGTTTTGCAACCGTGCCCGCATATGCTTCGCCGCTTGTACCGTCGATGCTGATGACATCGCCTTCCCCGAACGCACGCCCATCCGGCGCTATCAGCGCCCGTTTCTTCTTGTCGAGCACCAGATCCTGCGCACCGACAACACATGGCAGACCCAGCCCACGCGCGATCACGGCCGCATGGCTGGTGATCCCACCACGAATAGTCAAAATCCCATTGGCCGCGTGCATGCCGCGAATGTCCTCTGGGCTTGTCTCACGGCGTACAAGAATACAGTCCTCGCCCTGTGCCGCCATCGCTTGCGCCGCACGCGCGTTGAAGACAATTTTTCCGGTTGCTGCACCCGGGCTTGCAGCAATGCCCGAGCCGAATAGATCGCGTTCGACTTCTGGATCGAACTGGCTGTGCAAAAGCTCGCTCAGCGCGCGCGGTGGAATGCGCAGAACAGCCTCTTCGCGACTAATAACATCGTCTTTCGCTAGGGCGACGGCAATGCGCACATTCGCCCGCTCACTGCGTTGCACCCGCACGGCATCCAGAATGAAAAGCTGTTCGTTATCAATGGTGAACTCAATCTCCATCTCTTCGCGCAACCGGGTGCGGCACAGCTCTCCGTATGAGATGAGGTTGGCGAAATTCTCAGGCAGAACCTCTTCTATCGAGCGGCCACGTGGGTCCTTGGTCAGGTACATCACATCGCGATCTTCCGCCTCGGTCAGCGCATCTCGCCCCTGGCTTTTGCACAGGTAACGCCCACGGATTTCCTGATGCCCAGACTGACCGTTTACGAATTGGATTACACCTGAACCGGAGACATTCTGTCCGACACCCAGCGCCATTTTCTGAACCACCAGACCAAGCCCGGCATCAGCAGGCGCGCCCTTGGCTTCACGCAGCAGCCGAGCGGTTGTGCCCTCCCACGCGCGCGCCATCGAACGCAGAATTTCCGACAATTGCTCGGTCGGGTCTTGTGGGAAATAGCTGTCTGTCTCTTCTTCATAAAGGTCGAGGGCAGCTTGCAACGTGTCCGATGTGGGCGCGGAAAACTCGTCGAACTCGTCCGGGTCAAGGCGGGCGACATTCACAGCATAGGACTGGATAAAACGGAGGTAGAGCGCATTGGCCGCCGCTTCTCCATGCGACTTGATGATTTTGGCGTGGACGGCGTCATTCATCCCGATGTTCAAGATTGCACCCGGGCCGCCCCAGTCGGGGTCCTCCGACGAGGGGCGGACGGAAACCAGAGGATCGGCGCCAAACAGTGTCATCATTTGCGCAAGATCAGGCATATCGCCTGCCGAAATTCCGTGTACCGCCTCGAAACTCAGCGCGACAGTTTTCGGAACCGGCATATCGAGCCGGATCAGGCGTTGCAGGCACTTGGCCCGCCCGCCGTGGCGCGTGTTTTCGATTGCCGCTGTTGGCGTGATCTCTGTAAAGGGCATGTGGTCCACTTTCTGCACTGCAGCACCGTCTTATCGGGGAGTACCATAGCGCGCGAAACCTGTGGGACAAGCCTTAGGTTTAGGAAATATAAGCCGAGGGTTCAGGGGCGCTGCCCCTCGGACGTCCCTTATGGGACGCCCTCACCCCGGGATATTTAAGGAAAGAAAATGGATCAGCCTTCGATACGGGACAGGTCAGCGACACCACCCGAAATCGTGCGGATGCGTGATAGCAGGTTCAGGCGGTTACGGCGCAGAACTTGATTGTCGCTGTTGATCTGGACGGCTTCAAAGAAGGCATCAATGGGCGCGCGCAGGGTTGCCATGGCTGACATCGCGGCGGCGAAATCCTCGGCCTCCATCGCCGGAGTGATCTTTGCCTCGGCCTGATCAAGGGCTGAGAAGAGCGCCTTTTCCTCGTCACTTTCCGCGAATTTCACGTCGGCGCCGTATGAGTATTCAACGCCATCCTTTTCTTCAGCTTGCGCAAGGATGTTTGAGGCACGCTTGACACCTTGCAGAAGGTTTTCGCCGTCATCGGTGGCGAGGAAGTCGGACAAAGCCTCGGCGCGTTTGACCAACAGGGTCAGATCATCGTTGCCCGGCATGGCGAGGCACGCGTCGATCACATCGTGACGGATGCCTTTGTCTTTGAGGTAGACTTTGAGGCGGTCGTGGAAGAAGGAGAGGAGGTTTAGGTCCACATCCAGTCCCGTATAATCCTCAGTATCTTGGTCATTGGGTCGAGCGGAACCATTCGCGGCCAAGCCGACCGCTATCTGTTCTTCCAATCCAAAGCGCAGCCCATTTTCCAACACCAACCGAATAAACCCAAGTGCCGCACGACGCAAAGCAAACGGGTCTTTCGACCCAGTCGGTTTTTCATCAATCGCCCAGAAGCCTGTCAGCGTGTCGAGCTTGTCCGCAAGGGCAACCGCTACCGAAATCGGCGCGGTGGGCACGTCGTCAGATGGGCCAAGTGGTGAGTAGTGTTCTTGCGCGGCATTCGCGACCTCTTCGGGATACCCAGCAGGGGCCGCGTAGTACTTGCCCATCAGGCCTTGCAGTTCCGGGAACTCATAGACCATTTCTGAGGACAGGTCGGCCTTGGCCCAGCGCGCGGCTTTTTCGGCCAGATCGTGGTCTGCTCCGACACTCGGCGCGATTGCTCCGGCGAGCTGTGCGATCCGTTCTATCCGGTCCGCCAGCGTGCCCAGCTTGTTGTGGAATGTCACGTTGGCAAGGCTATCCAGCCACGGATGCCCCCCGGCCTCAGCCACGCGAATGTCGTTTTCCCAGAAGAACTTGGCGTCGGCCAGGCGGGCAGACAACACTTTCTGGTTGCCCGCAAGGATGGTTGCGCCGTTGTCGGCAGTTTCGCGGTTGGCGACGGTGATGAATTTCTCGATCCGGTCGAATTTCGGATTCTTGACCGAGAAGAACTTCTGATGCTCGCGCATCGAGGTTTGCAGCACTTCTGGCGGCAGATGGATGAATTCATCGTCAATGTCGCCCATCAGGACCACAGGCCATTCAACAAGGCCGGCGACCTCGGACAGAAGCGCTTTGTCCTCGACAATCTCAAGCCCTCGGGCGAAGGCAGCGTTCTGCGCCTCGGCCCAGATATGATCGGCGCGCTCGTCCGGCGACAAGACGACCTTGGCGGCCTTCAGTTTGGCTTCGTAGTCGGCAAACCCGGTCACGGCAAAGCGGTCGGGGGCCATGAAGCGATGACCTGCGGTCTTGTCGCCCGACGTGATCCCATCGACATCCATAGGAACGACGGTCGCACCGGCTTCATCAGACAGGATGCACAAGATGGAGTGCAGCGGGCGCACCCAACGCAAAGATCCCGCCCCCCAGCGCATCGATTTGGGCCATGGGAAGTTACGTATGGCGGCTTCCAACACTTCGGCGATGATGTCGGCGGCGGGGCGGCCCTGTTTTTCGATCAGGGCGAAGTAAACCGCACCTTTAGGCGTCTCGCGTTCCTCAAGCTGATCGCGGGTCACGCCTGCCCCACGCAGAAACCCATCGATCGCTTTATCGGGCGCGCCCACTTTTGGGCCTTTGCGTTCCTCGCGCGTGTCGGGCGAGCGATCCAGCAAGCCTTCGACAGCCAGCGTCAGGCGACGGGGCGTGGACAGCGCGGCGGCACCGGCATAGGTCAGACCAGCCTCGACCAAACCATCAGTCACAAGCTTTTTCAGGTCCTCAGCCGCGCGCTTTTGCATGCGGGCTGGGATTTCTTCCGAGAAGAGTTCGATCAGCAGGTCAGACATATCGCTTACTCGCTATATTTTTCGTTCAGCTGGTGCCAGGTGTAGCCCCGGCCATCGGGGAAAACAGCGACCACGCGGTCAACCCCGTCCTGAATGTTGCGTTCGCCAAGAAAGGCCACGGCCTCGCCGTTTTCTAATGCTGCGCCGATTTGAACGGCGTCAAAACAGTCGAACCAGCCAGGGGCGGTCAGGGGTGTGGCCTCGTCATAAATTTCGAAGGTTTCGGTCAACATGGCAAGGCTCATCGAGGTGGTGAAGCACCCACGATAGCGCAAGGGCGAACTGTTCGCATCGATCCCTTCGAAGCTGTCGTAAAGCACAATTTCGGGCTCGCCGGTGACCACATTGGTCATGCGAAGCGGTGCGTCTGCCGACACCTCGTCATAGAATGCGTAGAGTTGTAACCAGTAGATGGCCACACCTGCGATAAGTGCCGTTACCACGATAAATGTCCCTATGATCTTGCCGCTCACGCCGCGTCCTCGCCGCCTTCGGTCCAACCGCCTGCGCGGGTTTGAACGAATGCATCGGCGCAGAGTTTCGCCAAGGCCCGCACCCGACCGATATAGGCCTGACGCTCGGTGACTGAGATCACACCGCGAGCGTCCAATAAGTTAAACAGGTGCGAAGCTTTGATGCATTGGTCATAGGCCGGGTGGGCCATCACGATACGCTTGCCAGTTTTGGGGTCGATGTGCTCCTGATCAAGGATCGTCTGGCACTCGGCCTCGGCCTCTTCAAAATGCCGCAGCAGCACGTCGGTGTTGGCCACATCGAAGTTCCAACGAGCGTATTCTTCCTCGGTCTGTTTGAATACGTCGCCATAATTCAGTGCGATGGGCGCATCCGGGGCATTGAACGGCATGTCCATGACGTGATCCACGCCAAGGATATACATCGCAAGACGTTCCAGCCCGTAGGTCAATTCGCCCGAGACCGGGTGGCAGTCATAGCCGCCGACTTGCTGGAAATAAGTGAACTGGCTGACTTCCATACCGTCGCACCATACCTCCCAGCCAAGCCCCCAAGCGCCAAGCGTCGGGCTTTCCCAATCGTCCTCGACGAAACGGATATCGTGCATGTCCATGTCGATGCCAATGGCTTCAAGCGATCCCAGATACAGCGCTTGCAGATTAGGCGGGCTGGGTTTGATCAGCACCTGAAACTGATAGTAGTGCTGCAAGCGGTTCGGGTTCTCACCATAGCGGCCATCCGTCGGACGTCGCGAGGGCTGTACATAGGCTGCGGCCCATGGTTGCGATCCGAGCGAACGCAATGTTGTCGCCGGGTGGAACGTACCCGCGCCCACTTCCATATCGTAAGGCTGCAATACCGCGCAGCCCTTCTGGGCCCAATAAGTTTGAAGCCGAAGAATGATCTCCTGAAAGCTTTGCGGTCTCGTGTCGCTTTTGGCCATGGAATTGCCCGTCTGGTCGTTGCCGGAATATCTGCCCTCAATACGGCCTGCCCCCCAAAGGGTCAACGCGTGAAACGGCACATCGCAACGACCAGCTGCTGCAGTTGCCACCCCACTGGCACGCGTTTGTTGCCAAAGCGACCCAACCTGCTGGACCCGCCCGCGGAAACTGTCATATTGCCAACCTGTTATTGACCGACGCAGGGCGAATTGTGTTATTTGCTCCAACAGAATCCCAACACGCGCCATCGGGCCAAGAGGATATATGACCAAACGCATTGCCGCAGCCCTTTTGACAGGACTTTCAACCAGCCTGATTTCCCCTTTGGCGCACGCACAACAAGCCAATGTAGTCGCATCACAGGCCGAGAACCTGCGCTGGATTCAGATAGAGGCCCAACCCACCCTGCGCGAGGCAGAGGCGCGCGTACGCAACTATGCCAGCCGGTTGGAGGGCGTGAACGGATTTCGTCTATCCGGCAATTGGTATGCCATCGTTCTTGGACCGTACACCGAAGACGCCGCAGCAATTCAATTGCGATCGCTGAAGAACGCCGGGGTGATCCCGCGTGATAGTTTCATCACATTCTCGGGCGAACTACGCCAACAGTTCTGGCCCGTTGGGGCAAATGCCCTAACCACTCAACCAGTGATCCCAGCCGCACCAGAGGATACTGACCAGCTTGCCTCGGTTGCTCAGCCCAACGCGCAAGCAATTCTGACACAACCCGAAGCGCCGCGTGATGAAACCAAGCGTGAGGCATTGGATGGCGAGCGGTTGTTGGACCGCGATGGGCGAAAAGCCTTGCAAGTCGCACTGAAGTGGGATGGCTACTACACCTCCGCTATCGATGGGGCCTTTGGTGCGGGCACACGTCGGTCCATGGCCGCGTGGCAGTTGGATCGCGGCTACGATGCTACGGGCGTCCTGACCACGCGTCAGCGCAAGGAACTGCTGGACGGCTATCGCGCCGTGATTGCTTCGTTAGGAATGCAGCCTTACGCAGACGACCAAGCCGGAATAGCCATGAGCATCCCCGGCGCCATGGTCAAATTTGACCGCTACGAGGCCCCATTCATCCATTTCGACACGCTGAATGACAGCGGCGTCAAGCTGGTGCTGATCAGCCAGACCGGTGATCAGAACACACTTTACGGCCTATATGACATCCTTCAATCATTGGAAATCGTCCCTGTGGACGGACCCCGCGAACGGCGCAAATCATCGTTTACCATTGAAGGAAGCGACGCCAAGATCTCGTCTTACACCCAAGCTAAACTTGAAGACGGCACCATAAAAGGGTTCACTCTGATTTGGCCGCGGGGCGATGACAAGCGCCGTGATCTTGCACTGGGCGATATGAAGGCAAGCTTTGCCTCGCTGGGATCAAAGGCACTGGCCGATGATGCAGGGCTTGATGCATCGACGCAAAGCCTTGATTTGTTGTCAGGTCTGGAAATCCGCTCGCCGGACCTGTCCCGCTCGGGGTTTTATGTTGACGGAGATGGCAACATCCTGACCACGACAGAGGCTGTGCAAAGTTGCAGCCGGATCTCGATCAACGACGACTACAACGCCGAGATTCTGGCGACAGATGCGAAGCGCGGACTTGCGCTTTTGAAGCCGACAACACCATTAGCACCGATCGCGCACGCTTCGTTCTTATCGGTCGATCCACGGCTGAAATCGGACGTGGCAGTGGCCGGGTATTCCTATGAGGGCCGTTTGACTGCCCCAAGCCTGACCTTTGGTACACTATCTGAACTGGTGGGCTTGAACGGTGAAGACGGCGTGAACCGCCTGACACTGGCCGCCCTGCCCGGCGATGCTGGCGGGCCAGTTTTGGACGCAGGCGGCGCTGTGACAGGCATGTTGTTGCCCGGGCAATCGTCGGACGGGCGCAGCCTTCCCGATGGGGTAAGCTTTGCGCGGGATGCGGGGGCTGTCACCTCGTTCCTGTCGGAAAACGGCGTCGTGCCGGATGCGACGGAAGTGGTCGCGTCACTCGATCCGGTTGACCTCAGCGCTCGCGCATCCGACATGACCGTGCTGGTGAGCTGCTGGAACTAGCGCCCGCGTTCAGCCGCGCCAGAACGTGACGGTGAACAAAACAAATACCGCCAGAAGTTCAAGACGCCCGATTAACATCGCGGCGGACAATATCCATTTGGCGGTATCACTCAGCCCCGAGAAATTTCCAGCAGGACCAATGATGTCGCCAAGCCCTGGCCCGATATTGGCAAGTGCTGCCGCGGCACCAGATACCGAAGTGATAAAGTCCAGCCCCGTCATACCAAGCAGCACGGCGATAATTCCAAGCGTCACGACGAAGAAGACGAAAAACCCCATGACAGATGACAAAATACCGTCATCAACCCGCCGTCCTGCGTACCGAGGTGTAAAGACGCCATGTGGCGAGTGGATCGAGCTGATCTGGGCCCGAATCGCAGAAAAGAGCAGTTGATAACGGAATATCTTGATCGAGCACGCCGTCGATCCCGCACATCCACCAATCAGACCGAGAAAAAAGAAGATGACGACGGGAAACGGGCCCCAAAGTTGATAGTCAACACTGGCATATCCTGTCCCGCTTATGATCGAGGTGACATTGAATATACCTTCTCGAAACCCGTGTTCCAAATGGTCGCCATTGGCGATCAGGCGATAGAGAGTCATCATGATGGTAACGGTTAGAATCGTCGCCAGATAGGCTCTGATTTGCGGGTCTCTGAAAAAGGGTTTCGCGGTACCACTGATCAATTGGATGTAGCGTACAAACGGAAGGCTTGCGAGGATCATAAAGAAGGATGCGACATACTCCGGCGCACCTTGAAATGCGCCAAACGATGCATCTCGCGACGAAAACCCGCCGGTCGAAAGTGTGGTCATGGCGTGATAGATTGCCTCGAACGGGGGTAATCCGACAGCAAGATACGCGATGATGCAAACGATCGTAAGCCCCGCGTAAATCTGACTGATCCTGCGTGCAATCTCGGCGGCGCGGGGCAATACTTTTCCCATAGTATCAAAGGCTTCCGAGCGGAAGATCTGCATACCACCAACCCTGAGCTCCGGCAGAAATACCATCGCAACAACGATGATCCCGATACCGCCATACCACTGCAAAAGCGCGCGCCAGAACAAAAGCCCCTTTGGCATCTCGTCAAGATCATTCAGCACAGTAGCGCCCGTGGTGGTCATCCCTGACATTGCTTCGAAAAACGCGTCGACCGGGCGTACGCCGATGTCTGATAACACCAAAGGCAACGCCCCAAAGATCGGCAAAGCAACCCAAACGCCGGTGGTCAGAAGGAAGGTTTGTTGGATGGATAGCCCACGCCCAACTCCATTGGCAGTCGCCAAGGCCATGGACCCCCCTACAAGTGTGGTGATCACTGCACTTTCAAGAAATGTCGCCCAGTCAGAACTGCCATAATACATGTCGACCCCCATAGGGATCAGCATGGTGATACCAAGTGCTGCGACCAACAGGCCGGTGACATATACGACGGGTCGCAAATCGAACATGGGCGCAGGGTTGGCCCCCCGCGCCCAGACTGTCAAGGATCAGATGGCCTTGCCGATGCGTCTTCCGCGCGGCTGTGCCTGATCAGATATAGAGCATGTCCCGGAACACATGGCGCGGGATGTCCGCGCGGGAAAGCCCCAGTTTGGCCAACTCGGCGTCACTGCGTGCTTCAAGTGCTTGAACGTCTCGCATGCGCGAGCTGTTTTCACTGGCCCGCATCATGGCGTGCCCGAAAGCCGTCATCCAAGACCAGAGTGTTGCGGTGATCGAGCGACGCTCGACACGGATGTTTGTAGTGTGCGTAGCCATTGGAAACCCCATGGAAATGGTTGTTGGTTTCCTCCCTGACCCAAAGATAGGTCAGGCAACGTGACTTTACCAATGCGTTAGACGCAACCCCGCCTTGCAACACTATCCGACGTGGAACAGCGTGGAAAACAGTTTGGGATCAAGGCTTTCGGCTTCAAAGGTCGCGCCTTCGGTCAGGATCGACACAGCATCATGGCTGTGCAGGCTTTCCTGATGACTGGCAACAATGCGGAAATCCCCAATGCGCGCGTCCTCTTGCAGATGCTCACAGAACAAGCGCGCGGCGTCCTCAACAAAAATCGGGTTGGCAGCATTCAATTCCGCAAAGGCCTGTTCGTCTTCGCGCTTGACCATCACCTGAGTTTCGGTGGGAACAGCGGCCCGGCACAGATCGATCAAATCCTCAAACCAAAGCGTCTGAGGCTGCTTCACCTTCTCAACAGAAATTCGCGCCACCGATCGTTGGGAGTGCGGCGTCGCAAGTTGCCCTCGCATCTGGCGCGCATGTTCGGACAACTCCAGCGAACAGGGGCAGGTCGAGCTGTAAACATAGTCAAGATGCATGAACTTGCGACGCTTGCCGCGATGTTCAACCAATTCCAGCGCAATATCGTAAAACTGATAGCCCGTTAGGCCAGATCGCAAGCTTTCCACCTTAGCCGGGTAGGAAAAGCGCATTTCAATGCGCGCGTCCAGGCTTTCAAGATCGGTTTTGTAATCGTCCAGCGCGGCCTCGATCACATCGAAACTGAAGGTTTTTTCGGCATGCGCATAGAAGCTGCGCATGATGCGCGACATGTTGATGCCCTTCTTGCCTGCCTCAAGGCTGACGGTGCCGGTCACCGATGTCTCTAACGTCACATCCTCGCCGTCGCGTGTGTGATATCGGATCGGTAGGCGGAAATTTGAAATACCGACATGCTGAATATGGCGTTTGGCGCCTTGGATCAGGCTGGCAGGGCCATTCTGAAGGTCGGGCATAGACGCGCGATAAGCGTCATCAACCGCGAAATCGGCTGGATAGTCACGATTGAGGTCCGGATAGTTCGACAGCTCCGCCCCCGGAAGAAGACGTGCAATCGCGGGATCAAGCTTTGCCACTTCAACGGGATCAGCCTCGGCCGCCCAATCGCGTAGCACATTCAGCGCATCACGCGCGGCTTTTTCCGTTGGCGCATCACCGCCCTTGCGCTTCATCTGGTTCATCGTGGACCCTCCGATCCTGTCGCACCCCGATAACATAGGAGTGTGACAGGGATTCTCCAAACGCGATGCACGAGATGCGACAAATCAGGCCGCGTTCAAGGCTCTCATAAGGTCGGCAATCAAGTCTTGTGTGTCTTCAAGGCCGATCGACAGGCGCAAAAGACCGGGCGTGATGCCCAGTTGCGCCTTTTGCTCATCGGATAGACGCTGGTGAGTTGTCGTGGCCGGATGGGTCACGATGGACTTGGCGTCACCAAGATTGTTCGATATCAGAACAATCTCGAGCGCATTCAGGAACCGGAACGCAGCGTCTTTGCCACCAACAAGTTCCAGCGTCAGAACCGTGCCCGCACCGCCGACCATCTGTCGTTCAGCAAGGGCTTTGTCTGGGTGGCTGTCCAAAAGCGGATGAATAACCCTTGAGAGTTTGGGATGTCCGTCCAAAGCCTGCGCAATGTCCAGCGCCGAGGCCGCCTGTGCTTTCACACGAAGCTCCATCGTTTCAAGGCCTTTGAGCATGACCCACGCGTTAAACGGGCTCATCGCGCCGCCGGTATGTTTCAGATAAGGCTCAAGCGTTTTGCGGATGTAGTCCTGCGTACCAAGCACAACGCCGCCAAGGCAACGTCCCTGCCCATCCACGTGTTTCGTGGTCGAGTAAACGACAACATCCGCACCTTGCGAGATCGCGCGACTAAAGACCGGCGTTGCAAAGACGTTATCGACCACCACCAATGCGCCGACCGCATGGGCAATCTTGCTGACACCTTCGATGTCGATGACCTCAAGCGCAGGGTTCGACACACTTTCAAAGAAACACACCGCGGTATCCGGTCGGACCGCAGCGCGCCACGCATCCAGATCGGTGCCATCAACAAGCGTAATTTCCACGCCAAATCGCGCCAGAATATCTTCCAGGACAAACAAGCATGAGCCAAAAAGCGCGCGCCCGGCAACCACATGGTCGCCAGCCTTCAGGATCGACATCAGCGCGCCGTTGACAGCAGCCATGCCAGAGGCTGTTGCAAAGGCGTCCTCGGCCCCTTCAAGCATCGCCATACGGTCTTCGAACATAGCGACAGTAGGATTGCCATAGCGGGCATAGATGAACTCTTCCCGCGTGCTTTCGATAAAGCGGGCTTCGGCCTGTTCGGCGCTGTCATAGACGAACCCTTGGGTCAGGTAGATCGCCTCGCTTACCTCGTTGTACTGGCTGCGGCGCGTGCCGCCATGAACCGCCTTGGTCCGGTTTGTCCAGTCTGTCATCGCGCGTTCCTTTCGCACAAAAAAACCCCCACCGCATCACGAGCGTCGGGGGTGAATTTTGCGAAGCACTTTGCCCGCAAGGTCCCTGACCTCTTTAGCAGATTATTTAACGTGGCCCGCAATCCGGTGTACAAATCGCCACGCGCTAGCCCTAGACCTTGTCGAACAAAGCGTCAAGACATCAACATGATCGCTGGATCGTGAAGTGCCCCCCGTATCTGCGTGGTTGCCATTTGGGTCCGGCCTGTCATCCTAAGCGCTCTGACAGGAGGAACGATATGCCCAACCCGATAGAGCTTTACTACTGGCCCACGCCCAATGGATGGAAAATCTCAATCGCGCTGGAGGAGATGCAGCTACCTTACGAGGTGAAGCTGGTGAACATCGGGGCCGGAGAGCAGTTCGAACCGGATTTCCTGAAAATCGCGCCCAACAATCGGATGCCCGCAATCATCGACCCTGATGGGCCTGATGGTGCGCCAATTGCGATCTTCGAAAGCGGCGCGATCTTGCAATATCTGGCTCGCAAAACCGGTAAATTTTGTGGAGAGACCGAGCGCGCACGCGTGGCCGTCGATCAGTGGCTGATGTGGCAGATGGGCGGGCTGGGGCCGATGGCTGGACAGGCGCACCACTTCCTGAAATACGCCCCTTCCATGGATCCGCCCCATGATCTTCCATACGCGAAAGATCGTTATCGCGCTGAAACTGGGCGGCTTTACGGTGTCATGGATCGCCAGCTTGCAGATAATCGTTATCTCGCCGGAGACTTCTATTCGATTGCGGACATGGCCTGTTGGGGCTGGGCATCGCTTTGGGAAGGGCAGGAGCAAACGCTTGACGACAAGCCGCATTTGGCGCGTTGGCTAGATGAAATCGGCGCACGGCCCGCCGTACAGAGGGGTCGTGCTGTTGCCGCTGAACAACGTGGGAATCTGCAAACGGATAAGAAGGCGCAGGACTTGCTGTTCAAGCGATAAGGGGCTTTGCCCCAGTTTGAGAGCCGTGCGGCTTTCAAACTTCCCCAGGATATTTCTGGAAAGAAAATTAGGCGTCAGCTTTCGCTGGTGTCTTCGTCTATGCCGAAGCGTTTGAACAGGCCCGCCTGCGTCATAAAGAAGGCGAACATGGCCAGCGGCAGGCCGAAGGTTTTGAAATTGACCCAAGCATCGGTGGACATCATGCGCCAGATCACCTCGTTCGCGACGGCAAGACCTACGAAGAATAGTGCGAGGCGTTTGGTGAGGATCATCCAACCTTCGCGTTCGAGCGGCAGGGCCTTGTCCATCACGGCCTCCAGATAGCTGGTGCCGCGCATCAGGCCAAAGCCCAAAATACCCGCGAAGAGCAGATAGATCATCGTCGGCTTCATTTTGAAGAAGCGCTCGTCGTTGAACCAGATCGAAAGGCCCCCGAATCCGACGACCAACACAAGGGTCATGATCTGCATTTTCGACAGGTGACCCGTGAGCTTCCACATTGCCAGAGTAGCAAGGGCAAGAACCGGGATGAACATCGCGGTTACCGCCACAAAGCCCGAATACTCGGTGCCGCCAACCATAAAGGAGCGGTCTTTCAAAAATGTGTAGGCCACAAAGAACAGAATGATCGGGCCATATTCCAGCGCGCCCCTAAGGGTCGGGTTTACGTGTTTCTCGGACATGGAGCCTCCTTAACCGCTCATCTCGACTATCACAGCGCCCGCGGCGATCAAACCCATCATCGTCAGGCGCTTGGGTCCGACGCGTTCATTCAGCACGAGCCACGCGATAAGAGCGGCGAAAACGGTGGATGTTTCGCGCAGGACGGCGGCCTCGCCAACGCTGTCCAATCGGGTGGCAAGCATGATCGAACCAAAGCTGAAATAAGCCACAAAAGCGCCAATTATTCCCCGGCCTGCCAAAGGGGCAAGTCTTGGCCGCGTCGGCATGTTTCGCCAACGAAACGCCGCCACCATGGGCATGAAGAAACCGTCGATGAAGAAAAACCAAGCGAGGAAAGTGAATGGGTTGGCAGTGGCTCGAATGCCGTAGGCGTCATATGTGGTGTAAGCGGCCACAAAAAGCCCGGTCAGAACTGCCATGGCAAGCGCGGGTTTCAGCTTATCCCGGCCCATCTGCCAGTGTCGCAAGTTATAGACAGCGAGCGAAAATATCCCGGCGACCAATGTGGCCACCCCCACCCACTGCATAGCCGTGAATGTCTCACCGAACAGAAAGCCCGCCCCGATGACGGTAAAAAGGGGGCCCGTGCCACGCACGACCGGGTAGACGACAGAATACGAGCCCAGCGCATATGTGTAACTTTGTGCGAGTTTATAGCCCACATGGATCAGGAAGATCACCGCAAAGATGGGCCACATATGCGGTTCAGGCCACGGCACAACGAACAAAGCGAAGGGGGCAGCGATCAGTCCATAGGACAGATCAATTGCGCCGCGCGACAGCCATGGGTCGTGGCTTCCTTTCTGAAGCGCGCCGAACAATGCGTGCAGAAATGCCGCAAACAGCGCCAGTAGGAGGGCCAGACGGTGCCCCGCCTCGGTGCCCTCCAACGATATGAGCCAATCGCTCATGCCGTCGTTACTCGGTGATGCCGATCAGGGCGCGCGCGAATTCTTCTGGGTCAAATGGGGCGAGGTCGTCGATTTGCTCGCCCACGCCTATCGCGTGAATGGGCAGTGCAAATTTGTCGGCCAAAGCGACCAGCACGCCACCTTTCGCAGTGCCATCCAGCTTGGTCATCACCAGGCCGGAGACATCCGCCAAATCCTGAAACGTCCCAACTTGGGACAGGGCATTCTGGCCCGTTGTCGCATCCAGAACGAGCAACGTGTTGTGTGGCGCAGTTTCGTCCTTTTTCTTGATGACGCGGACAATTTTGGCCAGTTCCTCCATCAGATCCGTCCGATTTTGCAGACGCCCCGCGGTATCGATCATCAACAGGTCGGCGCCGTCCGCCTCAGCCTGCGTCATAGCATCAAAAGCCAGCGAGGCGGGATCCGACCCCTCGGGCGCGGTCAAAACGGGCACGCCCGCGCGTTCGCCCCAGACCTGAAGCTGTTCAACAGCTGCCGCCCGGAACGTATCGCCAGCCGCGATCACGACCTTCTTGCCAGCCGCTGTGAATTGGCTGGCGAGTTTGCCAATGGTCGTGGTCTTGCCCGCGCCATTGACACCGACAATCAAAACGACCTGCGGACGTTTGGGGTAAAGCGGCATCGGGACCGCAACAGGTTCCATGATGCGCGTGACTTCCGAGGCAAGGACGGATTTGATCTCGGCCACCGAGAGTTTCTTGCCGAAGTGGCTTTCCGAGATGTTGGCGGTTACGCGCATAGCGGTGTCAACGCCCATGTCGGACGTGATCATCAAGTCTTCGAGGCTTTCCAGCATATCATCGTCAACCGTCCGTCGCACGATAGTTTTCGTTTCCCGACGTCCGAACATGCGGCCCAGCAGGCCGGGTTTGGCGGCTGGGGCTGGTGTGTCCTCGCTGAGATCGATAGCGGCGGGTTCAGAGGTTGAAACGGGTTCCGGTTCCGGTTCCGGTTCCGGTTCCGGTTCCGGTTCCGGTTCCGGTTCCGGTTCCGGTTCCGGTTCCGGTGAAATCTCTTCAACTTCAACGATTTCCGCAACAGGCTCAGGCTCAGGCTCAGGCTCAGGCTCAGGCTCAGGCTCAGGCTCAGGCTCAGGAATTACATCTTCGGGGGCGGGCTCTGCGTCAACCTTTTCTGGCGCAACATCTCCGACCGAAGTTTCGTCCACGGCCTCAAGCTGTTCCTCTTCGCCACCATCTTCGACAATAGCCTCCAATCCTTCTTCCAGTTTGGAGGAGGATTTGAACAAACGTTCCTTAAGTTTCGAGAAAAAAGCCATGTACGCCCTCTTGATCACTTCCTACCCAAGTAAGCCACAAAGGCAGCGGATGGAAGGGGCAGCGCGAAAGGCGCTTTAACCACCGGACCGCGTCGGGTTACATTACCCAAATGACACGCCACGACACCCAGTTCGCTGACCCGACATTACAGCATCAGCTTGATTTGTTTCTGGCCGATCCAAAGGCACGTATAACGCAGATCAAGCATCGCGATGAACGCTATTGGGCGAAGAAATGCGAGACTCTATCGCTTCGTTGGCGGATACAAAAAGGCGACCCCAAGCTGGCGTTTGAGGCCGATCGCACCGGCCATCATGCCCTATCCGATGCCGGCGTTCCCGTGCCAGAAATCGTGGCTGAGGGCGAGAACTACATTGTCACCAAGGACAGTGGCGAAACACTGTCCCATCTTCTTGTACAACAAACCCAGGATCCGTCGGCACGGATTGCAGCTTTCACCGAAGCAGGCCGTCAACTTGCCCGCATGCACGCCAAGGGCCTGACGCATGGGCGTCCTGCGATCAAGGACATGTGCTGGGACGGGACCAACTTGGTTTTTCTGGATTTCGAGCGGTATTCACCGACCAGAAACACACCCAAAGGGCACATGCAGGATCTGATCATCATGATCCATTCCTGCTATGCGTTCTTACCCGAAGACAGCCCAGAGGCGGACGCAGCAGCAGCCGCTTATCGCAGGTTTGACGAAACCGGCACTTGGGACCGAGCGTCGGCTTGGTGTCGGAAAATGCGCTGGATTGATGTCGTCACGAAACCGCTTCAATGGGGCAACCGAGCTGGCGCGATGGAATTCAAGGCGATTCCCTTTACACTAAAATCATTCGGCGTCAGTTAGGTCGTTAGACCACCCCACAAAATCAGAGCCTGACCTGCAATGTAAAACGACCAAATCGCGTATCCGGCTAACTTTCGATGACGGTTGGTTTCAGACATTCGAAAAAGCTCAATCGCTAAGATCACGTCAGAGATGATGAACAGCATGGCCCCCAACAGGCTCCAACCAAGTGGGAGTGCCAGCGCGGTTAGTCCCATTGCGCCAATAATGATCACATAGATGCGGACCGGCCAGCGAAGTGCACCTGTAAACGGGGCCAGCCACAGCTCGGTTGACACCATCAACGCCACCAAAGCGATCGCGGCTATCGGAGTGGAGACAAACGCCTCGTAGAATGGGGCCTCTGACAGGGTCAGGAAGTGCAGGATATAAAGGACATGCGCCAAAGCGAAGGCAGACAGGCCATAAAGGAATGGGCCGTCACCGTCACGCGACAATCCAAAATCACCAAGCGCCGATAGGAACAGCCCGGCCACCAGAAACACCCCTGCGCCCCCCAGATAAGCCGCAACCGCAAAGAGCAGAAGTGGGATCGTTTTGATGATCGACCTTGGCCAACTCGCCGGTGCGGACGTGCGCGGAAAGTAGGCCATTGCGACAACAAGGCCCGAGACGAAAACGAGTTGAGACATGATCCGCTTATACCTCGCGCTGCGTTAATAGTCGGTGATCACGCGTGACCCCCTGCCACAGCGATGCGCGGCAAGGGGTATTTGGTCAAGCTTGACGTCGGCGGAAGTTTAGCCGCTGCCTGAAGGCCGCGACTAAACCTCGTCGGCGAAGTGCTTCATGGTCAGCAGGATAGGGTTAGGTGCCGCCTGCCCCAGTCCGCAGATCGACGCATCCTGCATCACCGTGCATAGCTCTGTCAGAAGGCCTTGATCCCACTGATCTGCTTGCATCAGCTTCACCGCTTTCTCGCAGCCCGACCGGCAAGGCGTACATTGCCCGCAGCTTTCATCCTCAAAGAAGCGAAGCATGTTCAGGGCTGCATCTTTGGCACTGTCTTGATCAGACAACACAACGACCGCGGCTGACCCGATAAAGGTGCCATGCGGTTGCAAGGTGTCGAAATCCAACGGGATGTCATTCATCGATGCGGGCAGCAGGCCCGAGGATGGTCCGCCCGGTTGATACGCCTTGAACGCGTGCCCATCGGCCATACCGCCACAGGCCTCGATGATGTCGGTGATGGTCGACCCGGCGGGCAGCAGATGCACACCCGGATTGGCAACGCGCCCAGATACCGAGTAGCTGCGCAGGCCCTTGCGGCCGTTCTTCTCAACCGAGGTCAGAATTTCTGGACCCTCTTGCATGATGCGCGCAACCCAGTGCAGCGTCTCGACGTTATGCACCAGCGTTGGGCGGTCAAAGATACCAACCTGCGCCACAAATGGTGGCCGGTGACGGGGAATGCCGCGCTTGCCTTCGATCGATTCGATCATCGCGCTTTCTTCGCCGCAGATATAAGCCCCCGCCCCGCGCCGCAGGTCAATATAGCCCGGTTCGACAATCCCGGCCTTTTCCAGCGCCGTGATTTCATCGGCAAGGATCGCCAGCACCGCCGGATACTCGTCGCGCATATAGATGAAGCAGGTCTCGGCCTCGACTGCCCAGGCTGCGATCAGCATACCTTCGAGCATCAGATGCGGGGTGCGTTCAAGATAGTAGCGGTCTTTGAACGTGCCCGGTTCGCCCTCATCGCCATTCACGGCAAGGTATCGCGGGCCTTCATTGGCGCGTACAAAGCCCCATTTGGTGCCCGATGGGAATCCAGCGCCACCTAGGCCACGCAGACCCGCTGACAAGATGGTCTCTTGCACAGCCTTCCAGTCGCCACCTTCGCGAAGCTTGCTCAGTTGGGCATAGCCGCCTTCGGCCTGATAGGCCGCGAGACCCTGATAGTCAGGCACATGCGCATGGGTGTCATCAGCAGCAATCGCGGCCTGAACCTTTTCAGGTGTGGCGTAGTCAATGTGGTTGTGACCAATTTCGAGCACCGGGGCCGTATCACAGCGGCCCATGCAGGGCGCACGGACGACACGCACCTCGGAGGCATCCAACCCATCCTCAAGCGCTTTTTGCAACGCCTCGGACCCGGCCAGTTCGCAGGACAAGCTGTCACAAACACGGATGGTCAATGCGGGTGGAGGTGTCTCGCCTTCCCGCACCACATCGAAATGCGCATAGAAGCTGGCGACTTCGTAAATTTCAGCCTGACCGATTTTCATCTCTACGCCCAGCGCGCGAATATGCGCGGCGGACAGCTGGCCATAGTGATCTTGAATTAGGTGCAGAAACTCAATCAACAGATCGCGGCGACGGGGCCGATCCCCAAGCAGGTCCTGCACTTCAGCCAGCGCATCCGGGTCAATCTGGCGGCCTTTGGGTCTGTGGCGACCCTTGCCCTTACCTGACTTCCAGATACCTTTTTTTTCGTCCAGCGCCATGGCCAACCCCAATCTCTATTCGCGCTCAACATAGCCAGAGGCGAAACCCGGGCGCTATCCAAAAGCGACATACACATGGCGGATTGCGCATAGTGGTGAATTCGCTGATAGTCTTAACAACTTGCCACTGATCCTGCGCGCGGTTCGCTATGTCCGGAATTTTTTCCCATCCCCTAAGAGTTTACGCGCTCGCCACTCTGGCGCCGATCCTGCTGATCGCACTGGGTGCCGTCTTCGGGGGCTTCTTTGCAATCGCAGCTCTGATCTACATGACCGCACTGGCTTACGGGCTTGATGCTGTCATCTCCCGCACTGCTCCCACCCATCAAGAGGACGAAACGAAGGGCGCCGCAGATATACTGTCTGTTACCCTCGGCTTGCTGCATTTCACGCTGCTCGCGCTGATTGTCTTTGCCCTAAGCGGCGGTACGGGTCTGACCATAGGCGCAACGGCTTTGGTCTTTCTGGCGGCGGGTTTGTTTTTTGGACAAGTTTCGAACTCCAACGCGCACGAACTGATTCACCGAGGTAATTGGGCGCTGCGGACGTTGGGCAAATGGGTCTATATCTCGCTACTGTTTGGGCATCATGCCTCGGCTCATCCGAAGGTTCATCACCGATGGGTGGCCACACCAGATGATCCAAATACGGCGCAAGAAGGCGACAGCTTCTATGATTTTGTGGCTGACGCTTGGATTGGCTCATTCGTGGCTGGTTACGAGATGGAGAAGCAAGATCTTCAGCGCCGATCTAAGCCCGGACTTAATCCGTATTATATATATGTCCTTGGCGGCTTTGTGATGCTGGTCCTTGCAGCGGTTATAGGAGGTATCGGCGGATTGATCGGATACGTCCTGCTTTGCCTTCACGCGCAAATTCAGCTGCTGTTATCTGATTATGTTCAGCACTACGGCCTTCTGCGAAGCAAGAATTCGGAAGGAGACTACGAGCCTGTTGGGCCCAAACACAGTTGGAACGCGCCCCATTGGTTTACCGGCCATATGATGTTGAACGCGCCAAGACACTCGGATCATCACGCCCATCCGATGCGCCCCTACCCATCGCTTGCGCCGCCAAGTGAAGGCGAGGCCCCGATCCTGCCCTATTCGCTGCCAATGATGGCGACCATTGCGTTGGTCCCACCGCTTTGGAACCGTGTTATGGGTCGAACCCTCAAGAGATGGCATAAACAACAAGATCAGCCGACCTGACCGGCCGCGCATCTAAGGAGAAAGCGGAGCTGTCTTTCCCCCTTGCCCAGTTTTTGCCCGCCATTATGCTGCACCAGGTTGAAATTCGGAGGGGCGTATGGTCGATCTATTGACGTTTGAAAACATGGGCAATTTGCTGATGTTGTGTTTCTTGCAAGCAGTGTTGGGATTCGACAACCTTCTATACATCTCGATTGAAAGCCAGCGCGCGCCTGTTGCGCACCAAAAGTCTGTCCGGTTTTGGGGCATTATCATTGCAGTCGCTCTGCGCGTTGTCTTGCTTTTCACTATGATCCACTTGATCGGTGCACTTTCAGCCCCGTTTTTCACCTTCAACATGCCCGGTATCATCGAAGGCGGTGTGAATTTCGCCACCCTGGTCTTTGTCCTCGGGGGTATATTCATTATCTACACTGCAGTGAAAGAAATCGGCCACTTGTTGTCTGTCGATCATTTGCACACCGATCTTGGGAACAAACCCGGCAAATCTGCCTTTAGGGTCGTTTTGATGATTGTGTTCATGAACTTGATCTTCAGCTTCGACAGCGTTTTGTCTGCCCTCGCAATTACAGACGTCTTCCCTGTTCTGGCCGCCGCTATCTTGATATCCGGTCTTGCGATGCTGCTGTTGGCAGACGGCGTTACAAAATTCCTTGAAAAAAACCGTATGTACGAGGTGCTGGGCCTGTTTATCCTACTGATTGTCGGTGTTGTCTTACTGGGCGAAGCTGGACCTGCTGCGGCCCACGCAATGCATGATGACAGCCTGCAAATCAAACTCATGGGCTACGACCTCGTCCCAATGTCCAAGACCACCTTCTATTTTTCCGTCATCGTGCTGTTTGTCGTCGAGGCGATCCAATCGGGTTATTCCCGCAAACTGGCCGCTGAACGTCGTGCCGCCCAAAGCCAAGATCATTCATAAACCCATAGCGATAATGGCCGCGTGCCCCTATATTGCAACTGACGTGGCGACCGAGGAAGGAGCCAGACGTGTCTGAGACCGGATTACAGAAAACTGCATTTTTCGTGCTTGTCGCGTTGATCCTCTATGTTTCGATCACAGGGGGCGCGTGATGTCACAACGCTATGGCGGGCAATACAGTCCAAAGGGAAACGGGGACGAGAAGGGAAAAACACCGCCTCGCTCGCCCTATCACGGCCAATCGCGCACTCGTGCGGGTGGACGCGTCAACCTGTTGTTCCTCGCGCCGCTTCCGCTGGCATTTCTCGCATTTTTCAGCACCCCCAATGGCCTGATCCTCCGGCTGTTGGCGTTTGGCATCCTGATTTCTGCTGCATGGCTGACCCGCGAGGGCGTGCTGGCACAAGAAGAATACGATGCCCGCAAAATTGCGCGCCGACCGGCCATGCCGCGCAAGCTGTTTGGGTCCATCCTGACAGGTCTTGGCGTGTTTGTTGCTGCATCGGTTGATGGCGCAATGCTGACCTCGGGCGTGTTCGGCGCGTTTGGGTTCGGGCTGCATATGCTTGCCTTCGGTCTTGACCCAATGCGCCACAAGGGCATGGATAATATTGACGAATTCCAGACCGACCGCGTTGCCCGCGCGGTCAACGAAGCTGAAAAGCACCTGAGCGCCATGAAACAGGCCATCGGGCGCACCAAAGACCGCCACCTTGATGCGCGGCTAGAGCAGTTTACAACCACCGCCCGCGATATGTTTCGCACTGTCGAAGATGACCCGCGCGACTTAACGGCTGCGCGCAAGTATCTGGGCGTCTACCTGTTGGGTGCACGTGATGCGACGGCCAAGTTCGTTGACATTTACATGCGCGATCCATCTGGGGGCGCACGGGCCGACTATGAAACCCTGCTGGACGATCTCGAGGCCAATTTTTCGGCTAAAACCCAGCAATTCCTAAGCGATGATCGCACAGACCTTGACGTTGAAATCGAAGTCCTGCGCGAGAGATTGGCACGCGAAGGCGTGCGCATGGAGTAACTTGTGAGGACTTTTCAATGACCAATACGACCCGCCAACAGGCCGAAGCTGCCCTGAAAGACATCGAAGAAGTGACAGCCGTCGTGCTGCCAGAGCCATCGACCGCGCTTATCCCGTTGGAAAAGGCCAACAAGAAGGTCACAGCGGCCATACAAAAGCGGATGAACGAGATCGACATGGAGAACACCCAGTCGATCATCGAGTTCGGATCCGCAGCGCAAGCCGAATTGCAAGTGATCAGTCAAGATATGTTGGCGGGTGTGCGCAACAAGGATGTAGGCCCCGCAGGGGACGGCTTGCGCAATATCGTAACCACGATCCGTGGCTTTTCGATTAGTGAAATGGACATGCGACGCGAGCGCAGCTGGTGGGAAAAACTTCTAGGCCGCATGGCGCCTGCCGCGAAATTCATGGCACGTTACGAGGATGTTCAGGGCCAGATCGACAGCATCACCGACAATCTGCTAGGTCACGAGCACACGCTTTTGAAAGACATCAAATCGCTCGATAAGCTCTATGAAAAGACACTCGAGTTCTATGATGAGCTTGCGCTTTACATCTCGGCTGGAGAGGCCAAGCTGGCCGAACTCGATGACAATGTAATCCCAGCGAAAGAGGCTGAAGTGGCCGATGCGCCAGAAGATCAGGGCGTGATAAAAGCACAGGAATTGCGCGATTTGCGCGCTGCGCGTGACGATTTGGAACGCCGCGTACACGATCTGAAGCTGACGCGCCAAGTGACAATGCAGTCTCTGCCGTCGATCCGTCTGGTTCAGGAAAACGACAAGTCGTTGGTGACCAAGATCAACTCGACCCTCGTGAACACTGTGCCACTTTGGGAAACGCAACTGGCGCAGGCCGTGACAATCCAACGCTCTGCCGAGGCCGCCGCTGCAGTCAAGGACGCCACCGATCTGACCAACGAGCTTCTGACAGCCAACGCGGAAAATCTGCAAGAAGCCAACCGCATGGTGCGCAAAGAAATGGAGCGCGGCGTTTTCGACATCGAAGCCGTGAAATCTGCCAACGCCACCCTGATCGCAACGATCGAGGAAAGCCTTGCCATCGCGGACGAAGGCAAAGCCAACCGTGCGGCTGCCGAAGAAGAATTGATCAAGATGGAAGCCGAATTGAAAAACACTCTGTCCGCTGCGAAAGCCCGCGGCACAGCGTCCGGCCACAACATCGCCGAGGCCGTGTCAAACAGCTGACACGGGTGAACATGGGGGCAACATGCGCCTGAACGCGCTTAAAACAGCTATGGGAGTGCTGGCGGTAACGCTGGCACTTTCGGCGTGTCAGACGCCCTTGCCGGGGGCTGGGCCAGAAACTTCACCCACGCCCAAGCCACGGACCGATGCTGCGCCGCAAGAACCAAGTGCAGAAAGCAAAGCTCTTGGTGTCTATTATGCAAGTGTTCAACGCAGCCTCTTGACCCAAGGATTGCTGCGCACGGATGGTGGCGGTGCCGACGTTCCGTTCAGCGCTGCGATGCTTGCCCGAAACTTCGAACGGATCGCGTTTTTTCAGGAATATTCACCATCAGGCGGAAAACTGATTGCACGCGAACGCGCCTCTCGACTGACACGTTGGGAAGAACCGGTACGGGTTTCCCTACGGTTTGGATTGTCTGTTCCGCCAAGCGAACGCACGCATGATCGGTCGCTGCTATCGCAATATCTACGCCGGTTGGCACGTGTTACAGGCCACCCGATCAGCCTTACAAATGGTAAAGGGAATTTCGCGGTATACGTCTTGAACGAGGACGAGCGAAAGGCGTTTGGTCCCGAACTTCAGCGCATCGTTCCGGGTATCAGCCCGGTAAGTCAACGCGCGGTGATCAATATGCCCCGCGACACCTATTGCCTTGTCTTTGGGCGTGACCCCAAGGACAACGGAGTGTTTGATCAGGCGGTTGCCATCATCCGCGCAGAACATCCCAAGCTCATGCGGGCATCGTGCATTCATGAAGAAGTCGCCCAAGGTTTGGGTCTGTCCAACGACAGCCCCTCGGCCCGGCCATCGATCTTCAACGACGATGAAGAGTTCGGGCTACTCACCACACATGACGAAAACCTACTTCGCATGCTTTATGACGAACGGCTGCGCCCCGGCATGATCGCCGACGAGGCCCGTCCGATTGTAAAACAAATTGCCGTCGAATTGACCGGCGGCTCAGTATGACCGACACCCCAAGGAGGGAGCGTAACTATGGGAATTCTTGATTTTTTAACCGGCGAGTTTATTGACGTCATTCATTGGGTGGATGACACCCGAGACACAATGGTCTGGCGGTTCGAGCGTGAAGGGCACGAGATCAAATACGGCGCCAAGCTGACTGTCCGCGAAGGGCAGGCGGCCGTGTTCGTTCACGAAGGGCAACTTGCCGACGTGTTCACGCCGGGTCTTTACATGTTGGAAACCAACAACATGCCGATCCTGACGACGATCAATCACTGGGATCACGGCTTCAAATCCCCGTTCAAGTCCGAGATCTACTACGTCAACACGACGCGGTTCCACGACCTGAAATGGGGCACCAAAAACCCGATCATGTTGCGTGACCCCGAATTCGGACCAACTCGCGTGCGTGCCTATGGCACCTACAGCGTGCGAGTTTCGGACCCGGCGAAGTTCTTGGTCGAAATCGTCGGAACCGACGGCGAATTCACCATGGACGAGATCAGCTATCAAATCCGCAACATCATCGTTCAGGCGTTCAGCCGCGTTATCGCGTCCTCGGGCATTCCGGTTCTGGATATGGCCGCCAACACCGCCGATCTTGGCAAGCTGATCGTGACCGAAATCTCTGGCATCGTGGCTGAATACGGCCTAACGATCCCCGAATTCTATATCGAAAATATCTCGCTGCCACCCGCGGTCGAGGCCGCGTTGGACAAGCGCACCTCGATGGGGATTGCCGGTGACCTAGGCGCCTATAGCCAGTATTCGGCAGCCGAAGCGATGACATCTGCGGCTCAAAACCCCAACGGAGGCGGCGGTATGGGCGCAGGTCTTGGGATGGGCATGGGAATGGCCATGGCTGGTCAGATGGCACAAAGCGGCCCATGGGGGAGCGCCCCTGCAAGCACCCAAACGCCACCGCCAGCCCCGATCGAGCGCGTGTGGCACGTGGCGGAGAACGGCCAAAGCACCGGCCCGTTTTCCAAAGCTGCGCTGGGCCGAATGGCATCATCAGGCGACCTGACACGCGACACCCATGTTTGGACCCCGGGATTGGACGGCTGGAAGCCTGCTGATGAAGTGGCAGAGCTGGCGCAGCTTTTTACAATCCTTCCACCACCGCCGCCTGGAGCATGATGCTTTGAACCGTCGTACGATGATCAAGTGGCTGCATTGGTTGGCCTTTGGGTTGATTCTGTATTTCTTCATCGTTGAACCCGAGGGTGTTCGAGGCAGCCCCGGTCTGGGGCTGGCAACGCACTCTGGAATGGGCATTATTCTTGCGTTGGTGGCTGCCGTTTGGCTGGGGCTATTCGTCAAAAACGGACTGGCGGGACGTGCTGGGCCAAAACTGCCTGTATGGGGCAAACGATTCCATGGGCTTTCCCATCGTTTGCTTCAAATCGGTTTGCCGGTAACGGTCGCGACCGGTGCTTTTGCCGGTTTGGCAGCTCCGTTTGCTATCAAAGCCTTTGGCGTCCTCCAGATAAACCCCGCCGCAGGGACGAAAGGGCTGCACGAATTTACCGAAGAGATCCACGAGATCGCATTCGATGCGTTAGTCGTCCTAATCGTTGCCCACGCTGGATTCCATTTGTGGCGCCACTTCATGCTAAAGGACAACGCCCTACGAATAATGGTGCCAAAGATGCTCCATAGATATCTTTAGGGGAATTCCATGGCCTACCCGCGCGAAGACACAGAAGCTCCGCTGGAAGAACACCGCTTTCCCTGCGACCAATGCGGGGCAGATATGCGTTTCGATCCGGAACGCAATGAACTGACCTGTGACCACTGCGGCTTTCACGCGCCAATTGATGATCGTCCAGCCATGGTTCCGGTTATCCGCGAATTGGATCTGAAACGTGCATTGGCGGATCAGCTGCCGGATGCCGAGACAGAGGTGACACGCGTCGTTACTTGCCCAAATTGTGCGGCGCTGATCGAGTTTGATGACCATACTCACGCCACTGAATGTCCGTTCTGTGCAACACCCGTTGTGACCGACACGGGCACACATAGGCGTTACAAACCAAAAGGAGTGGCCCCGTTCGAGGTTGAAGAGAGCGAAGCGCGACAAGCAATGACAGATTGGCTTGGACGTCTTTGGTTCGCCCCCAACGGGCTGCGGGATTACGCCCGTAAAGGGCGTAAAATGACGGGCATCTATGTGCCCTATTGGACCTTCGATGCCGACACCAAAACCAGATACTCTGGCCAACGCGGTACTGTGCATGAACGGGTGCGCACCGTGATGGTGAACGGCGAACGACAGCAAAGGCGGACCCGTCACGTGAAGTGGCGCTCGGTCTCGGGCCGCGTTGCTCGGTTCTTTGACGATGTGCTGGTGCTGGCATCGCGCGGCCTGCCGAAAAAGTACACGGACGCACTGGAACCTTGGGACCTGTCCCGGCTGGAGCCATATCGCCCTGAATACCTCGCCGGTTTCCGGGCCGAGGGATACACGATCGAACTTGAGCAGGGTTTTTCCGAAGCACGGGACTATATGAACCGCATCATTCTGCGCGACGTGAAATTCGACATTGGCGGCGATCGTCAGCGGGTCAGTGACATGGATACCAATATGTCGGACGTCACCTTCAAGCACATCTTGCTGCCGGTTTGGCTTGCCGCATACAAATATCGCGGGCGGACCTATCGTTTTGTCGTGAATGGACAGAATGGACGGGTCCAAGGGGAACGTCCGTACTCTGCGTGGAAAATCACTTTTGCCGTCATTCTGGGCCTGATCGCGGCCATCACCATCGGCTATTTGTCTGCACAAAGCCAATAAGCATCAGGGAATTAACATGAGAGCCTTAGTACAACGCGTCAGCGAAGCCGCGGTGCATGTGGACGGCACACTGATCGGGGACACTGGCCCCGGCCTGTTGATCTTGGTTTGCGCGATGGAAGGCGACACCGAGGCCAATGCCGACACCTTGGCCGCCAAGATCTCAAAACTGCGTATCTTCAAGGACGAAGCGGGCAAAATGAACCGCTCGCTGGTCGACACGGGTGGGGGTGCTTTGGTGGTCAGCCAGTTCACACTCGCTGCTGATACATCGCGCGGCAACCGGCCCGGATTTTCGACCGCTGCTGCCCCATCCGAAGGCGAGCGCTTATACGAGTATTTCGCAGACGCGCTTCGCAAATTGGGCATCAATGTTGCACAAGGTCAGTTCGGTGCGGACATGAAAGTGTCTTTGGTGAATGACGGACCCGTGACCATCTGGATGGAGTTCTGAGGCGCGACAAGCCTGAGCATGTCTCAATATCCGGCGGTACGATCCAGCAAATGCAGTAGCGGCTCGCCTGCCTCGCTTCTGCGAAGGTTTTCAGCAACGACGCGTGCTGCTGTATTGGGGCGAGTGTCCGACGCGATGTGCGGAGTCACTGTTACCTTCGGATGCGCCCAAAAGGGATTGTCGTCTGGCAAAGGCTCAACACGGAAGACATCAAGGGTGGCGTGGCCAATCTGCCCGCGATCCAACGCGGCCAGCAATGCGGCGTCGTCAATCAACGGCCCACGGCCGGGGTTAATGACAACCGCGCCTTGCGGCATGAGGTCCAGCCTCTCTTCGTTCAGCACGTTTTCAGTCTCGGGCGTTGAAGGCAGCAACAGAACGACAATCTCGGCGCCCGCAAGAACAGAGGCCAGCCCCTGCTCACCGCTATAGCATGTGACGCCCGGGATATCCTTTTGGGTTCGGCTCCACCCGCTGACCTTAAAGTTCAGCGCGACAAGTGCTTGTGCCTCTGCGGCACCCAGTTCCCCCAGTCCCAACACAGCGACCGAACGGTCCCGCGCCAAGGGCGGGACATGCCGGTTCCAAAGGGGCTGAGTACGATGGACGAATTCGTCCATCCCCAGATGGTGACGCAGCACATGACCTGTCACCCATTCAGTCATGCCTTCGCGCAGGCCCCCATCAACCATCCGCGTATAGGGAATGGTCAGGGTTGGGTTGCCAACCACCTTTTCGGCCCCAGCCCACAGCCCAAACACCGCCTGGGCACGTATGAACGGCGTGAAATCCTGCACGGGGCCATTTGGCGCATAAACGATGTAATCAACGGTTTCCGGCGGCATGTCATCGGACAGATTGACGGCGATCCCGACCTCTTCAAGTGATTTGTGTAACTCGGTTTCATAGATGGGCCACAGCGCTGGGTTGCCCGCGTAAAGAACATTGATGGTCATCGTTTCTGCCTCGCTCTATGCACATGGGCGCTTTGCACCAAACCAAATCCAACCAGCAAAACCAACATGGCCGACCCACCATAGCTGACCAAGGGAAGCGGCACGCCCACAACCGGTGCCAAGCCCATGACCATGGACATATTCACAGCAAAGAACAGGAAGAACGTTACGGCCACCCCAAGGATCAGAAGCGAGCTGAAACGGTCCTTATTCTGGAACGCCGCCGCCGCGCAGAAAGCAAGGATCAACACGTAAAGCCCCAACAGAGACACCCCGCCGATAAAGCCCAGTTCCTCGGCCAGGGTGGTGAAGATAAAGTCGGTTTGTTTCTCTGGCAGAAAGTTCAACCGCGACTGCGTGCCTTGCATGAACCCGCGCCCGGTCCAGCCACCTGACCCCAAAGCGATCTTAGATTGTGTGATGTGATAGCCTGCCCCCAAAGGGTCTGATGATGGATCCAAAAAGGTGTCGATCCGACGGTATTGGTAGTCCTTCAGAAGTTGCCAATCTGTACCGCGCGACATGAAGACGGACGTCACCAGCCCGACGCCGGCGGCAATCACAGCGCCGAAGTACCAAAGGCTGACCCCCGCCAAAAACATCATTGCGCCGCCACCTGCCAACAACAGGATCGAAGTGCCAAGATCGGGCTGCTTCAAGACCAACGCGGTGGGCAAAAGAATCAGAATAATCGGAAGTAACACCCAAAACGGGCGCGAGACCTTTTTGATATCGAGCCAGTCGTAATAGGCGGCCAAGATCATAACCAAGGTGAGCTTCGACAGCTCTGACGGTTGTAGCCGCATGAACCCCAGGTCGATCCAGCGCTGAGCACCCATTCCGGTGGTTCCGATCAGCTCTACCAAAACCAGTAATATCAGAGAGATGATATATCCCAGCCCAGCCATATTGCGCCAAAACCAGATGGGCACCATCGCGATGGCGAACATAAGGAACATACCCAGCGCAAACCGTTTCATTTGGGCGGCTGCCCATGGTTCCATACTGCCGCCAGCCACGGAATAGAGCATCAGAAACCCCATTCCCGCCACTGCTGTAAGCAACAAAACCAAGAACCAGTTTACGTAAAGCACCTTACGTAGCCCGGCTGGGACGTATTTGACGTTATACTCTAAATAGCTCATGCGCGGTTTTTGCTGTCGACGAAACGCTCGACGGGCGGGCGGCTCAGCAATTCCTCAATGTCACGTTGACGCGCCCGGATCGTGCCGCGCTGGCTCTCGGGATAGGCCTCCAACGGCGGCTCTCCGTTATAGGCGGTTTGCAGCAGGATATCGCGTGCGATAGGTGCTGCCGCTTTGGAGCCACCCCCGCCGTGCTCAACAACCACTGTGACCGCGTAGCGCGGCGCCTCAGCAGGGGCATAACACACAAACAGCGCATGGTCGCGACGGTTCCAAGGCAAATCCTCGTTCCGGGTCACCCCGCGTGCGCGCTCGGCCTTGGTGATATTGCGCACCTGACTTGTACCGGTCTTGCCCGCCATGCGCAGTTCCTCAGCAACGATCTTAGACCGCCCTGCTGTACCCCGCTTGGCATTGACAACATCGTACATACCTTGACGAACAAGGCGTAGGCTTTCGGACCCGACACCGAGCACCCCATCATTGCGAATAGGCTGTTCTACCCCGTTGATCGCCCGCACAAGACGCGGAGAAATCGCCTGACCAGTCGCGATACGCGCCGTCATTACTGTCAGTTGCAGCGGAGACGCCAAGACGAAGCCTTGCCCTATGCCCGCATTCAAACTGTCACCGATAACCCAATCCGCCCCCCGCGCTTGCCGTTTCCAGTCCTTCGTCGGGATAAGGCCCTGCGCAACCGCTGACAGCGGTAGGTCGTGTCGTTCCCCCAACCCTAACTTGCGGGCCATCGCGGCAATCTTCTCGATCCCGACGCGCTGCGCGATTTCATAATAATAAACGTCGCAGCTTTGCTCCAAGCTCTTGTTCAGATCGACCTTCCCGTGACCCGCACGTTTCCAGCAGTGGAACCTGCGGCCATGAACCTCCAAAAACCCGTTGCAGCGTATGATCTCTCCCGGGCTGACCACACCTTCTTCCAGCGCCGCAAGCGCTGTCACCATCTTAAAGGTCGACCCCGGCGGGTAAGTCCCCTGCGCTGATTTTGCTGCAAGCGGGCGATAGGGATCTTCCAACAAGGAATTATAGTCCGCGCTTGAAATGCCGCGCACGAATTTGTTCGGGTCGAAAGACGGTGCGGACCCGATGGCCAAGACATCACCGTTCCGCGTGTCCATCACAACAGCCGCCGCGCTTTCACCCGCAAGCCGGGCCTGAACATAAGCCTGCAAATCGGCGTCCACAGTCAGCTGGACATTGTCCCCCACCTGTCCTTCTTCGCGCCCCAGCTCGCGCATTTCGCGGCCCACAGCGTTTACTTCGACCTCCCGCGTGCCAGACGAACCGCGCAGGTCGAGTTCCATCTTCGTCTCAACCCCGCTTTTCCCGATTTGGAACCGGGGAATTTGTAAAAGCGGGTCTGGGTCCTCAAGCTTGCTTAGGTCGTAATCCGAAACCGGGCCGACATAGCCCACGACATGGGCGAAATCAGACGCGCGCGGATAGATCCGGGATAATCCAACCTCGGGCGTGACGCCGGGCAATACGGGCGCGTTGATTGCTACTTCGGTCACATCTTCCCAAGCGACGCGGTCTGCAACTGTGACCGGAACGAAAGAGCTTCGGCGCTTCATCTCGTCCAGCACCCGCTCAACCTCGTCGTCTTCAATCCAGACCAGCTTCCGAAGGTTGTCTAGCACCTTGACGGGATCGCCTGCATCTTCGCGCACCAGAACGATACGATAATTCTGCTCGTTCCCGGCAATCAGCTTACCATTGCGGTCGTGAACCAAACCCCGCGCCGGCGGGACTAGCTGGAACTTGATACGGTTCTCTTCTGCAAGGGATCGGTACTCTTCGGTCTGGTCGACCTGCATGAAGCGCATACGTCCGACCAGTAGGGCCGCAAAGGACACCTGCAAGCCGCCCAGAAACAGACCGCGGCGCGTGATCTTGCGCGCGCTCTTCTCTGTATCGATTGGCGAACGTTTCATGCGGCTTGCCCTTTAATCGGATCATCACCCGGTTGCAGCTTTTCGACGCCCAAAACATAGACAGACACAAAAACAGCAATCGGATATATGGCGACGGTTGCCAGCAGTTGCAACAAGGCGCGACCAAATGGCACCTGTTCCACGAAGAACACGCTTAGCAGCAGACGCTGGGCAATCAGCATAGCAAACAGAGTGGCCGCCACCAGCCCCCATTCCACTAAGAAATGCTGTTCGCGCATTGCTGGTTCACGACGGCGCAGGAATTCGGATCCTGCCACAATCATCAACGGCCAAACGCCGGGTACGCGTAGGAACATCATGTCCATAATGAAAAACAGTAGGGCAACCAGCAGCACAGGTACATAATCCGGGCGACGCAAAACCCAAGCAAAGACGAAGGCAAGAAGAACATCGGGACCTGGGATGCGCCCGGGCGTTAGATCAATTGGCAAGAGCCGCGCAAACAAAACGACCATGGCGATCCCAACCAGCCCTGCGGCAAACAGCATGCGCATGAGGGTTAGCCGATCGGTCATCCATCCGCCTCCTCGACAACGGGTGTTCCGGGGGGCGTATCTTCGACCTCCAAATCGATTTGCGGCGGGGGTGCTAAGGCAGGGGTCGAGACGATCAAGGCACCGTCGTCGTCCACCTTTTCGCCGGGGTGACTGCGCAGAACGCGTAGAAATTCAAGCCGTTCATAATCCGCCGACAGCCGCACCCGAAGGCGCCTGTCCGTTCCCATGGCCACATGCCCCACCAAAAGCCCTGCCGGGAACACGCCCCCATCACCGGACGAGACGACACGGTCGCCGGGCCGAACCTTCTCTGGGGCTTCAAGGAATTCTATCGGGGGGGCTGCACTGTTGTCACCCACAAGCAGCGCAGTCTGTCCTGAGGGTTGAACCATGATCGGCACGCGACTGTTGCTGTCGGTAAGTAGGATTACGCGGCTGGTCTGCTGACCCACCCCCGAGATGCGGCCGGACAGGCCCAACCCATCCGTGGTGGCCCAACCGTCCATGATCCCGTCACGTGCCCCGATATTCAAAAGCACGGATTGTCGAAAAGGAGATCCGCTGTCCGTCAACACCACGCCCGTGACATAGGACAGTTGGGCATCAAGGCGCACATTATTTAGGGTCAAAAGCTGCGCGTTTTCCTGTTCCAACTGAAGGGCGGCTTCTTTCCAAGCCTTCATTTGCTGAAGCTCACGCCTTAGCTCTTGGTTTTGCTCGTATATCCGCTGATAGGACTGAAAATCTTCAACCATGCCCACCAATTTGGTCACTGGCACCAGCGCCCAGTCAAAGCTTGGCACAACGCGGTCCACCAGATTTGCGCGGAATTGTTCAACGCGCGGACTGTCGATGCGCCAGACAAGGAAGACCAAAAACAGACACACCATCAGTATCCCGACAAAAAGCCGACGCAATGGGCGGGCGTAGATGTCGCTCTGATTGGGTTTCTTTGCCAAAATGGCCTCCGGTTGCACCAGACAGCGCTTGCCCCGGAACCAGGGCGGAACTGTCAGCTATCGTAGTCGATGACGTGGCGCAGTTGCTTTTCGAATTCCAGCGCCTTGCCGGTACCCAGCGCAACGCAATTCAAGCTTTCGTCGGCAACTGAGATGGACAGGCCTGTCTGCTCTCGCAGGGCCAAATCAAGTTCACCCAGCAGCGCGCCGCCACCCGTCAGCATAACACCACGGTCCACAATGTCTGCGGCCAGATCAGGCGGGGTCGCCTCCAACGCGGTCATCACGGCCTCGCAAATCTGCTGAACCGGCTCGGCAAGGGCTTCGGCCACTTGCGCCTGGCTGATCTCTGTCTCTTTTGGAACACCATTCAGAAGATCACGCCCGCGGATTTGCAGCGACGCACCACGCCCGTCATCGGGCATCCGCGCGGTTCCGATCGAGGTCTTGATCCGCTCAGCGGTGGTTTCACCCACCAGAATGTTCTGTTGGCGACGCAGATAGTTGATGATCGCGTCGTCCATCCGGTCTCCGCCCACACGGACCGAGCGCGCATAAACGATGTCGCCCAACGACATAACCGCAACTTCAGACGTACCGCCGCCAATATCGACAACCATGTTGCCCGTTGGATCTGTGATTGGCATGCCCGCCCCTATCGCTGCAGCGATAGGTTCCGCAACCAGGCCTGCTTTACGGGCACCTGCCGAAATAACCGACTGGCGAATGGCCCGTTTTTCCACAGGCGTTGCTCCGTGGGGAACACAGACGATGATCTTTGGTTTCGAAAACGTCGTGCGTTTGTGGACCTTGCGGATGAAGTGCTTAATCATCTCTTCCGCGCTGTCGAAATCCGCAATCACACCTTCGCGCATCGGGCGGATCGCCTCGATCGAGCCAGGTGTCCGGCCAAGCATCAGTTTTGCATCTTCGCCAACGGCCAGGACTTTTTTCACACCATCTTTGACGTGATAGGCCACCACAGACGGCTCGTTCAGAATGATCCCTTTGCCCTTCACATAGACGAGCGTGTTCGCAGTCCCGAGGTCAATCGCCATATCCGACGAGAACATACCCAATAAACCAGCCATCAATGCCTACCCCGTTTGCAAACCCTTCAAGTCCGCGATTCCCATCGGGCGCAGACCGAAGAATATATAAGCGCCGGTAAGCGTAGGTGAAAGCCCTAATGCACGCGCACAGGCGGATCACTGGCGGCTTATTGCTTAGTCGGAAAGGGCAAAGTTGTTGGATTTGTGCAAGTCACCAACTTTAGCCATTGGTGGGCCAAACCCGATGTTCATCATCAATGACAAAGACATGAGCATGCCGTCGGCCCTGACCGTGATGCGCGCGAAGATGGGGATGTTCAGGTGGCAGTTCTGGATGCGAGTGTTCGACCACCCGCTCTCCCGCCGCTGGCCACATCCAAATTGCTGACAATATACCGACAACACCCAAGCCACCCAAAACGACCAAAGCCGACGCCAGGCCAGCGCCTTCTCCGACCCATCCTGCCAATGGGTAGGTTATCAACCAACAAGCGTGCGACAGTGCGAACTGAGCGGCGAATATCGCTGGGCGGTCCTCGGCATGGACCGAGACCCGCAAGAGCCGACCAGACGGCGTTAGAATTGCCGAATACCCTGCGCCAAGAAGCGCCCAAAATACCAAGAAGACTGGCCAACTTGGCAGCTGCTCTCCAACAATAAGTGACGCAAATACAAAGGCTAGCGCGGTAACTCCCACCGCCGAAGGAAGCATGACGTTTCGTTCGCGCATACGCGTCAACAGGCGTGGCAGTATGATCGCGGCCAGCATTGAACCACCCCCGTAAGCGGCCATTGCCGTGCCAAGGTCGCGCGCGCCAAATCCATATTCACCGCGGACCAGCACCACCGTGTTTACCAATACAAAGGCGCTGATCGCCGCAGCCGTTAAGTTCAACGAAAGCAACCCCCGCAGCCGGGGCGTGGCCAGATAGATGCGTGATCCTCTGGTTAACCGCTCTCGGAATGGTCGCTGTTCTTTGGGTGGGGGGCGTGACGGCAAATTGGCTTTCGCCACCAAAGCGGCGGAAATCAGGAAGCCGATGACCGTGCCGGCAAACAGACCATGAAACGAGATGAACAGCAGCAAAAACGCCGCCAAGGCCGGGCTTAGCAGGTTTTCGAGGTCATAAGCCAATCGCGTCAAAGAAAGCGCATTTGTATAATCTTCCTCGTCCGTCAAAATATCTGGAATCGTCGCCTGAAAGACGGGTGTGAAGCTTGCGGAAGCGGTTTGTAGCAGGAATATCAGAACGTAGATGTGCCAAATCTCGGTGATGAACGGCAAAGCCAGTGCCACGCTTGCACGCACTAAATCCGCCCCGATCAGGACCAGTTTTCTTGGCAAACGCTCTGCCAGAGCAGCAAGCACAGGCGACAGTCCAACATAGGTGACCATCTTGATGGTCAATGCCGTTCCCAAGACCGCACCAGCCGCGTCCCCCGCCAACTCGAATGCCAAAAGCCCCAGCGCGATTGTCATCAATCCGGTGCCAAGAAGCGCGACAACCTGCGCTGCAAACAGCGTGGCAAATATCCGATGAGAGAGAATTCTGATCATACGGACGAGTGTAGCCCCGCCCGTATGTCGGTCAATGTGTCAAACCGCTTCGGGTTTGGTTTTTTCGCGACGTACAAGCAGGTTGTTCAACGCGTTGACGTAAGCCTTGGCCGATGCCACGACAGTGTCCGTGTCCGAGGATTGGCCGGTCACGATCTTACCGTTTTCCTCCATCCGAACGCTCACTGTCGCTTGCGCGTCTGTGCCTTCGGTCACGGCGTGGACTTGATACAGTTGCAGGCTCGCGTCGTGGGAAAACAGCTCTTTGATCGCATTGAATGTTGCGTCGACTGGACCGTCGCCAGTTGCGGTTTTCTGATGATCCACGCCATCGATTTCCAGCGTCAGGTCAGCGGACTG
Organism: Aliiroseovarius conchicola; assembly: GCF_041403445.1. Taxonomy (NCBI): domain Bacteria; kingdom Pseudomonadati; phylum Pseudomonadota; class Alphaproteobacteria; order Rhodobacterales; family Paracoccaceae; genus Aliiroseovarius; species Aliiroseovarius conchicola. Next base: position 350,217 of record NZ_JBGEHL010000001.1, read on the forward strand.
AGGCGCTTCTGTCCCGCAGATCACCCGCAGGAACTTCACCTGAATACGGTCATTGGCGGCGTCCGTTCCATCACGCATCAGGGCGATCAGGTCGTCGTCAAACACCTCTTTCTTGCGGTCTGCCAGCTCTTTGAACCGAACGAACACGTCTTTCAACTGGTTGTCGCCAATATCGAAACCCAGTTGGTTCAGACGATCGCGCAGCGCGGCCCGGCCCGAATGCTTGCCCAGCACCAAGCTGGTCTCGGACAGGCCCACATCTTCGGGGCGCATGATCTCGAACGTCTCGGCGTTTTTCAGCATGCCATCTTGGTGGATGCCGCTTTCATGTGCGAATGCGTTCTTGCCCACGATAGCCTTGTTGTACTGCACCGCAAAACCCGACACCTGTGCCACACGGCGCGAGATGTTCATGATCTTCTTAGTGTCCACGCCCGAGCTCCACGGCATGATATCATGGCGCACCTTCAGGGCCATCACTACCTCTTCCAGTGCCGTGTTGCCTGCACGTTCGCCCAACCCGTTGATCGTACATTCGATCTGGCGCGCGCCCGCTTCGACAGCCGCCAAAGAGTTCGCCGTCGCCATGCCCAGATCGTTGTGGCAGTGGGTGGCGAACGTCACCTCATCCGCGCCTGGTACTTTTTCGATCAGCATACGGATCAGTTCAGCACTTTCGCGCGGCGCGGTGTAACCTACCGTATCGGGGATATTGATCGTCGTGGCCCCGGCCTTGATCGCAATCTCAATCACACGGCACAGATAGTCATGCTCGGTCCGGGTCGCGTCCATTGCAGACCACTGCACATTATCGGTCAGATTACGCGCATGTGTGACTGTCTCGTGGATCAGATCCGCCATTTCGTCTTTAGTCAGGTTGGGGATTTCACGGTGCAGCGGCGAGGTGCCAATAAACGTGTGAATACGTGGTTTTGCGGCGTGGCGCACGGCCTCGGCGCATCGGTCGATGTCCTTAAAGTTGGCGCGGCTCAGCCCGCAAATCACCGAGTTTTTGGACCGTTTTGCAATCTCGGAAACGGCGGCGAAATCGCCCTCGGATGCAATCGGGAAACCCGCCTCGATGATGTCCACGCCCATCTCGTCCAGCATCTCGGCGATTTCCAGTTTTTCGTCATGGGTCATCGTCGCGCCTGGGCTTTGCTCGCCATCGCGCAGGGTCGTGTCAAATATCAACACTTGGTCTGATGTCTTGGTCATTTTCTTATCTCTTCAATATCAGTGTCTTAGCCATTTACCCCAGAGGGCTTACCCGGTTCGGGCGCATGTTTTCCATATGGGGCGGAGTATGTGGCGCGGTTGACATATCCTCTGAGCGGTCGCGCCGAACCGGCACGCTCAGAGGCGGCTAAGAAGTAGCAGAAGGCTCTGACCCAGCGCGGGGCGAGCGATGATATGTGTCTGCGTTTCCATGGTGGCGACTATACGGTGGAATTGCGCAAGTTAAAGCCCCTTTTTCCGTGAGATACGGATCGGGTGCCCAAAACGGCTCAGTTCGCAGACGCTCCCGCGCTGGCTTCCGCCGCTGCGGCACCGGCGTCCCCGTCGACTTGGGGTGCTGGTGATGCGGTCACTGCCCCAGCGATCACGCCGTCCTCCCAATCGCCTTCCTCAATGCTGCCGTCTGCACGGGTCACAACGCCTTTGCCGTTACGTTTTCCTTTAACGAAACTACCCACATAGCGGTCTCCGTTCGCATATAGCGCTTCGCCAAGACCTTCGAACAGCCCCGAGATCCAGTCGCCTTCATATATGAAGCCATCGGCAGCCACATATTTTCCCTTCCCCTCGCGTAGACCACCGACAAAACTGCCTTCGTAAACGGAACCATCTGTGAATTTCGACATTCCCTGACCGTGCGGCTGACCCGCCTGCCACTGTCCTGTATAAGAAGACCCGTCCGCAGCGGTTAAGCTACCCTGACCGTCATAGAGCGCATCCTTGAAGCCCCCGTCGTAGACCGTACCGTTGGAATACCGCGCAACACCTTTGCCCTCGATCACCCCGGCCTTCCATTCGCCATCGTAGACATTTCCATCCGGGTAATTGATCACCCCTGCCCCGTCGGCAAGCCCGCCCCGGAATTGCCCCTGGTAGGTCGAGCCATCGGGATAGGTAACGCTCCCGTCGCCCTCGATCACACCGGCAACCCAGTTCCCGTCATATTGATAACCATCCGCGCCGACAAACAGGCCCTTACCGTTGCGTTTGTCATCAGCAAATCCACCTTCGTACCGGTCTCCATTCGCATATACGACAACGCCTTGCCCTTGGCGGGCACCGGCTTCGAAGTTGCCTGTGTATATATCACCATTGGCCTGTTTCAGGACGCCCTTGCCCTGCATCTGTCCTTTGGACCAATTGCCGTCATAGATCATACCGTCAGCTTGCGTCAGGATGCCCGTTCCATCACGTTCACCACTGCGCATCTGGCCGTCGTAAAAAGATCCATCTGCATAGGTCGAGTTGCCTCGACCCTCTTTCACGCCTGCGACCCAATCACCCTCATAAACATAACCAGAGGGGCTTTGCAGCCGCCCTTGTCCGTGGTGCATGGCGTTGCGAAATCCGCCTTCGTACTTGATACCATTGGCATAGATCGCCATGCCAGATCCGTTGATCTTGCCATCGACCCAATCGCCTTCAAAGGTCGAGCCATCAGCGAACGTGATCTTCCCGAAACCTTCTGGCTTTCCTTTGGCAAAGCTGCCCTCATACACAGAACCGTTGGGGAAGCGGGCTACGCCCTGCCCAATGATCTCACCCTCGAAGAACTCACCGGTATATTCATATCCCGTGGGCAGCTGCAGCGTGCCCATGCCATGTTGCACGCCGCCTTTGAACGTGCCTTCATAGACAGCGCCATCTTCGTATTGTTTGGTCTCCACCTGAGCGAATGCCGGCAACACGCCCAGCGCCAAACCGAACGCAACACTTTGAAAACCAATACGAAGGCGAGCCATGTGCAACCTCTTTGCTGAGCGTACAATGTCGCGCGCACCCTCGCACGACCCCGGCCAAGCCTAAGCGAGCGATAGGTGTGAAACAACGGTTTTCACACGCGTGGTCTTTAACCCGCTCACAAACCTGCTACATCTGTGCCAAAGATGAAGCCTGGCATTGGGTGTCGGGTGACAAGGATACGCGCGATGAGTGACCATTTCCGCCTGACATTGGCACAGCTGAACCCAACCGTCGGCGCCATTTCCGCCAACGCAGACAAGGCCAGAAAAGCTTGGGCCGAAGCAAAGACGGCGGGCAGCGATATGCTGGCATTGCCCGAGGCGTTCATCACCGGCTATCAGACGCAAGACCTTGTCATGCGCCCACAGTTTTTCCGCGATGCGATGGCCGCTGTGGATCAACTGGCCGAAGACTGCGCGGATGGTCCTGCGATTGGAATCGGCGGGCCGTTTCATGACGGCAAAGATCTCTATAACGCTTACTACATCCTGAAAGGCGGTAAAGTGGCGACGCGTGTGCTGAAGCAGCGCCTGCCCAACTTCACCGTGTTTGATGAAGAACGTCAGTTCACATCCGCCGACCCGCAAGGGCCGTACGCCATGGGTCCAATCCGCATAGGCACCCCGATTTGCGAGGACGCTTGGCATGCAGATGACGTCTGCGAAACGCTGGCCGAAAGCGGCGCTGAGTTTCTGTTGATCCCCAACGGTTCGCCCTATTACCGTAATAAATTCGACGTGCGGATGAACCACATGGTGGGTCGTGTGATCGAAACCGGTTTGCCCTTGGTTTATCTGAACATGGTCGGCGGGCAGGATGATCAGATATTCGATGGTGGTACCTTTGCGCTGAACCCCGGCGGCGAGCTTGCCCTACGGATGAGCGCCTTCGACGAGGAGATTCGCCACATCAACCTGACCCGGACCGATGAGGGTTGGAGGATTGAAAGCAGCGACATCGCCCCACATGGCGACGAGTGGGAGCAAGACTACCGCGCCATGGTCGAAAGCTTGCGCGACTACATGGGCAAAACCGGGTTCAAACAGGTGCTACTGGGCCTGTCTGGTGGGATCGACAGCGCAATTGTCGCGACCATTGCCGCCGACGCGCTTGGCCCGGAAAACGTGCGCTGCGTGATGCTGCCATCGGAATACACCTCGCAAAGCTCGTTGGATGACGCCAAGGACATCGCGAACCGTTTGGGCTGCACCTATGACTTCGTACCGATCAAAGAGGGCCGCGACGCGATCACCAACACGCTCGCCCCGTTGTTCGAAGGCACCAAGCCTGATGTGACCGAGGAAAACATCCAGTCCCGCCTGAGGGGGCTGCTGTTAATGGCCCTGTCTAACAAAACCGGGGCGATGCTTTTGACCACCGGCAACAAATCCGAAGTCGCCGTGGGTTATGCGACGATCTATGGCGACATGTCGGGCGGATACAACCCGATCAAAGACATGTACAAAACCCGCGTGTTCGAGCAATGCCGTTGGCGCAACGCCAACCACCACGACTGGATGAAAGGCCCCGAGGGCGAGGTCATCCCCGTCTCGATCATCGACAAACCCCCGTCTGCCGAGCTGCGCCCGGACCAGAAAGACGAAGACAGCCTGCCCCCCTATGAGGTGCTGGACGCAATCCTTGAAGGGTTGATCGACGACGAGAAGTCAGTGGCAGAATTGGTCGCCGATGGCTTTGACAAGGCCACCGTTAAGAAGGTCGAACACCTGATCTACATCTCGGAATACAAACGCTTCCAGTCTGCGCCCGGCACTCGTCTGACCATGCGCAGTTTCTGGCTGGACCGCCGTTATCCGATTGTAAACCGCTGGCGGGATGAAAGCTGATCACCCCGCCTTGGTAACGCTCTAGCTTAACAACAGTTGATAGCTGTGGGGCACATAGCTGAACCCGTCGTCGCGTGTTTCCACGTACCCTATGGCGGGGAAAGGCATGTGATAGCCGATGAACGGCATCTTCTCGGCAGCCAGCATACCAAGCAAATTACGGCGGGTGGCGGCAGCGGCTTCTTTGTCGCGGTCAAACTTGACCTCCCAGTCCGGGTAGGCCAGCGACCAAACATAGTGATTGGCGAAATCGGCGGCAATCAGCAAAGACTGCCCGTTGCTTTCAAGGCGGTATGCCATGTGGCCGGGCGTGTGGCCAAAGGCCTCGACCGCTTCGATGCCGGGCACGACTGTATCTCCGCCCGAGATCATGGTCATTTGTTCAGCCAGCGGGGCAACCTTCGCATCAAAGCCCTCATTACCAGCCGCAGCCCAATGGTCAAACTCGACCGCGCCGGTAACATAACGCGCGTTGGGGAAAGTGACTCCACCGTCGCCTGACAGACCACCGATATGATCGCCGTGCATATGGGTCAGCACAACGACATCAACTTGGTCGGGCGTATAGCCTGCATCCGCCAAGGCGGCCGTGATGCCGGCCGGGTTCAGACCGGTATCAAATAATACAAGCTCATTGCCGGTATTAACCAGCGTCGGAGTGAAGAAAAACTGTGCCGCCGTATCCGGAATGTTGGCCTGCGCTGAGGCATCAGCAAATTCCTCGGCGCTGACGTTCATTCCAAAGATGCTCTGCGGTTCGCCGACTGTTCGGTTGCCAGCCAACAAAGTGGTCACTTCAAAATCGCCAAGTTTGACGGTCTGAGAACCGGTTCCTGCCAACCCCGTCATCGCGGCTTTGGCTTGCGCGCGACCGGCGACAAGGCCGACCAACGGTGCCGTTGCTCCCGCCACAAGCAGGTGACGGCGGGAAATTGCGGGCGTGAAAAAGCGTTTCATGTGGATCCTCCCAGTACGTAATGCTGTTGACGTATTGAATGTACTATACGCGAAAATCGTCAGTGGCAGATCGGCGTCACGCAAACGTGACGGCGGGCGGGGTCCATTCAGTTCTCCGGCTCAACTTCAACATCGCATGAGCAACGATTTACTGCTTGACCTCAAGCAGGCTTGAGGTCGCAAGTTGGTGGTTGAAATGGAGGGATCATGAGTAAATCGACCATAGATCACAGCCAGGCACGTGGATTTAGACCGCGCGCATTGGGCGAAATTGCCATACGCTGCAAGGACTTCCATGGGATGATCGCATTCTATCGCGATATACTGGGCTTGATCCCTTTTGGCGATACGACAAATCCAAGGGTGGTGTTCTTCCAGCTCGGAGAAAGCCACGGAGGTCACACTGCGGTCCTGGCACTATTCCGTCATGACGCCCCAGCGACTGGCCGCACTCGGTCCGGCTCCCACAGTCCTGAAACTGGCCCTCGTTCATCCCTGCATCACATTGCACTATCACTTCCATGGGAAGAACAGGATGCGGTGGTCAAATGGTATCGCGCAAATAATATGGAACATAATGTCGAGCATTTCGACTGGGTAGGCTGGCGAGGCGTGTTCACATTTGATCCCGATGGCAACACCGTCGAATTGGTGGCGAAGAACCCTAACTGGACCGCTGCAACCAATCCGCGTTAAACTGGGACATGGCCACCAACAAGACCCAAGCGACAAGCCAAAGCGTGGAAAGCTTCATCGCATCCGTCGATCCTGCGTCAAAGCGCGAGGATGCAATGAAACTGGACAAGGTTTTTCGCGACATAACCGGGTATCAACCGACCATGTGGGGTCCATCGATTATTGGATACGGCTCGTATCACTATCGCTATGACAGTGGGCGCGAAGGGGATTTTCTGGCCACTGGCTTTTCCCCGCGCAAGGCGCGCCATTCAATCTATATCATGCCGGGTTACGCGGATTACGGTTCGATCCTTGATCGGCTTGGAAAGCACAAAATGGGCAAGTCATGTCTTTATGTGAACAAATTGGCCGATATTGATCTGGATGTATTGGCTGAGCTGATCCGAACCGGTCTGGACGATCTGAACAAGACGTGGCCGGTGCAACCGAGCTAGAACGTAAATCCTATCGCGGCTTGGTCATTCTCATTCGGCCCACCACTCTACAATTTCATCAACGTCGCGCCGCGACCACCCGAAATGATGTGAAAACTGATGAACGACAATATGCGCCAACAGTTCAGCCAGGCCCACATCACCAAGCGACGCCCATTCATCCAAAATTGGCCTTCGGAATAGCCAGATGATATCTGGGGTATCTGGTTTCGTGGCGCTCGATTTATTGATCAGCGGAATGCCCTCATAAACTGACGTCAGATCAAACGCGTCTTCTATCTTCATTTCAGCCAGCAATACTGCGTTGGGCATATTCTCGACCCGAAATTCGACTTCCAGCGCTTTATCAATGAACGACGAAGGCAATCGCATCCTCGCGTCGTTAGCAAGCGCATAGATATCAGCAATCGTCGGGGCGTATTTGCGGTTCATTCGTAAAATATGGACAATTGTCGCCCAGTATGAAAGAGGGTCGGGCCAAGGAGACATCACCCATGACCACCACCCGCTTTGCCCCTTCGCCCACAGGTTACATCCACGTTGGCAACCTGCGCACCGCGCTGTTCAACTATCTGATCGCCGCCAAATCGGGCGGGCAGTTCGTATTGCGTCTTGATGACACAGACCCAGAACGGTCCAAGCAGGAATATGCGGACGCGATTATGGAGGATCTGGAATGGCTTGGTCTGACATGGGACCGCGTTGAAAAGCAGTCCGACCGGTTAGAGCGGTATGAGGCCGCCGCGCAAGAACTGCGCGATATGGGTCGCTTTTACGAGTGTTTCGAGACGCCGACAGAGCTGGACCTGAAGCGCAAAAAACAGCTGAATATGGGCAAGCCGCCGGTCTATGACCGTTCGGCGCTGGAGCTAAGCGATGACGAAAAGGCCAAGCTACGCGAAGAGCGTGGTCAGGGTCACTGGCGCTTTAAGCTCAATCAAGAACGCATCAACTGGACCGACGGTATCTTGGGCGACATCTCAATCGACGCGGCCTCTGTGTCCGATCCTGTCCTGATCCGTGGTGACGGCCAATTCCTGTATACGCTCGCCTCGGTTTGTGACGATATTGACTTCGGGATCACCGATGTCGTGCGCGGCTCGGATCACGTCACCAACACCGCCACGCAAATCCAGATCATCGAGGCATTGGGCGGCAAGGTGCCGTCATTCGCTCATCACTCCCTGCTGACTGGCCCGCAGGGCGAGGCGCTGTCGAAACGCCTTGGCACTTTGGCCATTCGCGACCTGCGTGAGCGCGGCGTGCAGCCGATGGCTCTACTTAGCCTTCTGGCGCGTCTTGGATCGTCGCAGCCCGTTGAGCTGCGTAACTCCCTGGACGAGATTATCGAGGGCTTCGATCTGTCGACCTTCGGTTCGGCCCCCACTAAGTTCGACGTCGAGGACCTGTTCCCGCTGACAGCTCGCTATTTGGCCAGCCTACCCGTCGATGCAGTGTCTGACACCCTGGACGCACTGGGCGTCCCTATGGAAACGGCAGGCGCGTTCTGGACCGTGGCACGTGAAAACATCACGACACTGGCTGATCTTGAAGGTTGGTGGACACTGTGCCGTGATGGTGCGGATCCAGTCATCGATGAAGAAGACCGCGAGTTTGTGGACACGGCGATGGGCCTGCTGCCTGACGGTCCGTATGACGCAGAAACATGGGGCAGTTGGACAAAAGCCGTGAAGGAAGCCACTGGGCGCAAAGGGCGTGGGCTGTTCATGCCATTGCGCAAAGCAGTTACCGGTATGAACCACGGGCCAGACATGTCTGCGCTACTGCCATTGCTGCAAGTCATTCGCGCAAAAGGGTAAACTCCCCGCGCCAGAGAACGCGCGGCTAGGCGTCGCGCGTCTCGTTCAACTCCATATGCCCGTCAGTGCGGCTGAACACCCGACGCAACATCGGCTCGAAAAACTCCAATGGTTTGGTTGGATACTCCGGATCAAAGCTCACTTGATCGTAGTCGTGACAGAATTTCACGCAGGCGTCGTAGTGCGGGCTGTCTTTGTATTTCTCGCGCGCGTGGCGATCCCCACCCAGATGGTGGTTGTAGTAGTATCCCTGAAAGACGCAGTGATGCAGCAAAATCCAATGCGTGCGCTCGCTGACATAGGGTTTCACGATAGCGGCCGCCAGTTCTCCGTGGTTGAACGGAGACAACGTGTCGCCAAGGTCGTGAATTAGCGCAGCAATCACCAAATCCTCTGGCTCACCTGCTTTATGCGCACGCGTCGCAGTTTGAAGCGAGTGTTGATAGCGGTTGATCGGATAAGGCGTTTCCTCCTCGTCCATATCCTTCATCGCAACCAAAATGCGGTCCGCGACAGCGTTTGCATAGGCCTCGTCATATTCCATGACGGCAAGGAAATCCTCCTTGCTAGCGTTCTCGAAACTCGTCCAAGTCGGTTTTGGTTTGTCCAGCATGATGACCTCGCTTTCCACTTCAGATTAGCGGAGCAATATCACCACGCTGTTCAAAAAACGACAGAGCTATCAGCCCAGATGGTCAACCACCGCCACATGTTGCGCCAGTTCGCGCACATGACCCATCCAATCATCAATTGTAGCCAGATCGGATGTCGCAGCCGTGACACCCGCTTTGGCCTGTCCATCCACAATCATATCGATGGCCAATGACACCGGCGTCGACACAAGCCGCGCCATCGCTGTTCCGCGCACGTCACCCCATGCGTCCATCACATAGGTTTTGTGATAGACGTGGGTACCGTCCTTCTCTGCCTTCAAGGCAACACACATGATCACGCGGTCCGGCTCGCCCTCGTCATAGGCATTGTCGCGCCAGAACTGGTCCGACATCTCTTTCAGCCGCGCATCACCTTCGGAGCCTTGAAGGGTTTCCACTTCGGCAAACACGTCCTTCCATGCCTCTGTCCATCCGTTCAGGCGCAAGGTTCCGCGCACGAACAGATCGACATTCCAGTCTGGGTCAAACGCATAATCCTCCATAAAGGGGATCGAGTCGCGGTTGGGATAGACCTCGAAGCTTTCGGTCGTTTGCAATGGCGCGTCATAGGAGGAAATGGCGTCCCATGGGCGTGCCACATCGTAAGGTTTACCGTTTTTTATCGAACGTGACGGGGACCGAAGTGCGGTTAGAACACCCAGCGGAGACCAACTGAATTTATAGCGAAACGGGTTGGCGATTTTGGGAACGCCGCCGCAATAGCTGATAAAACTCAACGTGTTATCAGCGTCATAACCTGCGCTGGCGCGATAGTCCGCCACCAGCCAATGCGCCATCAGGTGGTCGATGCCGGGATCCAGCCCGATTTCATTCACGCAAGACAGGCCCGCGTCTTTGAATGCCTCGTCCAACGCGCGCATCTCGGGCGAGATATAGCTGGATGAAACGAAGTGCGCACCTTTCTCAAGGCAGAGCTTCGCGACCGGGACATGCAGGTCACCGGGCAGCATCGATACTGCGATATCGCCGGGGGCGAGGGCAGACGCAAGCGCGTCCATGTCGAATGCACGAATATCACTATTCAGATCACCGACCGCATCCTGCGCTTTCTCGATAGTCCTGTTCCAGACAACAACGTTGCGACCGTTTTGGATCAGACGACGCAGGCCCGGAATGGCCGACAGGCCGGTGCCACACCAATGGATTGTCATTTCAAGCGCTCCTTCAGCCAAATTTCAGTTTTGCGACAATGATTGACCCAACCAAAGCCAAAGCAATTGCGTTGGCGATCACCATGGGCCACGCCTCAAGCATGACACCATAGACCAACCAAAGCGCCACCGACACAAACACCAACAGGTTCGTCGATAGTGAAAGGTCCTTTGTGTGTTTGGTGCGCCAAGTACGAATGGTTTGTGGCATCCAGCAGATCGTACTGACGATCCCAGCCACACTGCCGATAAAGGTTTCCATGTTCAGATGTCCTTCATATGGGTGCGGAACGTCGCTTCCGCGCGGCCCCAGACACCTGATTTCAGATCGGTGAGTGTTAGCAACGAGGGTAAAAGCTGCCCCGCATAGTCAATCGAGCTTTCAAGCGGCAACATCGAAGGCAGATTATCGATGGCCATGACATCCAGCACAGGGTCATTGGACACGCGAAGCGCTGGAGCGTCCCAACTGGTGGCTTTGTCATAGACCGGCACCGGGTTGTAATCGCTGTCCGGATCACAGGCCACGTCCCCGATTGCGGTCAACTTGCGATCCATCGTTAGCGCATCACGAGGAACAAAAACCGGTGTTTGAGGTCCAGCCAGAATGCAATTGATGAACACGTTGTGCTGAAGGATTTCTGGGAAGGGACCGCCGCTTGCAGTTTCCGCCATGTCCCATTTGGTCACTGCGACGCCCATCGCCTCCATCAAATCAGACGCGCCTGTGCCCACGCGGCCAAGTGCGCCGATGACGATGGCATTCGGGCGAGCCGTTCCTGTCGAATCCAACTCAACCCGCAATTCTTCCAGCAGCGCATCTTTGTTCCTGTAAGCGCCAACGGGACCACAAAGCCGACCGTGTTGCTGCGCGGCCCAAGCCTTCAGCGTCACGGCAGCGCCAGCAAATCCAGCCCAATAACCAAAGGCCGCAACGCGTCGTCCCGATTCCTCAACCAGATACTCCAAGTCGTAGAGCGTGCCACCACCCTCTTTGAAACGCTCCAACAAAGCGCGGCCGGAGTGCTGGCCCTTGAAGGCATGTCCGAACATGATGTGGCGATGTGGCAAGGGCGTGCCATCTTCAGGCAATTCCTTCAGTCCAAAAATTATCGCATCTGCAGGCGCATTTGGCCAAGAGTTCTCGGCCGCGATCTCGCACCCGGCATCGCGGTAACCCTCAATCCCAATGGCCCTGACTGAGCTTTCCTCGACCGTGACACGCAGCCCGCCATCGACCAGCGCCTTTGCGCCTTCCGGCGTCAAACCCACCCGATCCTCGTTGGGGCGTTGTTCGGCACGGACCCATAGATGTGTCATGAGGGATGCTCCTTAGAAATGTGTTTGCGCATGATGGCGGTCGATGGGTTCCAGATGCGGCACCGCGTTGAATTGGATCAGGGTCAGTCCGGCTGGCGTGAGCCTTAGACGGTGAACCGAGCTGTTCATGATCGGCAAAATTGCACGAGTGAATGGCCCAAGGTCCAACCCCATCACAACACGCGTCGCCATGCCGATGAAACCGCCAGAAGTGAAGATAATTGCATCCTCGCCGCGCTCGGCAATGTCGTGAATCACATCGCTGACACGGGCCTGAAAGTCCTGAAAGCTCTCGGGAGCGCCTTCAATCTTACCTTCTTGCCACGCAGCGAAAGTCAATGGCAGGTGATCAATGAAATCTCCATGCCCACGGGGGTGGGGAATGCCAAACTGGGCGTGCATCCGCTCTGACAGATCAAAATACCGCACCTCATCCAGCCGCGCATCCTGCGTATATTCTTCCATCCCCCATTCCTGTGCGGTTTGGTGATGGCGCGTCAGTGTTCCCGTATAGGCTGCTCCGTAACGCTGCCCTGTCGCTCGCATATGCTCGCCCAACCAGCGGGCCTGCTGGCGCCCCAAATCGGATAAGCGGTCGTACCCGGCCTCGTCTGTTGCGGTGTTGTTCGCCTGTCCGTGCCGGACAAGAGTGATGGTGGTCATTGGCGACTCCTTTGCGACCATTGCTAGAGAGTCGGATCGGTCACGAAAAGGGGGGCTGGCGCAAAAACGGCGTTGGGTGTCGGGATTGAATGTCTTACGTGCGGGTTTGCATGGTTTATACTACCCTTCGAAAGACGGAGGATCCGATGAGCGACGGCATCAAATTTACACTGGATGGGCGCGAAGTAGTGGCGCGTGAAGGCGAAAGCATCTGGGATGTCGCCAAACGCGAAGGCACGCTGATCCCGCATCTGTGCCACAAGGATGTGCCGAACCTGCGTCCGGACGGAAACTGCCGTGCCTGTGTGGTCGAGATCGAGGGTGAACGCACACTTGCCGCATCCTGCATCCGCGAGCCTGGCGAAGGCATGGTGGTCACGACAGACAATGCGCGTGCGAAAACGGCCCGCAAGATGGTGGTCGAGCTTTTGATGGCCGACCAGCCAGAGGTCGCTCATGACACCACTTCCCACCTTCTGGATATGGCGCAACTGAACGGCGTTGAAGAAAGCCGTTTTCCAAAGCTCGAAGAGGGCCGCATTCCGCTGTTAGATGACAGCCACGTCGCGATGAGCGTCAATCTGGACGCTTGTATTCAATGCAACCTCTGCGTCCGCGCTTGCCGCGAAGTGCAGGTCAACGACGTGATCGGTATGGCCGGTCGCGGGCATGATGCCTATCCCGTGTTTGATATTGCCGATCCGATGGGCGCCTCGACTTGTGTGGCCTGTGGCGAATGCGTTCAGGCCTGCCCGACTGGCGCGCTTATGCCTGCCAAGGTCAAAGATACCGCCGATTTCGATAAGGAAGTCGAAAGCATCTGCCCCTTCTGCGGGGTCGGCTGTCAGGTCAGCTTGCGCGTGAAGGACGACAAGATTGTTTATGCAGAGGGCATTAATGGCCCTGCAAACGAAGGGCGTCTTTGCGTGAAGGGTCGCTTCGGCTTTGACTATGTCAACCACCCACACCGCCTAACCAAACCACTGATCCGGAAAGAAGGCGCTCCCAAGGGGCTGAACGTTGACCCATCCGATCCGTTCACTCATTTCCGTGAAGCATCATGGGAAGAGGCGTTGGATGTCGCGGCCAAAGGCTTGATGAGCTTGCGTGACGAACATGGCGGCGAAGCCGTGGCCGGGTTCGGGTCGGCAAAATGTACGAACGAAGAAGCCTATCTGTTCCAGAAGTTCATCCGTCAGGGCTTCACCCATAACAACGTCGACCACTGCACGCGTCTTTGCCACGCATCCTCGGTGTCGGCCCTACTGGAAAACGTGGGCTCTGGCGCCGTGACCGCGACGTTCAACGAAATCGAAAATGCCGACGTTGCCATCGTCATCGGATCAAACCCGATCGAAAACCATCCGGTTGCTGCGACCTATTTCAAGCAATTCACCAAACGCGGTGGCAAGCTGATCATCATGGACCCGCGCGGCACGTCGCTCAGCCGGTTCGCGACCCACATGTTGCAGTTCAAGCCCGGCGGTGACGTCTCGATGCTGAACGCGATCATGCATGTGATTGCCGAAGAGGGCCTGACGGACGAGACCTACATCGCCGAACACACCGAAAACTGGGAGGCGATGCGCGAGCATCTGAAAGCATTCTCGCCCGAAGATATGGCCGAGATTTGCGGTATCTCTGCTGATGAATTGCGCGCCGCCGCCCGCACCTTTGCGAACGGCAAAGCCGGTATGATTTTCTGGGGCATGGGTGTCAGTCAGCACGTCCACGGTACAGACAATTCGCGCTGCCTGATTTCGCTGGCTTTGATGACCGGAAACGTCGGACGTTCGGGCACAGGCCTGCACCCTCTGCGCGGTCAAAACAACGTGCAAGGCGCGTCGGACGCTGGCCTGATCCCGATGTTCTATCCCGACTATAAGTCCGTGAAGGACGAAGATGTTCAGGCGCTCTATCGCGAAGTCTGGGGCATCGAAGATTTGAACCCTAATCCCGGCCTGACCGTGGTCGAGATTATGGACGCTGTCTATGATCGCAAAATCAAAGGCATGTATATTCTGGGTGAAAATCCAGCCATGTCCGATCCCGATGTGACTCACGTACGCGAGGCCCTCAAGCGGATGGAATTCTTGGTCAGCCAAGACATCTTCCTGACCGAAACCGCCGGATATGCAGATGTGGTCCTACCCGCCGCTGCACTCGCCGAAAAGACTGGCACCACGTCAAACACCAACCGTCAGGTGCAGATGTGTCGCCCTGCGGTGGCACCTCCGGGTGAGGCAAAAGAGGATTGGTGGATCACCACCGCACTGGCCAAACAGATGGGCATGGGCTGGACCTATGACCATCCCAGCCAAATTTATGCAGAGATGGAGCGGGTGATGCCGTCACTGGCAAACATCACATGGGATCGTTTGTCTGAACAAAACGCCGTGACCTACCCGTCGCTCAGCCCGCAAGATCCCGGTCAAGCCGTGGTGTTCGGTGATGGCTTCCCCCGTGAAAACAAACGCGCGCGCTTTACCCCCGCCGCAATCCTGCCACCAGCCGAGTTGCCGGATACGGAATATCCCATGGTGCTAACCACTGGGCGGCAGTTGGAGCATTGGCACACTGGGTCCATGACCCGCCGTGCCACTGTTCTGGATGCGATCGAGCCAGAGGCCAACTGTTCACTCAACCCCAAGACCCTGCGGGAAATGGGGATCGAAGCTGGCGACATGGTGCGTCTGACCACCCGGCGTGGATCCATCGAAATCATGGTGCGCGCGGATTACGGCGTGGCCGAAAACATGGTGTTCCTGCCTTTTGCCTATGTAGAGGCCGCGGCCAACACACTGACCAATCCGGCGCTCGATCCCTATGGCAAGATCGCCGAGATGAAGTTCGCGGCTGTGAAAGTCGAAAAAGCGATGATGGCGGCTGAATAATCGCCAAGCACTCGGAATGGCGCGACTGGATGAACCAGCCGCGCCGTTAGACCCAGCTTTTGGGGTCTAACCTGAACAGCTTTGACAATTCGTCATAGACCGCCGGCTCTTGCTGATACAGCGCTTGTGGCCGTTCAAAGAACACCTCGACCGCCACGGCGAAAAATTCCTCGTGACCTTCTGCGCCGTACGGATCGATTACCGTGTCGCGGCCATTTCTGAGATTGGTCAGATGGGCCTCATACCCTTCAACAAAGACCTGCGCCCATTCCGCGAAGCTCTGATCGGGTCCAAGCACTGGCACGCCGTCTGTATGGCCCGACAGGTCGTCGATCTGGTGGGCAAATTCGTGAAACACGACGTTATGGCCGTCACGATCATTTATGGCGCCTTGTTGGGAATGCGCCCAAGACAAAACAACAGGGCCGCGCGCCCAGCTTTCGCCCAACCGCACGGTTTCCTCTTCGGTCACGACATAGCCGTCGTGAACCTGCCTGCGCGACTTGAAAGCTCCAGGATAGATCAGGATCGTATAGAGATTTTTGTACCAAGTATCGGTGTTTGCAACCAGCAGACAGGCTTGTGTCGCAATCGACAATCGCATCTCTTCGGTCACCTCCAAACCATCACACCCGATAAATTCGATCTGATGCAAAAACAGGGAAATTTTGCCCTCGAGTTTGTCACGCAACTCGCGTGGAAGCCTGTTTGTCAGCGGGACCTGCGCGCCAATAACGGCGCGTTGATGATCGTTTAGCGGTGTGGACAATAGCTCTGCACGAGTTTGTTTTCTTGACCAATATCGATAGCCGAACACTCCGGCAATCAACACCAACACGCTAAGAAAATAGATCATTCACACACCTCAATTCGGCCAGACATCCTATACCGACCTAGTTAAGTACTTTTTTAGCGATTGTCAGTGCATCGGCGCTGATGTCAGCTAACCCATGCATAAATGCACAATGTCTGTTCAAAATCGCCTCTGGTGATCTTTTGTTCCGTCAGGCAGTCTGATCGAACCAGTGTAAGGACAGATTATGACAAGTAGCGACAGTACAGACACCGCCCAAGCAGCATTCCTAGAAGGCAGCTTGATGCGCCACATCACGGTAATGTCGCTGACGGCGTCGGTGGGCCTAATGGCCATTTTTCTGGTCGACCTGGTTGATATGATCTTCATTTCGATGCTGGGCCACAAGGAACTTGCAGCCGCGATCGGCTATGCTGGCGCGATCTTGTTCTTCACTTCGTCCTTCGGGATTGGCATGTCGATCGCAGCAGGCGCACTGGTTGCGCGCGCGCTGGGTGAAGGCGACGCCCATATGGCCCGACGACGAGCAGCAACAGCACTTTTTTACGGCGTGATCATCGGGGTAATTTTTGCCGCAGTTGTCTGGATCTATGTACCCGAACTCTTGGGACTCGTTGGGGCATCGGGTGAGACACTCGATTTGGCCACCACATATCTTCGGATCATTCTGCCCAGCCTGCCAATCCTGATTGTCGCAATGATCGGAGGCGCTATTCTACGCGCGCACCGCGACCCCCGAAGGGCAATGATGGCCACCATTTGGGGAGGTGTCGTGAACGCCGTGCTTGATCCCATTCTGATCTTTGGCCTAGACCTTGATCTAACGGGGGCTGCCATCGCATCAGTCTGCGCGCGCATCACTATTGCGGTCGCCTCGATCTATCCTGTGATGAAACACCATGGCGGGTTGGACCGTCCCTCAAGCGACGAAATTCGCGTGGATCTTCCCGCGCTTATGACAATCGCCGTACCCGCGATCTTGACTCAGTTCGCAACCCCTATTGGACAAGCCTATGTCACCCGTTCCATGGCGGAGTTCGGAGAGGACGCCGTCGCCGGGATGGCGATCATCGGCCGTTTGATTCCTGTTTCGTTTGCCGTGATTTTCGCTCTGTCTGGTGCCATTGGGCCCATCGTGGGCCAAAACTTTGGCGCGGGTCGATTAGATCGGGTGCGAGGAACGATCAGGGACGGAATGATCTTCGTCCTTGTGGTCACCGTCTCTATCAGCCTGATCCTGTATTTAGCTCGCGCGCCCATCGCTAACCTTTTCAATGCAGAAGGCCCCGCCCGCGAACTGGTGTATCTGTTCTGTGGACCATTGGCACTGGCTTGGTATTTCAACGGAGTGATCTTTGTGACCAACGCAAGCTTCAACAATCTCGGCCACCCCTTCTATTCCACATGGGTGAACTGGGGGCGCCAGACCTTGGGAACGATCCCCTTGGTTCTGCTCGGCGCGACCTATTGGGGCGCGCCCGGGGTGCTGATTGGACAAGCCGTTGGTGGTTTGATTTTTGCGGGGATCGCCCTAATCCTATCGGCAAGGGTGCTGCGCATGGCAGAGCAAGGTCAATGCGATACCACACAGCAACCCTACCAGCGCCAATCGCGCCTAATCTCGCTGTTTAATTACCGCAGATAGTCGCGAGAGCCCTTCATCAACGACGCTTAACTCCTCGTCAGTCAAGACCTGTGCGCGGGGATAGATGGGCGCGGCGCGGTCATCAATAATTGGCGCATGCCAGCCCTCGGTCGTCTCGAAGAAATGAACTGCGCCGTCCAGTCCAAACTCGGTCAGGTACCCCTGCACAACCACGTCGATATAACTCAGAAGAACCGGGTTTTGATCTGTTGGCGAATGATGCTCCCCTTGCGCAATCGCATAGATCGCGACGTCGAGGTCGCCGGCGTTATGACGAAGCTCCCGCCCCAGCGGTACGCGGGCATAAGCGCGCTCGCGTTCATCCAGCGCAACCCAGTCTGAACCCGGAACAGACGCTATCAAGCCCTCAATATAATCGTCTCGATCTGGCACCGCAGTCAGATAGCAAATGTCGCGCGAAGGTGAACGTCGCCAAGCGCGGCGCCACCCGTTGACGCGCGCGGGTTGGGCGTTCTCATACGCATGTGTCCGCCGGTTCACCAACGAGCCATAACCAAAAAAATACGGGTCTTGCATGGGGTTAGACTGCAACCGCATACAAAAGTATTCAACCTCTTGCCCCAAACAATTTTGGACGCTAGGTTAGCGACATCGCATCGGGAGAATCTGGCGAAAGCCGGTGCCGAAGGAGCAACCGCCCTGGTAAACTCTCAGGCCCACGGACCGACGCGGCGCATAGGACTCTGGAGAGAGGCACTGACGTGCCCGCCGAAGGGATAACGATCTCAGGCGCACAGGACAGAGGGGGCATCATTGGGCGTGTAAGCGTTCGAACGATGTCGGGCGCATGGCTTCCATAGCATTCCGACGACAGATGGAGGAATGATCATGGGTGCATCCCAAGACGATCTGAAACGGACGGGTCTTTATGACCTTCACGTAGAGCTTGGCGCCAAGATGGTGCCGTTTGCTGGCTATGAGATGCCCGTGCAATATCCGCTGGGTGTTATGAAAGAGCATCTGCACACCCGCGATGCCGCAGGCCTGTTCGACGTCAGCCACATGGGTCAGGTGATCCTGCGCGGTGACAACCCCGCTTTGTCGCTTGAACGCATCGTACCCCAATCTGTTGTCGCCCTTGCCGAGGGTCGCCAGCGCTATGGTCTGTTTACCAATGACGATGGTGGCATTCTTGACGATCTGATGATTGCCAACCGCGGCGACCATTTGTTCCTTGTGGTAAACGCCGCCTGCAAAGACGCCGACATCGCCCATATGCGTGCGCATTTGACCGATTGCGAGATCGAAGTGATCGACGACCGCGCGCTGCTGGCCTTGCAAGGTCCCGCCGCTGAGGCCGCATTGTCCAGCCTCGTGCCCTCGGCCGCAGATATGAAGTTCATGGACGTTGCCGTGACCGACAGCGATTTCGGAGAGCTTTGGATTTCGCGATCAGGCTACACCGGCGAAGATGGCTACGAAGTCTCGGTCCCCGAAGCGAACGCCGAGGCGTTTGCCCGCGCCCTGATCGCAATCGACAGCGTAGAGCCGATCGGACTAGGCGCACGCGACAGTTTGCGGCTTGAGGCTGGCCTTTGCCTGTATGGCAACGACATCGACACAACCACAACACCGGTTGAAGCGGCGCTCGAATGGGCCGTGCAGAAAGTGCGTAAAACCGGAGGCGACCGCGCAGGCGGCTTCCCCGGTGCCGACCGCATCCTGCCCGAGTTTGACAACGGCGCAGGCCGCCGCCGCGTGGGCCTTCTGCCCGAAGGTCGTGCGCCAATGCGGGCCGGTACGGAACTTTATGCGTCAGCGGATGCCGACACCCCGATCGGACAAGTTACGTCGGGCGCATTTGGCCCATCGATCGAGCGCCCGATGTCTATGGGCTATGTCAGTATTGACCACGCCGATACCGGCTCTAAGATTTTTGGTGATGTGCGCGGCAAGCGCCAGCCCGTCACGGTCGCGGACATGCCGTTCCGCCCCGCCACCTATAAACGTTGACCCCAGAATACCAGCAGGAGACACCAAATGAAGTACACCGAAGAACACGAATGGCTGCGCGAAGAAGATGGCAACTACATCGTGGGCATCACAGCCCACGCCGCCGAGCAATTGGGCGACGTTGTTTTTGTTGAGCTGCCCGAGGTGGGTGACACCGTCTCGAAAGATGACGAGATTGTCGTAATCGAAAGCGTTAAAGCGGCATCAGACATCCTTAGCCCACTGGACGGCGAAGTCGTCGAAGTGAACGAGGCCATCGTGAATGAGCCGACAAAGGTCAACGAAGATGCCGAGGGCGAAGCCTGGTTCTTCAAGATCAAGGCGTCCGACACCAGCCCATTGGACGACTACATGGACGAAGCCGGATACAAAGATTTTATCGGCTAAGTTCGGGACTATTCCCGATTTCTGAATTGCGCGGGGGCTTTGATGGCCCCTGCCCACCCAACATGCCCTGACCCCGAACGGAGAACCGCCATGTCGTTCACGCCCACCGGTTACAAACCCTATGATTTCGCCAATCGTCGCCATATCGGCCCCTCGCCCAAAGAAATGGACGAGATGTTCGAAGCCGTTGGCGTCAAGGATTTGGACGACCTGATCAGTCAGACCGTCCCTGACAGCATTCGTCAGAAAGAAGCTTTGGATTGGGGGCCTGCCCTGTCTGAACGCGAAGCGCTGCACAAAATGCGCTATGTGGCTGTGAAGAACAAAGTCATGCGCTCGCTGTTGGGGCAAGGCTATCACGGGACGGTTACGCCGCCTGCGATCCAGCGTAACATTCTGGAGAATCCGGCATGGTACACGGCTTACACGCCCTACCAGCCCGAGATTTCGCAGGGCCGACTTGAAGCGCTTCTGAACTACCAAACCATGATCTCCGACCTAACAGGGCTCGAGATTGCCAACGCGTCGCTTCTGGACGAGGCCACGGCCTGCGCCGAAGCGATGACCATGGGCCAACGCATCGCCAAGTCGAAAGCCACCAAGTTCTTTGTGGACGAGGCTTGCCACCCACAAAACATCGCAGTCATGAAAACCCGTGCGGCCCCTCTAGGCATTGAGATCGTCATCGGCGACCCCGAAACCGATCTCGTACCCGAAGACGTGTTCGGCGCGATCTTCCAGTACCCCGGCACCTTCGGTCGCGTGCGCGATTTCACCAACCAAGTGGCAGCTCTGCACGCTGTGAAAGCAGTGGGCATCGTGTCGGCTGACCCACTGGCGCTGACCGTCTTGAAAGAGCCGGGCGCAATGGGGGTCGACATTGCTGTCGGATCATCCCAGCGCTTTGGTGTTCCAATGGGCTTCGGTGGCCCACATGCCGCCTATATGGCGACCGCCGACAAGCACAAGCGCAACATGCCGGGCCGTTTGATCGGTGTGTCGGTCGATGCGCGCGGCAACCAAGCCTATCGCCTGTCGCTGCAAACGCGCGAACAACACATCCGCCGCGAAAAGGCGACTTCAAACGTCTGTACCGCGCAAGCTTTGCTGGCGGTGATGGCCGGATTCTATGCCGTGTTTCATGGCCCCGAGGGTCTGAAAGCCATCGCGCAGGACGTGCATCTGAAAACCGTTCGCCTGGCCAAAGGGTTGGAGGATGCAGGCTTCACCATCACCTCCAAGCACTTCTTTGACACGATCACCGTGCATGTCGGCGCGCTTCAGAACACCGTTCTGAAATCCGCCCGCGAAGAAGGCATCAACCTGCGCCCGGTTGACACGGAATATGTTGGGATCACACTGGACGAAGCCACCCGCCCCGCTGTGATCGAAGGCGTCTGGCGCGCTTTCGGCATCAATCGCGCATACGACGACGGCGATAATGAATACCGCCTACCCGATGACATTCTGCGCACATCAGAATACCTCACCCACCCGGTCTTCCACATGAACCGGGCCGAGACTGAGATGATGCGCTACATGCGTCGTCTGGCGGATCGTGATTTGGCGCTTGATCGCGCTATGATCCCGCTTGGGTCATGTACCATGAAGCTGAACGCCGCCGCCGAAATGATGCCGGTCAGCTGGCGTGAGTTTGCTTACATCCACCCGATGGCCCCTGAAAGTCAGGTCGAAGGCTATGCGGAAATGATCGCGGATCTGAAAGAAAAACTCTGCCTGATCACCGGTTATGACGATATGTCGATGCAGCCGAACTCTGGCGCGCAGGGCGAATATGCAGGGCTTTTGACCATTCAGGCCTATCATCGTGCCAATGGTGAAGGTGATCGCAACGTCTGCCTGATCCCGATTTCGGCGCATGGTACCAACCCAGCGTCCGCTCATATGGTCGATCTGGATGTCGTCGTGGTGAAATCCGCCGAAAACGGAGACATCGACCTTGATGACTTCCGCGAAAAGGCGGCCGCTGCTGGCGACAAACTAGCGGCTTGTATGATCACCTATCCATCGACCCACGGTGTTTTCGAAGGCACCGTGCGCGAGGTCTGCAAGATCGTCCACGATCACGGTGGTCAGGTCTATATCGACGGCGCCAACCTGAACGCGATGGTTGGTGTATCGAAACTCGGTGAAATCGGCGGCGACGTCAGCCACCTGAACCTGCACAAGACGTTCGCCATCCCGCATGGCGGCGGTGGCCCCGGCATGGGTCCAATTGGTGTGAAAGCACATTTGGCACCACACTTGCCGGGCAATGGTCTTGCTGGGGAAGAAGGGGCGGTTTCCGCAGCACCCTATGGCTCGGGTTCGATCCTGCCAATCAGCTGGGCTTATGTCCTGATGATGGGTGGCGACGGTCTGACCCAAGCCACCAAGGTTGCGATCCTGAACGGCAACTACATCGCGGCCCGTCTGAAAGGAGCGTTCGACGTCCTGTTCACCGGGAACAACGGACGCGTCGCGCATGAGTGCATCATCGACACCCGCCCCTACGCGGATAGCGCAGGCGTGACCGTTGATGACATCGCCAAGCGCTTGATCGACAACGGGTTCCACGCGCCGACCATGAGCTGGCCGGTCGCAGGCACCCTGATGATCGAACCGACCGAGTCCGAGTGCAAGGCCGAGTTGGATCGCTTCTGCGACGCCATGTTGGCGATCCGCGAAGAAATTCGCGATATCGAAGAGGGTAAGATTGACCCAGAGAACAACCCGCTGAAGAACGCGCCCCACACATATGTGGACCTCGTGGGTGAATGGGATCGACCCTATACCCGCGAACAAGGGTGCTTCCCGGCCGGCAGCTTCCGCGTCGATAAATATTGGTCGCCAGTTAACCGCGTCGACAACGCTTATGGCGATCGCCACTTGGTCTGCACATGCCCACCGCTCACGGATTACGTCGACGACTAAATTCGGGTTGTGTACCAAATAAGACGGGCGGTGGAGAGATCCACCGCCCGCTTTGCTTTGTGCTTAGCCCTTAGACCGCTCCAACATCCCGAACAGATCACGCGGGTCATCCGGATCGGCCAGCATGTCCAGCCGAGTGAAAAACGCCGTACCCTCGATCGCTTTGGAGACATAGCGCAGGGCCGAGAAATCCTCGATCGCGAAGCCAACGCTATCAAACAGCGTGATTTCCTTGTCCGAACGACGCCCTTTGGCTTGGCCGGTGATGACCTCCCACAGCTCGGTGATGGGGTGATCTTTTTCGAGTTGCTGGATTTCGCCTTCGATCCAAGTCTGCTCGGGATATTCCACGAAGATGTTCGAGCGCAGCAGGATGTCGCGATGCAGTTCCGTCTTGCCTGGGCAGTCGCCACCAATAGCGTTGATATGCACGCCTTCACCAACCATGTTGTCGGTCAGGATCGTGGCATATTGCTTGTCGGCGGTGCAGGTGGTGATGATCTGCGCACCTTCCATGCTTTCTTCGCCGGTTTTGCACGGCACGACGGTCAATCCCTGTCCAGCTAGGTTACGCGCGCATTTCTCGGTCGCTGCAGGGTCGATGTCGTAAAGACGCACCGTATCGATACCGCAGATCGCCTTGAACGCCAGACACTGGAACTCCGATTGCGCACCGTTGCCGATCATCGCCATCGTGGTCGCACCCTTCGGCGCAAGATGTTTGGCCGCCATTGCGGAGGTCGCAGCCGTGCGCAAGGCCGTCAGAACAGTCATCTCGCTTAGCAGTTTCGGATATCCAGAGTTCACATCGGCCAGAAGACCGAACGCCGTCACGGTCTGCAGCCCCTCTTTGGTATTCTTCGGGTGGCCGTTCACGTATTTGAAACCATACATCTCGCCATCCGATGTTGGCATAAGTTCGATCACCCCAACGTCCGAGTGGCTAGCAACGCGGGGCGTTTTATCAAACAACTCCCAACGCTTGAAATCGGCTTCAATCTCATCAGCAATCTCGCGCAGAACGGTCTCGATCCCAATGTGGTGGACAAGACCCATCATGTGTTCAACGGACACGAAAGGGACATAAGCAAGTTCAGAAGGTAGAGGCGGCATGGGAAGTCCTTTCGAAGGTCAAATCAATAGCTTTGAGTGTGGCGATCCAAAACGCGACGCCCAAAGAGGCTCGCGGTCAGGTCGACCATCAGACGGGCAGTGCGGCCACGGTCATCAAGGAAGGGGTTCAGCTCGACCAGATCAAGCGAAGTGACAAGTCCGCTGTCATGCAGCATCTCCATGATCAAATGGGCTTCGCGGAACGTCGCGCCACCGGGCACGGTTGTGCCAACGGCCGGGGCAATCGCAGGCTCGATAAAGTCGACATCAAGACTGACATGCAAAAGCCCATCCGCCTGCGCAACTTCATCAAGGAAGGGACGCAACAACTTTGCGACCCCGTTTTCATCAATCGCGCGCATGTCATAGGTTGTTGCGCCTGACGCTTGCAGCAATTCACGCTCCAACCCGTCAACGGACCGCAACCCCAGCATACACAGTTTCTTAGGGTCAAGCTTTGCAGGCAAAGGCTTGCCCAGCAGATCAGGGAACCCTTCAACACCGCAGGCAAACGCCATCGGCATACCGTGAATGTTACCGCTTGGCGAACTGGCTGGTGTGTTAAAATCCGAATGCGCATCGAGCCAGAGCACGAACAGCGGTCGCCCCTGCTCGGCCGCCGCAGCAACATGGCCGGTAACGGTTCCAAGCGCCAAAGCGTGATCACCGCCCATATAGATCGGCAGCACATCTTTCTTCGCCAACTCATATGCGTTGCGATGCAGGCTGCGAGTCCACCCGGCGACCTCCGGCAAGAGTTTCAGGTGATCGTGTTCAGTTTCGACGTCATCCACGTCGTCTCGCGCCGCATCTCCCAAATCCACCACCGAATGACCAAGCGAGGCCAGTTCTTCTGCCAGACCCGCTGTCCGATACGCTGCTGGACCCATGATGCAGCCACGACGCCCTGCGCCTTCTTCCATGGGTACACCGAGAAGGTGAATATGTGTCATGTATCGTCTCCGTCGAGGTAAGAATGCTGGGAGGGACACCGCAGTTCAGAACACTCTTCTGCGGTCGCCATCGCGCGTGATTGAGCCTGCACCCTACCATATGCCTATTTAGACATTGGATGTCAGTATTGATAATCAGATGAGGTTTTATTTTACTTTTTGTATAGACTTACTTATCTAAAGTTATGCACATCTTTGATAAACTCGACCGCGAACTCATCGCTCTTTTGCGCGAAGACGGCCGCGCACCAATCTCTAAACTCGCTGAAATCCTTGATGTCACCCGCGCAACCGTGCAGGCTCGTCTGGATCGCCTGCTTGAAAGCGGCGCTGTGTTGGGGTTCACCATCCGGGCGCGCGAAGACCATGGACCAGACGGTGTTCATGCGATCATGATGATCGAGGTGACCGGCAAATCTACGACTGCGGTCATCAAACGCCTGCGCGGGATGCCCGAGCTTCGCAGCCTGCATTCCACAAATGGTAAATGGGATCTGGTGGCCCAGCTTACTGCGGCCAATCTGACCGAGTTCGACCGGATATTGGGCGAGGTACGCGTGGTCGATGGCATTACGAACAGTGAAACCAGCATCTTGCTCAGCACCGTATAGATTTGGGCAAATTGAGCGGCACAGGCCCGCGATAGCGTCGCCTGCGACATATCCGACAATTTTTGTCAGAACTACTTTACCCTGTTACATTCTGCCCCTAATAAGAGCGCGCGTTCTTCAGGAGCCGCTCAAATGCGTACTGTCCTTTCGTTGGTAGCTGTCCTTGCCAGTGGTACAATCCTACTGGCCAAGGAACACACGCCACTGGGCGAGCCCCATCTAAACCCAATAGCTAGAACGCATGCAGAGCTTGCGCGGATCAAAAACGCCACACAGTACGATCCCAAGGGACCTTCACCATACGAGGCTCGCCCAGCAGGCGCGGCGACGGCGATGTCGGCACCCGTAAGCGCACCGTTTTCGCAACCAACGGCGGGGCTGAACGATATACAAGCCTTGGAGTTTCGGCTTGGCGAGGCCTTGTTTGAAAAACTATGGGTTCAGGCACCTGCATCGACCGTTTCATCTGATGGGCTGGGACCCCTATACAATGCAAGGGCGTGCTCGGCCTGCCATGTCAATGATGGGCGGGGGCATCCTTCGACAGACAAAACGTCGTCGCTTGGATTGGTGCTGCGCCTGTCGCAGCTGGACACGCAGGGAATGGCGCAGCCTGACCCCAATTACGGGTTTCAGGTGCAGGACCGAGCAATCACAGGCCATGCTGCTGAAGCCGCTCTGACGGTGACTTATTCTAAACGGACTGTCGACTTAGGCGATGGCAGCCAGATCGAGCTGCGCGTGCCGTCATATCATCTCGAAAACACCAAGTATGGCGCGTTGGGTGCGGAGACACTGACGTCCCCCCGTGTCGCCCCGCAGATGATCGGGCTGGGCCTGTTGGAGGCAATCCCCGAGGCCGACATCCTTGCCAATGCAGATCCGAACGACGTTGATGGCGATGGCATATCAGGCCGCCCGAACACGGTTTGGTCGCGCGAATTCGACCAGTGGATGCTGGGACGATTTGGGCATAAGGCGGGTAACCCGACTGTTAGACAGCAAACAGCAGATGCAGCGAATGGAGATATCGGCCTCTCAAGCGCTTTATTCCCCGCCGCCTACGGGGATTGTACAGAAACGCAGACCGATTGCCGCGATGCACCGCATGGAAACACCGCCACCCAAGACAATCAAGAGCTCGGAGACACTGCTCTTGATCTGATGGCGTTTTACGCGGCGAACCTCGCCGTACCTGAACGTACCGACACCAGCACGCCGAATGTGCTGCGCGGAAAGGCCCTGTTTCACGACGCGGGTTGCGCCGCGTGCCACACGCCCAGTTTCGTCACCCATCGGTTGGAAGATGATCCCACGCGGTCCTTCCAGCTGATATGGCCCTACACCGATATGCTGTTGCACGATATGGGGCACGCGTTGGCAGATCACCGACCGGACTGGCAGGCTGATGGCCGCGAATGGCGCACCGCACCGCTGTGGGGAATTGGACGCACCAGTCAAGTCAGCGGGCAGACCACTTTCTTGCACGACGGACGCGCCCGCACGTTGCTGGAGGCGATCCTTTGGCACGGCGGCGAAGCCGAACCTGCGCGGGAAGCCGTACGTCAAATGAACGCATCCGACCGCGAAGCCCTCATCTCATTTCTGGAGTCGTTATGAAGTTTGTAATCACAATCGTTGCTGCAACCCTGTTACCCACGTTGGTACACTCTGCAACACCGGACCCAAAGGTCGATCACACCGCCGTGGCGGATCGTATCCTAGCCGTCCTTGATGACCAGTTTGCCACGTTCCGCGATGAAGCTGCTGTATTGGCCGACCAGTCGCAAGCGTTTTGCGCGGGCGAAACTCCTCGCAGCGCCGTCGACGCCGCGCTGGCAAGCACCTGGATCGCATGGGCACCGCTGGATGCATATCAGTTTGGCCCGATTGAGGCCCAATCCGCCGCACTGGCCGTCAACTTCTTCCCCGACAAGAAGAACTTTGTTGGACGGGCATTGAAAGGTCTATTGAAGCGACCAAACGCCGAACAAGCTGACCCAAAAATCGTTGCCGCTTCCAGTGTCGGGTCACAGGGTCTGCCCGCAATCGAACGTCTTCTCTATGATGATCTACAAACCTGCCCTGCCCTTGTCGGCGTGTCCGGCAATCTCGCCCGAATTGGCGTTGATCTTTACGATGGTTGGTTTGCCCCGGGTGGTTGGGGGGATCTGGTTCGCAACGCAGGTCCCGAGAACCCAGTTTATCTGTCACACCAAGAGTTCACGCGCCAGATTTTCACCGCATTGGATTTCTCCATTCTCCGGCTAAAACAACACCGGATCGGTCGTCCGCTGGGCACGTACGAACGCAGCTTTCCCAAAAGTGCCGAAGCATGGCGTTCCGGTCTGACGAACGACATCATGTTGGCGCAGCTTCAGGGCATTTCCGACATCGTCGACCGGGGGTTCGCCGGTGCCATTTTCAATCCGTCGCGCGCATGGATCGTGAAGGTCGTGGCAGATACACAGGCGCGGGTGAACGCCATCGGCGCGCCACTGGCCGAGGCCATGGGCGATCCCATAAAACGGGTGCGCGCCGAGGGTTTGCAAACAAAACTGGATTTCCTGCAACTCCAGCTTGATCAGGATATCGGCCCCGGTCTCGACGTGGAGACAGGGTTCAGCGCGGGCGATGGGGACTGATCACATGAAACGCCGCTCTTTCTTATCGGGATTGTCTGCAAGCGTCGGTGTGGCCGGACTGGCGCAGCCAGGCTGGGCCGCAGCCGGGTCGCCCGACTTCATCACGGCTGGCAATCGTGCAGACAAGTCGTCTTGGTTGGTCGGATTTACCCGCGAAGGTGAACTGATATTCGAGCTGCCCATCCCGAGCCGCGGCCATGCTGCCAGTATCCATCCAAAACGGCCCGAGGCTGTGGCTTTTGCACGCAGACCGGGGCGCTTTGCTGTCGTCATCGAGTGCATTGGCGGCCACGAGGTCGCCCGCCTGGAAAGCCCAGAGGGGCGGCATTTCTACGGCCACGGTGCCTATTCCGCCGATGGCAAAACGTTGTTCACAACCGAAAATAACTATGACGGCCCGGCTGGTGTGATCGGGGTCTGGGACGCCGCGGACAGATATCGCCGGCTGGGAGAGGTCCCAGCGGGTGGGATCGGGCCCCACGAAATCCTGCGACTGCCGGATGGTGGTTTCGTGGTCGCAAATGGCGGAATTCAAACGTACCCGGACATGGCGCGCGCGAAGCTGAACCTGCCCACCATGCGCACAAACCTGACGTATCTAACAGCCGATGGGCAGATTGCGGATCAGGTCGAACTTAGCGGCGAGATGCACCAAAACTCGATCCGCCACATTGCTGTTGACGGCATGGGGGCGGTGATTGCTGCGCTACAATGGCAAGGCAATCCGACGCACAAGGTGCCCTTGGTCATGCGCCATATGCGCGGTGGTAAATCAGAATTTTTACCTCATCCAGACGATCTTCGTCTGAAAAACTATGCAGGTTCCATCGCTGTTTGCCCACAGACCGGCGAGATTGCGGTCTCCGGGCCGCGCGGCAATCAAGTGATTTACTATGACGCACACGGCACGCCAGCAGGCAGCAGCAGGCGCGGGACCGCATCGGGCGTTGCCCCCGCACCCAACGGCGGGCTAGCAATCACCTGTGACGGCGGGTTCGTTCACCGCCTAGAAGGCACGGAGCGATTTGTAGCGGTCAGTCAGGACTACGCATGGGACAATCATCTGATCTCGTTGTAGGCTCTCAGTCCAGAAACTCCCACGAGTGTGCTCCATCGAAGCGGCGCACCTTCAGCCCGTCCATCACCTCCAGCGGCGCCATGCGCATATTCAGTGCGATCCGATCCTGATCTGCATTTTCTCCTGCCGCCCAGTGAGTCACCGCCCCACACGTCTTACAGCTACAGAAATCGATCATCTTGTCGCCCCAGCTATAGGTTTTGAGGTTGTCTTGCCCTGTCAGTATCGTCCCATTGTTGGGTGGGCAATGTGTCCACAAAGCGCCATATCGACGGCATATCGAGCAATTGCACGACACCACAAACTCGGGTGGGTCGACTTCGAACGTCACGGCTCCGCAATGGCAGCCACCCTTGATTTTCTCTGTCATAGTTCCCTCCCATCTAGCGTCCAACAAAACTGCCCGAGGTGAGAACAAAAGGCAAACAAATTGTGCAGCAGAAACGAAAATGGCCCCGCGTGGGGGCCATCATCAATACCTGATCGTAAAACCTATCCGTTCATACGGATCGTCTCGTTCTTCGGATCATAGGGGCTATCGACGGTGATCTCTGCATCCCAGAGTTTGTTCTGCATTTTCACCTTCAGCTTAGTGCCCGGCACAGCCAGCTCAGGCGTAACATAGCCCATGCCAATCGACTTTCCAAACGCGACAGAGTACCCACCCGAGGTCAGGCGGCCCACCTTGGCATCCCCATCAAACAACGCCTCGCGGCCCCACGGATCGGCGTCATCCGGCCCGTCGATCAAAAGCGTCACACATTTCGACCGGATACCTTTTGCGACCATCTCATCCTTACCGTGGAAGTCTTTCTCAAGGTCGATGAAACGCGGCAGGTCGGCCTCAGCCGGGGTGGCGTCACGGCCCAGTTCGGTACCAAAGGCACGATAGGATTTTTCCTGACGCAACCAGTTTTGTGCCCGTGCGCCGACCAGCTTCAGCCCATGCTTTTCACCAGCACTCGTCAAAAGATCCCACAGATAGTTCTGCATCTCCATCGGGTGGTGAAGTTCCCAACCGAGTTCGCCCGTATAGGCCACACGGATCGCATTCACAGGGCACATGCCCAGTTCGATGTGTTTGGCTGACAGCCATGGGAACCGTTTGTTGGACAGCGCAGTCTCTGGGTCCGCGTCATTGATGATCTCTTTCAGAACATCACGCGATTTGGGACCTGCGATAGCGAAAACGCCCCACTGCGTGGTCACGTCCTGCACGCCAACCCAATCGTTCGATCCGCCAGTACTCCAGTCTTCGACGGCCTTCAGCAGATAATCCTGATCGTATTCCGTCCAAGCTCCTGCGGAAACGAGGTAATACTCGTTCTCGGACCGGCGCACGATGGTGTATTCGGTCCGCGTGGTACCATGGCTGGTCAGCGCGTAAGTCAGATTGATGCGGCCAATCTTGGGCAGTTTGTTGCAGGTAAACCAATCCAAGAACGCGGTCGCGCCGGGGCCATAGACATTGTGTTTGGTGAAGGCCGTCGCGTCGATCAGGCCGACACCTTCGCGGATCGCTTTCGCCTCGTCGACCGCGTATTGCCACCAGCCGCCACGGCGGAACGAGCGGGCTTCTTCGTCAAAATTCGACGGCGCATCAAGCGGACCGTAATAATTTGGACGTTCCCAGCCATTCACCCAACCGAATTGCGCACCCTTTTCCTTCTGACGGTCAAAAGCAGGCGAGGTGCGCAACGGACGCGCCGCTGGGCGCTCTTCGTCCGGGTGGTGCAGGATATAAACGTGATCGTAACACTCTTCGTTCTTGCGCGCGGCGAACTCGGTGGTCATCCAGCTTGAAGAATAGCGCTTAGGGTCGAGCGACGCCATGTCGATCTCGGCCTCGCCATCAACCATCATCTGGGCAAGGTAATACCCTGTCCCGCCAGCGGCGGTGATGCCAAAGCTGAAGCCTTCGGCTAGCCACATATTGCGCATACCCGGAGCCGGACCAACCAGCGGGTTACCATCAGGCGTGTAACAGATCGGGCCGTTGAAATCGTCCTTCAGGCCGCTTTCTTCACAGGATGGCATGCGGTGGATCATTGCCATGTATTGTTCTTCAATCCGCTCAAGATCGAGCGGGAACAGATCGGCGCGGAAGCTGTCTGGCACGCCATGTTCGAAGCACGCCGGGGCGTGTTTTTCATAGACACCAAGGATCCAGCCGCCCCGCTCTTCTCGTACATAGGATTGCGCATCAGCGTCACGGATCACCGGATGCTCCGGATTGCCAGCTTCGCGGTAAGCTTGCAGCGACGGATCGACATCGGTGACGATGAATTGGTGCTCGACCGGGATCGCTGGGATTTTGATGCCCAGCATCTTGGCGGTGCGTTGCGCGTGGTTGCCGGATGCTGTCACGACGTGCTCAGCGGTAATCACCACCTGCTCGTCCGAGGCCACAAGATTGCCACCCTTCTCGACCATCTTGGTGCAAGTGACTTCCCAATGGGTGCCATTCCAATGGAACGCATCGGCCTGCATCTTACGCACAATCTCGACACCCCGTTGACGCGCACCTTTTGCCATCGCTTGCGTCACATCGGCGGGGTTAATGTAGCCGTCCTCGGTGTGATAAATCGCACCCTTCAGGTCTTCGGTCTTGATCAACGGCCAACGCTCTTTGATCTGATCGGGGCTCAGAAACTCGTAGTTGATACCAACCGTGTCCGCGGTCGAGGCGTAGAGCATATATTCGTCCATACGCTCGTCCGTCTGCGCCATGCGCAGGTTGCCAACCACGGCGAAGCCCGCGTTCAACCCGGTCTCTGCTTCAAGCTCTTTGTAAAACTTGACCGAGTAGTCGTGGATGTGGGTCGTCGCATAGGACATGTTGAACAATGGCAGCAGTCCGGCCGCATGCCAGGTCGAACCGGATGTCAGCTCGTCGCGCTCCAAAAGCATGACATCATCCCAGCCGGCCTTGGCCAGGTGATAGGCGATCGAGGAACCGACGGCTCCACCGCCGACGACAAGCGCTTTGACTTGGGTTTTCATGGGGCGACTCCCTTGGGGCATAATATGTTGCAATATACATGCCGTAAGGGCGCATATTATGCTAAGCCTGCCCGACCCTTACCTGCGAGAAAACGACATAGTGACGGTTTTAGCGCCCCGAAACCTTGCCAAGGTTTGCCACCGGTAGAACCGGGCCGATCAGCGCTTCAAGCTCGGCGCGACGTGGGTTCGTGGGATCAAATAGCGTCATGCACATATAGTCTTCGACCATCGCGGCCTGCGCTTCGAAGTTATAGGACAGATAAGCGCCGGGTTCGCGCGCGGGCCAGTAATAGGGATCGCCTTTACGCAGGCTCTCTGCGCCGGACCGCCAAGGCGTGTAGCCGGTGCGCGCGCGGTTTTGCCATTGCCAGACATGCACCAGTTCGTGCGCCATCAACAACGCCTGCGGCATAGGCAGGCTTTCGGGCCAGCCCTCGAACATATCGGCGCGATAAAAGTCGCGTTTTAGGAACACCTGATTCCAAAGAACAAGCCCTGCAGGAAACTGGATTTTTCGGTTGGGCTGAGGGACGCGATGGCAAATGCCCTTCGGCAATTTCCGAGCCTGGGGTTTCGGCGCAGCTTTTGCGTCCGGTTTCGGCTGCGGCAAGGGCAACACGCCAATCCCAGCACGAACGCGAACCTTGTCCGTATCCAGCGTATCGCCGAACAAAAGCCGCGACATCTCGACTTCGGTGTCGGAAAGAGGGCGCGCGCAAGCTGACAAAAGGATCAACGTCAAAACGGCCATGATTTTAAGCATTTTGATGGTTCTCTGCCCCTGTACAGACGCTACTATCCTCCAGAAACCGAGCAATTTCAGCCTGACCGGTTAACTTCACGATACGCTTATCTAACGCCGTCGCGATCAAAGCCTCGATGTTTCTTTTCGCACTATGTCGGGTTTTCCAGATGTAGCGATAGAATTCGAAGCTAAACCTCTCTGGGCAATCATCAGGCAAATCAACACGACTCCTACCATAGTCTTTGAACGTTCGCCAAAATACGCGCCACACCCTCAACCCCAAAGGGACATCCAACCAAACCAGCGTATCACATCGCGACAACCGCTCCGGCCATGTCACTGAATGGCCACCTTCGAAAATCCACTGCGCCCGTGCGTGGACTTCGCGGCAGAGCCGCGTCTTTTCTTCCCGATCCCGCTCAACCCAACCCGGCATCCAGTGAATCTTATCTATATGGATAACGGGAAGGCCTGTGCGCTTCCCCAATTCGCGCGCAAGGGTGGATTTGCCAGAGCCCGGCTGTCCAATAACCATCACGCGTTTCATCTTCGTCCTTGTTCCCAATCCAAAAGCATTAGATTGGCCAAAGTCCTGCTACAACATCCCCGGCACGACCTGATCCGGTGGACGGTGACCATCGGCGAAGGTTTTGATGTTGATCAGGACTTTCTCGCCCATCTCGACCCGTCCTTCGACCGTGGCCGACCCCATATGAGGCAGGGCAACCACGTTGGGAAGGTCGCGCAAACGGGGATTGATCTCGTTCCCGTGTTCGTAAACGTCAAGCCCGGCGCCCGCTATCTCGCCTGCACGTAGCCTCCGCGTCAGGGCGTTTTCGTCGATCACCTCACCGCGTGAGGTGTTCACGATTACTGCCTCGGGCTTCATCAACTTCAAGCGCCGCGCATTCATCAGATGGAAGGTCGACGGCGTATGTGGACAATTGATGGAAATCACATCCATCCGGGCCACCATTTGGTCCAGGCTTTCCCAATATGTGGCCTCGAGGCTCTCTTCAATCTGGGGGTGGAGCCGCTTTCGGTTGTGGTAATGCACCTGCATCCCAAACGCCCGCGCGCGCGCAGCGACCGCTTGCCCAATTCGGCCCATGCCAAGAATACCGACCCGACGCCCCTGAATACGGTGCCCCAGCATCGCAGTGGGCGACCAACCGGCCCAGTCGCCAGAGGTCATCAGGCGTATCCCTTCGGGAAACCGGCGTGTAACGGCCAGAATCAGCGCGATGGCCATATCCGCCGTATCATCCGCCGACACACCCGGCGTGTTCGAGATCAAAATACCCCGTTCGCGTGCCGAGTTGACATCGATGTGGTCCACCCCAGCGCCGTAATTCGCGATCAAACGCAAGCGTTCACCAGCGCGGGCCAGCATGTTGGCGTCAATCTGATCGTTGATGGTCGGCACCAGCACATCACACCGCGTCATAGCCTCGGCTAACGCCTCGCGCGTCATCGGTGTGTCATCATCCCGAAGCTCAACATCGAAAAGTTCCGTCATCCGGGTCTCAACAACCTCGGGCAACCGTCGCGTCACAACAACACTCAGACGTTCAGCGGGCATGTTGGCCCTCCCTTTGGCTTTTCTTTTGCGCGTCTCCCTGCCAAAGTGACAAGGATCGAGGCAAGGTACAAGCACCGCTGCGACGCAAGCGAAAGAAAATTGCGCGCAAGTTGGGGTGAGGCAGAACATGAAAGCACATATGCGGATATCCAGTGCGCTGGCGGGACTAGTTCTTGCCGTTATGGTTTTGGTGTGGCACAGCCCCGCGCTGGCGACCGAAAACACCGCCGCCCCCGAACGAGGTCCGGTCACCAACCTGCCTATGCCCAGATTTGTGTCCCTGAAAACGTCAGAGGGCAATGTGCGGCGCGGCCCATCTTTGCGCCACCGTATCGACTGGGTCTTCAAACACAAAGGCATGCCGCTGGAAATCACAGGCGAGTATGGTCATTGGCGCCAAGTACGCGACCGCGATGGCGTAGGAGGCTGGGTCCACTACTCGCTGCTGTCTGGTGCCAGAACGGCCATCATCGAAACCGACCTAAGCGCGCTTTACAGCCGCGCCGACCCCGAAAGCCAGATCAACGCCTATCTTGAGACCGGCGTTATTGCACGGATCGAGACGTGCAGCCCAGATTGGTGCCGGGTGAAAGCGGATGGTATCCGTGGTTGGACCCCAAAAGGTAACCTTTGGGGCGTACGCGACACCGAAGTGATCGATTAGGGCCCTTACACCCTCACGCTTGCGCCCCGCCGCTTTGATAGGGTAGCCCAGAGACGATGACGCATACACGCACCAGACTAAACCTATCTGCTGGCATCGCCTCGGCGCTGGTGGCGGTTACATTGGTCGCCCTTAAACTCTGGGCCTTGGGCGAGACACAGGCCCTGTCGGTGGCCGCATCGCTTGCGGACAGCGCAATGGACCTGATGGTGTCTCTTGGGGCACTTGCAGCAATTTGGTATGCCTCGCGCCCAGCCGATGACGACCATGCTTTCGGACATTCCGCCGCCGAAGATCTGGCTGCACTTGGTCAAAGCCTGTTCATAATGGTGTCCGCCGGCGTCATCACTTGGGCCGCCATCGCCAGACTGCTTTCGGGCGAACCGGCGCCGATCATGGCACCCGTGCGTGGGATCGCGGTAATGGTGATTTCCATCGGCCTGACCTTGGCACTGGTCTTGTGGCAGCGGCACGTTGCCCGGCAAACCGGATCAGCGGTCGTTAAGGCCGATAGCCTGCACTATCTGGGCGACCTTATTCCCAATATCGGCGCCATCCTGTCGCTTTGGGTCGTTAATCTCTTTGGGATGGAACAGGTCGACAGTGTCGTCGCCATCGGCGCCGCGATCATGTTGGTCGTTGGAGCCGTCCGCATCTTCAAAACCGCCTGGGATGGCCTGATGGATCACGCCGCGGACCCTGATCTTGTCGCCGGGGTCGAGCAAATCGCCGCCGCCCACCCCGGTGTACACGGCTTTCACGATCTGAAGACGCGTCGATCCGGCTCTCTCACTTTCATCAACATGCATATCGAATTGGACGGCTCCCAAACGCTTGAAGATGCCCATGCCATCGGGGCAAGCCTGCGCCGCGCAATCTTGCACGCATATCCTGACACCGACGTCATGATCCACAAAGACCCGGTCGGCGTGACACCGCACCCCGACGATCCGTCACGCAATTAGGGACCGGTCACTCGGCCGCCAGCCCGCGCCCCTTCAAAAGCGCGCCAACACCGGGCAAACGACCCCGGAAGGCGGTGTAGAGGTCTTCGGCCTCGACCGAACCGCCTTTGGACAGGATGTGATCTTCAAGCTTGGCAGCCATTTCCGGATCAAACGCATCACCAGATTCCTTAAAAGCCTCAAACGCGTCAGCATCCATCACCTCGGACCACATGTAGCTGTAGTAACCGGACGAATACCCGTCCCCCGCAAAGACATGCGCGAAATGCGGGGTCGCGTGGCGCATCCGAATAGCAGACGGCATGCCGATCCGCTCCAATGTGGCCTCCTGAGCAGCCATCGCATCCTTTGGTGCCGGGCCGTCATGAAAATCCAGATCGACAAGCGCCGAAGACAGAAACTCGACCGTTTGGAACCCTGTGTCATGGGTCGATGCAGCCAAAAGCCGTTGCAAAAGCGCCTTTGGCATCGGTTCGCCGGTTTCGGCATGCGTCGCAAATTTGCCCAGCACCTCTGGCACCTCCAACCAATGCTCGTAAAGCTGACTGGGCAGTTCCACAAAATCACGCGCAACCGACGTGCCCGAGATCGAAGGATAGGTTACATCCGACAGCATCTGGTGCAGCGCATGACCGAATTCGTGAAACAGCGTGCGTGCATCGTCCCAAGATAGAAGCGCTGCCTGACCGGCCTCGGGTTTGGCAAAGTTGCAGACATTCACAACGATCGGGCGGATATCGCCCGCCAGCTTTTGCTGGCTGCGCATGGCTGAACACCACGCACCCGAACGCTTTGATCCCCGCGCGAAATAGTCACCGATGAAGACCGCCACATGCTTTCCGTCACGTGTCACCTCCCACGCACGCGCATCCGGGTGGTATAGCGTGACGTCCAGAGGTGCAAACGCCAGCCCGAACAGCCGGTGCGCCGTGTCAAATGCGGCCTCGGTCATCCGGTCAAGTTGCAGGTAAGGCTTGATCTCGGCCTCATCCAAATCATGCTCTGCCTCGCGACGGCGTTCCGCGTAATAGTGCCAGTCCCACGGCTCCAGATCGCCGTTGTGACCATCTGAGTGCAGCATTTCTGTCATTGTCGCCGCGTCTTGCAGCGCTGCTGCCTTAGCCGGTTCCCAGACCTGCATCAGCAGATCACGCACCCGGTCCGGGGTGCCCGCCATTTCGGTCTCGAGCTTGAACGCAGCAAAGCTGTCATAGCCAAGAAGCCGCGCGCGTTCCTCGCGCAGGGCGAGGGTTTCGTCGGCAATTGCGCGGTTGTCCGTGTCGCCCCCATTTGCACCGCGCGCAGTATAAGCCTCATAGGCTGACTTGCGCAGGTCACGACGCGGAGAGTGCTGTAGAAACGGCGTGATGACCGAACGAGCCAGCGTGATGGCCGGGCCATCCAATTCCTTCTCAGCCCCCGCGGCGCGCGCGGCATTGGTAACGAAATCCGGCAGGCCCTCAAGATCGGCATCTTCAAGTGGCATGACCCACTCTCGCTCATCAGCCAGAAGGTTCTGCGTGAAATCGGTGCCCAGTGCGGCAAGCCTTTGTTGCGCGTCTTTAAGGCGATCCCGGTCCGCCCCTTTCAACAACGCACCCGATCGCACAAACCGGCGACGCGTCAGCATCAAAACCCGTTGCTGTTCTTCTGTCAGGTCAAGCGCATCGCGCCCCTGCCAAAGCGTTTCAATCCGCGCAAACAGCGCCTCGTTCATCGTCACCTGGGACGAAAACGCCGCCAGCTTAGGTGAAAACACCCGCTGAAGCGCCTCGCGGTCCGGCGTGCTGTCCGCGCCCGCTACGTTGTAAAACACGCCAAGCACACGGTCGAGCGGCGCATCCGCCAGCTCCAGCGCCTCGATCGTATTGACAAAACTTGGCGCGTCATCCGATCCCGCGATCTTGTCAATCGCCGCGCGGGTTTCTGTCAGTGCGGCCTCAAAGGCGGGTTCAAAATCGGCGTCGGTGATAACATCGAACGGCGGGATTTCAAACGGGGTGTTCCAAGTGGACAGAAGCGGATTGGACATGGGCGGCTCTCCTTTTAAGAGTAGCTATGCGGTACAACGCCAGATTACCAGAGACGGGAGCAAATCGGCAGGCTGTTTCAATCCTGATCAAGATCCCGACGAAAGGTCTCGCACTCAAGATCGCCGATCCTATCCTGCCCTGTGCAGGTAAACCCAGCTTTTTCAAGCACGCGTTTAGAGGCGGGGTTGTTCAAAAGCACACGCGCCTCAAGCGCCCACAGGCCGTGTTCTGTTGCCCTATCGATTGCCAGCGTCACGGCCTTCGTGGCGATGCCCCGATGGGTGAATTCCTCGCCGACCCGATAACCAAGCTGCGCCACACCATTGTCCACAGCAGTCAGGTTGACCCGCCCCAATATCTTGCCGCCGGACTTGAGCAGATACATCATTTCGCCTGCACCGACCTGCGCTTGCAGCACATCCGTTAGGCTGGTCAGGTCCCAATAGGTGTCCGGTCGCGGCCCGACATGGCGTTCAAAGTAGTCGCGGTTCCTGACCTCAAATGCGAACAATCCCGGCGCATCCTCAACCGACAAAGGACACAGCTCCAGATCAACCACAGCAAGGGCATCCATCACGTTTCGCAGTGCGAATGATCCGTGTGTCGGCATACATTGCGTCATAGATCAGCATCCGCCCTCGCAGTCCTTCACCAGCACCGGTGATCTCTTTGATTGCCTCGGTCGCCATGATCGCACCGATCACGCCGGGCAACGGACCGATCACGCCAGCCTCGGAACAGGACGGGGCCAGTCCGGGCGCAGGGGCTTCAGGGAACACGCATTGGTAACACGGTGCCCCGTGTGCTGGGTCGAAAGTGGACACCTGCCCTTCCCACTGGCTAAGCGCACCGCTGATCATCGGGATGCCAAGCTGCGCGGCTGTGCGATTGACCAGATAGCGGGTGTCAAAATTGTCGGAGCCTTCCAGAACCAAATCATAGTCCGCCAAAAGTTCCCGCGCGATGTCATCTGTCAGTCGTCGATGATAGGGTCGCACCTCGATTGCAGGGTTCTGTTCCCGCATCGCGGCTTCGGCCGAAAACACCTTTGGCGTGCCGATATCCGTATCCTTATGGATCACCTGCCGTTGCAGGTTGGAATTGTCGACCACATCGTCATCAATCACCCCGATTGTTCCGACCCCTGCGGCAGCCAGATACATAAGCACGGGCGAGCCCAACCCGCCTGCACCAACCACCAGCACACGGGCGTTTTTTAGGGCAATTTGCCCCGCCCCCCCGATTTCGCGCAACACGATGTGACGAGCATATCGGTCGAGTTCGGCGTCGGTGAATGGTCCTTCGCTAACAGAAGCTTCAGGGGCTTTCGGCGCGCGGTTGCGTAGCCACAAAATGACACGCCCATAACCAGCGACAAGGCCAACAATCACGAAGGCAACAGTCCAAGACAATAGGTTACCGCCCAAGGCGCGTCGTATGCCGCTACCTTCAGGAAGGATGACGTGACTCAGCAACACGACCGCGCCCAGAAGCGCGGTGAGCTGCCAGCGCCGGTTGCGGCTAAGCCCGCCGTACCCTCCGCCGATCCAGATGACGCCCGCCCAGAGAAGAACCCAGATCACATCGGTCTCCGATCAGCCACGCCCGGTGGAGCCAAACCCACCCGCACCACGGGTGGTTTCGGTCAATGCATCAACCAACTCGTATCCGGCCTGAACCACCGGGGCGATCACCGCTTGCGCAACGCGATCGCCATGTCCAACGGTGAACGGCTCGGAACCAAGATTGATCAGGATCACGCCAAGCGGCCCACGATAGTCGCTGTCTATCGTCCCCGGAGCATTGACCAGAGTTATACCGTGCTTAGCGGCCAGGCCCGAACGGGGACGGATTTGCATCTCATACCCGTCTGGGATCGCAACACGCAGACCCGTGGGGACAATACAACGCTCCATTGGGGAAAGAGTCAGACCCTCTGCACGCTTTTCAGCTGGGAAATTGGCACGCAGGTCAGCACCCGCCGCACCAGCAGTTTCATAGCTGGGCAGAGCGACAGCAGGGTCTGCGCCTTCAGCGTGTACGACTTTAATCTGTGGCATCTGCCCCTCTTTTTTCTTGTCCCAAATATCCCCGCCGGAGGCACAAAATCTACCCGTCCAACGCCTCAGCGATACGCGCAGCCAGTTGGCGCGCCACGTCATCCTTACCCATGCGCGGCCAGTCTTCGGTTCCTTGATCCGTAATCAACGTCACGTCGTTTTCCGTACCACCCATGATACCCGTTTCCGGACTGACATCATTGGCGACGATCCAGTCGCAGCCCTTACGCTCGCGCTTCGCGGTGGCATGTGCAATCACGTCGTTGGTTTCGGCAGCGAAACCCACCACAAGCTCAGGACGTCCTTTTTTCATCTGGCTAACGGTGGCCAGAATGTCGGGGTTTTCGGCAAACTCCAGAACCGGCAGGCTGCCTTTTTTGTCTTTCTTGATCTTCTTGTCCGAGGCCGATGCCACACGCCAATCCGCCACGGCAGCAGCAAACACAGCGGCGTCCGCAGGAAATGCGGCTTTGACCGCTTCCAGCATGTCCTGCGCGCTTTGGATAGCGACAACTTTCACGCCGCCCGGTGGCGGTACGTCCGCGGGTCCGGTAACAAAAGTGACATCAGCTCCGAGCGCCGACAGCGCCCGCGCCAAAGCCGTGCCTTGTGCGCCGGAAGATCGATTGGCGATATAACGCACCGGGTCAATCGGCTCATGCGTCGGGCCCGAGGTGACAACGACGTGCTTGCCCTTGAGGGGGCCATCCATCAACGCAGCTTCTACTGCCGCGACAATCTCAAGCGGTTCGGACATGCGTCCTGGGCCGTACTCGCCGCAGGCCATAGGGCCTTCGTTCGGCCCAACGAACAGCACGCCATCGTCTTTCAATGTCGCAACGTTGCGCTGGCACGCGGGGTGTTCCCACATCCGCACATTCATCGCGGGCGCAACCAGCACACGCTTATCGGTGGCCATCAGCAGGGTCGAAGCCAGATCATTGGCAAGCCCGCCCGCCATCTTGCCCAATAGGTCCGCCGTCGCCGGAGCCACGACCACCAGATCAGCCGCGCGGCTCAGCTCGATATGGCCCATCTCGGCCTCGTCCGTCAGATCGAAAAGCTCGGTATAGACTTTCTGCGCGGACAGACCCGAGGCAGAAAGAGGCGTCACGAATTCCTGTCCCGCCTTCGTAATCACCGGTGTGACCTCGGCCCCGCGTTCACGCAGACGGCGGATCAGGTCCAGCGACTTAAACGCCGCGATCCCGCCCCCAATGATCAAAAGGATATGTTTGCCAGCCAGCATATGCGTCCCCTTACTAGGTTCTTCAAACAGTTAAGGGACCGGGGCGGTGTGATCAATGGTCAGTTGGGTGCGAGTTTACTTGAAGGCGTCGCAAGGATCATCACGGATCACGGCAGGCGCATCATAGACCAGGTCAAACCCGCCTTCCGGTCGTACCCCATCCTCGGACTGACCGACCGAGATAACACGCAACCCCGGCTGCACGCGCTGCAGGTAAGACGCCACGCCCCAGTCGGCACGGGCATGTCCATTACCGGTTATCACGACGACGGGGCCATCAGCGTTTTGCGCCGATTTCTGTAGGGCCTCCAATGTCACGCGCGCCAAAGTGGCGTCGCGCAGGCGCTGCACTTCGACCATGCCGCCCAGCGCAACGCGGGGCATGGCTTCGCAATGGGCGTCAAACTGTAACTCGATCCGTTGATCATGTTGGTCCGTCGGCAAGGGATCGGACAGCCCGAATGCCTGAACATCGCCTTCGAAATGCGCGGCAACACCGTCCTTGTAGCTTGCACGCGCCACCTCGCGCGTGACGCCTGCGCCATAGACCAGCGCATCGCTCGCGGTAAAGATTGGCAAGTACATCGCATAGTCCGGCCAGCCATTTTCAGACCATTGGGCCGAGTAACCGGCCGGATCCGCCACCAAATCGCTTGCCTCATCCGGTGTCAGCATCTCGACCACCAAAGCGCGCGGTTGCAAGTCCGCGATAATCTCAGCCTGTACGTGATGGTGGGTCGGATTGTCGTGAGTCTCGCCCAAGACAACCACGTCGGCTTGCCGCATCAGCGCGAAATCGGCGGTGGTCGGTCCAGCATCCGTCGCGTGTGCCGCTAGCGGCAGCATAAGCGCCATCAAAAACAAACCTGAAATCATAGGTGCAGGCTAGGGTCATGCGCGACGGTGCTCAAGCGCTTTCGCCTTGGCGGACACCGTGTCGTGGTGTTAGTCAATCGCCATGACGGTTACACTTCCCTCTTTGACACTCGTACTCGGCGGCGCTGCCTCTGGCAAATCGGATTACGCCGAGCGGTTGGTGCTTAGCACCGGCCAACTGCTGGCCTATATCGCCACCGCACAGGCTTTCGATGACGAGATGGGCGCGAAAATCGAACGCCACCAAGCCCGCCGAGGCGGCAACTGGCGCACCATTGAAGCCCCTTTGGAGATCGGTCCCGCACTGACCGAGATCAGGGCGGACGAGGTGGTCTTGCTGGACTGCGCGACCATGTGGCTGTCCAACCAGATGGGCGCCGATCTGGCCTTAGCCGAAGCCGAGGCTGGACTGTTTGCATCACTCACATCATGCAAAGCCCCCGTCGTCATAGTCTCGAACGAGGTTGGCACGGGGATCGTGCCTGAAAACGCGCTGGCCCGCAGGTTTCGACAGGCACAAGGTGAGCTTAATCAAAGACTTGCCCAGCGTGCAGATCTTGTGATCACCGTTATGGCGGGGCTTCCCCTGACGCTGAAAGGCACATTGCCAGCCGGTGCGCCATGATCGGGCCGGTCAGTTGGTGGTGGGTGCGCCATGGGCCGACCCATGCGAAAACGATGGTCGGCTGGCGCGATTTGCCTGCGGATTTGTCGGATACAGACGCAATCAATCGGCTGTCCAACGCCCTGCCCCAAGACGCAGCATTGGTGTCATCAGATTTGAGCCGAGCAATTGC
The DNA here is from genome assembly GCF_041403445.1 of Aliiroseovarius conchicola. Taxonomy (NCBI): domain Bacteria; kingdom Pseudomonadati; phylum Pseudomonadota; class Alphaproteobacteria; order Rhodobacterales; family Paracoccaceae; genus Aliiroseovarius; species Aliiroseovarius conchicola. The sequence continues at coordinate 393,789 of NZ_JBGEHL010000001.1, forward strand.
CACCGCAGATGCCATCCAATCGACCCGCCTTCGGTTGCCCCATCGCGAAGCGTTACGAGAATTTCACTTTGGCGATTGGGACGGTTTGCATTGGCAGACGGTCTCGGACCGCGACCCAGAGCTTGCACGCGCGTTCTGGGAAGACCCCGGCGATCACGTTGCACCTGGTGGTGAAAGTTGGAACCAGCTTGCCGCGCGTGTCTCGGGTGCAGTTGATCAATTGAATCCCCAAGGGCATCGGCATGTGGTTGCGGTGGCCCATTTCGGCGTCATCCTGACCCAGATCGCGCGGGCGGGCGATATGACCCCCTATCAGGCGCTCGGTCACAAGATCGACAACCTCTCTGTCACGCGACTGGATTGGGACGGGCGGGGCTGGTCAGTGCATTCCATCAATCACCTGCCTTGATCGCATTCGTCACAAATGACGATTTGCCTGCGGGCGCATGCGCGCTACGGTCATCGCTATGACCTATGATTTGTATATCGGTGACCGCACGTTTTCGAGCTGGTCCCTGCGCGGCTGGCTGATGTTTGAGAAGTTCAACATCCCAGCCCGCACCCATCTTGTCGGGCTCTATTCGGGCACCATGAAAGACGATCTAATACCATTGGCACCGGCCCGTCTGGTCCCTGTGATGCGGACACTAGAGGGAACAGTCGTCGGCGATACACTCGCCATGGCCGAGACATTGGCAGAACGCCACCCGGACGCCGGTATGTGGCCGGCCGACCCGTCGCAGCGTGCCACCGCCCGCTGGATGACGGCCGAGATGCATTCTGGCTTTGTCGACTTGCGTACCGACTGCCCAATGCAGCTTTTGGGGCAGTTAACCGAATTTAACCCGTCGGAAGGTGTAAGAGCGGATCTTGAGCGGATCGAAACGCTGTGGGGAATGGCACTAGATACCAACGACGGGCCATGGTTGTTTGGCAGCTATTCGCTGGCGGATGTGTTCTTTGCCCCAGTGGCTGCGCGGATCGCGGGTTTTGGCCTGCGGGTTTCAAACCCCGCACAAAAATATGTTGAAACTCATCTGTCTGACCCAGCCTTTCGGCGCTGGCGAGCGCTTGGTTTGACCAAAACCTACGATCCCGTGCCGTATATCGACGGCCAACCCATAACCGCATGGCCCGGACCGATACCGCGCCCCGCAACGCCGTCCGACGGGCCATCGCTCAACGCCAAATGCCCGTACTCTGGCGATCCTGTCACAGATTACCTTGAGATGGACGGTCAGGTTTGGGGGTTTTGCAATCCAACATGCCGGGACAAGACCTTGAACGACCCAGAAGCATGGCCTGCGTTCACGAAGATGGTTGCCGCTCACAAAGGTTAAGAATGATTAACCTTTCAGTAACCACGTAGCACTAGGCTCATCCCCAAAACGTAGGGTTGAGCATGGTTTCCCGGATTAACACCGTCGCATTCGAAGGTATCCGCGCAAGACTGGTCGAGGTGCAATGCGCACTTTCGCCCGGCTTGCCCAGCTTCGCCATCGTCGGCCTGCCCGACAAGGCCGTGTCAGAGGCACGCGAGCGTGTGCGCGCGGCCCTTTCGGCTATGTCGGTCGCGCTTCCGCCCCGGAAAATCGTTATCAACCTGTCACCTGCCGACATACCAAAGGAAGGCTCGCATTTCGACCTGCCCATCGCGATGGCCCTATTGGCAGAGGCCGGTATCATCCCGAAAGAAGACATCGCCGATGTGGTCGCATTGGGGGAACTTGCACTGGATGGCTCGCTTCTGCCGGTAACCGGCGCACTACCCGCCGCCCTTGCCGCCGCCGAGCACGATCTGGCGATGTTTTGTCCAAGAGACTGCGGATCCGAGGCCGCCTGGATCGGTGCCACACGCGTTCACGCCGCTTCCTCCCTCGCCGCGGTTCTTCAGCACTTCTCAGGACAGGCCCCCCTGCAGGTGGCCGAACCGGGAAACGTCTCGGTCGACGCCGTTGGGAAGGACTTGCGAGACGTGAAGGGTCAGGAGCGGGCGAAACGCGCGTTAGAAATTTCCGCTGCCGGACGTCACCACTTGTTGCTTGTCGGACCTCCCGGTTCAGGAAAATCCATGTTGGCGGCCCGCCTGCCCGGTATTCTGCCCCCGATGTCACCCAGCGAAGCGCTTGAAACCTCGATGATACACTCTGTTTCGGGCTTGCTTGAAGGGGGTGGCATCTCGCAGACCCGTCCTTTCCGAGCGCCGCATCACACGGCCTCTATGGCCGCGATGGTCGGTGGCGGACGCGGAGCAAAACCGGGAGAGATCAGCCTGGCCCATAATGGCGTCCTGTTCATGGATGAATTCCCAGAGTTCAGCCGTCAGGTCTTGGAAACGCTTAGACAGCCGCTGGAAACTGGCGATGTCACAGTTGCGCGCGCAAATGCGCATGTACGATATCCCAGCCGCTTCTTGCTTATCGCCGCCGCTAACCCTTGCAAATGCGGGCACCTGACCGATCCCAACCGGGCCTGCAACCGCGCGCCTTTATGCGGTGAGGATTACATGGGGCGCATCTCGGGGCCGCTTTTGGACCGGTTTGATATGCGGATCGAGGTGCCACCGGTCATGTTTCAAGACCTCGATCTTCCAGCGAATGGCGAGCAATCACATGCGATCGCCGCCCGCGTAACCTCAGCGCGCGCCATTCAGACTGACCGATATGCCGACCACCCCGACGTGACAACCAACGCCGATATCGAAGGTGAAATGCTGGCCGAAGTCGCAAATCCGGACACCGACGGCCGGGATATCCTTGTCAAAGCCTCAGAGCGGTTCGGCCTATCTGCGCGTGGGTATCACCGGATATTGCGTGTGGCGCGCACCATTGCTGATCTTGAGGCTGCCCCGGATGTGACCAGAAAACACATCGCTGAAGCACTTAGTTTTCGCCTGGTGTCGCATCGTGAAACTGTCGGCGGATGAAATCTGCGGTCCGGCGCAGCGCGACGCGCGCCTCTGGCAAGTATCCATCCTGAATAACCCATACATGCGGTGCATCGGGCCATTCATCCAACTCGACCTTTCCGCCAGCAGCTTTTAGCACCCGCGCCATGCGCAAGCTTTCGTCGCGCAAAATCTCGGTGGACGAGAACTGGAAAAATGCCGGTGGAGGGGCATGAAAATCATAGAGGATCGGCGACGCCAAAGCGTCATCCGCCGACTGCCCGCCAAGGTAATTATCAACAACAAGATCGCGCCGCTCTGCAGGCAATAGTGGATCACACGCCTTGTTTTCCTCAAATGAGGGCGAGGTGAACCGCAAATCCACAATTGGCGAGAAGGCAAAAACAGCGCGTGGGCTGGGAAGGACGCCTTGTGCTTTGGCAAGCACCGAAAAGACCAGCCCGCCGCCTGCGCTGTCCCCTCCGAAAATGATGTTGCCGGGGTCGTAGCCACGATCAATCAACGCCTGAAAGGCCGAAAATCCATCGTTAACCGCAGCTGGAAATCGATGTTCTGGCGCTTTTCGATAATCCGGTGCGCAAACCGGTAAGCCGGTAAGCCACGCCAGACGGGCCAAGAGTTTGCGATGCGTTTGGGGCGACCCAGCGACAAACCCGCCACCGTGAAAGTACAAAATTACCCGATCCGAGGGGGCGGGCCGGGTTGCCGGGCGTGACTCGATCCACAGTGCAGACAGCGTGTCTGTAAGATGAATGTCTCGGTACCACGCAAATGGCGGAGCGCGAAAAATCCAGTTTCCAGCAAACTCCAACTCTTTTCGCGCAAATCTTAGATCTTTAAGATGTCGCAAACGTGTTTTCACAAACAGCCGCGAAAACACTTTCGCCGCTGTCAGTTGAATGCTCATGCCCGGCGTGCCTCGATCGCCTGCCAGATTTTTTCCGCAATATTGACGTCATCAAAGCGTTCCAGCTCCTGAATGCCGGTTGGAGAGGTCACATTGATTTCGGTCAGATAGTCACCAATCACATCGATCCCGACGAAAATCTGGCCCTTCTCGCGAAGCAGAGGCCCAATGGCGGCGCAGATCTCTTGATCTCGCTTGGTCAAACCAATCTTTTCGGGCCGCCCGCCAACATGCATATTGGATCGTGTCTCACCGGCGGCAGGTACACGGTTGATTGCCCCTACGGGTTCACCATCAACTAAGATGATCCGCTTATCGCCATTGGACACATCGGGCAGAAACTTCTGCGCGATCAACGGCTCGCGGTTAATGCCGGCAAACAGCTCGTGCAACGAGGCAAGGTTGCGATCATTTCGATCAAGTCGAAACACTCCTGCACCACCATTGCCATAAAGTGGCTTCAGGATGATGTCTCCATGCTGTTCCTTGAAAGCCTTAATAGTCTCCAAGTCGCGCGCAATCATTGTCGGTGGCGTCAAGTCCTGAAACTGTAACACCAGCAATTTCTCGGGATAATTCCGCACCCAGAACGGATCATTCACAACAAGCGTGTCGGGATGAACCATGTCCAACAAATGCGTGGTGGTGATATAGCCCATATCGAATGGCGGATCCTGACGCAGCCAGACCACATCCATGTCCGCCAGATCGACATCGGTCAGATCGCCAAGTGCGAAGTGGTTTCCTTGCTCGCGCCGGACAGTCAGGGGCCAACCACGCGCCATCACCCGACCTTCACGGTAGCTTAGTTGATCCGGCGTGTAATAAAACAGCGAATGGCCACGGGCTTGCGCCTCTTCGGCAATACGAAACGAGCTATCGGCATTGATATCGATGTGATCAATCGGATCCATCTGGATAGCGACTTTAAGCGACATGGCACATTCTCCTGACTTTTCCCTTACATGGGACAGAGAAGTCGAATGCGCAATGGGCTTCAATATGCCATCGCGTTCTCGATGATATAAGTCTCACCCTGCGCGTTAACCAACGCCACGTCAAAGCGACTTGGGGTCAACTGGCCTTCCGGTTCAGCTTCAAGAAACTCACATGCAGTCGCATAGATACGCTCTAGCTGAGATTTCGTGATCCGCTCTGCCGCGCGCAGAAAGTCACGCGATCTCTTGACCTCAACGAACACGACCGTGTCACCCTCGCGAGTGATCAGATCGACCTCTCCGTGACGACCGCGCCACCGGCGCGCGGTCACTAGATGCCCGCGACGTGTATAATCTGCCTCCACGCATTGTTCAGCCGCTTGCCCCGACAGATAGGACTTAAGGCCGCTCATTTTGCCTTACCTAGCTCAAGAGCTGCTTGATAAACTTTGCGGCGTGGAAGTCCCAACGCATTCGATACCGCGTTCACCGCGTCTTTCATCGACATGTCCTGCATCGCGTGTTTCAACATATCCTCCATCGCGCCTTCATCCTGCACCTCTGCTGCGCGGTTCAGAACAACCACGATTTCGCCTTTGATTGGGTTCTTTTCCAGCCCTTCAGTCAATTCGGCAACCGTTCCACGCTTCACTTCCTCAAACTTTTTGGTCAGTTCGCGGCAAATCGCTGCTTGGCGTGTGCCTTGCCCAGACGAACACAATTCACCTAACAATTTCTGAATGCGTTTCGGACTTTCGAAGAATACCAACGTCGCCGGTATTGGCAAAAGTTCGGCCAACCATTTGGCGCGGGCACCTTTTGTTGAGGGTGGGAACCCCGCAAACAAGAACCTGTCTGTTGGAAGCCCAGACAGGCTGAGCGCAGCCAGTGTCGCCGAGGGGCCGGGGATAGCCGTCACCATATGCCCTTGCGCCACCAGCTCGCGTGCCAAAGCAAACCCTGGATCGGCAATCAATGGGCTGCCCGCTTCGCTAACATAAGCCACGGATTTACCGTCAGAGATCAGCTTCGCGATCCCGGCGCGCGCTGCTTGACTTGAGTGATCATGGTAGGGGATCATCTTTCGCCCACTCAGTGCAACTCCATGAATATCCATCAATTTTCGAGCTGTTCGCGTGTCCTCGGCGGCGATCACATCGGCGGAGGCAAGCGTATCGAGGGCACGCAAAGTAATATCACGAGCGTTGCCGATTGGTGTCGCCACCAGATAAAGGCCTGCATCAAGCGGAGCGGTTTGGGGTTTCACACTGGACCTGTCTGTTGTTGAAGCTATGATACCGGGGTCTGTTAACGCAGTATTGTACCGCGCCCGGGAAAGGATTTTATTATGTTCTCCGTTTTCACTCGTACTCGCAAGGCGTTGGGGGCAGTTACTGCCTCGCTAACTCTGACAGCTCTTGCAGCGTGCGGCATCCAAGGCCCTCAAACCGGGCAGAACATCAATCCTGGCAAACCGATTCCCGTGGCTCTGTTGGTGCCCGGCGGGTCTGGGTCGGCCAATGACGCCAGTCTCGCGGCCTCGTTGGAAAATGCAGCCCGTATGGCGATGTCCGAATTGTCTGGGGTCGAGATCGATCTGCGCGTCTACAACACCGCCGGAAATCCGACGATTGCGGCCAACAAAGCGGCTGAAGCGGTTCAGGACGGTGCTAAAATCATCCTTGGGCCGGTATTCGCACAAAGCGCCAACTCTGCTGGTCTTGCTGTCGCCAGCCGGAACGTCAATGTGCTGAGCTTTTCGAACAATCCAGATATCGCGGGTGGCAATGTCTTTGTGCTTGGAAACACGTTCCAAAACACCGCGAACCGCCTTGTCCGTTATGCCGCACGCAGCGGCAAGGGTCGTATCATGATCCTGAACGGCAATGATCAGGCTGAGAACAAGGGGCGTGCAGCCATCGAATCCGCGATTGCAAATTCAAGCGCAACACTTGCTGGCACGGCATCCTACGAACTGACACAGAATGGGATCGTGAATGCGCTACCGACGATCAGCTCGAAAGTGAAATCCTCTGGTGCGCAATCGGTGTTCATCACCTCCGGCACATCTGGAGCACTTCCGTTCCTTGCCGGGTTGTTGCCGGAAAATGGCGTGAGCCCAGCCACCACCCAATTTATCGGATTGCAGCGTTGGGACATCCCGGCAAATGCGCTTGCGCTGCCTGGCATCCAAGGCGGATGGTTTGCGTTGCCTGATCCGGGCCTGTCAAATCGCTTCGCCAGCCGTTATCGCGCCCAGTACGGCGCGGCACCTCATCCGATTGCCGGGCTGGCCTATGACGGCATCGCTGCGATTGGTGCGCTTGCGAAATCCGGACGCTCGAATGCTCTGACAAGCACCGCGCTTACTCAATCTCAAGGGTTCGTTGGTGTGAACGGCATCTTCCGCTTGCTGCCCAATGGCACCAACCAACGCGGTCTGGCCATTGCCCAAATTCAAAACAATCAGGCCGTCGTGATTGACCCTGCACCCAGAAGCTTTGGCGGTGCCGGGTTCTGAACCCAGCCGGGAGGCTTTTGCCCCGGTCCCGGACCTGATCTGCGCGGCGTCGGATATTTTCGACGCAGCCGTGCTTTGGAAACAGCTAAATGTCGAATTCGAGGATGCCAAAGATGCAGCTGCCGTGCGCAACTGCACGGTCGCAGCACTAAAAACCGCACTTAACTCCGGGCGGGAACGTATTGCCACCGCCCTGTCCGAGCATCCCTTGCAGGCCTATCCCGCCATCGCGTCCTATGCCTATCTGACTGATTGTGTTGTGACCTTTGTCTATCGGGTCGCGGTGGAAAAACTGCATCGCATATCAAACCCCACCGCATCCGAACGGATCGCGTTACTAGCGGTTGGTGGATATGGACGAGGCGAAATGGCGCCGCAATCGGATGTCGACCTGTTGTTCCTGACGCCCTACAAAATCACCCCTTGGGCTGAGAGCGTGATCGAAAGCATGCTTTATATGCTGTGGGACCTGCGCCTGAAAGTCGGCCATGCGTCACGTACCATCGATGACTGTCTGCGTCTGGGTCGCGAGGATTTCACCATCCGAACGGCTCTGCTGGAAAAACGCCCCGTTTGCGGAGACGGCGACCTTGCGCAGGAACTCAGCGACCGACTTTGGTCCGATCTGTTCAAGAACACGCTGCCCGAGTTTATCGAAGCAAAGCTGGCCGAGCGTGATGCACGCCACAAAAAGCAAGGTAATCAGCGGTATCGGGTTGAGCCCAATGTGAAAGAGGGCAAGGGGGGATTGCGCGACCTTCAAACGCTCTTCTGGGTAGCCAAGTACCAACATCCAGTAGCGAGACCTGAGGATCTGATTTCGAAGGGCGTGTTCACGGAAGATGAATTTGCGACCTTCCGTGCGGCCGAAGAATTCTTGTGGGCCGTCCGCTGCCAGCTTCACCTTGTTACACGCCGCCCATCAGACCAACTGACCTTCGACCTTCAGGTCGAAGTGGCTGACAGGCTGGGCTTCAAAGACACGGAAGGCAGACGCGGGGTTGAACACTTCATGCAGGCCTATTTCCGCCACGCCACGCAGGTGGGTGATCTGACGCGTATCTTCCTGACAGCGCTTGAGGCCGCACACCTGAAGAAAGAACCCGCCCTGATGCGCCTTTTGAAACGGCGCAAACGGGTGAAGGCGGGTTACGTGGTCAAACATGGCCGACTTGCCCTGACCAATGACGCGAAATTCCTGTCCGACAAGCTGAACATCCTCCGACTGTTCGAGGAAGGACTGCGCACGGGCATGTTGATCCACCCAGATGCCATGCGGCTGGTGTCTGCCAATCTTGATCTGATTGATGACGAGATGCGCAACGACAAGGAAGCCAACCGGATTTTCCTGGACATGCTGCTGAAACACGGCAACCCCGAACGCGCGCTGCGCCGGATGAATGAACTTGGCGTATTGGGGGCGTTTATTCCTGAATTTGAGCCCATCGTCGCAATGATGCAATTCAACATGTATCACTCGTACACTGTGGACGAGCACACGATTCAGGTGATCTCGAACTTCACGCAGATCGAACGGCATGAGCTTGGGGAAGAGCTGCCCATCTCGACCGAGATCATGGAGCGTGGCGTCAATCGCAAGGTACTGATGGTGGCGATGCTGTTGCATGATATCGGTAAGGGCCGCCCGCAAGATCATTCGATCCTTGGGGCGCAGATCACGCGCAAAGTAGCACCTCGGCTAGGACTGAGTGCCAAGGATTGCGAAACCGTTGAGTGGTTGGTGCGATATCACCTCTTGATGTCGGATATGGCCCAGAAACGCGACATTGCTGATCCACGCACAGTGCGCGATTTCGCCAAGGCGGTGGGCACGATGCAGCGGTTGGAACTACTGACGGTTTTGACCGTTTGTGATATTCGCGGGGTTGGGCCGGACACATGGAACAACTGGAAAGCCACGCTGATCCGTACACTTTACAACCAGACCCAAAGGGCGCTGGAAGACGGGATGGAGGATCTTAACCGTGCCTCGCGCGGGACTGAAGCCAAACGTGCACTGCGCCAAGAACTGTCAGACTGGTCGGCTAAAGATCTTCGGGCCGAAACATCCCGTCATTACGACAGTTACTGGCAAGGGCTTCACGTGACGGCACACAAGGTCTTTGCAAACCTTCTGCGTGACATCAAAGATGACGAAGTGCGCGTCGACATCTATGAAGATGAGGAACGCGACGTGACGCGCGTTTACTTCGCTCTGGCAGATCATCCCGGCATCTTCTCGCGAATTGCAGGCGCGTTGACTGCAGTGCGCGCCAACATCGTAGATGCCCGCACCTATACATCCAAGGACGGCTACGCCACAGCCTGTTTCTGGGTGCAGGATGCGGATGGCCACCCGTTTGATGTCGCCCGCAAAGAACGGATCGAAAAGATGATCCACCGCCTGTTGCAAGGCGAAGTGGTCGCCACCCAAGCGAACGCCAACAGCGACAAGCTGAAAAAGCGCGAACGGGTCTTCAAGGTGCCGACCCATATCACCTTCGACAATGAAGGGTCCGAGATTTACACGATCATCGAGGTCGACACCCGGGACCGTCCCGGCCTGCTCTATGACCTGACGCGGACACTCGCCAACACGAATGTTTACATTGCAAGTGCTGTGATCGCGACCTATGGCGAACAGGTGGTAGATACGTTTTACGTCAAGGATATGTTCGGTTTGAAATTCCACGCCGAACACAAACAAAAGCTTCTAGAGCAGAAATTGCGCACAGCAATTGAACAGGGTGCCGAAAGGGCGACAGCATAATGGCCTCCAGACTGGCGCGCAGTTTCTTGACCGTGGGTGGCTGGACCATGGCCAGCCGCATTCTGGGCTTTGTTCGCGACATCATGATCGGGGCGTTCCTTGGCTCATCCGCAATTGCCGAGGCCTTTCTGATCGCCTTCTCCCTGCCCAATATGTTTCGCCGCTTCTTTGCCGAAGGGACGCTCAACGTGGCCTTCGTGCCGATGTTTTCCAAGAAACACGAAGGGGGCGACGGCGCGCTTGAGTTCGCCCGCGATGCGTTTTCGGGTCTGGCCTTTATCCTGATCATATTCTCGATCATTGCGCAGATTTTCATGCCTGCACTGGTTTACGCCATGGCCTCTGGCTTTTCCGCGGATGGCAGGTTCGATCTGGCGGTCACGTTTGGGCGCATCGCCTTCCCCTATATCCTGTTTATCTCGTTGGCGGCCCTGCTGTCGGGCGTGCTGAACGCCACCGGTCGTTTTGTCGCTGCGGCGGCAGCTCCGGTACTGTTGAACGTGATCTTTATCGCCGCGATGTTCGCCGCGTACAGCCTGGGCTATGACATCGGCACGGCGCTAGCGTGGACTGTTCCCGTAGCCGGGATCGCACAAGTCGCACTGGTCTGGGTTGCCGCCAGTCGGGCGGGTTATCGCATCGTACCGCGCATGCCGCATATGACACCCGAACTTAAACGTTTAGCGATTATTGCCGCGCCCGCTGCCCTCGCCGGGGGGGTTACGCAGATCAACCTTCTCGTTGGCCGCCAAGTGGCCAGTTTCTTCGACGGCGCGGTGGCGTGGCTCTATTATGCGGACCGGCTTTACCAGCTTCCGCTAGGGGTGGTGGGCATTGCCATCGGCATCGTGTTGTTGCCGGAACTGTCGCGCAACCTTAGATCAGGCGAAGCCGCCGCCAGCCGCAATGCCTTAAGCCGCGCCGGCGAACTGTCGCTTGCCCTCACTTTCCCTGCTGCGGTCGCCCTGATGATCGTGCCATTTCAACTGATCGAGGTGCTATTTCAACGCGGCGCGTTCACGGCGGATGACACGGCAAATACTGCGCTTGCCACAGCGATCTACGGTGCAGGCCTGCCAGCCTTCGTGCTGCAAAAGGTGCTGGCGTCAGTCTACTTCGCGCGCGAGAACACCCGCACGCCTTTCTATTTCGCGCTTGTCGGCATGGTGGTCAATCTGGTGGTTGCGATCGGGCTCAGCTATTCGCTGGGTTTCATCGCGGCGGCTATCGGAACGACGCTTGCCGGCTGGACCATCACAGGGCTGACCTGGATCGGGGCCGCGCGCATGGGGGAAACAACCCGCTTTGACGCACGCTTCTGGAAACGCTTCTGGCGCACGGCTGCGGCCAGTTGGGCGATGGGAGCAGTGCTTTGGATACTGGTCATCGTGCTCGGTCCCATGTTTGGCCTGCCCGGTCTGGACATTATCGCCCTTGCTGTCCTCGTGATCGGCGGGATCATTGCATACGGGTTTATCGGACAACTCTTCGGCGCATTCCGCCTGTCCGAGATCAAGGCCTCACTGCGTCGGGGATAAGCGAAAACCGTGCTTTTTTCTTGTTAAAAATATCCCGGGGTCCGGGGCTGGCCCCGGCATGGCTTCACCGCTGGCGCAACCGCTTCAAAACACGCGACCAACCACCCGGGCTGACCAGAAAAGACAGCCCGAACCCAGCGGCAAACCCTGCAAGTTCCGGCACCCACATGCGTCCGCCACCGAACAACATGCCAAAGAGCAGTTGCAAAGCCATCAGAAAAGCGATGATGCGAAAGGCAGAGAGTTGGTTGCCCCCGGTTGCGGCAAGCTTGGTCCAAAGAAGAAACGTATAGGCTCCGATCAAGCCATAGACGGCAGGGAAACCGCCAAACAACACGACCTGGGTATCCCAGACCAGCCAATAGGCAAGCGCCCCGGCGATTGACGCCCCGAAGAACACCACCAGAAAGGCCAATGGCGAAAAGACCTCGCCCACCATCTTCCCAAGCGCCAGCAAAAACACCAACACGAACAGTAGATGCGTGAAACTGAGGTGCAGGAATGGATAGGTCACAAACCGCGCGAGATCGGGCAGTGGATAGCGCCCGTTCTCGACCATCCAGGAAAACAGCGGCGCACGAAAACCCCACTCTTCAATCATCGAGATGCGCCAACCCGCTGCCCGAGGTCCTCCCACGAAACCGGCATTCGCCGCGACAAACACCAGTTCGATCCCGATCAGAAATACCGCCAGCGCAATTACAACCGGGGGCAATGGATTGACCGGACTTTCGTCTCGATAACTGCTCATATTGGGCTCTCCTTGGCCTCTTACTTTCGAGCCTTTCTTGACGGCCCTTGTCCACATGGGTAAGCGACGAAGGATCAGAAATCCAGACGGAGTGATATCATGACCAAGCACACGCCGCGCGTCTTCTCAGGCGTCAAGCCATCCGGCGGGCTGCAATTGGGCAACTACCTTGGTGCCATCAAACGATTTGTGGACATGCAAGGGCAGGATTTCGAGGCAGTCTACTGCGTCGTTGACCTGCACGCGATCACCGTCTGGCAAGACCCCAAAGAACTGAAAGACGCGACCCGCGAGGTCACAGCAGGCTATCTTGCTGCCGGGATCGATCCTACCAAATCGGTACTGTTCAACCAAAGTCAGGTCCCAGCACATGCAGAACTTGCGTGGCTGTTCAACTGCGTCGCACGTGTTGGCTGGATGAACCGGATGACTCAGTTCAAAGATAAGGCCGGCAAGAATGCCGAGAAAGTGTCGTTGGGGCTTTATGCCTATCCCGCACTGATGGCGGCAGACATTTTGCTGTATCACGCGACCCACGTCCCTGTGGGCGAAGATCAAAAGCAGCATGTGGAGTTGACGCGCGATATTGCAGCCAAGTTCAACCACGATTTCGGGGCCGAGGATTTCTTCCCCTTGCCTGAGCCGATCATCGAAGGGCCAGCGACCCGCGTGATGAACCTGCGGGACGGGTCCAAGAAGATGTCCAAATCGGGTGAAAGCGATATGGAGCGCATCAACATGACCGATGACGCCGACACTATCGCCAAGAAGTTCAAAAAGGCGCGCACTGACCCTGAGCCCTTGCCTGACACGCTTGAAGGCCTCAAAGGGCGTCCAGAGGCACGCAATCTGGTGGATATCTATGCCGGACTGTCCGAGACCTCGCCCGAGGCGGTGATCACGGAATTTGCGGGTGCTGGTTGGGGACGCTTCAAGCCTGCGTTGGCTGATCTGGCCGTTGAGAAACTGGGGCCAATATCGACCGAAATGGCGCGCCTGATGAATGACAAGGCCGAGATTGATCGGGTTCTGGCGCTTGGTGCCGAGCGGGCGGACGCAATCGCGCAACCAATCTTGCAACAAGCCTATGACATCGTAGGATTCCTGCGCAGCCGGTGAGATTAACCGGGGCGCTGCCCCGGACCCCGGGATACTTATGGAAAGAAAAAGAGGGTGCGGGGTGATCCGCGCCCTTTTTCGTTATTTGGATATCGCGCCATGGTCGTCTAGGCTGAAGTGCCAGCCAGAAGGAGCCAGCGATGAAACGGAAAGAGTATACCGGTCAGGAGATAACGGTCACTTTTGATTTGGGGCGATGTATTCACGCGCGGAACTGTTTTTTGCAGTTACCAGATGTGTTCGACCCGTCAAAGCGCCCATGGGTTCAGCCTGACAATGCAAGCGGAGAAGAGGTCGCGGCAATGATCCGCACATGCCCATCCGGCGCGCTTGCATTTCGGCGCAATGACGGCGCAGACGAAAAACCGCCGAAGATCAACCGCGTCGCCGTGTTGGAGAACGGCCCGCTGATCTTTGCCGGTGATGTATCTGTCGAAGGCGCGCCGTCGGAAACGCGGGCGGCAATTTGCCGATGCGGAAAATCTAAGAACAAGCCCTATTGCGACTACAGCCACGTAGAAGCCGGGTTCGAGACGACGGGAGAGCCAGCAGCGAAAGTGCCGCCCCCGAGCGAGGACCAAGGCGGAGCGCTGCAATTGGATCGCATTCCCGACGGCCCGCTGAAGGCAGAAGGTAATCTGGAGATCTGCTCTGGCACCGGGAAACGCATCACAACCGCGTCAAAGGCGTTTCTGTGCCGCTGCGGTGCCTCCAAGAACAAGCCGTTTTGTGATGGCAGCCACAAAGGCATTGGGTTCAAAGATTCTGACGAGGAATCATAGCCAAGTACCGAAAGGTCGTGGCGGGTCTTGTATTGTTATATCATAACACTATTTACCGCCAATGACACATCATACACCTATGAGACAGGAGGCATTGCCTGAGGACATGCGCCTTCTGCTTCGGGATTATCCGCGCGACGCTTGGCCGGATCACCCGAATTTCGCCGCCTCGATCCAAAACTGGATGGGCGCCCATGTAATGTTTGGCCAAGTGGCTGAATTGGTTCGTTTGAACACGGAAGGATACTTGGAAAAGCAGATCGCACCCGAGGATCATGCCGGTCGGTTGTCGTATTATGGCAATCTTCTGGTGCGTAATCTGCACGGGCACCATCATTGGGAGGACCGATCCTTCTTCCCCGAATTATCGGCCGCCGATGAGCGGTTCGATACCGGTCTGGAGACTTTAGAAAGCGACCATGTGGTATTGGATAGCCTGCTGGAAAAGATCACACGAAAAGCAAATCGCGTGGTCACGTTGACCCAGCTGGAAGAAGGCAAAGCTCGTGAAGAGGCCCCGGCCCTACGGGACATGGTGGAAACGCTAGAAGGTTTTCTGACCCGCCATTTGACGGACGAAGAGGATTTGGTCGTTCCAATTCTTCTTCATCACAAGATGAGAGGTTAAGATCGTGGCGTCCATACACTTGAATGGGCGCCACGACCCAAAGGAGGCCCCATGTTTGACACCAGCACCGTAACATTTCTGAACGAACTAAAAGCCAACAACACCAAGGATTGGTTTGCGGCGAACAAGCCGACCTATGAACGTCATGTCAAAGATGCCGCCGCCAGTTTCTGCGACGATCTGGCCCCGCGTCTTGCGGCGCGATATCAGACCGACGTGACCAGCAAAGTGTTCCGCATCCACCGCGATCTTCGGTTTTCCAAGGACAAGACGCCCTACAAGACCAATGTTCACGTGAGCTTTCGGGACAGCGCCACTGGGGCCGCATGGATGTTCGGGCTGCAACCCGACACATTGGTGGTCGGCTTTGGACTGTTTGCATTTGATCGGAACGTGCTGCCTCGGTGGCGGGAAACCGTTGCAGGGGCAGCTGGGGACGAGCTTCAGGGAGCGTTGGACAAGGCCGTCGCGTCTGGGCTGCGCCTGTCAGAACTGGATTTGAAACGGGTACCGGCCCCATATGATGCGCAACATCAGAATGCCGACTTGCTGAAACGCAAGGGTTTGGCAGTCTGGCGCGATGGATTGGCGCAAGAAATAGCGTTCGGACCGCAGGCACCCAAACACATTGCGGAAACCATGCAGGTGTTCGATCCCGTGCGAAACTGGCTCCGCACATACCTGCCGGCCTAACAACTTGTTCCGCGTGGTCTAGGTGTCCAGTTCCAACACCTTTGTGAGCTTCTTCAGTGTTGCTCTATCGGCCTCACTCCACGCCGCTCTTCGCGATTTGAACAGCGTTGCCTGACTGCGGTGAACCGGACCGCCAGACAGAATTTTCAAGTGGTTCGCCCGCAGTGTCTCTCCGGTCGACGTAATATCGGCCACAGCCTCGGCTGTTTCGTTTTTGACGGTGCCTTCGGTTGCACCCTGACTGTCCACAAGCTGATAATCGGCAACCCCGTGGTCACGCAAGTGATCACGGATCAGGCGGTGGTATTTGGTCGCGATACGCAAACGGAACCCATGGTGGGCGCGAAAGCTTGCCGCCACTGCATCAAGATCATCTAGTGTGGACACGTCGACCCAGCATTTTGGCACAGCGATCACCAAATCCGCATGCCCGAACCCCATCAAGGCCAGTTCTGAAACCTTTTCTTGCCACGCACCCAATTTCTCGCGCACCAGATCAGAGCCGGTCACACCCAGATGAATGCGTCCCGCCGCCAGCTCGCGCGGTATTTCACCAGCGGACAGCAACACAAGCTCCACGCCGTCGAGACCATCAACGGCGGCAGCGTATTCCCGATCGGACCCAGTGCGAGCAAGGGTAATGCCTCGGCTGCCAAACCAGTCAAACGTCTTTTCCATCAACCGACCCTTAGAGGGCACGCCCAACTTAATCGTCATTGCGTGTCCTTTCGGGTCAGCTCCAACAACAGCTCGGGTCGGATAACACCGCCAACGGCCGGAATATCCCTTGCGCCACCGTTTTGATTGCCCAGAACGCGAGTCAGGGCATCATAACGTCCGCCAGTTGCAACGGGGGGAAGATCGGGCCGTTTCTCGGCGTAGAAACCGAAAACGAAACCGTCATAATACTCCATCGAGGTGCGACCGTAACTGCCTTCGAAATCCAACTTGGCAACGTCTACACCGCGTTTCGCAAGCGCGTCAGCCCGCGCCTCAAGCCTGTCCACAGCATCGGCGATTGCAGGCATATCGACAGAAATGTCCCGGAGGTGTTCCAGCACATTTTCGGTCGTTTCACGCAACGCCAATAGATCATCGAGCAGTTCAACCTCTTGCACCGACAAATGCGCTGCCATCGCATCCTGCCGTAAAGCCGCGATCCGCTGGGCAACTTCATCGGCGCTGCGCAATCCGATCTGCGGCACTGACGGATCGATCGGATCGTCTGCCGCCAGTAACGCAGAGCGACCTTCTGGTACAGGGGCACGGCCCGAAAACCGATCCAGCAATGCGCGAAACCGTCGGGGTCGCCAGATATGGCGCAACAAAGCCTTCTTTCGCAGGTCGGTCGTTTTCAACCCTCGCACAGCCGCCAACAACAGCCCCATATCGCCGGTGGCCGCCCTTAGATCTAGCGGCGACAGCGCCTCTTTGATCAGGGCGAACACCTCAGCATCCGCATCAATCGGAGCGTCGCGATCAAACACCTCATAACCCACCTGAAAGTGCTCGACCGCCCGATTGGACGCTTGCTGCTGCGACCGGAACACTTCACCCATATAAGCGTATCGGGCCGGCTCAGCACCCTCGGCCATGTGCATCTGCACAACAGGCACCGTGAAGTCGGGGCGTAACATCGCCTCGCCCAGATCGGGATCATGAGTCACGAAGGCACGGGCCCGAATGTCTTCACCATAAAGGTCAAGCAACGTCTCTGCTGGTTGCAGGATGTCCGCCTCGACTACGCTTGCACCGTTTGTCTGAAAAAAACCAAGCAATCGGGCGGCTTCTGCGCGGATGCGCGCCTTGTCAGTCATCATTGCCCTCGATGATCTCGCGCACGCGGGCGACCATTTCAGCGCGGTCACATTCAAACTGACTGGGACGTTCTTTCCATTCCTCAAGCGTGGCGTTTTCCGCGATCTTGGCACCCAGCACCAAATCCTTGATCTGCACTTTGCCCGCCTCAAACTCGTCTGATCCAGCGATCACCGCAACGGGCGAGTTACGCTTGTCTGCATATTTCAGCTGGTTCCCAAAGTTCTTGGGGTTGCCCAAATAAACCTCGGCCCGGATACCTGCACCCCGTAGGTCAGAGACCATGACCTGATAATCGGCAAGACGAGATTTATCCATGACGGTGACAACCACAGGACCGACCGCCTTACCACCCATGCGCCCCTTGGCGCGCAACGCAGCCAGTAGACGATCAACACCGATCGAGATACCCGTGGCAGGCACCGCCTGACCGGTGAAGCGCTTGACCAGATCGTCATAGCGACCACCACCCGCGACCGATCCAAACTGACGTGGACGGCCTTTTTCGTCGAGGATTTCGAAGGTCAGCTCGGCCTCAAAAACAGGGCCGGTGTAGTACCCAAGACCGCGCACAACCGAAGGATCAATCTCGATCCGATCAGACCCATAGCCTTGGGCCGCCAAAAGTATGGCGATTTCTTCCAGTTCTTCTACGCCCTCAGCACCGATTGCACTGTCGCCCACAGCCTTACGCAGATTGGCGAGTGTTTCGTTGGCATCCGCGCCTTTCGAGGTCAAGAAAGCAATCACAGGCTCTGCTTGGTCGTCTGACAGGCCCACTCCATCGATGTAAGCGCCAGACGCATCCAGACGCCCTTTACCCAGAAGCGATCGGACCCCCGCCTCGCCAACCTTGTCAAACTTGTCGATGGTGCGCAAAACGGCGTCGCGGGTGGGGCCTTCATCCACGCCCATCACCTCAAGCACACCGTTCATGACTTTGCGGTTGTTTACCCGCACCAGATAGTCACCACGCGGAATACCCACGGTCTCCAGCGTGTCGGCCAAAAGTGCACAAATCTCAGCGTCTGCGGCCATGCTTGCCGTACCAACTGTATCCGCATCACATTGATAAAACTGGCGAAAACGACCCGGCCCCGGCTTCTCGTTGCGCCAAACCGGACCCATCGCGTAGCGCCGATAAGGGGACGGCAGATCGTTGCGGTGCTGCGCATAGACACGGGCCAGTGGCGCGGTCATGTCATAGCGCAGCGCCAGCCAGCTATCGTCTTCGTCCTGCCAGGCAAAAACACCTTCGTTAGGGCGATCCACGTCAGGAAGAAACTTGCCCAGCGCCTCGACCGTCTCCACAGCCGAACTTTCCAGCGCGTCAAAGCCATAGCGATGATACACAGCCGCAATCTGGTCGAGCATCACTTTGCGCTCGTCCACTTCCGCTCCGAAATAGTCGCGAAATCCCTTGGGCGTGATTGCCTTGGGGCGGGGCTGTTTTTTCTGCTTGGCCATGTCTGGTCCCAGTTCCGATAAGTATCGCGGGCGGTCTAGCGGATGGGGGCGTCAGGGGCAAGGAAAGCCTTCTTTTCTTCGCGAATTGCCAAGCATTGGAAAAACATCTGGGTCTTATCCCAAAGACACGCTATCACGCGCATATGACCGATGATCGCCTGACCCAGTTAGAAGAAACCGTTGCCCACCTGACCCGTCAGGTCGAGGAGCTGAACGAAGTTGTCACCCGCCAAGATGATGAACTGTCCAAAATGACCCACCGCGTAAAGATGCTGATGGAACGCGAAGCAGAACGCGAGATGGCGAATTCAGGTGGCGTGGTCATGGGCGACGAACGCCCCCCGCACTACTGACCAGCCCTCATTTTCTTTCCAAAAATATCCTGGGGTGAATGCGCGCAGCGCAGAGGGGCAAAGCGCCTAAACCTCCTCCACATCAATCACACCATTCAGCGATTTCAGCGCGCCTTTGATTTGTGGATTAAGGGGAAACGGCTGGCCCAATGTCATCTCGACTTCACCCGGAAGCGACGGGTCCATCAAACAGACTGAAACCTCGCCCGGTCTGACATTACGTGCCTTCTCCGAGGCATCTCGCAGCAAGTTGGCCACCTGCGTCAGCGCATCGGCTTCGTCCAGATACAGCCGCAATGCCATCCCCCCAGCATCAGCAACCACATTGTCGATGGGCGAGATAGAACGCGCGAGCAACTTCAGCTGATCGGCTTCCATCGTCGCCTCAACCGTCACAACCACATTTGCACCGGTCTCAAGATAATCGCGACACTTCTCAAGCACGTCTGAAAAGATCGTCACTTCATATTGCCCGGTCGGATCAGTCAATTGCGCGAAAGCAAATCTATTGCCACGCGCTGACTTGCGCTCTTGTCGACCGGAAACGGTGCCAGCCAACTTGGCGACCATCGCCCCGCGTTCAGCCTTCTGCTCAAGCTCTGCCAAAGACAGCACCTGTTTGCGTTTCAACGCGGCCATGTAGTCGTCCAGCGGATGGCCAGACAGGTAAAACCCGATGGCCTTATGTTCTTCGGCCAGCCGTTCACTTGGCAACCAATCCCCGACTGGCGACAGGCGCGGTTCTGGCAGGTCATCGCCCGCTTCACCAAACAAAGACACCTGATTTGACGCTCGTTGTTCGTGGATCGCGGCAGAATAGCCAACCAACCCGTCCAAACTGTCAAACACACGCCGCCGGTTCGGGTCCAATTGGTCAAATGCACCCGCACGGGCCAGCATTTCCATCGGGCGTTTGCCCACGCGTTTCAGGTCGACCCGACGGGCCAGATCGTAGAGCGTGGCAAATGGTTTATCGACCCCGTCAATGCGACGCCCTTCGACCACGAGCTTCATGGCTTCCACACCGACGTTCTTCAATGCACCAAGCCCGTAAACCACACGGCCTTCATGCACGCTAAACGTCTCTTGTGAGCGGTTCACGCAAGGCGGCACGATCTCGATATCCATGCCGCGCCGCACTTCGTTGGCATAGACGGACAGTTTGTCAGTCAGGTGGATATCGCAATTCATGACGCCCGCCATGAACTCGACCGGGTGGTTGGCTTTCAGCCACGCGGTTTGGTAGCTGACCACCGCATAAGCAGCCGCGTGGGATTTGTTGAAGCCATAGTTGGCGAATTTTTCCAGAAGGTCGAAAACCTCGGACGCCTTCTTGGCGGGCACCCCATTTTCGGCGGCACCCTTTTCGAATTTCGGGCGTTCGGCGTCCATCGCCTCTTTGATCTTCTTACCCATCGCACGGCGCAGCAAGTCCGCCCCGCCCAGCGAATAGCCCGCCATGACCTGCGCGATCTGCATCACCTGTTCCTGATAAACGATGATGCCCTGCGTTTCGGCCAGGATATGGTCGATCAGAGGGTGAACACTTTCGATTTCACGCAGCCCATTTTTAACCTCGCAATAGGTCGGGATATTCTCCATCGGGCCGGGGCGGTAAAGCGCCACAAGGGCCACGATGTCTTCGATGCAGGTTGGCTTCATACGGCGAAGCGCATCCATCATGCCGGTGCTTTCCACCTGAAACACGGCCACTGTCTTAGCGGCGGCGTACAGCTTGTAGGACGCTTCATCATCCAGCGGGATGGCGTTGATCTCGTTCACCGCGCCTTCGGGTGGCTCGTAAAGCGCCTCACCATTCGGAGACGTATGGATGTCGCGCCCCTGCTCTTTGATCAGATCCACGGCGTTCTGAATGACCGTCAGGGTTTTCAGGCCCAGAAAGTCGAATTTCACCAGCCCCGCCTGTTCGACCCATTTCATGTTGAATTGGGTGGCCGGCATATCCGAGCGTGGATCTTGGTAAAGCGGGACAAGCGCATCCAGCGGACGATCCCCGATCACCACACCTGCCGCGTGGGTCGAGGCATTGCGCAGCAGACCTTCGAGCTGTTGGCCATAGGTCAGAAGGCGGTCAACGACCTCTTCGGCGCGGGCTTCCTCTCGCAGGCGCGGCTCGTCTTTCAGCGCTTTTTCGATCGAAACAGGTTTCACGCCTTCGACCGGAATCATCTTGGACAGGCGGTCCACTTGCCCGTATGGCATCTGGAGCACCCGCCCGACATCACGCACGGCCGCCTTAGACAGCAGCGCGCCGAATGTGATGATTTGCCCCACTTTATCGCGGCCGTATTTCTCCTGCACGTATCGGATCACCTCTTCTCGGCGATCCATGCAGAAGTCGATATCGAAGTCGGGCATCGACACACGTTCCGGGTTCAGGAAGCGTTCGAACAGTAGTGAATAGCGCAGCGGATCAAGGTCCGTCACCGTCAGCGCATAGGCCACCAATGACCCCGCACCCGACCCCCGACCCGGCCCGACCGGGATTTCATTGTCTTTGGACCATTTGATAAAGTCGGCAACGATCAGGAAGTATCCGGGGAAGCCCATTCCTTCGATGATATCGAGCTCGAAATCGAGCCGTTCCTGATATTCCTCGACCGTGACGGCGTGAGGGATCACGGCGAGACGCGCTTGCAGGCCTGCATTCGCCTGACGACGGAGTTCCTGAACCTCATCATCTGCAAATTTCGGCAAGATTGGGTCACGACGATAGGCCATGAATGCGCAGCGCTTGGCGATTTCCACCGTGTTCTCAATCGCTTCCGGCAGGTCAGCAAACAGCGTGACCATTTCCTCGGGGCTTTTGAAATAGTGCTGGGGCGTCAGGCGACGACGCCCTTCCTGTTGGTCAACATACGCACCTTCCTTGATGCAAATCAGCGCGTCATGCGCCTCGTAAAGCTTTTGCTTTGGGAAGTAGGCATCGTTGGTGGCAACAAGTGGGATGGCCATGGCATAGGCCATTTCCACAAAGCCCTGTTCGGTCGCGCGCTCGCCTTCGGTTGTCCGACCACCTTCGCCCGGGTGACGTTGTAATTCGACGTAGAGCCGGTCGCCGAAACAAGTCAAAAGTCGCTTCATCAGGGCTTCGGCCTTGGGGCGTTGGCCAGCCTGCAAAAGCTGCCCTACGGGCCCTTCTGCGCCGCCAGTCAGGCAGATCAGCCCTTCGGAATATCGCTCCAACTCGTCCAGTTGAACCTGCGGAAGCTCACCGTTTTTGTCGATATAAAGACACGAGTTGAGCTTCATCAGGTTCTCGTACCCGCGCTCGTCCTGCGCAAGGAAAACCATCGCCGCTGGTGGGCGTACTTTCTCGCCCGGCGCAGGCGGATCAAATGCGACGTCAACTTGACAGCCCATGATCGGCTGAACGCCGTCACCAGCGGCTGTGACCGAAAACTCAAGCGCCGCAAACATGCTGTTAGTATCCGTGACCGCGACCGCCGGCATCCCAGCGTCAGCACACAGGCCGGGTAACTTTTTGACCGGAATCGCGCCCTCTAGAAGCGAGTATTCAGTGTGAACGCGAAGGTGAATGAATCGGGGTTGGCTCGTCATGGGGTTAAACTAGACGAGCGTTGGCCGAGGGGAAAGCGGTGAAAGCGATTAAGCGGGCTCCAAAAACTCGATCCGATTGCCAAATGGATCTTCTGAATAGAACCGGCGATATCCATCCAGATCTGTGTCCCAATTCACCACAAATGACGCGGCCGCCAACCCTTGTGCCAGATCGTCCAGCCCTTCAACCTGAAAAGCTGGGTGGGCTTTCTTAGCCGGACGAAAGGGCGTCTCCACGCCAAGATGCAGACGGATTGCACCCTTGCGAAACCAAATTCCGCCTCGTTTTGCCAACACCGGCGGTTTTGGTTCGACGTCCATTCCCAACACATCCAGATAAAACGGTGTTGCCCGGTCTTCTTGCCCATTAGGCATCGCAAGCTGGACGTGATGTATTTGAGCTAACATAGGGTTCATTCCGAAAATATATACGGTATACTATTGCATACATTATCACATGCACTCCCAATTGACCAGTCCACAAACGGTGCCATGCCGCTACGCAATGCAGGATTTCCTTGCCACGGCGGCGATTCTCGGCTTTTCTAATCCAAGACCAATAAACCCCGCATGTTTTCTACGCCGCATCGAAGGCATGCAATCCGGGGCCACAACAGGGTAAGGCGGCAGGACGAAATTTATGGACATCGCCTTTCTTCTGAACGGAGAGAGTGTGACCCTACGCGATGTAGACCCGACAAGGTCTACGTTGGATTGGCTGCGCGACACACAAGGACTTACAGGTACGAAAGAGGGCTGCAACGAAGGCGATTGCGGCGCATGTACCATCATGGTCTCCGATGAAGACGGCGCCAAATCGGTCAACGCCTGCATCTTGTTCCTTGGGCAATTAAACGGCAAATCTGTCACAACGGTCGAGGGGCTGTCTGCCGGGGATCAACTGCACCCCGTGCAACAAGCCATGATTGATCACCACGGATCGCAGTGTGGGTTCTGCACACCCGGGATCACTATGTCGATGGCGACAGCGCACTTGAACGGCGACACAGATCACGACGACGTTTTGGCGGGTAACCTGTGTCGATGCACCGGCTACGCGCCGATCATACGTGCCTCGCAAGAGGCCGCGAAGTTGGAAGCGCCAGGCGCATTTATGTCGCAAGTGGACAAGCTGTCCGATCAAGGTGAACCGGATATTGCCCGCCCAGAAACGGTGGACGCACTTGCCCATGCGCTTATGACAGCGCCGCATGCAACGTTGGTGGCAGGCGCGACAGATGTGGGTCTTTGGGCAACCAAAGCGTTGCGCGAATTAAGGCCGGTGATCTTCCTGAACGGCGTGAAGGACTTGCGCTCGTTACATATCACGGATGACGAAGTGCAAATCGGCGCGGGTGTGACGGTCGAGGCATTGCGTCAGGCGATCACGCCCCTCCATCCACATTTTGCGGAAATGCTGCGCCGCTTTGCCTCGCTTCAAGTGCGCAATGTGGCGACTGTTGGCGGCAACATCGCCAACGGGTCTCCGATCGGGGACGTCCCACCAGCATTGATCGCTTTGGATGCCACACTGCACTTGCGTCGCGGGGACGAGGCGCGCTCAATCCCTCTGGAAGACTTCTTCATTGAGTATGGCAAACAAGATCGAAGACCGGGCGAGTTCGTCGGCGCTGTATCCTTCAAACGCCAGCCGGATCGGTTGAGGGTCTATAAGCTTTCAAAACGGTTCGATCAGGATATTTCCGCCGTCTTGGCCGCGTTCAACATCACAGTTGAAGATGGCAAAGTCTCGACTGCTCGTATCGCGTTTGGCGGCATGGCGGGAACGCCCAAGCGCGCCAAGCATGTTGAGGCGGCATTGATTGGGCAGCCGTGGAGCCTTTCCACCGTCGAAGCTGCCCTGCCCGCGTTTTCGGAGGATTTTACGCCGATGACGGATATGCGCGCCTCAGCGGACTATCGTCATAAGACTGCGCAAAACCTATTGCTGCGTTATTGGCACGACGATCAGGGCGCCACCACCTCGGTACTTGAGGTGCAGCCATGAGTGTCGGAAAATCCCTTCCTCACGACGCAGCCCGCCTACATGTGACCGGTGAGGCACGCTATGTCGACGATATCCCGACGCCCGGAAATTGTCTGCATCTCGCCTTTGGTCTCAGCGACACAGCGCGTGGCGTAATCACTCGCGCTGACCTTTCGAAGGTTCGCCAAGCGCCGGGCGTGATAGCGGTCATGACGGCCATCGACCTGCCCCACGATAATGACGTGTCGCCGTCTGCGCATGACGAACCCTTGTTGGCCACCGGCGAGGTCTTCTATCATGGACAGCCAATCTTTCTGGTGATTGCCACCTCTCATCTGGCCGCGCGAAAGGCCGCGCGTTTGGGGGACATCACCATCGATCCCCGCCCCGCCATTCTAACCATCGACGACGCGATGGCGGCGGACAGCCGGTTCGAGGGAGGCCCGGTCATCTGGTCGCGCGGCGATGCTGATGATGCGATCCATACGGCACCGCATGTTATCGAGGGCAGCTTCGAGATGGGCGGACAAGAACACTTTTATCTCGAAGGTCAGGCCGCGCTGGCGATCCCGCAGGAAGCGGGCGACATGTTAGTCCACAGCTCGACCCAACACCCGACGGAAATTCAGCATAAGGTGGCAGAGGCTCTGGGCGTCCCCATGCACGGTATTCGCGTCGAAACACGTCGGATGGGTGGCGGCTTTGGCGGCAAGGAAAGTCAGGGCAACGCGTTGGCGGTTGCCTGCGCTGTCGCGGCGCAGAAAACCGGTCGTCCGTGCAAAATGCGCTATGATCGCGACGACGATATGGTCATCACTGGCAAGCGTCACGATTTCCGCATTACCTATCGCGCCGGTGTTGATGATCAGGGACGTCTGTTGGGACTAGAAGTCACGCAGCTTGCCCGGTGCGGTTGGGCGCAGGACCTGTCTTTGCCCGTCGCCGATCGCGCGATGCTGCATGCCGACAACGCCTATCACCTGCCCGCTGTTCGGATCGAAAGCCACCGGCTGAAGACGCACACGGCCTCGGCCACAGCCTATCGCGGGTTTGGCGGACCGCAGGGCGTTCTGGGGATCGAACGCATATTGGATCACGTCGCGGCCAAACAGGGTCTTGATCCAGTCGCCGTGCGTCGCGCCAATTTCTATGAGGACGGGCAGACAACCCATTATGGCCAGACCATTGATGGCTTTCACGTCCCGGCAATGACTGACGCGCTCTTAGAGCGAGCAGATTATGCGGAGCGGCGGCACAAGATTGATGCGTTCAACGCCGAAAACACCATCTTAAAGAAAGGCTTGGCCTATTCGCCGGTCAAATTCGGAATCAGCTTTACACTAACCCATCTGAACCAAGCCGGCGCTTTGGTGCATGTGTATTCCGATGGCTCGATCCGGATGAACCATGGCGGCACCGAGATGGGCCAAGGTCTGTTCCAGAAAGTGGCACAGGTGGCGGCAAGCTGCTTTGGGGTCGATCTGGGAAGTGTGAAGATCACGGCGACCGACACCGCGAAGGTTCCTAACACGTCGGCCACTGCCGCGTCGTCGGGATCGGATTTGAACGGGATGGCCGTGCAGGCTGCATGCCTAACCATACGCGAACGTATGGCAGAGCATATCGCTCAGCTTTGGCAAGCAAAACCCGGCGATATCTCGTTCGTCGACGGGAAGCTCACCGGCCCAGGCGGCAAAAGCGTCACCTTTGCCAAGGCGGCCCAATCAGCCTACGAGGCCCGCGTTAGCCTTTCCGCCACCGGCTTTTACAAAACCCCCGACATCACTTGGGATCGCGTGAAAGGCCAAGGTCGCCCGTTCCTTTACTTCGCGCATGGGGTCGCGCTCAGCGAAGTTGTGATCGACACGCTAACCGGTGAGAATCGTATCTTGCGCACAGATATCCTGCATGATGCCGGATCCAGCCTGAACCCGGCGCTTGATATTGGACAGGTCGAGGGGGCGTATGTCCAGGGCGCGGGTTGGTTGACCACGGAAGAGCTTGTTTGGGACGATCACGGGCGGCTGCGCACGCATGCGCCCTCGACTTACAAAATCCCCGCCTGTTCTGACCGACCCCGTGTGTTCAATGTCGACCTTTGGGATCAACCCAACCACGAAGATACAGTGTTCCGCTCGAAAGCCGTGGGCGAGCCGCCTTTCATGCTGGGTATCTCGGCATGGCTTGCACTGGCGGACGCTGTGTCCGCCTGTGGCGACGGGTTTCACAACATGAACGCACCGGCCACCGCCGAGGAAGTCCTGAACGCAGTAGACAGGGTGCGTGCGGGATGAGTTTCGACATCACCCAACTGACCGATGCCACCCGGCGTCACGGCACGATCGCCCGCGTGGTTGTCGCTGAGACGGCCGGATCAGTGCCCCGTGAAGTTGGGGCATCAATGTTGGTATGGCCTGACGGACAGATCGGGACCATTGGCGGCGGAGAATTGGAATTTCGGGCCGCTGAGGTGGCTCGCGAGATGCTGACGACTGGACGCAACTCGCAAGTTGCGCGCATTCCGTTGGGTCCGGCGTTGGGTCAGTGCTGCGGGGGCGCGGTAACGCTACTCACCGAGCTTTTTTCGGCTGACAGCATTGCCGACCTTGCACCGGATGGCGTGTTCGCGCGGCCCGTTTCCACGTCACATGACACCAACTTGGCAGTTCAACGGGTTCTGGACCGCGCCCGTGGTCGTGGAGAGCGCCCTATCCCCCAATTGCTTCAGGGATGGATGATCGAACCTGTCGCACAGCCAACGATTCCCGTTTGGATTTACGGCGCGGGTCATGTTGGTCGGGCATTGATTGACGTGCTTTCCCCACTGCCTGATCTGGCGATCACGTGGGTCGACACATCACTGGACCGGTTTCCAGAACAGGTTCCCACTGGCGTCACCGCA
This sequence comes from Aliiroseovarius conchicola, assembly GCF_041403445.1. Lineage (NCBI taxonomy): Bacteria > Pseudomonadati > Pseudomonadota > Alphaproteobacteria > Rhodobacterales > Paracoccaceae > Aliiroseovarius > Aliiroseovarius conchicola. The sequence goes on from NZ_JBGEHL010000001.1 coordinate 421,453, forward strand.
TTACCCGCTGCGAACCCGGTTAACACCGTGACAATGGCCCCAGATCACGCCCATCACCTTGTTCTGACCTATAGCCACAGCCTCGATCTGGACTTATGCCACGCGATCTTGTCGCGACCTTTCGTCAGCGCCGGTGTGATTGGGTCTGCCACCAAATGGGTTAGGTTCAGAAAACGGCTGGGCAATCTTGGCCACAGCCTTGACAATATTAATAAAATCCAATGCCCAATCGGTGATCCGGGCCTTGGAAAAGCGCCTCAAGCCATTGCGGTGGGCGTTGCCGCCGCGCTACTTAAAAGCGCGGCTAACAATAATGTAACCAACAGGGGAATTCCAAGTGACGGGGGATACGCGCCAAGCCGACGCGCTATTGACACTTGAGGGGATGACGAAAGCCTACCCGGGTGTTGTGGCCAATGACCAAGTTTCGTTTTCGATCCTGCCGGGTGAAGTTCACGCCCTGCTGGGCGAGAATGGGGCGGGGAAATCGACGCTCGTGAAAATGATCTATGGCCTCGTCAAACCAGACGCGGGCCAGATGACGTTGAAGGACGAGGTGTTTACGCCCACCAACCCTGCCGCCGCCCGCAATTCGGGCGTGGCTATGGTGTTTCAGCACTTCAGCTTGTTCGATGCGTTATCGGTCGCCGAAAACATCGCGCTTGGCATGGATAACCCACCGCACCCACGCGAGCTGTCAGCCCGTATTCGCGAGGTCAGTAACGCCTATGGCCTGCCGCTTGATCCAGAACGTGTGGTTGGTGAGTTGTCAGCCGGAGAACGCCAACGGGTCGAAATTATTCGCTGCCTTTTGCAGGACCCAAAGCTTCTTATCATGGATGAACCAACCTCGGTCCTAACGCCGCAAGAGGTTGATATCCTTTTCGAAACCCTGCGCAAACTGACATCTGAAGGCACCGCGATCCTCTATATCTCGCACAAGCTCGAAGAAATCCGCTCATTGTGTGAGCACGCCACTGTCCTGCGGCTGGGCAAAGTCGTTGACACCTGTGACCCGCGCGAGAAGTCCGCACGCCAACTGGCCGAGATGATGGTGGGTGAGACATTGCATGTCCCATCGCGCGAAGCAGCCGAACCCGGCCCCGTGACGCTTTCGATGTCGGATGTGTCTATGAAGTCTCCGACCGAGTTTGGGACCAGCTTGCGCAATGTCTCACTTGATGTACGCAAGGGCGAAATTCTGGGAATCGGCGGCGTGGCCGGCAACGGGCAAGACGAATTGCTTGCCGTTCTGTCAGGCGAGGCCAAGGCCCAAAGCGGCACCATCTCGTTGGATGGCGAGGATATTGGTGCGCTGCATCCAAATGCGCGCCGTATTCGCGGGCTTTTGACTGCCCCGGAAGAACGCCTGGGACATTCCGCAGCGCCCGAGATGAGCCTGACCGAGAATGCGTTGCTGACCGGTGCCATACGCGAAAACTTGGTCGAGCGCGGGTTCCTTAAATGGCGCCGCTCGGAACGGTTCGCGCGGTCAATTATCGAAGCGTTCGATGTCCGCACACCGGGACCATCCAACACTGCAGGGTCATTGTCTGGCGGCAATCTGCAAAAATTCGTCATCGGCCGCGAGGTGTTGCAGCGCCCCGATGTATTGGTGGTAAACCAGCCGACTTGGGGGGTCGATGCCTCGGCGGCTGCCGCGATCCGGCAATCGCTACTTGATCTGGCACATGAAGGCGCGGCGGTCGTGGTCATCAGTCAGGACTTGGACGAGCTCATGGAAATCTCCGACCGCTTTACCGCACTGAACGAAGGTCGCTTGCCTGACCCGGTTTCGACACAAGGTCTGGATGTTGAGACAATCGGCCTGATGATGGGTGGCGGCGAGAAGGAGGCTGCGGCATGATACATCTGGAAAAACGTCCCCAGCCTTCGAAATTCTGGGCAGGCTTCACACCGGTTCTGGCGGTCATCGCGACCATGATCGCTGGTGGCATCATGTTCTGGATGCTGGGCAAAGACCCGTTCGAGGCCATTCGCACGATCTTCTGGGACCCGTTGTTTCATGAGACATTCGGCCCCTACTCGCGCCCTCAGCTTTTGGTGAAAGCAGGACCGCTGATCCTGATCGCCATCGGCCTGAGCCTGGGATTCCGGGCGGGCGTGTGGAACATCGGCGCCGAAGGCCAGTACATCATGGGCGCGATTTGTGGCGCCGGGGTGGGGCTTGCATTCTATCCGTCTGAAAGCGTGTTGATCTTCCCCGCCATGGTATTTGCCGGAGCCTTGGGTGGCTGGGCATGGGCAATGATCCCGGGCACACTGAAGGTGAAGTTCGGCACCAACGAAATTTTGGTCAGCCTGATGCTGGTCTATGTGGCCGAAAACATATTGGCCTCGGTCAGTCAGGGACTTCTGCAAAACCCCGAAGGCCGAGGGTTCCCAGGGTCGCGCAATTTCCGCGACTTTCCTGCCGCATATAACACCGAGATTATTTCTGACTCCGGTATGCACTGGGGCGTGGCGGCAGCGTTCATCGCGGTCATTTTCGCCTATATCCTATTGACCCGGCACCTGTTGGGCTTTCAGGTGCGTCTGACTGGCGAAGCACCACGCGCCGCGCGCTTTGCTGGGGTCAATCCGACGCGTTTGATCCTGTTCTGCCTTGGCACGTCAGGAGCGCTAGCGGGATTGGCGGGATTGTTTGAAGTCTCTGGCCCGTCCGGGCAGGTAACCATCGATTTCAACTCCGGCTACGGATTCACTGCGATCATCGTGGCGTTTCTTGGACGACTACATCCAATCGGCATCTTGTTGGCGGCGCTTTTGATGGCATTGACATATATCGGCGGAGAACTCGCCCAATTGATGCTCGGTCTTCCCGGTGCGGCCATTCAGATGTTCCAAGGAATGCTGATGTTCTTCCTGCTGGCGATGGACGTTCTGTCCAACTACCGCATCCGATTTAACAAACCAGCAGTGGCATAAGGGAGAAAACGATGGATCTAGGTCAAATCAACCCGCTCCTTTTGCTCGCATCCTTGATGGTTGCGGCGACGCCAATCCTGCTGGCCGCAATCGGTGAAGCTGTGGTCGAAAAATCGGGCGTCCTGAACCTTGGGGTCGAAGGGATGATGATCACCGGCGCCGTTGTCGGTTTCGCCATAGGTGTGAACACCGGAAGCTCTGCGCTTGGGTTCGTGGCTGCGGCCATAGCCGGCGCGGCTCTGTCGATGCTTTTCGGCGTGCTCGTGCTCTATCTCATGTCCAATCAGGTCGCGACAGGTCTTGGACTGACTCTGTTTGGGCTGGGGCTGTCGGCGCTTATCGGCAAGCCATATGAGGGGATGAAAGCCCCCGGGATGCCCAAATGGGAAATCCCATTGCTCAGCGATATTCCAGTGTTGGGCCCAATTATGTTCCGGCATGACTACATGGTTTATGTCAGCCTGATCATCGTAGCGGCCACTTGGTACGTGCTGACGCGTACCCGCGCGGGGTTGATCCTGCGCGGGGTCGGAGAAAACCACGATGCGGCCCATGCCTTGGGTTACAGGGTCATCCGCGTGCGCCTGCTTGCCATCGCATTCGGTGGGGCCTGTGCTGGATTGGGCGGCGCCTATGTCAGCCTTGTCCGCGTCCCTCAATGGGTCGAGGGCATGACGGCCGGAGCGGGCTGGATCGCGCTTGCAATCGTTGTTTTCGCAAGCTGGAGACCATGGCGCGTGCTACTTGGCGCATATCTTTTCGGGGGTATCACCGTCCTACAGTTGAACCTGCAGGCCGCAGGGGCCGCGATCCCGGTCGAAATCCTCGCGATGAGCCCATATGTCGTGACAATTCTGGTACTTGTGGTTATCTCTCTGCGTGGAAATCATGGGGCGCCAGGATCGCTCGGGAAGATTTTCCATGCGACGCATTAGGGATATTGGATGACCAGGGCCGAGATTCACGAAATCCTTGACGGTCACAGGCCGATGGCGGGCATCAATGTTGGCCGTGTCATGGATGCGTTGATCATTGCCTCGGCTATTGCGATTGCCATCGAGACCATGCCGGATTTGCCCGGCGGCCTGCATACAATGCTGATCGCCTTTGAAATCTTCGTGCTGACCATTTTTGCCGCAGAGTACATTGTGCGCCTGACGGCATCGCAGAGACCCGTACGCTATGCGTTCAGTTTCTGGGGGATTATCGATTTGCTTAGCATCGCTCCTGCAATCGCTTTCCTTACCCCCCAGTGGCAAGTCATCCGCACCTTCCGATTGTTGCGACTTGTGCGTCTGTTCAAACTGTTTCGCGGATCACATGCGATGGAGCGCCTTGTGGTGGCTTTCAGACAGGTGCGCGGCGAGCTTGCAATTTTTGGTATCATCGCGGCTCTCATGCTCTATGTCTCTGCGGTGGGCATTTATATCTTTGAACATGACGCTCAACCTGATGTCTTCACTTCGATCCCACATAGCCTGTGGTGGGCGGTCGCCAGCTTCACCACCGTGGGCTATGGCGATATGTTCCCCATCACCGCAGGTGGCCGCATTTTCACGACCTTTGTCCTGTTTATCGGGCTGGGTGTGATCGCCGTACCATCTGCAATAGTGACCGCGGCGCTGCTTGAAAGCGATACCAACATCAAAAAACTGCGTGAAGTCGCCGATAGTGGCGAAGACGCAAAAGAACACCAAACAACCAAATCTGCTCAAACCACCAAGGGAGAATGATATGCGTGCAGTAAAAACACTAGTGGCCAGTTTGGCCCTGGCAACCGGTCTGGCCGGTTCAGCTATGGCCGAAGACAAGACGAAAGTTGGGTTCATCTACGTTGGCCCCGTCGGCGATGGCGGCTGGACCTACGAACACAACCAAGGTCGTCTTGCTGTCGAAGAAGCCTTCGGCGACAAGGTCGAAACCATCTATCAGGAAAATGTACCAGAAGGTGCAGACGCCGAGCGCGCGATCACCCAGATGGCGCTTGCTGGAGCCGATCTGATTTTCACAACTTCGTTTGGTTACATGGACCCGACAATTGCAGTGGCCGAGAAGTTCCCCAATGTGAAGTTCGAACACGCAACCGGTTACAAGCAATCGGACAACGTATCTGTCTATTCGGCTCGTTTTTACGAAGGTCGTGCCGTTCAGGGTCTGATCGCAGGCGAAATGACCAAGTCGAACATCATCGGCTACATCGCGTCTTTCCCGATCCCAGAGGTTATCCGGGGCATCAACGCGGCCTACACTTCAGCCAAGGCCGTGAACCCAGACGTGCAGTTCAAGATCATCTGGGCCTACACATGGTTTGACCCGGCCAAGGAAGCGGATGCCGCGAAAGCTCTGATCGAGCAAGGCGCAGACGTGATTTTGCAACACACCGACTCGACCGCGCCCCAGGCCGCGGCGAAAGAAGCCGGTAATGTTGTTACCTTTGGTCAGGCATCTGACATGTCCGAATACGCCCCCTTCCCACGCGTATCGTCGATCATCGATGATTGGGGGCCCTACTACGTTGCGCGCACCAAGGCCGTCATGGATGGCACTTGGGAAAGCGTAAACACATGGGACGGCATTGGTGCTGGCATGGTTGGCATTGGTGAAATCTCTGACGCGGTTCCGGCTGACGTCAAGGCCGCCGCTGAAGCTCTGCGTGACAAGCTCGCGTCAGGTGAAGTGCATGCGTTCACTGGCCCAATCAACAAGCAGGACGGATCGGCTTGGCTGGCTGAAGGCGAAACCGCTGACGACGGCACCCTCGCTGGCATGGATTTCTATGTTGAGGGCATCGAAGGCGCGATTCCTTCGAACTGATCTGATCGTCAGTTGCAATTACAGGACCTCGCCTTCGGGCGGGGTCTTTTTCTTTCACGATCGCCGTGACATTGTCCGATCATGAACGACATGGGAATATCATCCGACTTCATCATCATTGGCGGTGGCATCGCTGGTGCTTCGGCTGGCGGACGCTTGGCAAAGTTGGGCCGGGTCTGCCTGTTGGAAGCCGAAGACGCGTTGGCCTATCACGCCTCTGGTCGCTCTGCCGCGATGTTCGAAGAACATTACGGAACGCCAGCGGTGGTTGCGCTGAACGGGGCCTCGCGCGGTTATCATGAGACCGCGCATGGCGGTGTGTTAACCCCGCGCGGGTTCATGGTCGCAGGGACCAAAGGACAAGAAGCCACACTGAAGGCCAACATTGCGGAAATGAAACTCGCGCCGATCAGTAAGACCGAAGCGCTTGATCTCTTCCCGATCTTGAACCCGGACCGTTTGGCAGGTGCAGGATACGACGAAGACGCTTGGGACATTGATACGGATCGCCTGATCCAGAACTTCGCCCGCGACCTGCGCCAGAACGGCGAAGTGATCACCAGCGCGCGCGCCAAAGCAATCACACGTCTGCGGGACGGTTGGAAGGTTGAAACGGGTAAAGGCTGCTATACCGGCAAGGTGCTGATTAATGCAGCGGGTGCATGGGTTGATGAAGTGGCCACCATGTCAGGCGTCAAACCAATCGGGATTGTGCCCCGACGCCGCTCGGTCGCGCGGATTTCTGCACCAACAGGTCGCGATGTCAGTCGCTGGCCTATGGTGCTGGGCGCAGGCGAGACTTGGTACGCCAAACCAGATGCCGGTGCGCTTATCGTATCGCCTGCCGATGCAGACCCAACCACACCGCATGACGCGTGGGCCGACGACATGGTACTGGCCGAGGGGTTAGCGAGGTACGAAGACATGGTCACGGAACCGGTGACCCGCATGATCTCAAACTGGGCAGGGTTGCGCAGCTTCACCCCTGACGGCAACCTTGCCATCGGACCAGCCTCAGATGATCCCGATTTCATCTGGTTCGCAGGCCAAGGTGGGTATGGGATGCAGTCCAGCCCGGCGGCATCGCAGCTGTTGGCGGACATGATTTCCGGGCGATCTTCAGAGTTGGATGCGGGCACGATCAAAGCGCTTAACGCTGCGCGGTTCGGTTAGCCCAACAGTACATCCAGGTGTTTGACGACCGAGCGGGCAAGCACCTCTGGCTCGTACCCCCCTTCCAGCATGGATATGATGCGACCATCCGCAAACTCGTCCGCAATAGACTTTAACTCTTGTGTGACCCAAACATAATCTGCGTCAGTCAGTTGAACGCTGGACATATCATCGGCCACATGGGCGTCAAATCCCGCTGAAATGAAGATGAACTCTGGCTTGAAATCGCGCAGGTGAGGCAACCAGTGACCGCTTACGGCTTCCCTAAATTCGGCACTTCCAGCGCCTGCGGACAAGGGGATGTCGACAAGGTTGTCGGTCTCTTTTTCGTGGCCGGTGAACGGGTAGAATGGGTGCTGGAAGCTGGAACAGAATAGCACGCGCGGATCTGTTTTGAATATCTCTTCGGTTCCGTTGCCATGGTGGACGTCGAAATCAACGATCGCCACGCGGGCCAACCCGTGGGCGTCCAACGCATGAGAAGCCGCTACAGCGATGTTGTTGAACAGGCAAAACCCCATCGCCTTGTCGCTTTCGGCGTGATGTCCCGGCGGGCGGATCATACAGAAAATCGGGTTCGCTTCTTTCGCCATAATAAGATCAACACCCATCACGCCCGCCCCGGCGGCGCGTTCGGCGGCGCGCAGCGTTCCGGGGCTCATCACCGTATCGCCATCCACCTCGACGCTCTGCATGCCTTGGCCGGGTGCCAACGCATATACCCGGTCCAAATAATCGTGGTCATGCACGCGTTCTAGATGCGCACGCTCTACCAAAGGCGCATCACGATGCTGCACCACATAGTCCATACCCGACATGATCAATTGATTATTGATCGCATCAAGACGCGCCTTGCTTTCGGGGTGCAGCGGACCTGCATCGTGATCCCGGCAATCGGGGTGCGATATGATTGATAGCATAGGACCCTCCTAGTTTTTCCGCTACAGCGCGCGTTCTACAATGACCACATCTCGGTCATCTGGGTCGGGTCGCTGGGTGAAACCAAGCTCCTTCATCAACCGCAACATTGGGGCATTTTTGCGCAGGACGGTGCCTTCGATTACTTCAAGCGCATGGTCTCTGGCCGCATTGAACAATCCTTGCATCAGCGTCGTACCAAGCCCCTGATGTTGAATACGGTCTGAAACGACGATGGCAAATTCACAGCTTTTCCAGTCAGGATTGATGACATAACGGGCAACACCGACTTGTACGGTTTTGCCTTCAATCTCGGCCATCGCGACCAAAGCCATCTCGCGGCGATAGTCGATCTGAGTGAATTGTGCCAACAGTTCGGGGCTGAGTTCGGCCACAGAGCCCATGAAGCGCATTGCCCTCGCCTCACTGGATAAATCCCGCGTGAATTGAGCTTCATGTTCCGCATCTTCTGGACGGATTGGACGGATCGTTAGGGGTGTTCCATCATTCAAGAAGCTCTGTCGCGCAAGATGTCGGGGATAGGGATGGATGGCCATGTGATCGTATCGCCCATCAATCGAGGGTGGCCGCATAACCTTCATTCTGGCATCCACCGCGATCACACCGTCTGGTCCTGCGAAAATTGGGTTCATCTCAAGCTCGGTGACTTCCGGCAACTCGCTGACAATAATCGACACGCGCTTCAGCACATCGACCACCGCTTCCCGATCAACAGGGTCATAATCCCGGTACTGGTCCAGCGCCTCGGATACACGTGTACGGTTGATCAAACGCTCTGACAGAACGGCGTTCAGTGGCGGCAATGCAACTGCACTGTCTTTCAAAATCTCGATCATCGTGCCACCGGCTCCAAACAAAATGGTGGGTCCAAATACCGGATCCCGGCTGGCTCCGATCACCAGTTCGCGGGCCTGTCTATGGTTCGCCATCGGTTCGACTGTCACGCCGTTGATCTGCGCTTGCGGCAGGTTCTTGCGGACGGTCTGCGTGATCTCGTGAAACGCCCGAGTGACCGATGCAGCATGGGCCAAGTTAATCCGTACGCCGCCAACATCCGTTTTGTGCAAGACATCAGGCGAGGCAATTTTCATAGCCACCGGAAAACCGACCGTTTCAGCTGCGATCAACGCTTCGTTCGCACCTGTTGCCTCAATGGTCATATTGACTGGAATGTTGAATGCGCGAAGCACAGCCTTGCTTTCAATATCAGATAATGTGTTGCGTTTGTCGGCCAACGCGTTGGCGATAATCATGCGCGCACCATCTACATCCAACCCTTGTTCAAATGCTCGGGCGCGAGGCACTTCAAGCGCGAGGCGGCGGTTGCGGTGGTGTTGGACGAGGTATGAAAACCCCTCGACCGCCCGTTCGGGCATTTCAAAGGTCGAGATACCCGCTTCAGAGAGAAGCCCGCGCGCTTCGGTCACCCGACCCTCACCCAACCAGCAGGCCAATACCGGCTTGCGATTGCGCCGCGGTATCGCGTCTATGACTGCGCGGGCTACCGCACTGGGATCGGTCATCACGTGTGGCGACAAGATCACCAGAACGCCGTCATTGCCAGCGTCCGCAAGGGTTGCCTTAACCGCTTCGCCATAGATGTCTGGCGTCGCATCCCCCAAAATGTCGACCGGGTTGGTTGAGCGCAATTCATGGGCGAATTGCTTTCCGAGCGCTGTCTGCATGTCCTTAGACGGCACTGGCAGCATAATACCTAAGTCGCACGCGCGATCGGCCGCCAGAGCGCCCGCGGCACCACCATTCGTAACGATGCAAAGCCGATTACCATTGGATTTCCGAGTATTGGCAAGAATCTCAGCTGCGGCGAACAACTGCCCCAAAGTTCTGACCCGGACCGCCCCAACACGCTCAAGCGCTGCATCAAAGACCTGGTCCGATCCGATCAACGCACCGGTATGGGTATGTGTGGCTTCGGTGTTGGCGTCATGCCGCCCAGATTTTAAAACGATCACAGGTTTCAAGCGCGCCGCACGTCGCATAGACGACATGAAGCCTGCCGCGTTGTTCACGCCCTCGATACAAAGCAGAATTGCATCTGTCCTTGGATCATTTGCCAGATGATCTAGAACATCCGCGATATCAATATCGTCGGCTGCACCAAGCGACACCAAAGCCGAGAACCCAGAATGGTGCGCTCCGGCCCAGTCGGCGACGGCCGATAACAACGTGCCGGATTGCGAAATCATCGCAAGCCGCCCCGTGGGAACCGGAGAGCGCAAAAGGGTCGCATTCAACCCAAACCACGGTCGCGCAATCCCAACCGAGCCTGGACCAAGCAGTCTAATACCTGCTTTCTGCGCCTTCGCGACCATATCGACGTCAAACGTTGCCTGCCCAAATCGGCTTCCTGCCAACCCGCCAGTCAAGATGGCCGCTGACTTGACTCCAGACTGTATACAATCATCGATGACATCAGACAGCGCGGATTGCGGAGTGGCGATAACGGCAAGATCGACATCCTTGCCGGTACTGGCCAAAGACGAATGGCATTTCTGATCGCTGATAGCAGAGTGTTTGGGATTGACTGGGATTATTGCCCCCTCAAACCCGCTCGACACAAGATTTTCGTAGCAAATCGCACCAATCGAGCCGCTTGTCGCACTGGCTCCGAAAACAGCAACGGTCTGTGGGTCAAACAGCGAACTAAGCGGGCCACTTTCCATATTCTTGTCCTGAGCACATCACAAGATCATTGGGCGCACAGGTGGTGCCACCCATGTCTTGCTATGCCCCAATCAGGCCCCGCAGGCCTTGATGTGCCTCAAGCTTTGGACGCTTTAGTCGGCCTTATCTTCGATCCCCGCCAAGATCGGGCAATCGGGGCGATCATCGCCTGCGCAGGCCTGCACCAGAGTGGACAGTGTATCGCGCATCGCGACCAGATCACTGATTTTGGCGTCAATCTCTCGCAGGTGCTCAGAAGCGATTTGCTTTACATCCGCGCTTGCCCGCGATTGGTCTTCGTACAGGGCCAAAAGTGTCCGGCAATCCTCGATCGAGAAGCCAAGCGCGCGGGCGCGGGCAAGGAAGGTCAGCTTGTGCAGATGCGTATCAGCAAAGACCCGGTAGCCATTCGTATCCCGATGGGGCGTCACCAGCCCAATCTCTTCATAGTACCGGATGGTTTTTGCTGGCAGGCCAGTCCGGGTTGCAGCATCCGAGATATTCATTTCGCACCCTCCAAGACAGGTTGAATGAAGCGCAAGCGCAACGCGTTGGTCAGCACAAGAACCGACGACAGCGCCATCGCTCCCGCGCCCAACATCGGCGAAAGAAGTATGCCCCAGATCGGATAGAGAAGTCCGGCGGCGACCGGGATCAGAATGACGTTATACCCGAACGCCCAGAACAGGTTTTGTCGTATGTTGGTCATCGTGCGGCGACTGATTTCAACTGCGTTTACCACGCCCGACAACGCCCCAGAGGACAGCACCACATCGGCCGTCTCGATTGCAACGTCGGTGCCGGTACCGATGGCGATGCCGATGTCTGCGCGCGCCAGAGCTGGGGCGTCGTTCACGCCGTCGCCGACAAACGCGACCGGCCCGAAACGCGCTTGAAGCGCTTCGATAACGTCTACCTTCCCACCCGGAAGCACACCAGCATCCACGATGTCGATCTGCAATCGATCCGCAATGGCAGCGGCTGTCGCCGGGTCATCACCGGTAATCATCGCGACCTCTTTTCCCATGTCAAGCAGGGATTGCAGCGCTTGTGCAGTTTCGTCCTTGATCGGATCAGAAACGCCAATCAGAGCCGCCAATGTCCCGTTGATCGCAGCATAAAACACGGTGTGGCCTTGCGCTCGCAGCGGGTCTGCCCGATCCACAAGGTCGGTCAGGACCACACCTTCTTTCGCCATGAATTGCTGTGAACCTATTAGGATCTGAGCGTCACCGGTCTGCGCGCTAAGGCCGAACCCAGCGACAGAGCGCACGTCCTGCACTTTCGCGGGCGTAAGACTCCGCGCTTCTGCCGCCGCCACGATAGCATGGCCGAGAGGATGTTCACTCTGCGCCTCAGCCCCGGCGATCAGAGATAAGATTTCGTCTGCATCCAGGCCCTCGGCGGTCTCAAATGCGGTCAGTTCGGGCCTGCCGCGCGTTAGCGTGCCTGTTTTATCAAACGCGACGACCCGCGCGCCGCCCAAGGCCTGAAGCGCATCGCCTCGTCGAAACAACACACCCATTTGTGCCGCACGCCCGGTGCCGACCATGATGGATGTTGGTGTCGCAAGACCCATCGCACATGGGCAGGCGATGATCAGAACGGACACACCAGCAACAAGCGCCAGACCCAAGGCCGGATCGGGACCGATTGCCAGCCAAACCAATACAGTTACCGCCGCGATGGCAATGACTGCTGGCACGAATACGGCAGTGACTCGATCCACCAAAGCCTGAATAGGTAGGCGCGCGCCCTGTGCGTCCTCGACCATGCGCACGATCTGGGAGAGCACCGTATCTGGGCCAATGGCGGTCACCCGTGCTTTCAGTACCGCAGCGCCGTTGATCGTACCACCGGTGATGTGATCACCGACCGACTTGGAAACCGGCATGGGTTCGCCGGTGATCATGCTTTCATCAACAAGGCTTTCACCCTCAACGATTTCCGCATCAAGCGGCACGCGTTCGCCCGGACGGATGATCACTGTTTCGCCAGTCACGATTTGGGCCACGGGGCGGGCGACGGTCTGACCATCGATATCCACAATGGCTTCGTGCGGAGCGAGGGCGACAAGGGATCGGATTGCGTCGCCGGTGCGTCCTTTGGCCCGCGCCTCCATCCAGCGGCCGACAAGGATCAGGGTCACGATGACGGCTGCGGCTTCGAAATACACATTCGCGGTGCCTGAGGGCAGAATGCCCGGGGCCACCACAGACACAAACGAATAAAGGTACGCCGCAGAGGTGCCTAACGCCACCAGCGCATTCATTTCGGGCGCACCCCGCATCAGCGCGGGGATACCCTTGGTAAAGAAAACCCGTCCCGGTCCGGCCAAAACGAGCGTTGTCAGGATCAATTGAATCCAATGGGACAGACCGAACCCGATGATACGGCCAATCCAGTGATGGAAGGCTGGGAATAGATGCCCGCCCATCTCTAGCACGAAGACTGGCAGGGTTAACATCGCGGCGATCACCGCCTTCTGGCGAAGGGGGTGTGCTCCATCTGTGATGGTGTCGGCGGCGCGGTCCGCCCCCGTGTCGTGGGGATGCGCTGGGTATCCGGCGGAGGTCGCGGCGGCAGAAAGGATTTCAGGCGTGACTGATCCTGCCAGGTAGGTCACAAATGCCTGCTCGGTCGCGAAATTGACGCGGGCTTCCAGCACGCCCGGAATGGCGGCGAGCGCCTTCTCGACCCGCCCCGCGCACGAGGCGCACGACATGGCTTCCACCTGAAGGACTGTGGTCTCTCGCAATGCAGGGTAACCCGCCTTGTCCAACGCTCCCGCAAGCCGATCAGCTGAGGCGGGGGCTTGAAAGTTGACCCGCGCGGTTTCGGTGGCGAGGTTCACGGGCGCGTCGGTTACACCTTCGACCGACGACAACGCACGCTCGGCCCGCCCAACACAGGATGCGCAGGACAGATTTTCCAATTTCAGGGTTATTGAAGTGTCAGACATCCGATTGCTCCGCTCTTTCAAGCATCAGATAAGGGTTCCAGTGACTGGAAGGTCAAGTCCGGTTTTTGCTTTTATTGCCATCAGGACAAAGAAAACCCCAGCGCATCGCCGGGGTTTTAACATTCATATCGTCATTCCACGTTACAAGACGTGGCAGGCGACCTGCTGTCCGTTACCACGATCCGTCAAGGGCGGCTTGGTTTCGGAGCACACGGGTTTGGCATGCGGGCAGCGTGTCCGAAACACGCAACCAGATGGCGGATCGAGCGGCGATGGAAGATCAGCATCCAACAGCATCACCTCTTTGTGCTCGTGTGCTTTTGGGTCCGGGATCGGAACCGCCGAGATCAACGCCTGCGTATAGGGATGGCCAGGCGCGCGATATAGCTGCTCGGCCTCGCTGATCTCGACCACATTGCCCAGATATAGGACCATGACGCGGGTCGAGATGTGTTTCACCACAGACAAATCATGCGCAATGAAGATCAAGCTCAGACCCATCTCCTCTTGAATTTCCATCAAGAGGTTGATCACCTGCGCCTGAATGGACACATCCAACGCAGAAACGGGTTCATCACAAATGATCATCTGAGGTTTGACAATCAGCGCCCGTGCAATCCCGATACGCTGACACTGGCCGCCAGAAAACTCGTGCGGGTATCTGTTGATCATGTTGGGCAGAATACCGACGCGATCCAAAACCTCGCGAACGCGGGTTTTCACCTCGGATTGTGACAAGTTCGGATGGTGCGTCTTCAGTGGCTCAGAGACGATCTGACCAATGGTCATACGCGGGTTAAGCGACGCCAAAGGATCTTGAAAGATCATCTGCATCTCTTTGCGGTGGGCGCGCATTTCGCTTTTGTTCAGCGTCAGAAGGTCATCACCCAACCACATTACTGTGCCTGCCTCGGCAGGTACCATGCGCATGATCGCACGGGCCAGCGTGGACTTGCCGCACCCACTTTCGCCCACAATACCAAGGGTCTCACCTGGCAAAAGCTCGAAGTTTACACCATCTACGGCTTTCAACTTGTCTGCTGCCGTCCATGGCATCGCACCTTGCGGCTTGATGTCGAACCAAACCTTCAGGTCACGAACCTTAAGCAGGGGGGATTGGTCGTTCATGCCAGTTCCTCCATTGTTTTCCAGCAGGCGCGGCGGCGCACTTTGCGCCCAGTCACGCCATCAAGTGATGGGCGCGATGTGACACAGCGGTCGTCCGCAAACTCACAGCGTGGCGAGAATGGGCAGCCCTTCGGCATGTTCATCATGTTGGGTGGGCTGCCGGGGATCGTCGCCAGACGTTCGCTTTCGATATCCAGTCGCGGCACCGCCTTCAACAGACCCATCGTATAGGGGTGAGTTGGCATTTCGAACAGACCCTCGGTCGTGCCGTATTCCATTTGCTGACCGCCATACATGACAAGCGTTTCCTTGCACGACCCAGCAACGACCCCAAGGTCGTGCGTGATTAGGACGATCGACATTCCAAGGTCCTTCTGGAGGTCTTCAAGCAGCGTCATAATCTGCGCCTGAACGGTAACATCCAGCGCTGTTGTAGGTTCGTCTGCAATCAGGATGTCGGGTTTACACAGAAGCGACATGGCGATCATCACGCGTTGGCGCATCCCGCCCGAAAACTCGTGCGGATACATCGTGATACGCTTCTTGGCTTCCGGGATACGCACCGCATCCAGCATATCGATCGATTGGCGGACCGCTTCGTTCTTTGAGATGCCCTTGTGATGCGTCAGCACCTCGGCCATCTGGTCTGACACCCGCAAAAACGGGTTCAGGCAGGTCATGGGATCCTGAAAGATCATCGCGATTTTCTCGGCCCGGATTTTGTTCAGCTTGTTGGTCGAGATGTTAAGTATCTCTTCCCCAGCCAGCTTCACCGACCCGGTGGCTTTGCCGTTCTGCGCCAAAAGGCCCATGATCGCGAATACGGTCTGGCTTTTTCCCGACCCGCTTTCGCCAACAACGCCCAGCGTTTCACCCGCTTCAAGATCAAAGCTGATCTTATCCACGGCAGTAACAGTGCCGTCGTTGGTTTCGAAATGGACGCTAAGGTCACGTACTTCTAAAAGTGTCATATCGCAAATCCCCTAGCGGTCTTTCGGATCCAGCGCATCGCGCAGACCGTCACCGATGAAGAAGAAACAGAAAATCGTAACCACGAAGAAGAAAAGCGGGAACAGAAGCTGCCACAGCGTTCCGTAGTTCATGCTTTTCACCCCTTCCGAGATCAACGCGCCCCAGCTGGTCAGAGGTTCCTGCACCCCAAGCCCAAGGAATGAAATGAAGCTTTCAGTCAGGATCATCGTCGGTACCAGAAGCGTGGCATAGACAACCACGACACCCAGCAAGTTGGGCACGATATGGCGCAGGATGATCCGCCAAGTCGGCACACCAATGGCCACAGCAGCTTCGACATATTCTCGGTTCTTGATCGACAGGGTCTGGCCACGCACGATGCGGCTCATGTCGAGCCATGCGGTCAGCCCAATACCCACGAAAATCATGGTGATCGAGCGGCCCGCCACAACCAAAAGCAGGATCAGCACAAACATGTAGGGGATCGACATGAAAATATCGACAAGTCGCATCATGATCGAGTCCGTGCGCCCCCCGATAAAGCCAGCCGTCGCACCATAAAGTGTACCGACGAGCACGGCGATCACGGCGCCGACGATGCCCACTGCAAGCGAAATCCTGCTGCCTTGAACAACCCGGTTGTAAAGGTCGCGTCCGTTTTCATCGAAACCAAAGAAGTGCCCGTTTTGCAATGACGGTCTACCGACCTCTTTCACGTTGCCCAGCACATCCCAGTCGATCGTCTCGTTGTCGAATTCGCTGAAGTATTCACCGAACATGGCGAAAATCACGACCAGCGTCAGCAGGACAACCGATATCATCGCTGCTTTGTTAGACAGAAAGCGGCTACGAGCGTCTGCCCAAAGCGAGCGGCCTTCCAATTCTTGTTCCAGTATGTGCTCCGCCATTTCGGCGGTCTTAGCTTGCTGAAACGGTTGTGCGAGTTTGTCTGACATGTCGCGCTCCTCACAACCTGATCTTGGGGTCGATCCACGCGTAGAGGATATCAACCACCATATTGAACATGATTGTCATCGATCCAAGCAGGATCGTCAGGCCCATCATCACCGCATAGTCGCGGTTGAAGGCCGAATTTACATAGAAGTAGCCAATGCCACCTGTGCCAAAAATTGAATCGATGATGAACGATCCAGTGACCATGCCAACAAAGGCCGGTCCAAGATATGAAATCACCGGCAGAAGTGACGGCTTCAGCGCGTGACGCCAGATGATCGTGCGATCAGGCAAGCCTTTGGCGCGTGCGGTGCGGATGAAATTCGATCTCAGCACCTCAAGCATCGATGATCGCGTCAAGCGCGCAATCGAGGCCATATAGGACGTCGACAGCGCGATCACCGGCATCACCAGATATTGCCACTGGCCGCCATTCCAGCCGCCACCGGGCAACCAGCCCAGCCATAGGGTGAACACAAGGATAAGCATCGGCGCCATGACAAAATTCGGCAGCACCTGTGCACCGATTGTGACGCCAACGGCGAAATAGTCCAGCCAGCTATTTTGACGAATTGCGGCCGACATACCAAGTATGCCACCAACGATAATCGCCAGGACAAACGAAATCACCCCGTAGGTCAGTGTCACCGGAAAGCCCTGGGCGATGATATCGTTTACCGACCGGTCTTTATACTTGTAGCTTGGCCCAAAGTCGAATTGTGTCACAATGCCAATGACATAGTCCCACAACTGTTTATACATGGGCTGGTCCAGCCCGTACTTCGCCTCAATATTGGCGAGGACCTGCGGCGGCAAGGGACGTTCAGATGTGAACGGTCCACCCGGCGCGGTCTGCATCAGCCAAAATGACGCGATCAGAAGAATGATGAGGGTCGGGATCGCAACCGCAACCCTCCGAATGATGAAGTTAAGCATCTGTTCCCCGTGAGATGCGGCGTTAACGGTGATCGTCGCCCGTATCGTGGTGTGATGACGGATTTTCAGCCAGTTCAGACGTATATCGCAGGGTTTCCCCGGGTCTGCTTTGACTTAAATCATTAACGCGTAAACGGTAAAGGGCACCGCAAATCTGCGGTGCCCCGTTTCAGTTCTGTGATTATTCGGCAACCTTGTAAAGGTTCTTCGAATACCAGTTCTGTTCCACGTTTTTGATCGGCCAACTGCCGACAATTTCCGGGCTCAACATATAATCTTCTGTGTAATGATAGAGCGGGATAAGTGGCATGTCATTGGCGATAATTTCCTCAACCTTAGTGTAATTTGGCTGCGGATTATCCAATGTCTTGGCTTCCTGAAGAAGCGTATCGACCATCGGGTTGGCGTATTTTGCATCGTTGTAGCCGGAGCCAGACTGAACCAGATCCAGGAAGGTCGATGCTTCGTTATAATCACCACACCAACCAGCGCGCGCAATCTCATAGTTTTGCTCGCCGCGGGTGTTCAAGAAAGTCTTCCATTCTTGGTTTTCCAGGGTGACGTTCACGCCAAGGTTCTGTTTCCACATCTGGCTCACAGCCAGCGCAACCTTCTTATGGGATTCATCCGTGTTATAAATCAGTGTTACATCTAACGGATTGTCCTTACCGTAGCCCGCTTCTGACATAAGCGCCACGGCTTTCTCATTCCGTTCAGCCTGCGTCCATGTTCCGTAAGGAACTTCCGGAACTTCGAACCCAGCAGTGGTACCAGGCGTGAATGTATAGGCAGGAATTTGGCCAGCTTGCAGCACTTTATCGGTGATAATTTCGCGGTCAACAGCATAGGATAGTGCCTGGCGCACCCGTTCGTCTTTCAGGAAATCCGGAGCATTATCCGACACATTAATCGTATAGTAATAGGAACATAAACGCGGGAAAACTACGGCCTCTTCAGGGTGTTTTTCCTTCAACGCGGGATATTGACCAGCCGGGATTTCGGTCCGGTCAAGTTCACCAGCCTGATAACGCGTCAAGGCCACGTTTTCATCATTGATAACCAACGCTACGGTCTTATCGATGATGGTGTTTTCGTTGTCCCAGTACATGTCGTTGCGCTCGCGCACCGAGCGTTCGTTGGGAACATGCTCGGTCAGCTTGTATGCGCCATTGACGACGATATTCTCTGGCTTGATCCAGTCAGCACCAAATTCTTCGATCGCCCATTTCGGAGCTGGGAAGGTCGATGCGTGGGTGGTGGTCTTTGCGAAATAGGGAAGCGAGCTTTCGAGGGTCACTTCCAGAGTATGGTCATCTAGGGCTTTCACGCCCAGATCGGACAAAGGCGCATCACCCGCCATGACAGGGCCTGCGTTTTTCAGGTTCATAACTTCAACATACCACTGGTACTCTGAAGCTGTCGCTGGATCGGCCAGGCGCTGCCACGAATAAACAAAATCGTTCGCAGTTACTGGATTGCCGTCCGACCACTTAGCTTCCGGGCGAAGCTTGAAGGTATAGACCGTTTTGTCTTCGTTGGTGGTGAATTCGGTGGCAACACCAGGCACCAAGTTGCCGTCATTGTCTTGGTTGTACAGACCTTCGAACAGGTCACGCACAATCTCAGAGCCCGTGACATCTTCAA
Organism: Aliiroseovarius conchicola; assembly: GCF_041403445.1. NCBI lineage: Bacteria > Pseudomonadati > Pseudomonadota > Alphaproteobacteria > Rhodobacterales > Paracoccaceae > Aliiroseovarius > Aliiroseovarius conchicola. The sequence goes on from NZ_JBGEHL010000001.1 coordinate 440,609, forward strand.
CTATCTGCGGGTCAACCGACGTATGCTCATCCAGCACGCGGTAGGTGAAGGTTTGGTCCTCAGCAAGCTTTACACCTGTCTTTGGGTGCATCTTTTCGGCAAGTGCGGGACCAGCCAAAGCGATAGCCGACCCAAGCAGGGCCGCTTTGATGGAAATGTTCATGAGGTTCTCCCTTAGTCTGTTTTCCGGGATGGCGCGTTACACAGAACTTTCCCGTTCTGCGAGAGACTCAGCCCCCCGGCGCTCATCGATGCTGCATCCTATGCGCATCTTGCAAGGAGTGACAACTACCTGTCGCGCCGCAGAACTTTCAACGATCGCGGCCTTCACATCGCAGAGGTGATATCAAATTTACCGACGATTTGTCGTCAAAATTGCACAGAATGACGAGGATTCACATCACGTTGCGTCAAGTATAATAGCAATATTGCCAATCGTTATCCCGCATGCGACCCTAAGAAAAACTCAAACCCAATGGAAAAATCCGGGGGAAATCCGTGCAAAGCGAACAGACATCAACCCGTACCACAGGGGTGGATCGGGAGGCGGCGCAATTGCCGCAAGTGGCTCATTCTCGCAATCCGGGAATGGACCTAGACATGAACTGGGTGCGCGCCGTTCAGGCAAACACCTCGGCCATCGAACGCCGGTGTGCGTCCCTTCCCGGGCGCCGCAGTGTTAAGAAGGATCATCAGGCCGCGTGGTTGCTAAAGGCGATCACCATGATCGACCTGACGACGCTATCCGGCGATGATACGCCTGGGCGAGTACGCAGACTTTGCGCCAAAGCGGCGCACCCGGTCCGGCCCGAAATCCTTGACGCACTGGGCGTCGGCCCGATGACAACTGGGGCCGTCTGTGTCTATCACGACATGATCCCAACAGCAGTCGACACGCTGAAACATATGGGATTGAACCTGCCCGTCGCGGCTGTTTCGACCGGGTTCCCGGCCGGGCTAAGCCCGTTTCATCTGCGAGTTGACGAAATCCGCGAAAGCGTACGCGCTGGGGCTGCGGAAATCGATATCGTTATTTCGCGCCAACATGTGCTGACCGGCAACTGGCAAGCACTCTATGACGAGATGCGCGAGTTCCGCGACGCCTGCGGCGACGCCCACGTAAAGGCCATTCTGGCGACCGGTGAACTTGGCTCGCTGCGCAATGTCGCGCGTGCGTCGTTGGTTTGCATGATGGCAGGTGCCGATTTCATCAAGACCTCGACCGGCAAGGAAAGCGTGAACGCCACCCTGCCCGTGAGCCTTGTGATGATCCGCGCCATCCGCGACTATTTCGAGGCCACTGGCCACCGCGTGGGCTACAAGCCAGCGGGCGGTATTTCGAAAGCCAAGGACGCGATCACCTATCTTGCATTGATCAAAGAAGAGCTGGGCGATGAATGGTTAAACAACGAAATGTTCCGTTTCGGCGCCAGTTCACTTCTGGGCGACATTGAACGTCAGCTTGAACACCACGTGACCGGCCAGTACTCGGCCACCTACCGCCACCCGATGGGTTGAGGATTACGACATGACCGTGAAAGAGATATTCGACACTATGGATTACGGGCTGGCACCGGAAAGCGCAAAAGAAGCACTGGCGTGGATCGCTGAACGCGATGGGGCGTTCGGGCTTTACGTTGGCGGTAAGACCACCGCACCGGGCGAACCGTTCGAAACCCGCAACCCCGCAAACGGCGAGCTGTTGGCTACGGTCACACAAGCGACGGCAAGTGACGTGGACGCTGCGGTTTCTGCTGCCCGCAAGGCGCAAAAGAAATGGGCTGGATTGCCGGGACACTCCCGCGCCAAATACCTCTATGCGTTAGCGCGTCTGGTGCAAAAGCACTCGCGCCTGTTTGCTGTTTTGGAAACGTTGGATAACGGCAAACCAATTCGCGAAAGCCGGGATATCGACATTCCACTTGTTGCCCGCCACTTCTATTACCACGCTGGCATGGCGCAACTTCAGGATGCGGAATTGCCGGATCGCGAGGCGCTTGGGGTTTGTGGGCAGATCATCCCTTGGAACTTTCCCCTTTTGATGCTCGCATGGAAGATCGCGCCAGCGATTGCCATGGGCAACACTGTGGTTCTTAAACCAGCCGAGTACACCTCGCTGACGGCTCTGCTTTTTGCCCAGATTTGTGAGGAAGCCGGCCTGCCTGCAGGCGTCGTGAACATCGTGACCGGTGATGGGCGTGTCGGCGAAGCCATCGTCACGCATGAAGATGTCGACAAAATCGCCTTTACCGGATCAACCGAAGTTGGCCGCGTCATCCGCCGCGCAACGGCCGGGTCGGGCAAATCTCTGACGCTCGAACTGGGTGGTAAGTCACCCTATATCGTCTTTGACGATGCCGATCTTGATTCAGCGGTCGAAGGGCTGGTCGACGCCATTTGGTTCAACCAAGGGCAGGTTTGCTGCGCTGGCTCGCGGCTGATCGTGCAGGAAGGTATTGCAGATCGCTTCTATGCCAAGCTTCGCGCACGTATGGACAAACTGCGCATTGGTGATCCGCTGGACAAATCCATTGATGTGGGTGCTGTGGTTGACCCCGTTCAGCACGCCCAGATTACCAAACTGGTCGACGCGGGCGCCGGTGATGGAGAGCTGTACCAATCCCCCTACCCACTTCCAGAGGTCGGTTGCTTCTACCCACCGACCTTGATCACCGGCCTGTCCTCGGCTTCGTCGTTGATGCAAGAGGAGATCTTTGGCCCGGTGCTGGTTGCCACCACCTTCCGCACACCCGCAGAGGCAGTCGAGATCGCAAACAACACACGTTATGGCCTTGCCGCAACCGTGTGGAGCGAGAACGTCAATCTGACGCTCGATATCGCGCCCAAGTTGGTTGCTGGTGTTGTGTGGGTCAACGGCACCAATATGTTTGACGCCGCTGCCGGATTTGGCGGCGTACGCGAAAGCGGTTTCGGACGCGAAGGCGGCTGGGAAGGCCTGCAAGCCTATACCAAACCGCGTAGCAAACCTGCGTCGTTGAAACCCGTCGCGCCGATTGCAGCCCCGAAAGAAGCCAAGGTCGACGCGCTTGACCGAACGGCGAAGTTCTATGTCGGCGGTAAGCAAGCCCGCCCGGACAGCGGCTACAGCACAGCCGTGTGGTCCAAACAGGGTGACCTTCTGGGCCATGTGGGCATCGGTAACCGCAAGGATATCCGCAACGCAGTTGAAGCCGCGCATGCCGCGTCAGGTTGGTCCAAGACCACAGGGCATTTGCGCGCGCAGATCTTGTATTATATCGGCGAAAACCTCTCGGCGCGGGCTGGCGAGTTCGCGAACCGCATTGACGCCATGATGGGCGGAAAGAACGGTAAGAAAGAAGTTGAAGCGGCGATCTCGCGCCTGTTCACCTATGCGGCTTGGGCCGACAAGTTCGACGGAGCGGCCAAGCCAGTTCCCATGCGTGGCGTGGCGCTGGCGATGAACGAGCCGGTGGGTGTAATTGGCGGCTTTTGCCCTGACGAAGCACCACTTTTGGGTCTTGTGTCTTTGATGGCGCCTGCGATTGCTATGGGCAACCGTGTGGTTCTGGCGGCAAGCGAACCGTTTCCGCTGGCGGCCACTGATTTTTATCAAGTGCTTGAAACGTCCGACCTGCCCGGCGGTGTCGTCAACATCATCACTGGCAGCCATGCAGAGCTTGCCGCAACCCTATCTGGCCACCTTGGAGTGGATGCAGTCTGGGCGCAGTCTGGCGCTGATATCTCAGCCATCGTAGAGGGCGAAAGCGCAGGCAATCTGAAACGCAGCTGGGTCAATAACGCCAAAGCGCGCGATTGGATGGGGGCCGCTGGCGAGGGCCGCGAATTCCTAGCCCATGCAACCGAGGTTAAAACCGTCTGGGTGCCCTACGGCGAATAACGACGACCCTGAAATCGAAAGCGCCGCGTTGGGTTCCCCAGCGCGGCGCTTTTCTGTTTGGTCGTTACTTCTTACTGCGCCAACTATCCACCCAGCGCGAGAACCTTCCTTTGGCCTCGCCCGCACGGGCATCGACGGCGTCCCATGCTTCGCTTGCATCCTCGATCGCTGGGTCGATGGAGCGCTCGCGGAACTGCCGCCACAGGGCGCGCACAAACCCGACCACGACAGCAAGGAAGATGAAGAAGAAGATGTTAAACCAAGGAATGATACTGACATCCGGGCCAGGAACCGAACGAACACGTACTGCATTCGGAAAGATCGTAAAGAACCGGTTACGCCAGCCATATTTCGTAATGACGGCCCAGTTGTTACCGTCCCCTTTTCCAGCCACCGCAGCCGCTTCGGCCTGCAAGTCCGAGCTGTCAAATTTGAAGTAGGGCGGCCAAATCCACCCGGTATCCTCGTTTCGGTAGACCATCACCTTCTCGGCGTCGCGCGGAATGAACCCTAACAAAAACGTTTTTCGTTTCACCGTATTGATCAAACGAATATCGCGGGTTGGGTTTTCAGCATTTCCGCTGTCGGCTTGCGCATAGAATATGCGGTTCACGCTTGAAAAGTCCTGCCGAATGATCTCGGTCGAGGTGATGCGCACGACATCATGCTGTGGCAAAACATACGAGAAAAATGCCGCCAGAATCAGGAATATTACGACGCGGAAGGTGGTTTTGATCTTCTTCATAAAGAACCTCAGTTCGAATTTGTAAGGATCACCGACAAGGTGACCAGAATTATCGGCACGATGTAAACCAGCAAGATCAGCTTGGGCCGGAAGCTTTTGTGGTAGTCGTCCATACCTTCGCGTAGCCAAGCCTCGCGGTCAGTTTCATCGCCATCGGGATGTTCCTCGGCCCACTGATCTTCGAGTTTTTCCAACCGGATCGAACGGGAATACATGCTGGCGAGCACATAGATGACGCTCAGCCCCAGAAATCCAAATACGATCAAACGCACAAATCCCATCGTTACCTCCTGTTCACCGCGCCCCAAGGACCCACGACCTTTATCAGGTCCTCACGGTTTCGTTCCCGTGTCACCTTCGGCATTTTTAACGCGTCTTCGCGCCCTCCGAACAGCGCGTCACGCGCACCGGCTTTGTTCGCCATGTAGTCACGATGCAAGAATTCTGCCACAAATTCACGCTTTTCGTCGGGCCATGTGGCATAGGCAGCATAGAAAAACTCTTTATGGCAAATGAAAAGTTGGCGGAAATCCATCGGCGCAAGCTCGGACAATAGGCGGTTGATCAGGTCGCGATCCGGATGATCTGGGCGGGCCCGCAGAGTGTAATAATACGCCGGGTGACGACTGTCGATACGCGGCCATTTGCCACCAGCTTCGGCCCAGCGCACCAACGCGGCCAGCCCATGAAATGCGGCAGGTAAATCACGCCCCATCCGCTGCCCCACATGCCTAAGCGTGCGCGATGACATGTCGCCTAGATCAATCCCGGCCGATGTGGCTGCGTCGACCAAAATAAACTCCATTTTCTGGCGCAGAATGCTTGCGCCATTTACGCCGCGCGCGCGCACCACCGGCTCGACCAGATCGTTCTTTCGCAGAAAGCTGGCGATCCGATTGGGTTCGCTCATGTCGATAAAGGGCATGCTGGGATAACGATCCAACCGGTCCTTATCGCCCGAGACGATCACCGCCGGGCTTTGCACATCGCGGAAGATATAAAGCCCGCCGAAATGCGCGGTCCAGAAATTGCCCTGCTCAAACTCCTGCACGCCCAGATCAACGGGAACCTTGGTCACGTCACCCGTTTCACGGGCAAGCTCGATCATCTCGGCAATCAGTTCGCCATCATACCACGCGCCCGGAGCAGTCTGGAAATGGTCGATCTTCTCGGCCAGCTCACGCGCGTTTTTGACATGGCTTTGGGTGGTATCCGCCTCGATCATAATCTTGCGAATATCAAACAGCCGCGATGGGTCCGAGATATCAAAGACCGAGTTCATCAGCTCGCCCGCCACCGCGTCATGGGCGGTCAGCGCGAACAGCTTCGCCTCGTTATCCGCAATGAACTGCCGCAATATCCCGCGCGAGGTCGAGAACATGGCGTTGAGCAGCGGCGCTTTCTTCTGGTCTACCGTCAGAATGATGAACTGCCGGTTGCAACCATTGGGGTTGAGGTAGAGCGGATCGTCCAGCTCCTGCCCGATTTCAGGCGAGAAACCGGAGACGTCAATATGAAATTCTTTCAACTTCATCTGCTTGCCCGCCAACCCCTTGAGTGCACGGTTATACCGCTCGATCAGCGCCGGGCTGTCGACCCGGATCAGATTGCCAAACATAAGGCCGCGTTGGATGAGGCGTTTCATTTTGTAGCGCCCTTCTCAGCGAGAGTTCTGTTTTCGAACCAGCTATGGCCCCTAGCCGCAGCGATGAATATCGCCCGTCCAACAATAAATGGGACGATCACACAGGCAATCAGTTTGAAACCGAGTTCCCAATAGTTGGGCATTAATCTCGAATCCGACGCCCCAAAGGCCACCATCCAGCTCAGCACAATTCCATAACTGAGTATCAAGAAATTGGATATTTTGGATGCGCTCAGAATCCCATCTTCAGTAGTGTTTAGTCGACGACAAATCCATACGGCACCAGCCGACACAACAAGCGGGACGAGCGAATATAGGCCTAAAACAATAGCGAAAACGCCAAAGTCTCCAAATCGGTAGCTGTTTATACCCAAAAAGAGGCTAGCTGCGACTAAAGGTAGAAGAAGCGCAATGGGAACGAGTAATGCAGTCGGAATCTGGTTCATCAAATACTTCCCTAACTTTTCCACGATGAGCGATGCGTCCGGCCCGAGGGTGGGTGCGGAACGCGCCCGCCCTGTGGGGCGGGTCGGGCGCGTCGCGGCGTTGCCGCGATAGACTGCTCTCTGTTTTTCAAGAGTGCCAAAATTTACGCCCTCTTCGATATCACGAGCCGCACCATGGTGACCAAAGCAAATGCCGCGATCCCTAACGGCATAGAGATGCCAACGACTTGCCCCCACACGGCAGGGATCGACACATTATCCGCAAGAGCGGGTTCAACCAGAAGCCAGAACACCGCCGAACCAACCACAAAAGGCAGCACAAGAAGCAAGAACCACCAACGCATCACAATTCTCACCCTTCCCCCTCCAAATACCGTTTCTTCGCCGCTTCCTGACGGCCGAAGTCTCGCACCAACGCTTCAATGGCGACCTCATCGGACTTGTCGGCATAGCGGAACTCTGAATCGGCGTAGCGGTTCACTTCTTGGATCACCATGTCAGTGGTGATGGGCACGCGCAGCTCTGCGATCATGTCTTTCTTGGTGTCATAGTCTTTGACCAGGAACTGATCGGGGTTCTCCATCCATTCGTCGGGCAGTTCAAAATCCATCGCGCGGACTTTCACGGCGTCGGTGATGTTCTTGATCGAACGACCGGTGAAGCGTGGGTCGGCCTCTTGAATGGCTTTCAGGTACGTGCCCATTTTCGCGATGTCATCAAGCGCGCCAATCTTGTCATGCACCTTGTCAAAGACCGCCAAAAGCCCGTCTTCTTGTGGGCGGTTATGCGCCTCGAAACTGCGGGCGACGGCGGATTTTATCTCTTGCGCGCCATACAGTTCGTGTTTCCCCAGCGGGATGTCGTGGTTCTTGCCCATCAGCAGGTGCAGGATGTCGATATAGTCGTCCCGCGTTTGCGGACCGTCCACGAGGAAGCGCGCGCCGGCACGTTGGCGCAGGGCATCGTCCACATTCTCGGGGTAGTTTGAAAACATGCCAAAGGTGCAGTTCCCGCGCACCACCGTATTGGCGCCCGCGAAGCTTTCCATCAGAACCGCCGTGACCTCTTGCTGGCCCGCAGAAGACTGCCGATCCCCGCGTTTGCCCGCGATCTGGTCGATGTCATCCACCGTGCCAAAGCCAATCACATTGGGGTCGAGCACATTGTTGATAAACGCCTTTGCGTTCTGCCCCGACTTACCCTGATAGCTGTCGATATTGTCGATGCCGAAGTTTTGGTATCGGAACGGATAGCCCGCCACCGCACAGTAGTCATTCACCAGCCCGGCCATCATCTGGATCAGCGTGGTTTTCCCAGTGCCCGGAGCACCATCCCCCATAAAGGTAAAGATGAAGCCGCCCAGTTCTGCGAACGGGTTCAGTTTGCGGTCAAAGTCATAGGCCATCAGCATTTTTGACAGCTTCATCGCCTGATATTTCGCGATGTGGTTTCCGACGACCTCATGCGGTTTTTTGAAGGTCATCGTGATTTTTGAGCCGCGATGTGCGCGCGACGGCGTGAAGCCCGAAATCGTCAAGTCATCCGCCTCGACCCGATAATCCGCCGAAGTAAAGGGGCCAAGATGGCCAGCCGTCTGGGCGCGCAGGGCGACCTTCTCCATCAACTGTTCGACATAGGCCAAAACGGTGGCGACCAGTTTGTCTTCGGATGTCGCGAAGGTGGCGAGTTCCTGATCCAGTTCCCACAACGCTCCGTTCAGGGCAAGCGGTGCGTTGTCGGTCAGAACCTCCTCGACCGCGCCGACTTCAATCGACGCCTCAGTGGCGTGATCCGCCAGCAGATAAGATGTCGCGTTGGCGAAGACGTGCAGGACGATCAGCGCCTCAGCGGTCAGAAGTTCCGAGAACGCCGTGGACTTGTCGGCACCCAGACGCCCCTCAAGGTTGGCACGACGCAGGGCGGCCAGTTCAGTTTGTTCGGCAAAGCCATCACCCACTGTCAACGCAATCGCGATGCCCCGGCGCAACGCGTGCAAAACGGTCGCTTGAAGCGGTGACACCAGCGGGTCATCCCCGTCTGCGCCCTCGATCCGCTCTACCAGATGCACACCTTCGGGACGCGCCGTCGAGCGTGTGACAAGACCCGGTGTGGTCGTGCGAAACCGGCGCGTACGGCTGATACCGGGGCTACGTTCCTGTGTAGGAGCTGCCTCTTTCGGCTTGGCAATTCGGGGCGTGTGATCGAACCCATCCAACAGCCCCGCAGCCGCGCCATAATGCGCGCGGATTTCCTCTTCACGAAGCTCCATCAGGTCAGCGGGTAGAGACATCAAACACTCCTAAAATCAACGGTAAGACAGCACCCGGCCACCCGGGCTAACAACAAATTTGCGCACGTCGTGGAACCCGGCAGGGTTCTTTTCGGCGAGCACCTGAAAGGGGCGTTCCGGCATGATGATGGCACGCTCCATGCTTGAGGCGCCAATGCCCGAGCCAGACCCAGCAAATGGATCAATCGCGAAAATCTCGCGTTCGACTTTACCAAACCAGCCGGACTTCTCTTCCTTCACGCTTTGGCTTTTCAATTCCTCAACCGTCCACGCCAGCGCCCAGTCTTCGCCAGCGGGGCTTTTCGCCTCTTCCAGCACCTCGCGCAACGGGCCGGTTTGGCGGGTAAACGTGTGGCTGTACATCGGCCCCACATGAAACCGGCGCAGGCGTTTTGGGTGCAGGTCGTCGAAGTCCTTGTCGAACCCCGTTGCAATCGTCACCAGCTGTAGCCCCGCCATGCTTTGTGCCATCAAATGCGACTGGACCTGAGGCCAGCGACGTTCGTCCTTGGGCAGCGCAGTGCGACCTGTGTCCTCAAGCTCCATCAGATAGATGGTGGGCAGATTGACCTCGCTGTCATAAACCGCCCAATGCGCCAGATAGACGCGACGCGGATCGCGCCCCTCGCCTTTATTGTACCGCCAGATCACGTCGGGATGCATTTGCGGCCAGAACAGCTCGCCCTTCGCCAGCTCTTCGTAATAGAGCCTCTGCGACAGTGAATATTGCAGCGCTTTCGGCACGGACAGATCGCCCACAATCTGGCTGACCATCTGGCTTTTCAGGTCTTCGACCGTGGCCATGCCTTTCAGATGCGTATCCGCCTGCGCGGCATCCGAGGCCATCTGTAAAAGCTCAGCATGGATCGGGAACCCGCTGTCGCGCCTGTCGAACGTCAACGTCGCCCCGCCCAGCCCATAAGCCGTTTCGGACATATGGTACTTGTTGGCGAGCGCCTTGAAGCTTAGGCCCAGTTGGATGAGGTAGCGCGCCAGCACGTCAACCTCGTCCCGGGTTAACTTCCCCTCAACCTCCATCTGTCCGGCGACACGGGCCAGATGCGCGGTTATCTTCTCGAACTTCGAGAAATACCGCCGCGTGATCCGCGTGTCCGTCAGCTCGGCATGGTCGCGCGGGGCGAAACCGGCAGAGGTGCGTTCGGAGGTTTTGATGTTGTTAGACATTTGGATTAACCGTTGTTTCTTGGTTTTCAGCCTTTTCTTTCAAGTAGCTTGACCTAATGATTTGCCCGAGCATCACACCAATAATTCCTGGGCTTAGAAGCAATAGAAGCCACAAGACAGGAAGCCCAGAAAACCACGCGAGCAGCCCCATCAGCCCTATCGTCCAAACAAGAAACTCAACAAACCAACGCTGTCGGTTATGAAGCCAGAGCCGATCCGTTCTCGATTCCCGCATTAGATTAAGCTTCATTGCCCATAAAGATTCTTGTCATGCTTCTCGACAATCGCCTGGAACCGGCGCGCAAAGCGCTCATCCGCCTTAGCCTTAGCCTCCAACACGTCGCGGGCAAAGATCATCTGATCTTCGTGGGCTTCCATCATGTCAGCCATCCGCTGGTTCGTCGCCGTCCCGATGGACGCCATCGCGGCTTGCGCTTCCTTGTCAGTCTCGACCCCGATTTCGTTGATCCGGTGGGCGACGTCTTGCTGCTGCGCGGTTTTCAACGACTTGGTCAGCGCGTCATACAGCACCACACGTTGCTTGGTGTCAGTCTGCAACTTGTTGATCAGCACCATCTGCGTCGCCGCTTGGTTTTGCAGTGAATCGACCCAGGTCTTACCCTTCTCGATATAGCGCTCCAACGTCTGCGACTTGGCGAGCTTCACTTGCTCGTCTTGCACCATCTCATTGTACTGGGTGTTCAGATCGGCCAGCTGAGTTTCCAGCTGCGTGCGTTTGGCCGCGTCCTGCTCGTTGGCGATCTTGCCCTCAAGCTCGATAATCTTGGGATCCATACCCAGAATCTCAGCGCGCAGAGCTTCCAATTCACCCACGGTCATTTCGCGTTCATCCAGCGTGGTGGTCAGGTTCGCACCAACCTTTTCCTTTTGCTCGTTGAGCATCGCCAACTGGCCTTCCAGAAGGTTCACAATCGAATCCGACTGGGCGATCAGCTCCTGCAACTTGTCGTCGATGGACGCCGTGCGCATACGTTCCTGACGCAGGCTTTCAGACTTGCCCTTGGAGAAGATGCCAACAAACGTTTCCCACCCGGTCTTCGACCGCATCTGATCAAAATCTGTTGAAAAACCGGATGTTACGTCATCAAGCCCCATGATAAGTTCCGCGATATTGGCATTCATCGCCTCGGTATGGGCATGCACATCGTCCAGTGTCGCGTTCTCGATATCAATCGAGATATCCTCGCCCGTCGCCGCCTTCGCGCGCGCGGTTTCAATCCGTGTTGTCAGCTCGGAAATTTTGGACTGCGCTTCTTGAACCTGCGCTTGGCTTTCGCGAATCTGTTTATCAAAACTGGACATATGCCCTCCTATTATTCCACCACATAGCCCGGCTTCGGATCGCCCTGGCTTGATGTTAATTGTTATTACATCTCTATTTAGGTTGAGTTTAGCGCGATTTAAAGACCCACAACAGCGTTTTCGCTCGCCAATTGGTCGAAATGCGCGCGCATAAAAACTCTCGTTGTCTGGGGCGTGCAACCTGCATAGGTTTCACTCATGAAACCCGCAAATGACCCCCTTTTGACCGAGATTGCCCGCCGCCGGGACGATCTGATCAAGCTCACTCGAGACCTGATCCGCATCCCGACCCTAAACCCGCCCGGCCGCGATTACCGCCGCATCTGTTCGTTTATCGCGGAACGCATGGGCGCGCAGGGTTGGCAGGTTGAGATGGTACGCGCAGAGGGCACACCCGGTGACAGCACCGAATACCCGCGCTGGAATGTCATCTGCCGCCGCGAAGGGTCGCATCCCGGTGATTGCGTGCATTTCAACAGCCACCATGATGTGGTTGAGGTTGGGCATGGCTGGACCAAAGACCCGTTCGGTGGCGAACTGGAGGGCGGCCGCATCTATGGCCGCGGCGCTTGCGATATGAAGGGTGGGCTGGCGGCCTCGATCATTGCGGCAGAAGCCTTTGTTGCCGTTCATCCCGATCACAAAGGGGCCGTCGAGATCAGCGCCACGGCGGACGAGGAATCCGGTGGATATGGCGGCGTCGCGTATCTGGCTGAAAAAGGCTACTTCAACCCGGAACGCGTGCAACATGTGATCATCCCGGAACCCCTGAACAAAGACCGAATTTGCCTTGGCCATCGCGGTGTTTGGTGGGCCGAGATCGAGACCAAGGGGCGCATCGCCCATGGTTCGATGCCTTTCCTTGGTGACAGTGCAATCCGTCATATGGGTGCGGTGCTGGAAGAGATGGAGCGCCACCTATTTCCCCTATTGGCAACGAAACAAACCGATATGCCGGTGGTCCCTGAAGGCGCCAAACAATCCACGCTGAACATCAACTCAATCCATGGCGGAGAACCCGAACATGATGCCGACTATACGGGTCTTCCCGCACCTTGTGTGGCCGACCGTTGCCGCATCGTGATCGACCGCCGCTTCCTGATGGAAGAAGACATTTCCGAGGTGAAAGCCGAGGTCAAACGAATGCTGGAAACCATCCGCGCCGAGCGTCCGAATTTCGAGTATGAGATCCGCGACATGCACGAGGTCATTCCGTCGATGACCCAAAAGGATGCCCCGGTTGTCACCTCTACAGCTGCTGCGATCGAAAAGGTTCTGGGTGCGCAGCCCTCTTACGTCGTGTCACCGGGCACCTACGATCAAAAGCATATCGACCGGATCGGCAAGTTGAAGAACTGTATCGCTTACGGGCCCGGCATTCTTGACCTCGCACACCAACCTGACGAATGGGTCGGGGTCCAAGACATGATCGATAGCGCCGGAGTTATGGCATCGGTTTTGCACGAGCTGATCGGATAGCGGCACCCCCCATCGCGGTATCGCGTAACGGCACGGTCGGATGCCTCCGGCGGGGATACTTGAAACAAGAAAAAAGAGCGCAATTGTCTTTTTCTTGTTTCAAGTATCCCGGGGTGAGCCCAAAGGGCGAGGGGCAGCGCCCCTAAGGCTCACAACTTGAGCCACCGCAGGATTTAGACTTCAATATTGTCGATCAAACGTACATCACCCAGCATCGCGGCAACCAATAGTCGCGCGGGTCGGGACCGGTCGGTCACGGGCGCCAGTGTTTCTGCGTCCCGAAGCTCCAAGTACTCGACGGCATCAAAACCGGCATTCTTGATCTGTTGTTTGGCACTGTCCAATGTGACACGAATATCAGCCCCTCGCCGAATTGCCGATGCCGCGCGGTCCATCTCGGATTTCAAAACAGGGGCAATTGCCCGTTCTTCCAGCGAAAGACGCATGTTGCGCGACGACATGGCAAGCCCATCGTCCTCACGCACGGTTGGGCATCCAATCACTTCAGTTTCGATATCCAGGTCCGTTGACAGGCGGCGCACGAGCAACATCTGCTGATAGTCTTTTTCACCAAAACAGGCGACATCGGCACGGGATTGAAGGAACAATTTCGATACGACTGTCGCGACGCCGTCAAAGTGGCCTGGGCGATGGGCACCTTCCAGATCCTCGGTCAGACCTGAAACACGCACATTGGTGGCAAAACCCTCGGGATAGATTTGATCTGGGGTTGGGGCATACAGCGCATCGATGTTGTACGGGGCGAGCTTGGCAGCGTCGTCCTCTTCCGTGCGCGGATATCCATCCAGATCGTCAGGGTTGTTAAACTGCTTGGGATTCACAAAAATCGTAACAATCACCCGGTCGGCACGGGTTTTCGCCGCTTCGACCAGCGACAAATGTCCGGCATGAAGCGCGCCCATTGTTGGGACAACGGCCACACGCTCGCCTTTGAAAATCCAGCTGCGACGCAGGGTGCGCAGCTCGTCCTTGCTACGGATGATCTTCATTTCTTTTTGACCTCTTCGGCAAAGACATGTTCCGGTGCCGGGAAACTGCGACTTCGCACCTCGTCTGCGTATTGGGCAATCGCTTTTTCACCATCTTCACCCAGGGAGGCATAACGCTTGGCAAATTTCGGTTTGAAGGCCGTAAACAAGCCCAACATGTCATCCACCACCAGAACCTGTCCGTCGCATTGCGCCGATGCGCCGATGCCGATTGTGGGGATCGAGACGGCTTCTGTGATTTCATTCGCCAAGCTCTCTGGCACTTTTTCAAGCACGACTGAGAAGGCTCCTGCATCCTCGACGGCTTTGGCATCCGCCATCACGCGCTCGCGATCTTCACCACGACCTTGCACCTTGTAACCGCCTAACGTGTTGATCGCTTGGGGCGTCAGGCCGACATGTGCCATCACCGGGATAGACCGACTGGTCAGGAAGCGGATGGTTTCGGCCATGCTGACACCACCTTCCAGCTTAACCGCCGCCGCACCGGTGGTTCGCATCAGGCGGGCTGCGTTGCGAAACGCTTGTTCCGGGCTTTCTTCATAGGACCCGAAAGGCATGTCGATGACCATCATCGCTTGCGTTAGGCCACGCTTCACCGCGGCACCGTGCATCTCCATCATCTCCATGGTCACGCCAAGCGTATCGGGAAGCCCATGGATCACCATGCCCACGCTGTCGCCCACCAGCACCATGTCGCAATGTGCATCCATCATTTGCGCGGTCGGAGTGGCATAGGCTGTCAACACTACAAGAGGCGTTTCGCCCTTACGTGCCCGAATATCCGACGGTGTCGGTGTTCTGATTTTGGCCGAGGCGCTCATGGTGTCTCCTCCCCTGATCCTCTTCGCTTGCGGCACTATAATGCTGCGTTGCAGAAAATCAAAGGGAAGGTGACGGAACGTCTTTCCCTTGCCATGAGCTGCTTTCACGCGTTTCATATGGCCTATCCCGCCAATCGGGAAAGGAGGACTGCCATGACCAACTTGAAATTCACTGCTGCGGCTTGGGCCCTGATGGCCTCGACCGCGCTTGCCGGAAATGACGCAATCACACTTGGCATGGTGCTGGAGCCACCAAATCTTGACCCCACCGGCGGCGCTGCTGCTGCGATTGATGAGGTCGTGTACGCCAATATTTTTGAGGGCCTCACCCGATTTGGCCCGGATGGCTCGGTGCTGCCCGGCCTCGCCAGCGAATGGTCCGTCAGCGAAGATGGGCTGACTTATATGTTCAAGTTGCGCGATGGCGTGACCTTCCATGATGGCACCACGATGGACGCAGAAGATGTTGTCTTCTCGCTCGACCGCGCGCGCGCTGAAGATTCGACGAATGCTCAGAAAGCGTTGTTCAAGGACATCGAAAGCGTCTCTGCAGTGGACCCAACCACGGTCGAGATCAAGCTTTCCACACCCAACGGCAATCTTCCATTCAACATGGCCTGGGGCGATGCAGTCATCGTGGCCCCCGAAAGTATCGACACCGCTGCCACAAACCCGGTCGGCACAGGGCCATTTACGTTCGTAGAGTGGGCAAAGGGTGATCACGTTACGATCCAGCGTAACGACAACTACTGGGGTGACGCGCCTGCGCTCGAGAAAGCCACGTTCAAATTCATCTCGGACCCGAACGCTGCATTTGCGGCCTTGATGGCTGGTGATGTCGACGCCTTCCCGAACTTCCCGGCACCAGAAACGCTGGCACAATTCGAAGCCGACCCGCGTTTTAATGTCATTGTCGGCTCGACCGAGGGTGAGACGATCTTGTCCACCAACAACATGGCCGAGCATCTTGATGATGTTCGCGTACGCAAAGCGATTGCACATGCCATAGATCGACAGGCGATCATCGACGGGGCAATGTTTGGATATGGCACCCCCATCGGCACGCATTTCGCGCCGCATAATCCCGACTATATGGATCTAACTGCCAATTCTGCATACGATCCCGATTTGTCGCGCCAGATATTGAAAGAGGCGGGCAAAGAAGGGATCAAGCTGCGTTTGATGCTGCCACCGCCGGCCTATGCCCGCCGAGGGGGCGAAATCATCGCTGCACAATTGCGCGATGTTGGGATCGAGACCGAGATCGCCAATCTGGAATGGGCGCAATGGATTGAGCAGGTGTTCAAAGGCAAGGACTATGATCTGACAATCGTCAGCCATACCGAACCCGCAGACATCAACATCTACGCACGCCCGGATTACTACTTCCAATATGATCGGGGTGAGTTTCAAGAGCTGAACGATGTTTTGTCGGTGACAACCAATCCCGCTCAGCGCTCTCAGCTATTGGCGGAAATGCAGCAGATTATCGCCAGCGACTATGTCAACGGATACCTGTTCCAGTTGGCGAAAACCGGTGTTGCGAATGCGAAGATCAACGGGTTGTGGGAGAACGCTCCGACGCAGGCCAACGACTTAACAGGCGTAAGCTGGTCAGAGTGATACACCTGTAAGACTGCAAAGGGGCGCCTCATGCAGGCGCCCTTTTACGTCTTGGGTTCATTCGGATTGGGCGTCACGCGGCGCTTCAAGATGGTTTCGCGCCAAGTGATATAGCTGACCGCGGCCATGATGATACCAGCACCAAGAACCACCCATATATCCACGGGTTCTGCAAACAACACGGCCCCCATCGTGGCTGCCCAGATGATCTGCAAGAACGTCACCGGCTGGGTTACCGACACGGGCGCTTCGGCAAAAGCCCGCGACATTGAATAATGTCCAAGCGTCGCAAAAAACGCGACGAGCAGCAGCCAAGCAAGCTCGGACAATGTTGGAGGCACCCAAACCCACATCGCCACCGGTAGTAGGCCGATCGTCACGGTGATCGACATGATCGAGACGACCACGGCAGCCGTCGTCTCGGTCGCGAGCCGTTTGGCGATCAGATAGGAAATTCCCAGAAAGATGGCAGCAAAGACCATCGCCAAATGCCCGTTTTGCAGCTCGCGAACGCCGGGGCGCAGGATGATCAAAACACCCGCAAAGGCGAACACAACGGCGGCCATACGTCGGGACGAAAATCGCTCGCCCAGAAAGATCGCTGCGCCAAGCATCACATAGATCGGGGTCAGGTAGTTCATCGCGACCACTTCGGCCACGGTAATTTGGGTCATCGCATAGAACCAGCACAACACCGCACCAGTATGCACCACGCCCCTTACCGCAAACAGCCCCCAGATACGCGGAACGAACCTTGCGCGAGACACCTGCCCAAAGGCGGGCAGGACAAACACAAGACCCAGAAGATACCGCAGAAATCCCGCCTGCGACGACGGCAGTGTCTGACCGACATACTTCACCAGAGCATTCAGTGCGACGAAACACATCCCCGCCAAAAGCATCCATGCGACGCCATAGGCGGGGCGGTGTATCTGAGGCACTGTCGCTGTCATCCGGCGACATGACACCGGATGACCGTCAAAGACAAGAGACCCCGGCGCAACATGGGCCACACCGGGGTCTTTTCTTCAAAGATTATATGGATTTAGAGCTGCGCCAGCACTTCGTCTGTCGCTTCAAAGTTTGTTGTCACACGCTGTACGTCATCATCGTCTTCCAGAGCGTCGACAAGCTTCATCAGCTTTTGCATGCCTTCTAGATCAAGCTCTGTTGTCATGTTGGGCTGCCAGATCAGCTTGGTCGACTCGGTCTCGCCCAGTGCGGCTTCCAATGCTGTCGAGACCTCGTTCAGATCAGTGTCAGCACATGTGATACGATGACCGTCCTCCGAGCTTTCGCAGTCTTCTGCTCCGGCCTCGATCGCGGCCTCCATCACAGTGTCTGCATCACCGACCTCGGTCGGGTATGTGACCTCGCCCTTACGGTCGAACATGAAGCCCACGGACCCGGTTTCACCTAAGTTCCCACCGTTCTTTGAGAACGTCGAGCGCACTGTCGACGCGGTACGGTTTTTGTTATCAGTCATCGTTTCCACGATCACCGCCACACCATTCGGGCCGTAGCCTTCATAGCGGATTTCATCATAGTTCTCGGCGTCTCCACCAACGGCCTTCTTGATCGCACGGTCAATTACGTCTTTGGGCAAAGACTGGCTTTTGCCTTCCTTCACGGCCATGCGCAAACGCGGGTTCTTGTCCGGATCCGGGTCGCCCATTTTTGCAGCCACGGTGATCTCTTTTGCGAGTTTCGAGAATAGTTTCGAGCGCAATTTATCCTGACGACCTTTGCGGTGCTGGATGTTTGCCCATTTTGAGTGGCCTGCCATGGCGACCTCCAACTAATTTATTGTTCCGCAGTTCAATAGCCCACGGGCCGGGCGGGCTGCAAGGGGCCATAGCCTATCGGCCTAGGCGCGCTCATCCTTGGGCGACCCCATGACCACATGCGTCACAATCTGATGCACTTGAGGCAAAGTTCCCAGCTTGTCAGTGTGGAACCGTTTATACGCGATCAAATCTTCGGCCTCGACCCGAAGCAGATACTCGACTGTACCGGTGATGTTGTGACACTCCCGCACCTCGGGATAGATCGCGACGGATCGCTCAAACCCCTCTTGCGCGGCTTTGGTGTGGTCTGACAGTCCAACAGTCACATAGGCGACAAAGCCGTTTCCCATTGAAACCGGATCAAGCACCGCGCGGTAGCCTTTGATCACGCCATCGCGTTCCAGCTCTTGCACCCGGCGCAGGCAGGCCGATGGGGACAAGCCAACACGATCTGCAAGCTCGGTGTTGGGCATGCGACCGTCACGCGACAACTCGCGCAATATTCGCTGGTTTATGTCGTCAATTTTCACCATTTGTTGCAAATTTTTCCAGAAAACGCCCAACAACACAACCAAGAAGCCGAAATTCACGCGATTATTGCACCATGTCAATTGATCTTCTCTCGGCCTTCGTGGCCTTTGCCTTTGTCTCGTCCATCACTCCGGGACCGAACAACCTGATGCTTATGGCTTCTGGTGCGAATTTCGGGTTTCGTCGGTCCATTCCGCACATGCTGGGCATTGGGATCGGGTTTACGTTCATGATCGTTTTGGTTGGCGCGGGACTTATGACGCTCTTCGATCTCTATCCGGTCAGCTACACAATCCTGAAAACCGGAAGTGTTGTTTACCTGCTGTGGTTGGCGTGGAAAATCGCACGCGCGTCAGAGCCCGGCACAGGCAAAACTGGCGGGCATCCTATGACATTCCTGCAAGCCGCCGCATTCCAGTGGGTGAATCCCAAAGCTTGGGCGATGGCCCTAACGGCGATCAGTGTTTACGCCCCGGCTCGCGATATGTTTGCCGTTCTATTGGTTGCGTTGATATTTGGGGCGGTAAACCTGCCATCGGTATCTGTATGGACAATCCTTGGGCAGAAAATCCGCGTGATTCTGACCAACTCTGCCCGCTTGCGCGCCTTCAACGTCACCATGGCTGTGTTGCTGGTGGCCACACTTTTCCCCGTAATCTACGGGTGACGTCTGCGGCCACAGACGATAAGCCTTAGGGCATGACAACTGATCAAATTATCCTGTTTTCGCTTTTCGGCGCCGTGTTTGGCCTGCTCCTTTGGGGTCGCTATCGCTATGACCTTGTTGCCTTTGCAGCCCTTATGGTCGGCGTTGTGCTGGGCGTCGTGCCCACCAAAGACGCATTTTCCGGTTTTGGCCACCCGGCCACTCTGGTCGTGGCGCTAGTGCTGGTCGTCTCGGCCGGGCTGGTCCGGTCTGGCGCAGTCTTTCTGATCACCCGCACGCTGGTGGACGCAAGCCGATCGCTGGGCGCACATATCGCCCTGATGGGCGCGATCGGAGGCATCCTGTCAGCCTTCATGAACAACGTCGCAGCCCTTGCACTACTGATGCCCGTCGACATCCAAACTGCCCGCAAAGCAGGGCGTTCGCCGGGTCTCAGCCTGATGCCTCTGTCTTTTGCGACAATTCTTGGCGGCATGGTCACTTTGATCGGTACGCCGCCGAACATCATCATCGCGTCGATCCGGGGCGAGGCCTTGGGCGAACCCTTCCGTATGTTCGATTTCGCCCCGGTTGGTGGCGTCACAGCCATCGTCGGCTTGATCTTTGTCGCACTGATTGGTTGGCGCTTGATCCCCCAACCTGACGCTGCTGCGGAAAACTCTGACCCGATGGAGGATTTTGGCCTTTATGTCGCCGAACTGACACTGCCAGAAGACTCAAAACACATCGGAAAACGAGTAAAAGAACTCTCGGAAGCCGCAGAGAAAAATGACGTGGCAATCCTTGGCCTCGTCCGGGACGGTAAGCGGCGGTACGGCATGCAGCGCTCAACAATGCTGGCTGCTGGCGATGCGCTGGTGATCGAAGCACGCCCTGAGGCGCTGGACGAATTCCGCGCCGCACTTGGTCTGGCATTTGCCGAAGCCGACCGGGAAGAGAAACTGCGCGCCGATGGCGAGGGTCTTTCGAAAATCGAGGTCGTCGTGCCCGACAACGCCCGCATCGTGGGTAAGACCGCACAATCCATCGGCCTGAACTGGCGCAGGCGCTCTGTCCTTCTGGGCATCTCACGCGCCGGCAAACGCATCACCAAACAGGTCCGCAAAACCGAGGTGCGCCCCGGTGATATCCTTTTATTGCTCGTTCCACAGGGAACCGAGGGCGACGTCACCGACTGGCTAGGCTGTTTGCCACTGGCCGAGCGCGGCCTGACTGTCACGCAAGACGACAAGGTCTGGATGGCTATCGGCATGTTTGGTGGTGCGGTTGCTGCGGCCAGCTTTGGCCTTGTGTACCTTCCCGTCGCGCTGGGTCTTGTGGTTGTGGGCTACGTACTGACGAAAATTATCCCACTCTCCGAGCTTTATAACCACATCGAATGGCCCGTCGTCGTGCTGCTAGGCTCGATGATTCCTCTGGGTGCGGCACTTGAAACCTCCGGCGGGACAGAACTGATAGCGGGAACGCTCGTGAACATCACGCAAGGCCTACCAGCTTGGGCGGTCTTGACCGTCCTGATGATCGTCACAATGACGCTGTCGGACGTCCTGAACAACACGGCTACAACCATCGTTGCGGCCCCCGTCGGCATCCAAATGGCCCAAACGCTTGAGAAAAACCCTGACCCATTCCTGATGGCTGTCGCCGTCGCCGCCAGCTGCGCCTTCCTCACCCCCATCGGGCATAAGAACAACACACTGATCCTTGGCCCTGGTGGCTATAGTTTTGGAGACTACTGGCGCATGGGCCTGCCGCTTGAGATCATCGTGGTCGCTGTCTCAATCCCCGCAATCCTCGTCTTCTGGCCGCTCTGATCCCGTTTTTTCTTGTCCAAAATATCCTGGGGTGAGGGCGAAAGCCCGAGGGGCAACGCCCCTCAAATACTCAACCAGATCCTCACAACGGCCAGATGAACGGAATAAGCGCCGAGGCCAACAGACCCACCGACAGGTTCAATGGTATCCCAACCTTCAGGAAATCCGAGAACTTATACCCACCCGGACCATACACCAAGGTGTTGGTCTGATATCCGATGGGCGTCGCAAAACTAGCGGACGCTGCAACCATGACAGCGACAACCAGCGGACGCGGATCCAATCCTAGGGCCGATGCCAGCCCGATCGCGATGGGCGTCACCACCACTGCCACTGCATTGTTGGACACAAGCTCGGTCAGGACCGAAGTTAGCAAGTAAATCGCCCAGACGATCAGGAACGGGGGCAACTGCCCCAGATAGGGCGCGACGCCCTCTGCGATCAACCGAACAGCCCCAGAGTTCTCCAGCCCCGCCCCGATGGCCAGCATCGAGAATATCAGGACGAGCAACCGCCCATCCACGGCCCCAAAGGCCTCGTCCGCATCGATGCAGCGGGTCAATAACACCACTGCAACCGCCAATATCGCCAGATAGAATATCGGCGCCAGTCCCAGCCCTGCCAACGCGACCAACCCAACCAAAGCGGCAATCGCCACAGGTGCGTGGCCACGTCGGTATTCCCGATCTGATGGTTTGGAGACGTCGAGCAAATTTACATCCTGCGCCAAACGCTGGATATCCTCGGGCGCACCTTCAAGCAGCAACGTGTCGCCAACGCGGACCACGAGGTCATCCAATTGCCGGCCAATATTCTGGTTCTTGCGGTGAACGGCCAACGGATAGACACCGTATCGGCGACGCAGGCGCATGCGTCCCAGTTGCTTGCCAACCATTCCGCAATCCGGCGTGATCAAGACCTCGACTGTGGTGGTCTCAACCGCAGACACCTGATCCACCCGTTTCAGGCTTTTGTCCCGTTGAAGGCTCAACAGCTCGGTCATGGCGGTTCGCAACACGACACGGTCGCCAACTTGCAACTCAACGCCGCTCAAATTGCGACGCAACGAAGCATCACCGCGGATCACGTCAATCAACCTGACGCCGTCTCGTTTGAACAACTGCACACCGTTCACCTCACGCCCGATTAGGTTGCTGTCTGGAGGGACCACAGCTTCGGTGAAAAATTTCTTGCGGGATCTGTCCGATAGCAGTGACGCCAAGCTATCGCGATCAGGCAAGATACGCGGCGCGATAAAGTAAAGATAGAACATTCCCCATGCGACCAGCGCTATACCCAGCGGAGTCACCTCGAAGATCGAGAACGCCTCCATCCCATTGGCCCGCGCCACACCGTCGACCAAAAGGTTTGTCGACGTCCCAATCAACGTCAGTGTGCCGCCCAAAATGGCACCATAACTCAATGGGATCAGCAGCTTTGAGGCCGACTGACCAATCTTTTTGGCAAGCTGTACAAAGACTGGGATCATCACGACGACAACCGGCGTGTTCGACACAAACGCCGACGCAATCACGACGAACCCCATCAGTGCCGACAAGGCCATCAACGGGCTTTTCTCGGCGCGCCTTTCGGCAATCTGTGTGAACCACTGAAGCGCACCAGTGCGCACCAAAGCACCCATCACGATGAACATCGCAGCAATGGTCCACGGCGCGGGGTTCGACAGCACCGCCAGCCCTTGATCGTAGTCCAGAATGCCAGTGATCAGCATAATCGCAACACCACCGATGGCGACCACTTCGGTCGGAAAGGCCTCGCGCAGGAACATTACGAACATGCCCAGCACGATCAGCAGCGAAAGAACGGCCTGAGTGTTTTGGCTGAATTCAAAAAATCCCATCGGACGCCCTTGTTTGATCCATACGGCTAGTTTTGCCCCCTTCGCATCTGACGGGCAAGCGACTTGCGCAGATGTTGCAAGAAACCTTAGCTGTCCAGCGGCGTCGACTGTTCCAAACGGCCACCTTCGCGGACCATTTTCACGCGGGTCGCTTTGCCGGTGCGATCATCTGTTTCCACATAAAGCCCAGAGAGGGTGGCCTCTCCTGCCGCAGGGGTGAACCGGCTTTTTGACATGCCTGTTATGAAGCGCCGCATCGGCTCTTCCTTTTGCATGCCGATCACGCTGTCATAGTCGCCACACATGCCGGCATCCGATTGGAACGCCGTGCCCTTTGGCAGGATCTGAGCATCCCCCGTAGGCACATGCGTATGTGTGCCAACCACGACGCTTGCCCGCCCATCGCACCAATGGCCCATACCCATCTTTTCCGACGTAGCCTCGCAGTGGATATCGACAAGCGACGCCTGCACAGCACCGCCAAGCGTGTGCCGTTTAAGCACCAAATCAATTGCCGAAAACGGATCATCGAACGGGCGCTTCATAAACACCTGACCCAAAACCTGCGTGACAAGGATTTTGCGTCCACGCGCATCCGTAAACACGCGCGCGCCAGTGCCGGGGCAGTCTTTGGCGAAGTTCAGGGGACGAATAATGCGCGGTTCTTGCTCGCAATATGTCAGCATCTCGCGTTGATCAAAGGCATGATCACCAAGCGTGATAACGTCGGCACCAGCCTCAAGAAACGTCTTTGCGTGAGCGGCGGTCAGACCCGCGCCGCCTGTCGCATTCTCGCCGTTGACCACAACAAAATCGAGCTTCCATGCCTCACGCAGCCCTTTTAGTCGTTGGGTTATGGCGTTGCGACCAGCACGCCCCATGATATCGCCTAGAAAAAGTATCTTCATGGCCTAAGCCCTAGGGTGGATGGGCAAAAAGGGCAAGACCAAGTGGTTGCTTAGAACCAGTGGATGCCTTCGTCTGTTACGATTGCATCAAGTGGTTGGTCCGTCGGCTCTAACGGTAGATCGTCAGCTCTTTGTGCAGCGTAGGCATAGCCGATCGCTAAAGTCGGACGTTTTGCGCGCAGACCTTCCAACGTCCGATCGTAAAATCCGCCACCGTAGCCAAGGCGACCGCCCTTCAAATCAAATGCGACCAAAGGCGCAATGACGACCTCGGGTTCAACATATTCTGGTTTCTCAGGAATGCTTGCCCCGAATGCACCTTCAACCATCTTGGTGCCGGGATCCCACAGGGCGAACTTCAAAGGAAAACCGGCGGCTTCGATCACGGGCACACAGATCGGTCCATGGGCCGACATTGCCGCCATTACCGGGGTCGGAATGATTTCTGTGCGCATCGGCATATACCCTGCGATCACCTTGCCCTTATGCTCGGTCATCACAGACAGAAGATTGGCCACACCAGCGGTCGAGCGTGCTTCGCTATGCGCTTCTTTTCGGCGTGCAAACGCGGCTTTCCGGGCTGCTGCTTTCACACTGGTCAGGTCATCCAGAGAATTCATCAAAGTAACATCACCGCTGCAAGTCCAAGGAATGAGAAGAACCCCACGACATCGGTAACCGTTGTCACAAATGCCCCCGATGCAAGCGCGGGGTCGATGTCGAGGCGCTCTAACACCACAGGGATCATAACGCCTGCAAGGCCCGCCACCACAAGGTTCACGACCATCGCAACCGCGATCACGACGCCCAGAAGCGGCGTGCCAAACCAGATGACGCCAACGATGCCCATGATCACCGCGAATATCAATCCGTTCACCAACCCCACTATCACTTCGCGGCGCATCACCCGCCAGACGTTCGCAGATGTCAGGTCTTTCGTGGCCAAAGAGCGAACGGCAACCGTCAGGGTCTGCGTGCCAGCATTTCCACCCATAGAAGCGACAATCGGCATCAACACAGCAAGCGCCACAAATTGCGCGATAACTTCGTCAAACATCGCAATGACCAACGAGGCCATGATTGAGGTAACAAGGTTCACGGCGAGCCATGGAAACCGGCGCTTTGTCGTATCAATCACACGGTCGGAAAGCGAGCTTTCTTCACCCACGCCGGCCAATCGCATGATGTCCTCTTCATGCTCTTCATCCAGAATGACCATTGCATCGTCGATGGTGATTACACCGACCAAACGATCATCAACATCCACGACAGGGGCAGAGATCAGGTGGTACTGGTTGAACGCATAGGCCACTTCGGCCTCGTCCTGAAGCACGGGAATGGTACGGAAGCTTTCTTCCATAATTTCAGTCATCTTGACAGCACGCGGGCTGCCCATCAGCCGCCCAAGCGTCACATATCCCGTCGGACGCATCCGCGGGTCGACCAAGATGACGTGGTAGAAATACTCCGGCAAATCATCCTGGTTTCTCAGAAAATCAATGGTTTGACCCACATCCCAATGCTGCGGCGCGACCACCAGTTCGCGTTGCATCAAGCGGCCGGCCGATTCCTCGGGATAGGACAGAGATTGCTCAACGACCACCCGGTCGTCATCATCCAGCGCGTCCAGAACCGCTTCTGCTTGCGGCTCATCAAGGTCTTCGATCAGGTCAACGACATCGTCAGTTTCAAGCTCACGAACCGCCTCGGCCAGCACTTCCGGCTCAAGCGCGCCGACCACGTCTTCACGCAGGCCTTCATCAAGTTCCGACAGGATTTCCCCATCAAACTCGCGCCCATACAGCTGCACAAGCGATACGCGCTCGTCATGTCCAAGCTGCTCTAGAAGGTCGGCAATATCGGCGGCGTGCAAGGGCTCAAGGGCTATGGCAAGCGCGTCGGCATCCTCGGCCTCGACCGCTGCCAGTACCGGGCGGAACGTATCGACGTCCAGCTCATAGTCGCCTTCTTCGGGCACATCGTCGCTTAGTTGGTCGTCCAGCATCACGAGGCCCTCCTAGCTTATGTCCGCGAACATAGGATAAGCCTGATCACAAGGGAACCTCCAGAAACTGATTGCCACGTTAATTTTCCAACCCTATTCTGGCCGACGGTTTAATGACGAGGCGCAACATGGATCTTCTTCTGGGACAAACAGTTCGGTTTTCTTCAGACCCGTTTAAGGGTCCCGTTTCGGACTGTGTTTCGCACGAAACGCGTGGCGCTATCGCAGTTGAAAACGGGCTGATCCGGGATATCGGCACGGCGGATCAGCTTAAATCTGACTACCCACAGGCAAAAATCACAGATTACGGCGACGCGCTGCTGTCACCCGGCTTCGTCGACACCCATGTGCATTACCCACAGACTGCAATCATCGCGTCATGGGGCAAGCGGCTGATTGACTGGCTAAACAGCTATACTTTCCCAGAAGAAAGCCGGTTCGGAGATGCGGGCCACGCCACTGCTGTAGCCGAGACCTATTTCAACCTTGTCACGGCGTCAGGCACCACAACAACCGTCAGCTACTGCACCATCCACCCCGAAAGCGTGGACGCGTATTTCACCGCGGCGCAAAAACGGGGATTGCGAGTGTTGGGCGGTAAGACATGCATGGACCGCAACGCGCCTGACAATTTGGTGGACACGGCTCAGTCGGCCTATGATGACAGCAAAGCACTATTGGGGCGTTGGCATGGGCAGGATCGCCTTTCTTACGTGATCACCCCAAGGTTTGCACCGACGTCCACTCCGGAACAGTTGGAGGCCCTTGGGACGCTCTGGTCTGAAAACCCGGACCTTCTGATGCAAACCCATATCAGCGAGCAACACGAGGAAATCGCGTGGGTTGCGGACTTGTTCCCCGATGCGAAGGACTATCTGGACGTGTATGAGCGCTTCGGCCTGTTCGGCCCCGGCGCACTTTTGGGACACGCCATCCACCTGACAGACCGCGAGCGCGACCGCATTCGCGAAACAGACGCCAGCTTGATCCACTGCCCAACCTCGAACATGTTCATCGGCTCCGGGCTATTCGACATGCACGGATTGATGGAACAGGGTCACCGGATCGGATTGGCGACGGACACCGGGGGCGGATCATCCTTTTCGATGCTGCGCACCATGGCTGCCGCCTACGAAGTCGGGCAGTTGAATGGCCACCCGCTTCACCCGGCACAGCTTTGGTGGCTGGCAACCGAAGGGTCCGCCCGCGCCATCCGCATGGAAGACAAAATCGGAACGCTCGCCCCGGGATCCGAGGCCGACATAGCGGTCATCGACCTGTCTTCGACGCCCGGCATCGCCCAACGGTCAGCCCGCGCCGAGGACATTTGGCAAGCCGTGTTCCCAACCATCATGATGGGTGATGATCGGGCAATCCAAGCCGTTTGGGCAAATGGGGTCTGCCTTAAAAGCTGACCAGCCCCACGCCCACAAGGACAAACGCCGCGCCCGCCATTTCCTGGCGCGTTAACCCTTCGCCGATTGCGAAAGCATACGCCAGAACCAGAAGGGTTTCGGTTGCGATTATCGCGACATAGGCCAAAGCCAGATCGACTTTTCGCAACAGATAGACTTCCGATGCCACCGTGCCCGCTAAAACAGCGACCAGCAGTACAAGTGGAACAAGCGCAAAGCTTTGCGAATAGTGCTTCATTAAGATTGTCGAGACGCCATAACCCAGCGCCGCAGCCAGTGCTAAAAATGTTTTGTCACTCATTACCGAAAGCATGGGCAACCATCCTTTCTGCGGAAAATAACCGCTAGTGAGAATTTAAAATGTAGCTGACTTTACCAGATTTTGGCGTGACCCGCAAAATGGGGCCGTGATCACGTCCTGAGACGTGCCGCCAATAGGTTCTGATCCTCGACCACGCGGGGCAGATCAATTGTGGTCATCTGGCCGTCTCGAACCACTTGCCGCCCTTCAACGAATAGGTCGCGAACTTGCCGGGGCCCAGCCAGAACCAGTGCGGCAGGGTCCCAGCTCCCAGCGCTTTCCAAGTCTGACACATCCCAGATTGCAATGTCCGCGCGTTTACCCACTGCGATCTGACCGCAATCGTGGCGACCCAGAACCTCTGCTCCTCCTCGCGTAGCAATCCTAAGCGCCTCACGCGCGCTCATTTGATCGGCACCGTTGGCGACACGCTGCAACAGCATCACTTGGCGCGCTTCGTCCATCAGGTTGCCCTGATCGTTGGATGCAGACCCGTCGACACCCAGCCCGACCTTAACGCCCGCGTCGCGCATTTGGCGCACTGGTGCGATCCCCGATCCAAGGCGACAGTTTGAACAAGGACAATGCGCCACACCTGTACGGGTGTGCGCAAACAGATCGATCTCGGCGCTGTCCAGCTTGACGCAATGCGCGTGCCAAACATCATCCCCGACCCAGCCCAACTCCTCGGCATATTGGCCGGGGCGGCACCCGAATTTTTCCTGGCTGTAAGCGATGTCCTCATCGTTCTCGGCCAAATGGGTGTGCAACATCACGCCCTTATCGCGGGCAAGCAATGCGGCGTCACGCATCAAGTCACGGCTGACTGAAAACGGCGAACATGGCGCCACGCCAACGCGAACCATCGAGCCGGCTGATGGATCATGGAAAGCATCAATCACGCGGATACAGTCTTCTAGGATCGCACTTTCCTTTTCGACCAAGTTGTCCGGCGGCAAGCCCCCATCGCTTTCCCCAATTGACATCGCACCCCGCGTAGGATGGAACCGCAATCCAACCTCGCGTGCGCCGTCAATCGTGTCCTCAAGCCGCGCACCGTTTGGATAGAGGTACAAGTGATCAGAACTCATCGTGCAACCCGACAGCGCCAGCTCGGCTAGCCCAACCATTGCAGAGACACGCATCTCATCCGGTCCAAACCGAGACCAGATGGGGTATAACGTCTGCAGCCAACCGAAAAGCAGCGCGTCCTGCCCTCCGGGCACAGCGCGGGTCAGTGTCTGGTAAAGATGGTGGTGCGTGTTGACGAGGCCGGGGGTTGTCACGGCATGGGACGCATCAATGACCTCGTCACCCGATTGCAGGCCAACGCCGATCTCGGCAATCACGCCATCCTCAATCCGAATATCTGCGCCCGTAAGCTCTTGGCCAGCATCGTCCATCGTCAAAATGGTATGCGCATTTCGAATGATATAGCCCATTGTTGTCTCCTTAGACCCATTTCGGTGAGACAACCAAGGCGGCGACAGAAAGGGCAAAGGACTCGCGCGCAGCCATATATTGCACCACGCAACGTCGATCAGACAAGTGTTTTACGTGTTAAACAAGTGACAAAACTTCGAGCGCTGAGGCGTGGATGTCGGCATTTGCCGCGGCGACCACACGCCCGCCCTGATGTACCGGGCCGCCCTGCCAATCCGTCACAATTCCGCCTGCGGCCTGAATGACAGCCATTGGTCCTTGAATATCGTAAGATTGCAGACCGGCCTCGACCACAAGATCAACCTGACCGGAAGCAACCAAACCGTAAGCATAACAATCCATTCCATAGCGGGTCAGCTTGACCTGCTGCGAAAGTTCATGGAACGCGCGGCCTTCTTCAAGGGTGCCAACTTCAGGAAACGTAGTGAATAGGATCGCGTCAGCTAGGTTGCGGGTGTCCCGTGTCTTCAACGGCCGGGTGCCCATCGGGCCGGTAACGTGTGCCTGTCCGAAACCGCCTAGAAAACGCTCGCCGATATAGGGCTGGTCAATGATTCCAAGTTGGGGTCCGTCTTCGCCACCAACTGCAATCAGAACGCCCCAAGTCGGCGTACCCGACAAAAAGGCACGCGTGCCATCGATGGGGTCCAGAACCCAGGTCAGACCGCTATCGCCTGCTTTGAGCCCGTATTCCTCGCCCAGAATTGCGTCCTGAGGGCGGAGTTCAGCCAGCACCTCTCGCATGGCGCGTTCGGCAGCGCGGTCGCCTTCGGTGACGGGGTCAAATCCCTCGGTCAGTTTATTTTCGGCAGCCAGATCGTCCGCACGAAAGAAGGGCAAAACAGCTTTGCGCGCCACATCGGCCAAAGCCTCGGCAGCGCACATTAATTCTTGTTTGGTGTCGTTGTCCAGTTCGGTCACTGTCCTGCCTCCTCAGATCATCTAAGCGGCGGTAACAGGGTAACCAGTCAGGCGTCAAGCTTAGGCGACATCCGACAACACACGTGCCAGTTCGAACAGACGGCGACGCTGATTGTCAGGGATGGCATAGTAGCTGCGGATCAGCTCCAGCGCTTCTTTGTCTGCTAGGATATCACCGGGCAATGCATTGCTAGCATCTGCATCTGGCGTTTCCTCGAGTCCTTCGAAGAAAAAGCTAACCGGCACGGACAATGCAGCTGCAATGTCCCAAAGCCGAGAGGCTGACACGCGGTTCATTCCCGTCTCATACTTTTGGATTTGCTGGAATTTGATTCCAACCTTCTCTGCCAGTTGTTGCTGGGTCATACCCACCATCCAACGGCGGTGACGGACGCGTTTACCGACATGGACATCCACCGGATGTTTCATAGTGCCACTCCTCGTTACTAGATTGAATTACGCAACCAGAGACCATGTAGAGGCGAGTACGCTCAACCTGTCTTTTTGGTCAAACTGGAGCATCGAACCAACATATGTCCCAATTACAATGACTTAAACGTCAACTTCGCGCTAAACACCCCCTCCACTCAAGCGAAAGTGATCAGTAATGAGACACACGCACAGGGTGAGTAGCAGGTTTTTTTGCATTTTGCAACAACACAACGTGAGGGAGAGTTGGTGATTCTCCACTATCCCGCTCGATTTTTGGACGTGAACGGCATATGGATTCGCGCAACAATAATGTCCCGAAAGTGCCTGTATGAAAACCTATCGCGTCACAGATTTTGACACCCCAGCCGGACTTATCGAAACCGCAAGCCCGCGTCCTGAAAAAGGTCAGGCACTGATTGACATTCGCGCCTGCGGTTTGAACTTCGCTGATCTTCTGATGTCCAAGGGGACGTATCAAGAAACTCCTGCCCTGCCCTTTTCACTTGGTATGGAGCCTGCCGGTGTTGTAATGGCCCTTGGGCCCGACACCAACGGACCAGCCCCCGGCACCCGCGTTGTGGTATTTTCAGGACAGGGCGGTTTGGCCGAACAGGGAGCATTCGACGCAACCCGCTGCCTGCCCTTGCCCGACAGCATGAGCTTCGAAGACGCCGCCGCCTTCCAGATCGCCTATGGCACCAGCCATATGGCATTGGATGACAGAGCGCGGCTTATGCCTGGCGAGACGCTGGTCGTACTGGGCGCCGCGGGAGGTGTCGGTCTAACCGCTGTTGAGATCGGAAAGGTGATGGGCGCGCGCGTCATCGCTTGCGCCCGTGGGGCCGACAAGCTCGAAATCTGTCGAAGGGCCGGAGCGGATCACCTGATCGACACCGATACCCAAGACATTCGCGAAGAGGTAAAGGCACTGGGCGGAGCGGATGTCGTCTATGATGCTATCGGCGGCGAACAGTTCAACGCGGCCTTCCGCGCGTGCAATCCAGACGCACGCATCCTTTTGATCGGGTTCGCAAGCGGAGACCTGCCGGAAGTTCGCCCAAACCACATGCTGGTCAAGAACATCACTCTGATCGGCTTTTACTGGGGTGCATACTTAAAGATTCGCCCGGCCGCCCTGACCAGCAGCCTCCGCCAGCTGTTGACGTGGTACGACGAAGGCAAGATCAAGCCTCACGTAAGCCACACTGTTCCCTTGGATCAGGCCGACCAGGCGTTGGAATTGCTGCGCACCCGCAAATCCACCGGCAAGGTCGTCGTTACAATGGAACCGACGCCCTAAAGATCGCGAAACGCCCGCCTGATCATTCCCTGAAGATCATCCATCGCCTGCCCACCGTTGTTCTTGGCGGCATACATATTAACTCGCGTTGTCGCCAAGTCGGGTAAGGCGCCGCCGTGATCAATCTGTTCCAGATATCGTTGCGCCGTGCCCTCGATCACGGCGTGGACAGCAAGGTCCGCGGATAGCGACGCCTCAATGGTGCGCGTAGAATCGCTCTCTACGCCCATCTCCCAAGGAATGCTGACAGCGTCCAGCGCCTCCTGAACACCTTGCCGGAAGATACAATTGTGCTCAAACGCCAGCCGCAAGGGGCGCGCGCGCCAAGCCTGCCCATCGGGCGCGCCAACCCAGACCAGCGGCAAGGCCGTCAGGGTCTCTGCGCCCGCGTCTTTTTCCTCTTCGGTGGTTAGCGTGATATCGCATTCGCCTCGGGCGAACATCGACTTCAAGCGGCTGGTGTAAGACGAAATCAGCTGCACGCGCATCCGGGGATATTCTGCGTGAAACTGGCGCAACACCTTGGGGATCGCCGGATAAACCACATCTGCTGGAACGCCCAATACGATCTCACCCTCGTAGGCCTGATCGGTCAGACGTGCGTAAACCTCATCGTTCAAGCGCATCATCCTGCGAGCGTATCCCAAAAGCTGCTCGCCATCGGCGGTCAGGGATACACCCCGGCCAGACCGATCCAGCAATGCCCGCCCCAAGCTCTCCTCAAGTCGCTTCAACTGCATCGATACGGCCGACTGGGTCAGGTGCAGCAAGCCAGCGGCCCGGGTGACACCACCTGCGTCGGCTACGGTCATGAAACTGCGTAAAGCGGTGAGGTCAAGATTTCGCGGCATATCAATCCTTGTGATGCTTTATCGAATAAACATTCATTTTACTAATAGATACGCCTCTAGCATAAAGATCAAGAAATTTGATGCAACCAGCACGAACCATATCAATCGATGAAGGAGAGATGAGATGACTGCCGTAACCTGTACAAACGCCCCCGCCGTAAAACCGCACTTCTCGCCATTGGCTTGGCTGTCGCATGCCTTCGAAACACACCGCGAGCGCCGCGCCCTTGCACGGTTGGACGCCCAGCGCCTTGAGGACATCGGCGTGAACTACCGCGAAGCCCAACGCGAAGCCAACCGACCCGTTTGGGACGTGCCATCCCATTGGACACATTAAACATCTGTCACACCTAATGTGCTATTCCTCTTGAAAACTTCGCCGCCCTTGCCGATATTAAGGCCAAGGGCGGTTTCCGTTTGGAGCTGCCACAATAGTTATATTTGGAGGTCTTGATGGCTGAATACGACACAGTCCGCGCTGGTGTTGGCACCCGTGCTGCAATAGATGAAGGGCTTCGCGCCCATATGAACAAGGTCTATGGCCTGATGTCCGTAGGTCTTTTGATCACCGCTTTGGCAAGCTGGGCCATTGCGGGTCTGGCGGTGACCACCGATCCCACAGGTGCCACGGTCGCCTTCCGTGACGGTCAATACCTGACCGGTTTGGGCCAAGCGATCTATATGTCGCCTCTTAAATGGGTCGTAATGTTTGCACCCCTCGCCATGGTTTTTGCCTTCGGTGCGATGATCAACCGGCTGTCGGCTTCGGGCGCACAGCTGTTTTTCTACGCATTCGCAACGCTCATGGGCGTATCGATCAGCTCGATTTTCCTGGTCTTTACCGGGATCTCGATCGTGCAAACTTTCCTGATCACTGCGATCGCATTTGCGGGTCTTAGCCTCTACGGATACACCACCAAACGCGATCTTGGGCCACTGGGTGCGTTCCTGATCATGGGCCTGATCGGCATTATCATTGCTTCGATCGTGAACATCTTCATCGGATCAACCATGATTCACTTCGCAGTGTCGGTACTGGGTGTGCTGATCTTTGCTGGTCTGACCGCCTATGACACGCAAAAGATCAAGAACGACTACATCGCCCATGCACACGCGATGGACAGCGAATGGTTGGCAAAATCCGCGATCATGGGTG
Source organism: Aliiroseovarius conchicola (assembly GCF_041403445.1). Lineage (NCBI taxonomy): Bacteria > Pseudomonadati > Pseudomonadota > Alphaproteobacteria > Rhodobacterales > Paracoccaceae > Aliiroseovarius > Aliiroseovarius conchicola. The sequence continues at coordinate 474,451 of NZ_JBGEHL010000001.1, forward strand.
CATTGAACCTGTATCTGGACTTCATCAACCTGTTCATGTTCCTGCTCCAGTTCCTCGGCAACCGCGAGTAATCTGGTGCTGCACTGACAAAGATAAGGCCGGTCCGTATGGATCGGCCTTTTTTGTTGAGAGGTCACAGTGCTGCTAATACTTGAGACAATTGCAAAGCTGCTTCTTAGCCCGCTTCTGATGGCCCAGGCCTTAAGGGTGCGTAAAACCGCAAGACTGCTTCCAGAACCTTTAGGGCACAGGTCGGGCCAGTTTGGTGAGGGCAGCCCCCTCAGCCTCATCATCGTCGGCGACAGCTCAGCTGCAGGCGTCGGTGCCACACACCAGCACGAGGCGCTCTCAGGCCAGCTTGTGACGGCTCTAGGAGGCTCGCACCGGATCGACTGGAAACTGATCGCACGGACGGGCGGCACCACCAAATCCACACTTCCCCTGTTGCGCGCGCAAACGGCGACTGCCACCGATATTGCGCTCGTCATTCTTGGCGTGAACGATGTGACCAGCCAGACACCACTTAAGCGCCTGCTAAAAGGGCGCATCAAACTCTACGAGCATTTGTTTAGTGAGTGGGGGGCAAAACGTATCATCGCAGCGGGCATCCCGCCGCTCGGCGATTTTCCACTTCTGCCACAACCTCTCCGCTGGTTTCTGGGACTACAGGCCCGCCGGTTCGATGCAGCACTGGCTCAACAAGCTTCAGAGATCGGTGTCGACTATGTCCATTTCGACGTGCCGCTAACGCCCGAGATGATGGCCGAGGACGGGTTTCACCCAGGCCCCAACACCTACTACTTAATGGGTGAACGCGTGGCCCAACGCATATTGCATCAATAGGTGTTGTCGCAGCCCATCAACAAAAAAAGCCGCACCAATTGGTACGGCCGTTTTTCGCAAAGTCAGGCGATCTTACTTGATCTTACCTTCTTTGTATTCGACGTGCTTGCGCGCAACCGGATCGTATTTACGAACAACCATCTTCTCGGTCATGGTACGTGCATTTTTCTTGGTCACATAAAAGTGGCCGGTATCCGCGGTCGAGTTCAGGCGGATCTTGATTGTGGTCGGCTTCGCCATAACTACAGCTCCTCATCGGACGGGCGAATGCCGCCCGGGTAAATCTCTGGAACCCGCCTTTTAGCGCCATTGACACCCGAGTCAACCACAAAGCCGGGGAATCTCGCGCACAGTGTTTTTTCTTGTCGAAAATATCCCCGCCGGAGGCTCCTACCGCCGCTCATCGTGCAATGATCCCAGAATATACGCGCGGATGGCCTGTAAGCCGGATTCTGTCCAGGTGTTGCCACCCTGGATGACCATTCATCTACGATGCCTGTTACCAGACACCTTTAGCTGCCAACCCGGACCTGCAAGAGCCAAAGCAGCTCTGGGGGCAAGCCCCCGTGCGGTCCCTATTAGGCATTGCTCCTGGTGGGGCTTGCCATGCCGCCCTTGTTGCCATGGGCGCGGTGGGCTCTTACCCCACCGTTTCACCGTGACCTGCGCAAGCGCGGGCCGTCTTTTCTCTGTGGCGCTTTCCCTCGGGTTTCCCCGGCCGGGCGTTACCCGGCACCATTGCCTTGTGGAGTCCGGACTTTCCTCGCGTCACGAAAGGGCACGCCCCAACAGTCACCCGCGGTCATCCAGCCATCCGCGCGAATTTGGGCTTAGGCGATAGGGGGGATGGGGTCAACGGGAAAGCGGGTCGCAAGGTCTGCAATGATTCCCATGTCGCGCGCATCCAGCGGCCCAGTTGCCCAAGGGCGAAAGCGTTGGCGTAGGACATCCACCAGGGTATTGATGTCAGCATCACACGGATATCCGAACGTCACCGCATATTTCAAAAACGCGGCTTCATCGACATCCATTACCGCGCGATCGGACCAAACGGACAGATGCTGCCGCGCAAGTCTGCTCCATGGAAATCGCCGCCCGGGGTCGGACTTCCGGTCTGGAGCCATGTCGCTGTGGCCGATGATACGCGCAGCAGGTATCCCCCACCGCTCCATCACTCCGGGCAGCAAGCGCTCCAATGTTGCCAGTTGCGGTTCGCTGAACGGCGAACACCCGTCATTGTCAATCTCGATCCCTATGGATTGCGAATTGACGTCGCCTTGCCCACCCCACGATCCAGCGCCGGCATGCCATGCGCGCATATCTTCATCCACAAGCTCGAACAGACGCCCATCACGATGGATCAGATAATGTGCCGAGACTTCATGCTCTGGCGCACACAACCGCTCCAGTGCTTCCTCTGGGTCGCGCATCGCGGTGTAATGAAGTACGATCAGAGATGGTTGCAGCCCATCCCGCCTTGGTCCGAAATTAGGGGACGGGTGACAGACAGTTTCCATCTATTCGGGCGAGATATTCAGCGTATCGCCGGGCAGTGGAACAGGGTCAGACACCGCCGGGGTTTGTTCTGTCCCAATTCCAAGCGCTTCTAAGTCGGCTGCACTGACACCAGTATCTTCAACGACCGCAGCTTGGGCCACCCCTGCGCGCGCGTTTCTAAATGGTGCGGGGTTCCACCCGCAGGCAAACCCATCACCATCCGGGTCCAGACCCATCTTGTCGCGCTTAGGCCCACCTGCTTCTAGGAATGCAATCTGCGCGAAATCAGCGGAAGTGTACTTCGCACAATTGCGTTCCGCACGCGACGCACCTGAAAGCGACGAACGGGAATAGATGGATTGCCCAACCACGTTATTCGTTGAAAGCGCGTATTGTACGACAGAGGCCGAATTCCCACCCGGACGCTCCGGCACAGCAACCGCTTCCGCTTGGACGTAGGCCGTTTGATAGTTCTGCAATCGCGCAGCATCGCTTTCGATACTCTCGCGCGCAGAAACTGCACCGAAGTCCTGTTCGTCCGAGATGCCACCCGTCGTCTGGACAGGTTGCGCACCATCCAACGGCTGGCTGGTTACGGAACTACCCTCGATCATCGCGGACAAGGGGGCACCTGACGCCGTTTGTTGCGTTTGCAAAGCAGCGGATGGCGACCGGCTGTCGGGCAGTGGCGCTGCACAAGCGGCAAGCGATGCCAAAGCCATAGAACCCACGAGAATACGCATAGAACCCTCTTTCACAGCGTCAGAACCTCAGTTGCGCCGAGTTACCACCATTTTTGCGGCTTTGCCACAAATCCGGCGCGCGCTTCGACTTCGTGAGCGATATTCAGCAAGTCGCCTTCTTCCCACGGACGTCCGATTAGCTGCAGACCAAGCGGCAAACCCTGATCATCAACACCCGCTGGAATCGAAATCCCCGGCAGACCAGCGAGGTTCACGGTCACGGTGAACACGTCGTTGAGGTACATTTTGATCGGATCAGCATTCGCCATCTCGCCCAAACCAAAAGCCGCAGATGGCGTGGCTGGGGTCAAGATCGCGTCGATGCCTTGTGCGAAGACGTCGTCAAAGTCCTTCTTGATCAGCGCGCGAACACGGCGGGCACGGTTGTAATAGGCATCGTAGAAACCTGCCGACAGCACATATGTGCCAACCATCACCCGGCGCTGCACCTCGTCGCCAAAGCCTTCAGCGCGAGTTTTTGCATACATCTCGTCAATGCCATCACCAGCGGCGAGCTTCGCGCGGTGCCCGTATTTCACACCGTCGTAGCGGGCAAGGTTCGAAGACGCCTCGGCCGGTGCAATCACGTAATAAGCAGGCAGCGCGTATTTTGTGTGCGGCAACGAAATATCGACGATCTCGGCCCCTGCATCACGCAACATCTCGGCACCTTTGGACCAGAGCGCTTCAATCTCGCCCGGCATGCCGTCCATGCGGTATTCCTTGGGGATACCGATTTTCTTGCCTGTGATGTCGCCCGTCAGCATGGCTTCAAAATTCGGCACGGCCAGATCCGCCGAGGTCGAGTCCTTCGCGTCATGGCCACACATGGCTTCCAACATGATCGCCGCGTCGCGCACCGATTTTGTCATCGGACCGGCCTGATCCAGCGACGACGCAAATGCCACCACGCCCCAGCGCGAACAACGGCCATATGTGGGCTTGATGCCGGTGATGCCAGTAAAGGCCGCAGGCTGACGGATCGAGCCACCGGTGTCGGTGCCGGTCGCCGCAAGGCACAGATCAGCAGCAACTGCCGAGGCCGACCCGCCCGAGCTGCCGCCCGGTGTCAACTGACGGTCATCAACTTTCCACGGGTTCACCGCGTTGCCATAGACCGAGGTTTCATTCGACGAACCCATCGCAAACTCATCCATGTTGAGCTTGCCCAACATGACGGTGCCATTGTCCAAAAGGTTTTGGCTGACCGTCGATTCGTATTCGGGAACGAAGCCCTCAAGAATGCCTGACCCCGCCTGTGACGGTACGCCCTTGGTGCAGAACAGATCTTTGATGCCCAACGGAATTCCACACATATCAGGCGCATCACCCGCTTGGATACGCGCGTCCGCCGCTTTGGCTTGGTCGCGCGCCAGATCCGGTGTGTTGTGTACGAATGCGCCCAGCGCGCCTGCGCCTTCGATTTCGGTCAGGCAAGCATCGGTTAGCTCGGCGGAGGTCAGGTCACCTTTACGCATTGCATCACGCGCATCGGCAATCGTCAGTTTGTTCAGATCAGACATTATTCAACCACCTTCGGCACGGCAAAGAACCCCTCGCGCGCATCGGGCGCGTTCGACAGAATTTTCTCGGGCATATTGCCGTCTGTCACCACGTCCTCGCGACGTTTCAGGCGCATCGGCGTGACCGAGGTCATCGGCTCCACACCTTCGACATCAACTTCGTTCAATTGCTCGATAAATCCGAGGATCGCATTGAAGTTCTCGGCCAGTTCCGGCAGGCGGTCGTCTTCGACCTTGATGCGGGCCAGATGCGCAACTTTGCGCGCGGTTTCGATATCGATCGACATGTTCATGTCCTCGCGAGATTCGTTGTGGTTTCGTAGCGATTATATTTCGTCGGGTCTGCTTTAGCCGCTTCGCGGACGACCAGCAAGAGATCGGAGACTGTTTGGGTCAAGGCAACAACCAAATCGCCATGGCAGGAAGGACAATCAACGAAATCACAGTCTGCCAAGTCATGATATCTGCGTAAAGCTCTGCATCGCCGCCCATCTGGCGCGCAACAACATAGCCATTGGTGGCGCAAGCCACACCAAACACAAAACACGCAGCAAGCGTTTGCTGAGGCGTTAGTCCAAATACAGGCGCGATGACGACAAGCAGACCGAGGGTCAGGCCGGGACGAAGAATCACCCCCAGCAAAACTTGCCAACGCGGGACAAGCAGGCGTCTTAGCGAAATTCCCGCCCCAATCGCCAGAATACCGACACCCAACGCGGCGCGCCCGATCAGTTCCAGCGTGTCATCTATTGGCTTGGGGATGTGAATACCCAAGAGGTTAATTGCCAACGCTAGGATCGTTGCTTGAATAAGAGGGTTCTTCACCAAGCTCACCGCGATGCCTCGAACGCTGGCTTTCTGCGGGCCAAACGCGGTGAGAAGCAGAATATTGACCACATTAATTGGTGCAATCAGGACCGCCATCGCAACAGCGATCAGCGCAGCACCCTGAGTGCCCAGAAAAAGTTCGGCCCCCGCGAGCGCAACAAACCCGTTCACGCGGGTCGTGGTTTGAAACAGCGTCGTGAAACTGGGATCGGAAAGCTTGGATTGCGGGATCAAGCGCAATCCGAACGCCACCAAAGCGGCCAACGCGCAAACCGTACAAAGTGTGATAACAAATGGGCCGATTGCGCCGGATGACAGGTCCACCTGCGCAATCAGACGCAGTAAGATAACAGGGATGAGAAGGCGGAATGACAGCGTTTCGATTGCGGGCCAATCGGCACTTGGCAGTATGCGGGTAAGCACCAACAGGTATCCGACGGCCAATGTCAGGAGGATCGGAAGGATTGACAGCGCAAGTTCCATCCTAGTCGCGCCGATCTTTAAAAAACTCGGATAAAAGCGCCGAGGATTCGTCTTCGCCAATACCGTCATAAACTTCGGGCACATGATGGCATTGGGAATGGCTAAAAATACGCGGCCCCTGGGCAATGCCACCGGATTTTGGATCGGCCGCACCATAATAAACCCGCCGGATACGCGCGGCGGAAATCGCGGTGGCGCACATCGGACATGGCTCCAACGTGACATAAAGATCGTGATTGGGCAGGCGTTCTGATCCAGCTTGTGCACAGCCCTCTCGAATAACCAGAATTTCGGCGTGGGCCGTGGGGTCGTTCAGCTCTCGCGTCCGATTGCCGGCGGTCGCGACCACCTCACCCGACGGCGACACCAGCACTGCGCCCACTGGCACTTCGCCGCGTTCGGCGGCGGCGCGGGCCTCGTCTAAAGCTGTGTTCATATGACTGATAAAGCGGCTCATGGCTCCTACATGCCCGTTGCACTGTCGCTTGCCAAGGCTTCCCCTTTGCCCCCACCCACGTTATGCGGGGGCATGACTGACAAGAAACGCCCCCCCGTCCCCAAAACGGCCCGCAAGCCCGCACCGCAAAAGCCGGAAGCCGCAAAAGCCGATCCGTCGAAGGGTGATCGCATCGCCAAAGTGTTGGCGCGCGCTGGAGTGGCCAGCCGCCGCGAAGCAGAACGCATGATCGAAGCAGGGCGTGTGACGGTGAATGGCAAGGTGATCGACAGCCCCGCGCTGAACGTCACCGACAAAGACGTAATTCTGTTTGACGAAGCGCCGCTGGCCGCACCAGAACCGCCCCGGATGTGGCTTTACTATAAGCCCATCGGCCTTGTGACCACCGAGCGTGATGAGAAAGGCCGCGACACCGTTTTCGCTGCCCTACCGGAAGATATGCCCCGTGTCATGAGCGTCGGGCGGCTCGATATTAATTCCGAGGGTCTGCTGCTTCTGACCAATGACGGCGAGGTGAAGCGCAAGCTTGAACTGCCGTCGACCGGTTGGTCGCGCAAATATCGCGTTCGCGTAAACGGCCGACCGACCGACGACACGCTTGCCCCCGTGCGCAAAGGGATCACGGTTGATGGCGAGCGTTTTCAGCCGATGAGTGTGTCGCTGGACCGCCAACAAGGTGCGAATGCGTGGCTGACCATCAGCCTGCGTGAGGGCAAGAACCGGGAAATCAGACGGGCGATGGAAGCTGTCGGCCTGTCTGTGAACCGTCTGTTGCGCGTCAGCTATGGCCCGTTCCAGTTGGCAGAACTGAAGCCGGGAGAGGTCGAGGAAATCCGCCAACGCGTCGTGCGTGACCATTTGGGTCTGGAAGATGCCAAGCCCGTCCCTGTACGTACCCGAAGTGAAATTCCGCGCGGCAAACATGGCAGCAAGCCGGGTGCCAAACCGGCGGCCAAGCGATCTGGTCGCGCCACAGGGAAACCGGATGGCAAAACCAGTGGTAAACCTGCGGAGCGCCCAGCGGGCAAAAACCTTGGCGGCAACGGATCGCGGGGCAGGACCAATGGCGGTAGGCCTCAAGGCCGACCGGGTCCACGCAAGAAATAAATCTGTTACGCTTTAAAACAGCGATCCTTGATCAGGCGCGTCCTTCTTGGGCGCTGCCTTGCGCTGGGCTTTCGCGGGTGTTTCCTTAGGCGTCGCTGATCCGTCTAGTGCCAAGCGACCATCGGCAAATTCGATTTCAAGCGCCTTTGCCTGCGTCGCCGCAGCTTGAGTGGTCACAACATCCCCGTCCCCGCGCACCACTGCATAGCCGCGCTTGAGCGTCTCGGTATAACCGAGGGTTTGCCGCATGCGCTCTAAGGCAGTCAACCGGTCTTGGTGACGTTTGGTGTTGGCGAGATAAGCGCGATCCAAACGCCCGGCCATATTTGCTACATCCATAGATCGACGTTTGTTCGTCTCAGTGATCCGGCCGGGATCCAACCGAGCGGCAGCCTTCTCAAGACTATCGCGCATCGGCTGAAGGCGCGCTGTCAAGACGCGAGGGCGCAACCCGGCAGATGCCTCGGCCAGTTTCACGCGCCTAAGCTGCGCAACATTGCGCAGGGCCGCAGGCAATTTATGGCTGGCGGTATCAAGCCTTTGTCGGGGCGTATCCAAAAGCGTATCGGGGCGGGGCAAAGCCCGTGCAACATCGCGCAATCGTTGACCACGCTGGCTTAACGCTTGCTCCAGAGACCGAGTCAGGCGGGTGCCTTGTTCTTCGGTCCACGCTAGCAGTTCCAACCGGACCGGCACCGCGTGTTCGGCGGCGGCGGTCGGCGTGGGCGCGCGCAGGTCTGAGACAAAATCGATCAGTGTCGTGTCCGTTTCGTGACCCACAGCGGAAATCAGAGGAATGTCAGACGCCGCCGCCGCACGCGCGACAACCTCTTCGTTGAAGCCCCAAAGGTCTTCGATGGACCCACCACCCCGTGCGACGATCAATAGATCCGGACGGGGCAACGCCCCCCCCGGGCTCAACTTGTTGAAACCCTCAATGGCGGCCGCAACCTGAGGCGCACAGGCATCGCCCTGAACCGCAACGGGCCAAATCAGAACCTTGCGCGGGAAGCGGTCGCGCAAACGATGCAGGATGTCGCGGATCACGGCACCAGATGGCGAGGTCACAACGCCGATCACTTCTGGCAGGAAGGGCAGCTTTTTCTTACGCTCGGGCGCGAAAAGGCCTTCGGCTGCCAATGTTTTCTTGCGTTTTTCCAACATCGCCATCAACGCGCCTTCGCCTGCAACGACGACATCATCCACGTTGATCTGGTACTTTGACTGGTTGCCAAAGGTGGTGATCTTGCCCGAGACGATCACCTCCATGCCTTCCTCGGGCATGATGGACAGGCGGCTGACCTGCCCTTTCCAGCTAACCGCGGCAATGACCGAGCGATCATCTTTCACGTCGAAATAGAGGTGCCCTGAACGCGCCAGCATGACCCGCCCGACTTCTCCGCGCACTCGGACGCGACCAAACGCGCCTTCGATGGTTTTCTTCACGGCTCCTGAGATTTCAGAGACCGTAAATTCCGGCGCGTTCTCGCCGGGTTGAGGGTCGTCGATTAGGTCCATGTCAGTCTCCTCCGCATCCGCCGCCACCGCAGCTGGAACCGCAGTTTGCACAGTTTGCGCGGCCTCTGCCACCGCTCTGGTTCGTATTCGTGTTCATGACAAACAGAGGCATGCCACCCATTTCCCAGATCACGACCACAAGCAACAGGCTTCCCACCATGACGTCGGTGCGACCAGTCGCGAGCGCGACCAAAATGGTGACCCCAGATGCCGCAAGTAGGGTCAGCCTTTTTCGCAACGTGGATGGCCGAGATGTTGCCCAAAATTCATCTGGGGGCGTCTGATCAAAACACAGCACATAAAGTGCCCTCGTTTTCTGAAACTGTTCGGTATGGCGCGCCGTATCAGCTGGCGTGCGACCCGGTTCATGGTGCAATGGTTTGCCCAAGATATCTTTGCACAAAACGTCCCAGTACTCTCGAGTATAGGTCATGTGCTCATGCCAAACCTTGTCGATAATGATCGACGGCGTAACGGGTGTTTCAGATACTTGCGACAGGAACAGAAACTTGCGGTATTCGGCAATCGCACGCTCCGTAAACGCACTGTCCCAACGATTCTTCTTCGCGAGAGAGGATGCAAAAGCGTTGTCGAACTTAAATGCCTGTATCGCCTTCCATAGCTTTTCGTTCTGCATGCTTGTCGCCGCCTCGCGTGTTCTGTATCCCGTCCACAACTAGCAAAGGGAGAGCCGGTCGTGAACATCCTTATTCTGGGCAGTGGTGGACGTGAACACGCGTTGGCTTGGGCGGTGATGCAGAACCCCAAATGTGATCGGTTGATCGTGGCGCCCGGTAATGCCGGGATGGCGCAGATCGCGGAATGTGCTGATCTGGATATCGAAGATGGCGCAGCGGTTGCCACGTTTGCACAAGAAAACACCATCGACTTTGTGATCGTTGGCCCAGAAGCACCACTGGCAAAAGGTGTGGCGGATCGTCTGCGAGAGGCCGGGATCAAAGTGTTTGGACCCTCGGCCGAGGCAGCAAAGCTGGAAGCATCGAAGAGTTTCACCAAAGAGGTGTGCGATGCGGCGAATGCTCCGACGGCCGCTTACGGCCACTTCACCGATGCCGATGCCGCCAAGGCCTATATCCGCGATCAAGGCGCCCCTATCGTCGTAAAGGCCGATGGTTTGGCCGCCGGTAAAGGCGTGATTGTCGCGATGGATATCGACACCGCGCTGGACGCTGTGGACGATATGTTCGGTGGGACGTTCGGCGGCGCGGGCGCCGAGGTGGTCGTCGAGGAGTTTATGGAGGGCGAAGAGGCCTCGTATTTCATCTTATGTGATGGCAAGACCGCGCTGCCCATCGGGACCGCACAAGACCACAAGCGTGTGGGCGATGGCGACACAGGGCCGAATACGGGCGGCATGGGGGCCTACTCACCTGCTCCCGTTCTGACGGATGAAATTGCCGCGCGTGCGATGCGGGAAATCATTGAACCGACCGTCGCCGAGATGGCAAAGCGCGGCACCCCTTACCAGGGGGTTCTATATGCAGGCTTCATGATCAAAGACGGGCAAGCCCGGCTTGTCGAATACAATGTTCGGTTCGGTGACCCAGAGTGTCAGGTGCTGATGATGCGACTTGGTGCGCAAGCTTTGGACCTGATGCTGGCCTGCGCCGAGGGACGTTTGGAGGAGGCTCAGGTCAACTGGGCAGACGACCACGCCGTCACAATCGTGATGGCGGCAAATGGATACCCCGGAACCTATGAGAAAGGATCGGTCATCCTTGGACTGGACGCTTTGCCCGAGGACAGCATGAATATGGTGTTTCACGCCGGAACCAAAGTGGTTGATGGCAACGTGACCGCCTCGGGCGGGCGGGTGTTGAACGTAACGGCGCGTGGTGACAGTTTGCAAGACGCCCGTGATCGCGCCTATGCGATGGTTGATGGGATCGACTGGCCAGAGGGGTTCAGCAGAGCAGACATCGGTTGGCGGGCACTGTAGTTGGTGTATGGTGGCTCACTTCGTGAGCCTGAGGGGCGCTGCCCCTACGAGTGACACCTGCGGCGTCACTCTACCCCGGGATATTTCTGGAAAGAAAATAGAGCGGCCTACGAACAGTTCAGCGCGTGATCGACCGACTGCCGACCTGTGTATCGCCCGACTGCGCGTGACGTAGGTTCATCGGAGTGGAAGCTCGTCACCATCACATTTTGCCAGCTTGCGTCCACGGTTACGACCTCGTCTTTGCCAGCGCATGAACGAATGCCACCAACTATGAAGTCGTCTCCGATCCGGTGACTGGTAAGACCACCAAACTGACCAGCCGTAACCAATTGTCCATCTTTGTAGCGCCACAGGCGGAGAGTTTTTGCCAGATGTGGCCGATCAATATAGGCGACTATCTGATCGCCGTCGCCCAGCAGATCCCCTGCTCCCAGTGGGGCAAGCCACCGATTGCGTTTGCCGATATGGGGCGTTTGGGCGATCAATCCGTCCGGTCCGAATATGGCCAGGGCTGCTCCTTTGTCCATATGGGTCAGAACCGTAATCACTTCGGGTGACCCATCGCCATCAAGGTCATGCAGACGGGGCGCGAGATCTTCGAATACCATGTGGTCGGGCAGTTCGAACCGTTCGTACGTTCCGTCGGCAAGTGAGAGCTGCAGGGCACCCCATTCAATGGCGTCCCCGAGAACACCGTGAGCATAGCGATTGGTTGGGGAGGCGTATTCTGCCCCTACAATAGGCTCGCCAAAAGCAGGCACGGCCAGCATGCCAGCCGCCATTGTCACCACCCAAGAGCACCGCCCGGACACTAGATCTGTTTTTCAGGCATCTGTACCACGAGACCTTCCAGATCGTCAGTCACTTTGAGTTGGCAGGTGAGGCGTGAACGTTCGGCATCAGGTTCAAAGGCAAAGTCGAGCATGTCTTCTTCCATCGCATCTTTAGCAGGAAGTTTCCCCACCCAGGATGCATCCACATAGACATGGCATGTCGAGCAGGCACATGCGCCGCCGCAATCAGCCTCGATGCCTGGTATGTTATTGTCACGCGCCCCTTCCATCACGGTCAGACCATTTGCAACGTCAACTTCGTGTTTGGTCCCGTTGTGCTCGATATAGGTGATTTTCGCCATCTCGTAACTCCATCTCAGGCGCGGCCGCCACACCCTTCAGGTCTGGCGTTGGACGCATTGGTTCGAACCTTTCTAGACAAGGCAGATGGGCAACGCCAAGAGCAATTGCGACGTTTCTTGTGCAATAATTGTTAACAAGGCCGTGACGTCATGAATGAGGGGTTCAGAAATGCAGAAACCCGCGACGGATCGCGGGTCTCTGACATCGCATTAAGCATGACTAGATGAGGCCAGACATCCAGTTCGAGATGGCCACCGTCAAGACGTCGGCTTGCATGATCCAGCTCCCTGCCTTTTCAAGCACCGTGCCTTGTCCCAGCGTATCGATCCGGTCAGTATAGTTAACGGCACCAACCTGATTGAACAAAAACGCTTTGAAAGCAACGAAGCCCACAATCGTCGCCAAAAGTCCCTTAATTGGGAACCCACGGCGCACCTTAGACGTTTTTGGAACCAACAGGCCATTACGCTCGACCAGTTGTACATATCCCCGAGACAACCTGCGGTGTTGGCGGCTAACGCCCCTTACACGCTTTTGAAAGTCTTGAACTTGTGCATCGCTCACTTTCAGTTCCTCCCCTCAATAAATAAATTAAATAAAAATATACCCACGACCTCAGATTACGGCAAAAAAGTGTTTGTGGCTAGAAAACTGTGCAAAAAATGTGCCGATAACCTTAGTTTTTCTGGAGCAACAGCGTCGTCCAGTCAACAATCTGGGTCCGTTCGACCAGATTGAAGCCGTTTTCAGAATAAACCGCGACAACTTCGTCAGCCTGAGGATTCAAGATGCCGGACAGAATCGCATAACCCTTGGTAGAAACGTTGTTTTTCATATCCGGAGTAAGCCCAATGAGCGGGCCTTTCAAGATATTTGCAAATACCAGATCAAAGGGTGCGGCTTGTTTAAGTTCTGACGCATTGAAACCCGCAGCTTCGACACAATGAACGCGTTCCGACAAGTTGTTTGCGGCGACATTCGCGCGTGCAACGTCTACGGCGACCTCGTCGATATCACTTGCAAGGACCGGATTGGGCCAGACCCGCGCGGCTGCCATCGCCAAAACGGCCGTCCCACAGCCGATATCAATGACATTCTGTCCGACCACACCTTTGTCGATCAAACGGTCCAGTGCCTGAAGGCAGCCCAAAGTGGTTCCGTGATGTCCCGTACCGAACGCCATGGCCGCCTCGATCAACAAGGCGATCTTATCCTCTGGCACCTGATCGGCATAGTGGCTGCCATGGACAAAGAAACGACCGGCCTCGACCGGGGACAGTTCACGGCGGACATGGGCGACCCAGTCAACCTCGGGCAATTCCGAGACCGTAAAGTCCTTTGCGTGGTGCACGGCGGCCAACAAAGCCAGACCGGCGGCATCGGGCTCTTCGACGAAGTAGCCGCCGACCTCCCACTGGCCACTGCCATCTTCGATTTCGAATACGCCTATCCCAGTGGGTTCCGGGGTCAACGCCTCCATCGCGGTGCCAAGCGCCTCTGCGGCGTCTTGCCCGCTCAGGGTGGTCAATGCGGTCCAGGTGGGCATGATGTATCCTTTCAGCTCTGATAGCGGGCGTAGCGAGCGACTGGGGCTAGGTCAACGCCTTGCGTAACGCTTTCGGGGCTCATTCTGCAGCTTGTGCGGACATACGTGAGAATATCGTCTCGTTCCCTTTTTCGGGATGGCGCGGGATAAGCAGCGCCAATACCAGCGAGCCCGCAGCCATGGCTGCTGCAAACCCAAAAACCGCGCCCGGAGAAATCACCCAAAGATACCCGAGAAGCGCGGGCAGGAACACTGCGGCGATGTGATTAATGGTGAAGGCAACGGCTGCAGTTGGCGCAAAATCCTGTGGGTCTGCGATCTTTTGGAAATAGGTCTTCAGTGCGAAAGCCAGTGCGAAGAACAAGTGGTCGAGAACATAAAGCACTGCGGCCAGAACGACGCCCCACCCAAAGAAATAAATACCGCCATAAGCAAAAAAGACGCAGATCAGCCCAGTATATTCGAAAATCAGCGCCCGACGCTCGCCCCATTTGGCAACGGCTTTTCCCATCAAAGGGGCGAAAAAGATGTTGGCAACGTAGTTAAATAGAAACAGCGCGGTAAGTTCGTGCACTTCAAAGCCAAAGCGCTCGACCATCATGAAGGCGGCAAAGACAATGAAAATCTGGCGACGGGCCCCAGCCATGAACTGCAACGCGTAATAGAGCCAGTACCGGCGGCGGAGCAGAAGCTTTTTAAGTTGGGGTTCAGGGCTTTCGAATTTCGGATAGGCGAAGTAGCAGAACACTGCGATCGCCACGGTTACACCACCGGCAATCATGTAAACAAGATTGTAGCTTAGATCGAAGGTCTTCCACGTCAGAACCAGCAACCCATAGCTCACAAGTGCTGCGCCAGACCCGACGGCCATAATCCAGCCAAGCGTCTGCGGTGCGCGTTTCTTATCGATCCACTGTAGTTGTAGCGACTGATTGACGGTTTCAAAGTAGTGAAATCCGATGGATGACAACATCGTCACAGTCAAAATGCCGCCGAAGCTTGGAAACCATGCGGTGATCGCCGTGGCCACACCCAGAAGGCTCAGTGACACCAAAGCCAACATTTGCTCGCGAATAAACATCAAAAGCGCGATCACTCCGATGGCCAGAAAGCCGGGAATCTCGCGCACGGTGTGCAACCACCCAATTTCGACGCCAGTGAAACCCGCGACCTCGATCACAAAGTTGTTCAAAAGCGCTGACCACGTCATAAAGGCGATCGGCATCGCCGCTGCCATCAGCATCAGCAAAAAGACAGGTTGCCGCCAAAATGGCAGCGTCTGTGCTTGTTCAATGGTTAGAGTCTGTCGTCTCATAGGCCCCGCCTTACGCTCCTTTTTCTGGCAAGGCGAGCGCTAACGCATTCATTTAGTCATATATGATTATGATTTATATCAAGGCGGACCCCGTCCCTTTGGCTCATGTTACGCCGACTTGAAGGAGCCACCATGGACATCGTCCCCCTTATTGACCACATCGGAGAAGCGCAAACCGCCGCATTTTTTGGACTGATCACCGGCGTGGTCTTTGGCGTCGCTGCACAAAGATCGCGCTTCTGTCTACGTGCCGCCACTGTCGAGTTTGCGCGCCGCAAGATGGGCAGTTCGGTGGCAATCTGGCTTTTAACATTCTCCACCGCACTGGTCTGGGTACAGGGCGCAACTTTGTTGGGACTGATGCGGCCCGAGGACGCGCGGATGATGGCCGTCACGGGCAGTTGGTCCGGCGCGATCATTGGTGGACTAGTATTTGGCGTCGGAATGGTACTGGCGCGCGGGTGCTCGGGGCGGCTGCTTGTGCTTGCCTCGACCGGTAATCTGAGATCCGTCGTGGCGGGTCTTATCTTTGCCGTCGTCGCACAGATGAGCCTGCATGGCTGGCTTGCCTCAACCCGCGATCACCTTGCCCGTCTTTGGATGACCGAGGGCGGGGTCAATTTGAACCTGCTGACCGCGCTTGGATTGCCCGACTATTCTGGACTGGGATTGGGGTTGGCCATCGCCGTCTTTGCCATACTAATCGCGCGCAGATCAGGGATCGGGTATCGGCGGCTGATCTTTGGGTCCGGGGTCGGGTTTGCCGTCGCGTTGGGCTGGGTGTTGACTTATGAACTGTCACTTGCCGCATTTGATCCGGTTTCTGTTACCTCGGCGACATTCTCGGGTCCGTCGGCCAACACGCTTATGTTCTTCCTTATCCCCGAGCCGATTCTGGGCTTTGATGTGGGGCTGATCCCAGGCGTCGTTATCGGCGCGTTTGCAGCCAGTTGGCTTACCAGAGAGTTTAAGTTCCAAGGGTTTGAGGGCGAGGCGAATATGCGTCGCTCGATGACCGGCGCCGTCATGATGGGATTCGGCGCAATGCTTGCAGGCGGTTGCGCGATTGGCGCCGGTGTAACGGGCGGCTCTATCTTTGTCGGCACAGCGTGGCTTGCCCTGTTGTGCATGTGGATCGGCGCAATGGCGACCGATGCAGTTCTTGATCAATCAAGACGCAGAAGACAAACGCGCGCGACGCTCTGACGCCGAGCGGGTCGACAAGTGCCGCGCAAGGATGAAGCTAATGATCAGACCCGGGAACAATAAAACAAACGCCCGATCAAGCGATGTTGCCTGTGCCGCGAACCCAATTGCAGGGGGACCGATCAGAAAACCACTCAGCGCCCCAAAAGTCATAATCGAGACATTGCGTGCCTCGCCGGTTTTACTAAGCGCTGCACTTGCAGATACGCCAAGTGGGAAAATAGTCGAAACGCCAAGTCCAACCAATGCAAAGCCCAAGAACGACGGATAGGGGCCCAAATCAAAGACCAGAACCGCAAGGCCAACGATCGCAGACCCGATGCACATGCGCGCCAGAATCGTTGCCCCAAATCGTGTGTTGATCGCATCACCAGCAAAACGTCCAACAGTGACAAAACCCGAGAACACCGTGACCGCCAGACCTTCGCGACCGGGTACGTATTGTGCCACCTCGCGCATGTAAACAGTGGCCCAGTCTATCATTGCCCCCTCTACCAGTGTCGCACCCAGCACGATCAGCATGATCACATAAAGCGTTTTCGGAATCGGAGCTTTTGCAGCAGGCGCTTCATCATTTGAAGAGGTCAGATTGATCTCGGGCAGTGCAAACGCCACCGCCATTGTGATGGGAAGCAACACAAGGCCGCCAACGGCAAGACTCCGCGCGGCATCCAGATCGACCGTGACCAGCTGAACACCAATGAAGCTGCCTGCCATCACCCCTAGGCTCCAAAACCCGTGAGCACGGTTCATAATCGACTTGTCGCAGGCCTTCTCGACCCGTGCGGCGTAGACATTCAGCGCCACCTCGGTAAAGGCGACGACGGCTCCGAACAAGACCAGCGCCATGAAAAGCTGGCTCAGCCCGCCTGCCAGCCCGGGCAACACACCGATGGCCAACATCGGAGGGAATGCCCATAGCAGCGCCTTGCGCGGGCCGATACCGTCGACCACGCGCCCCGCCACATAGAGCGTCGGCAACAGGCCAACCGGCATACCCACAAGCGCCAGCGCCAGATCGGCTTTGCTTAGCCCTAGGGCATACTGAACCTCTGCAACCCGCGACAGCCAAATCCCCAGCCCAACCGGCTGAATAAAGAACACAAACATGCAAAGCCAAACTGCCCTGCGTGTTGCCAGATGTTCCATTTGGTATCCTTTCTCAGCCCAGGTCGGCCGCAGTCTCAAGCCATGCCTATGTCGTACGCTTGGCGTAGACACGAACCAAACCTGTAAGGAATTAGCGCTAACATGTCGACGTTGAAGTTGTGCTGGTTTAATGGGAACCATCTACATCCTTCTCCAGTAAGAAATACCTCCTGACAGAATGCTGTCAGGAGGGTTCTGCTAGTTTCTCACCAGAATCAAATTTGGACCGAAATCATGATACAGATTGAAAGAACCTACGAGATCGATGCTACTCCCGAGGCCGTCTGGGCCGAACTAAGTCGTTACATGCATCTTGATGACATCGCCCCGCTTGTCGTCAAAGTTGATGCACTAACAGATTTCAGCGAGGGGCTGGGCGCACGGCGAAGGGCATATTTCGAAAATGGAACGTCGCTGGTGGAAGAGGTGGTCGACTGGCAACCGAACCGCGAAATGAGCATCGACTGTTCTGACCTTGATCCACTGCCAATGAAAGCGCTGGCGACCACGATCCGCATCGAACCACTTGGCAAGGGTAGATCGAAAACCATTTGGCGCACCGGATTTCAGGTCAAATATGGCCCATTCGGCTGGCTCCTTGGACAGCTAATGATGAAACGCGCACTTGGCAAAGTCATTGAAGGGAACTTGGAGGGGTTGGATAAAAAGGTCGGCGAGCGCTCAAACTGACGAGACTGTCGCCCTCGCCCGGGTTGAACCGCCACGTGAAGTAACCGATGACGCGGTCGCAAAAAATGGATGCCGACCCGTGATGGAAAGTACCAGCCCATGTACTGATTGATGGTCAGCGCATAATTTAGACCCGATTCGGTACGATTTTCGACAACGGATCAGGCAACTAATCTCTTGCTTTCTTGGTCGTTTCTGGCCAAGCGGTTTTTATGCGATTGCTGTCACTTGTATTTCCAGCGATTGCGACGGCCGTTGTCGCGATCAGCGTTTTCAAGGTATCCTATGGGTATTTCCTGTCCGAGGAGCTTACGAAAGCGCAGGGGAGACTTTCACTCTATCAAAGCTCGGTGTCCAGTGAACTTGAGAGGTTTTCTCATCTGACGTATGTGCTCGCACGCGATCCAATCGTAATCGAGGCCGCAGTTGGCGGTTCTCCCGACGCACTCAACGCTAGGCTTGAGGGGTTTGCGAGGCAGGCTGGACTCGATGCCATCTACCTTATCAAGCGTGATGGCCTGACAGTCGCGGCGTCCAACTACAATGATCAGGGTAGCTTTGTTGGGCAGAACTACGCGTTTCGCCCGTATTTTCAGGATGCGCTGGGCGGTGAACAGGGACGATTTTACGCAATTGGCGCTACAACTGGCCTACCAGGGTATTTCATTGCGGACGCTGTGTATGGACGGCGGGATGAACTGTCCGGCGTCATCGCAATCAAGATTGATCTTACCGAATTGGAAGAAAGCTGGCAGGGTTCTGATGAACAGATATTCCTGGCCAATCAGGATGGCGTTGTAGTGCTCTCGTCCGATCCAAGATGGCGATACAAAGCCCTTTCCCCCTTATCGGCCGAGCGCAAGCAAGAGATCGCGGATACAAGGCAGTTTTCCGGACAGGATCTCGGCCCGCTTGACTGGTCGATCCTATCTGAGCAGCGCGTCCGCATCGCAGGCACCGAACGCCTCCACCTAGAAACCAGTGATTTGCCGCACGGCTGGACCCTGCATTTCTTGGCGCGCAATGATCAGGCCGTCACTCGATCGTGGTTGCTGACGGCGATTGTCGTTATCCTTGCAGCTATCATGTTCATTGGTTTTCAAATCCAACGGGCGCGGCGCGTCGAAACTGAGTTGAGGAGATCAGCACGCGAAGAAGCTGAACTACGACAAGCCAATGAACGCCTAGCAACGGAAGTACAAGAACGGATGACCGCCGAACGTCGTCTAAAGCGTACGAAAAGTGACTTGGAAAGCGCGAGTAGGCTGGCTGCCCTAGGGCGACTGGCAGCATCTGTAACGCATGAGTTAGGGCAGCCAATCGCGGCGATGCGGAACCATCTTGTCGCCGCGGAAATGGGCGGCGACAAGCGCAGCAAATTGACGGCAAACTTCGGAAGCCTCGTCGATCGGATGGAAGGCATCACACGCCAACTGAAGTTCTTCGCAAGTTCAAGTACCGAGGACTTCAAGGAAATTGACCTAAGGGACGCCATTCGGACATCGCTTGACCTTGTAACCCCTAACCTAGCGTGTTCGGGCGCCGAGGTTCACCTCTCACTGCCAGACGATCCGGTGCTGGTCAGGGGAATCCAGTTGCGGATTGAACAGGTCATGACCAATCTGTTGCGTAACGCCATCGATGCAACCGAAGACAGTGACACCCCACAGATCGAAGTGCGCATATACCGGGCTGATCGCAATGTTTTGGTCGAGATCGAAGACAACGGCCACGGTCTGGGTTCTGCCACATTGGCCGACCTAAAGGAACCGTTTGTCACCACTCGCGAAAGTGGTCGAGGTATGGGTCTAGGGCTTGCGATTTCGGCCAGCATTGTAAAAGACCACGATGGTACGATGACGGCTAGCGACGCCGAAACAGGCGGGGCTATCTTTCGGGTCATCTTCCCAAGGATCGTGCTAGAAGAAGTATAATACCAATGGAAAACACTTATCCCTTTAGCATCTTGGTTGTCGACGATGACAAATCCATGCGGCAATCTTTGATCGACCTACTAGATGCAGCCGGCTGGAAAGTGGACGCGATATCGCGTGCAACCCAAGTTGCGGCAAAGCTGAACGACCCGCTACCGGATGTGATCCTTTCCGACGTGCGGATGCCCGGGATGACGGGCCTTGAGCTTCTGGCGTCTCTGGATCAAAACACGGCCCCACCCCTAGTTTTGATATCGGCTCACGGGGATATCCCTATGGCGGTTCAGGCGATGCAGGACGGCGCCTATAGTTTCGTTGAAAAACCGTATCAGCCACGTCGGCTGCTGAGTATCCTGAGACATGCCGCCGAGCAAGCGCGGATGCGGCAGGACAATGCGCGGTTAAAAAGGCGCCTCATCCGTTTGTCTGGGTTGGACCGTATTTTTGTAGGACAGACCGAAGAGATCGTCACATTAAGGCAGGACATCCTTGACCTTGCTGACACGCAGGCAACCATCTTGGTTACCGGCGAAACCGGCACCGGTAAGGAATTGGTGGCGCATGCGCTGCATGATTTGGGCAGCCACGGACAGGCTCCGTTTCTGGCACTTAACTGCGCCGCCCTGTCGCCGGATACTTTCGAGGCGGAAATGTTTGGTGTTGCCGAGAAAAACGAGGGCAGATTGGTAAGCGCCTCTGGTGGAACACTGTTCTTAGACGAAATATGCGCTTGCCCACCTGCAGTTCAGGCAAAGCTACTGCGCGTCTTAGAAGATAGGCAAGTGCTTCCAGTTGGTGCCTCAAACACGGTCAAGGCCGAGTTCCGAGTAATTTCCGCCACCAGCGAGGATGTGTCAGAAGCGGTACGTGACGGTCGTCTTAGGCAGGATCTTTTGTTTCGCATCAACACTGCCGTTCTAAGCCTTCCCTCACTGCGACAAAGGCGCGACGATCTCGCACTTTTGACGAGACACTTCCTCGAGCATTATGCACAGGTCTACGAAGTGGCTGCTCCCGAAATTTCTCACGATGATCTGGCCGCCCTGTTGGCCCATGACTGGCCGGGCAATGTGCGCGAACTGCGCAATGTCTGTGAACGCCGGGTTCTTGCTGCGCGGCGTGGCGGCGGGTCTATAGGGCTGTCCATTCAGGCTGACCAACATCTAGATGACGTGCCCGGCACGCTACGCGAGGCGGTCGCTGTGTTCGAGCGCGAACTGATCGGCAAAGCAATCCAGGCGCACGAGGGGCGCATGGATGCTGCCGCCGAGGCTTTGGGGATTGGACGTCGGACCTTGAACGAAAAGATAGTAAAACTGGGGCTAGACAAAGACTCATTGCTCTGACGGCCATGCTCTGCGGGAATCCGCAGGCACACTCTCGTCAGCCACGCAATTTCCCTCATATGCAGGCAGACGTGAGCGACGGATACTGGGGACGCAAATAATTCTGCATGCATCTGGGAGGTATATCATGCAAAAACTTCTAAGCCGCACCGCATTCGCTGCTGTGTCACTTGCTTTCGCGACGGAAGCGATGGCGACCGAGTGGAATGTTTCGCTTTGGGGAAAACGTCGGGCATTTACAGAGCATGTTGAGAAGCTGGCCGAACTGGTAAGCGAAAAAACCAACGGCGAGTTCACCCTGAACATCAGTTATGGCGGACTGTCAAAGAACAAGGAAAATCTGGACGGCATATCCATCGGCGCATTTGAGATGGCGCAGTTCTGTGCGGGGTATCACCGCGACAAGAACCCCTCGATCACCGTTTTGGAATTGCCCTTCCTTGGTGTTTCGTCGCTAGAGCAAGAGATCGAACTGTCCAAAGCTGTTTATGCCCATCCGGCCACGCAAGCCGATCTGGCACGTTGGGACGCGACTCTGCTGATGCCGTCGCCACTGCCGCAGTACAATCTGGTTGGTGTGGGCGACGCGCCTGCGTCTTTGGCCGATTTCGAAGGCCTGAGCGTGCGCGCCACCGGCGGTATCGGCAAAGCGATGGAGACCGTCGGGGCCGTTCCGACGTCAATGTCCGCAACCGAAGTGCGTCAGGCAATGGACAGTGGCGTGGTCAAGGCCGTCGCCTTCGCCCCACATGCCCACATGTCATTTGGCACGATCGAGAACGGCAAATGGTGGACCACCAACTTGAATCCAGGCACCGTAAACTGCCCGGTTGTGGTGAACACGCCCGCCTTGGAAGCACTTCCCGACGATCAACGCGAGGCGTTGCTTAGCTCTGTCGATGAGGCGCTGGACTATTATGTCGACACCTACAACAACAAGACCATGGAAGCTTGGGGCCCTGCGCTTGAAGAGCGTGGGATCACGCAAGTCACCTTCACTGACGAAGAGATTGCAGCCTTCAAAGAAGCCGCCGCCGCACCGGCTGCTGCAGCTTGGATCGAAGACAACAACGCGCGCGGGCTACCTGCGCAAGAGTTGTATGATCTTGTGACAGGCATGATCGCCAAGACCAACTAAGAGCTTTCCCCTGCGCCTGTACAAAGCGGGCGCAGGGGATCTTAAGACACTTACCTATCATCTAACGGAGACGACGTATGGCCGGATCCTCGCTGGTGCTGTCGGATGACAGCAAACTGAGTTTGTTTGACCAACGCCTGTACAAGATTGAGACCCTGTTGGCGCTGGTCAGTGGCCTGGCTGTGTTCTCGTTGATGGTCCTTGCGGTCGTGTCCGTCGGAGGGCGCAACTTTTTTCAACAACCCCTGCCCGGCTACGTCGATTGGATCGAGCAAGCGATGCCGCTGATCGCCTTTATGGGCATCGCCTATGCGCAGCGCGATGGCGGGCATATCCGTATGGATATGCTGGTCGGGGCGCTCAAAGGGCGACCGCTCTATCTGGTCGAATTTATCACTACCTTCGCGATCTTGACCCTGATGATCTTGATGGTTTGGGGCAGCTGGGCCCATTTCGCGCGCAGCTTTGATTTCGCAGCCCCCCTGTGGAGCCGTGACAGTTCCATGGACATCGCCCTGCCGCTCTGGCCCGCCAAGCTGTTGGCCCCGATAGCGTTCGGCGTGTTGTGCCTGCGCTTGTTGTTACAACTCTATGCCTACGCACGCGCTTTTGTTCGCGGCGAAGCCCATCCAATCGCCGTCCCTTTGGTCGCCGATGCCGCAACCCAAGCCGCAATGGAAGCCGAGCATGTCTCGGGCCATAACGAGACGGGAGCATAGCCATGGAGCCTATCGAAATTGGACTGATCGTTTCGGGCGGGATGCTCGTTCTGGTCGTGCTGGGAATGCGTGTGGCGTTTGCCGCCGGGCTTGCCGGTTTAATCGGGCTTATCTGGATTTTCTGGGCCAAATTTGGCTACGATCCCGCGCGCTTTGGCAAAGCCATGACCATCGCGGTGAAAACCGCTGGTCAGGTACCCCACTCGAAAATCTCGTCCCAAGCCCTCAGCTTGATCCCCACTTTCATTCTGATCGGATATTTAGCCTACTACGCAGGTCTCACCAAAGCACTATTCGAAGCCGCCAAACGCTGGCTGGCCTGGGTGCCCGGAGGGTTGGCCGTATCCACCGTCTTTGCAACCGCAGGGTTTGCCGCCGTGTCGGGCGCTTCTGTTGCCACGTCCGCCGTCTTTGCGCGGATCGCCATCCCCGAGATGCTGAAAATCGGCTATGACAAACGCTTCGCGGCGGGTGTTGTGGCGGCGGGTGGCACGCTTGCCTCGCTCATTCCGCCCTCTGCCATCTTGGTGATCTACGCCATCATCGTTGAACAAGACGTGGGCAAACTTTTGCTCGCAGGCTTCATCCCCGGCGCGTTCTCGGCGGTGATTTATGGGCTGCTCATCATCGGCATGGCGGTCACCATCAAAGGCTTCGGACCGCCCGTATCCGGCTTCACATGGAGGCAGCGTTTCGCCTCTCTCCCTCCCGCATTGCCCATCGTCTTTGTCGTCGTGACCATCATCTTCTTCGTCTACAACCCGTTTGGCGGCGACGCTTGGGGCACACCCACAGAAGGCGGCGCGATCGGCGCATTTGTGGTCTTTCTGATGGCCGTTTATCAGGGCATGCGCTGGTCCCAGCTGAAAGATGCCCTTCTGGAAACCGCCAAACTGTCAGTGATGATCTTCACCATCATATGGGGCGTGCTCGTCTATGTTCGTTTCCTTGGCTTTGCCGAACTGCCCAGCGCATTTTCTGACTGGATCACTTCGTTGACCCTGTCGCCCATGCTGATCCTCGTCTGCATCCTGTTGGCCTATGCGGTGTTGGGTATGTTCATGGATGCCATCGGCATGCTCCTTTTGACCCTACCCGTTGTCTACCCCGCCGTCATGGCCCTGAACGGAGGCGAGGCCGTGTCTGCCGCAGACAGCACTTTCGGCATGTCAGGTCCCATGTGTGCGATCTGGTTCGGAATCCTCGTCGTGAAAATGGCCGAGTTCTGCCTAATTACCCCTCCGATCGGCCTGAACTGCTTTGTCGTCGCCGGTGTGCGCGATGACCTTAGCGTGCAGGATGTGTTCAAAGGCGTCACGCCCTTCTTTATTGCCGATGCCATCACAATCGCACTTCTGGTCGCATTCCCAATCATCGTCCTCTGGCTTCCAAGCCAGGTCTGACAAAAACAGAGCGGGACGTCATCAAGCTCGACAAAACGGTGTAACCTCGGTTGGGCTTTGTGCGGGTTCGCGGCTATTGACCGTTAGATCAGGAAAGAGCGGACCCTCTGTTGGTAGATTGGCCATAGACCAATCCAATCCAAGACTCTGCAAAGGGGCAGAAAGCGGGGCACTTTCCGACGCGAAGGCAAGTGAGTCGACGAGGCAGATATCTGAGCTGTTCGAAGGGAAAAGCTTGGCTGGGGTGGTAGGATTCGAACCTACGGTACACTGTACCAAAAACAGTTGCCTTACCACTTGGCTACACCCCAACGGTGCGCGCTTTCCTAGCCAAAGCGCCGCTAGGGTGCAACCCCCAAACAGAGGAATTTTTCAGAATCAGATATCTATTGAACCGGGCCAGTTGGAGGAGCAGCGCACTGCATCAACCGCTTGACCTACAAAGCTGAAAGTCTCCGACATACAACGGCCCCAACTCGAGGCTCGCTGGGTACCACAGCGCTGCGATCAGTCTATCAGCTGATCGTATGCTCCGAAATCGCATGTGCTGCGGAGAACGGTGTCGAACGCGTTAAATAACGCGGCTAAATCGGCGTGGCTGTGCTGGCTCTCGCATACGACCACAAGGTTGGGCGTGTTCGATGATGCTCTGACCAGCGCCCAGTCGCCGTCTGCAAATTGCACCCGCGCACCATCGGCCGTGAGAATTTGTACGATCTCTCGATGGGCAATAGGTTCGCTGTTGCGACACATCTGTTCAAGCCGGCTGGTGAGCTTTTCGACCACCTTGTATTTCTGATCGTCCGGGCAGAAAGGCGAAAGGGTCGGCGATGTCCAACACTGTGGAAGGTCGGCAGCCAATTGGGAGACAGAATCGGACTTACGCCGGTCCATCAACTCGCAGAGACGAAGTGCAACGGCCGGGGCACAATCGTAGCCGCGACCGAGTGGCGGAGCGAAATAGAAATGCCCGGACTTCTCGAACGCGGCAAACGCCCCAGATTGCCGCAGGGCCTGTTTCATGTGGCTATGCCCAGTCTTACAATAGCTTACATGTACATCATTTTTCGCCAGCACTGGGTCAGTCCCGTAAAGCCCGGTTGATTTCACGTCCACCAGAAGGCGCGCGCCCAGAAATCGCGGCGCAAGGTCTCGGGCAAGTAACAGGCCCAACCGGTCCGAGAAAATCTCTTCACCGTTCTCGTCCACGATACCAATTCGGTCCCCATCCCCGTCAAAGCCCAAACCAAGATCTGCGCTGTGTTCGCGGACAACTTCCCCCATATCCCGCAACATCTCCAGATTCTCGGGGTTGGGGTTATAATGCGGAAAGGCATGGTCAAGGTTGCAATGCCGCTCGATCACTTCGACCCCAGCGCGGCGCAGAATTTCGGGCACAAATGCGCCCGCCGTGCCGTTTCCCGTGGCACACACAACCCGCAAGGGGCGAGCGATCGAGACGCCTGTGACAAGATCGTCAATATAGGCTTTTTTCAGGCCTGACACTCGGGTTATCCCACCACCTGATCTAGGCTTGAACGCCTGCGTCATGACGATGTGTTTTAACTCAGCAACATCTTCTGGACCGAGCGTCGAAGAGAAATCGCAGCCAAATTTCACACCGGTCCAACCATTTGGATTGTGGCTGGCCGTTACCATTGCAACATTGTTAATGCCTAGGTGATATTGGGCGAAGTAGGCGGCAGGTGACAAAACCATGCCGATATCGGAGACCCAAAGACCCGCCGCAGTTAAGCCCCCTGCAAGCGCATCCTTCGCATCAGCAGAATAGCTTCTATAGTCGTGCCCCAGCACAATCTCCAACCCGTTCCCGCGGTTCTGGAGCAAAGTACCAAAGCCAAGTCCGACACGGTAGAGGCCTTCTAAGTCAATATCCTCTGGATAGCGCCATCTAACATCATATTCACGAAATCCGCTTGGGCAAATTCGCACATCCATCAGCGCAGGGGCCTTTGCTTTGCAAGCCGGTCGAACGCTGCAAGATCGGCGACAATCTGATCCATCTGATCCAGCGGCACCATATTTGGTCCGTCCGACGGCGCGTTGTCCGGGTCAGGGTGTGTCTCCATGAACACCCCAGCGATTCCAAGCGATACCGCCGCGCGGGCCAAAACCGGTACGAACTCTCTTTGCCCGCCAGACGACGTCCCCTGCCCGCCCGGCATTTGCACTGCGTGTGTGGCATCCATGATGACAGGGAACCCCGTTGTCATCATACGTGGCAATGCACGCATGTCTGTAACCAGAGTATTGTAACCAAAGGAAGTTCCACGCTCGGTCAACATGATCTGTTTATTGCCGGCTGAAACGACCTTTTCAGCGACATGATCCATGTCCCACGGCGCCAGGAACTGTCCCTTCTTAATATTGACCGGGCGTCCCGTCTTGGCGGCTGCAATTAACAAGTCTGTTTGCCGGCAAAGGAAAGCGGGTATCTGTAAAATATCGACGACGCTTGCCACTTCGTCGCACTGATCGGGCAAATGGACGTCAGTCAGAACCGGCAGATTCAATCGCTTTTTTACTTCGGCAAGAGCAACAAGGCCGCGATCCAGGCCCGGGCCACGGCGCCCTGACACTGAAGTTCGGTTGGCCTTGTCGAACGAAGCCTTAAAGACGTAGCCGACGCCTTGTCTCGCACAGACTTCCGATACGAAGCCTGCTATGTCGACCGCGTGATCGACGCTCTCCAACTGGCAAGGGCCAGCAATGATCGTCAACCGTTGATCGTTGCCGATTTGGATATCGCCGACGCCAATACGCTTCATATCAGGCTGACACCTGTTCGCGCAGAATAGAGCCTGTGATCGACGCCATCAAATACACGCCCGAAAAGATCAGGAACGCGAGTATCGTGTTCTCAAACGATCGGGGATAGGTTGGTTCGTCGGGCGCAACAGGCCGCACGCCAAGCTCCAGATACCGTGTCTGCTTGTTGGCTTCGACTCGTGCAACTTCGAGCTGCTGGAGGGACTGTTGCATCAGCACCGTACGTGTTTCCAGATTGGTCTGTGCGATTCTAAGCCTACCGCTAATCGACGCGAGTGACCCGTTTTCTCCACCAGCTTCAGTTAGCCTGCCACGAAGTTCGGCGATCAAGGCCTCAAGTCGTCCGATATCACCGCGAAGGCCATCGACCCGGGCCTTGTTCGGTCTGGTGTTGTCGAGAAGCTGCTGAAGGCTCAGTCGTTTTTCTTGCAGCTGACTTTCAAAACCCGTGACCTGAGCCATCAGCGCAGAAGCATCCGAGGTGGCATCGAAAACCCCCATTTCTTCCTGTAGTCGCAGCACTTCAGCCTGCGCTGTCAGCATGTCCCGCTCTGCCTTGTCATAGCTCGCAATAGACCCTTCCATTTGGTCTTCGCGCAGGCGCTGGGTCAGATTGTCAACGCGCTGTTCAGCATAAGAAATCAGAGCTTCCGAGAAATCCTCGCTGAGTGCAGGAGTGGGCGCGACAACTTCCATTCGCATGATACCTTCTGTTGGATCATACCCGATCTTTACGTATTTCTTGTAAAGTTTGTAGGCCTGCTCGTTCGACGCATCGGGACCTAACCGTTGAATAACATCGATGTCAGGCGCCGAGAACACCGCCTTATAACCAAGGTCTTGGTTCAATCGGAGCATCGCATCGCGAGAGGTTAGATAGCTCTGCACGGTAATACTGTCCTGCGACGTGGCAAGCCCGGACCCCGCGAACAAACCGCCCAAGCCCCCTCCCCCAGCGCCATCGGCTTTTTGGATCACAAACTCAGTCTTCGTGGCGTACATCGGCGTTGCATAGTTATAATAATAAATGCCCGCGATGATCGTCGGCAGAAACACAAAAAACGCGAGCCGCGCAAAGAGAAATGCGAGCTTGCGCCGTCGTCTGCGCACGATATCCATTTGGATTTCACGCACTGTCCTTGCCCGATCCGTATCATCGTAAACGTGGTTTGCGGGCAAGCGAGGAGCATTTAGAGGCTGAGGCAGATTGCTGGAGCCCCCCAATCCTCGGCCACCGCCATCGGCGCCTACCAGCTCCAGCATGTTCGACCGCTTAAAGGGGTCAATCCCTGCACGACGTAGCTTCAACACTGCGTCGAAATCCGACTCCACCGCAATACCATGCTTCTGTGCAACCCGACGTGCCATGCGCAATTGACGGCCTGTAAGACCCTCTTTTCGTATCGCTTCAATCTCAGCATAGTCAGTGTCTTCTGCCTCTCCGGCAGTCGCAGATGGTTTTTGTGTGAAACCTTCTTTAGGGAATCCATCCTCGGTTGGCGCTTGGGCAAGCTCTTCCAGAGGGTTAGGTTTTGACGAACTGTCCGAAGCGGCAGTGGCTTCGCCGTTGTTTTGTTCCGTCGCAGCTTGCAAACGCTGCGCGAATACGTCGCCGCCTTTTGCACCCGCAGGGGCATCGGGATTGCCCAAACGCGACGAGCGGCTGATGCGAAATTTCTTAGCCCTGGGTTTGGTAGTCATACAACCGTTTCGCTTCTTCCAAAGTTTCGAACATATAAAACTGGCCATCCCGCAACACGGCTGCGGACTGACAAAACTTCTCTAGCGTTTCTGCCTGGTGTGAGACGACGATCACTGTCGAGCGTTCCAACCGCTCCCGCAGGACATTACCCGCCTTTCGGTTAAATTCAGCATCTGTCGCCTGTGGCATCCCTTCGTCGATCAAATACATATCAAAATCCAACGCTAGCAGAAGTGAAAACGTAAATCGCGACATCATCCCCGAACTGTAGGTCGATACAGGAAAGTCGTAGTATTCTTCTAACCCACACAACCAGCGCGTAAACGCTTCGATATAATCCGGATCCAGGCCATAAATCTGAGCGATATACCGCGCATTTTCCTTGGCCGAGAGCTTCTTAATTACGCCACCCATGAAGCCAAGCGGGAAGGATATCCGGCAGTTGCGGTGGATTTCACCCTCGTCCGGTTTCTCAAGCCCCGCCATCATATTGATCAAAGTCGTCTTGCCCGTACCATTGGGGGCCAGAATGCCCAGAGACTTCCCCAGCTCAACCCGAAAGGACACATTGTCGAGAATGACCTTGCGTTGTTGTCCCGTCCAAAAGGACTTGCTGACATTGTCAAATTCGAGCATTCGCGGCTCCGGCACTGCTATCACCTGTTGTTTCTACACAGGCTTTCTTAACGTAGCGCTATAATCGCTTACTTAGGCAGCATTATGTCGAAAACCACCGCGAAAACTCAATGGCCAGGTAGAAAACGCGGGGAATTATTCAAGAAAAATGTCATCATTTAAACCGCTAGATCGACCCAACATGGGTAATATGCAACCGTGTTAGGCCTGTTGACTAGTTGTTTTGCTTTTGCACTCGAAAGACTTTTCCCGCTGCGATCGACAAGAATACAGCGCCAAAGCTGAACAGCGCACCCATTTTCGCTCCGTCCTGAACCGGGCCAGCTGGGAAGGCGACGGACGCAATAAACAGCGAAACCGTAAAGCCAATAGCCGCAACAAAACCAATGACTATCAAATCAATCGAACGCATACCGGCAGGCAACCCAAGCCGCATAGGATAGGCCGCAAGCCATCCCATTAAAAAGATCCCAACAGGCTTACCGATAATAAGACCAGCAAGGACCAGCCATGTCGCTTCGGAGATCGCGTTGAACTCTACCCCCGCATTCAGCAGGCCGAAGAAGAATAGGACGATGTCGACCGGAATAGCCAACGCATGCTCCATCTGGTTCAGCGTATCGGTTAGGTATTTTTCAACCTCAGCAAACAATCCAAACGCGCGATCGGCGTGCGGGATTGCCGGGATCACGGGCAGCAGACCCAAAGCTGGGTGAATGCCAGCTTGGGCAAATCCATACCAGCTCAGACACCCTGCAATGGCGTAAGGGTGCCAGCCGAAGTTTTTTCGAATCCATGTTGAACGAGGGCGCAGCTGATTGCCGCGATCCAAGTACCGAGGCAGATAGTTGAACAGCAGGTATACCGAAGCAGAGGCCGTAACTGACAACAGTAGCCAGATCGGTGCCAGCTCTCCTGTGGGATAAAAAATCGCCAGAATAATCAGCCCTGCCGCATCATCAGCGATGGCCAATAACAACAAGAAGCGAACAGCCGGGTGTCCTGCTCCGAATACAATCCGGCCCACAAGATAACTGAAGGCGATGTCGGTCGCTGTCGGAACCGCCCAGCCACGGGCCACAGCATCGAAGGTCGACGACCCAAGAAAATATGCAATTCCCAGATAGACCGCAATCGGCCCAAGCATGCCACCGGCCGTTGCCACCAACGGTGTCGCGGCCTTCTTACCACGTAATGATCCGTTCTTAAGGATAACGGCTTCCCACACTTCTTTACCCGCAATAGCAAAGAACAGCGCCATAAGCATGTCATTGATAAGATAGTGAAATGTGACAACTTTCTCCACGTCACCATATTCGAAATGATGCGCCGCGTTGCCGTAAGCGTGTTCCCAATGGTGGATGTCCACGCCGATCCAACCGTTAAACCAAAGTGGGTATTCCACCACATGATGATAAGAGTGTGGATCAATATTGGCCCAAACCAGTGCAACAACAGCGCCACTGATCAGAAGAATCGAATAGGTCGAAACGAAATTCCAAACGCGATACATGAATTGCCTTATCCTGTTTTGATGAACAGGTCGCGGCCCAGCGGCTTGCATCCAAGGCACGACCAGCCATTTTCGTTAACATCTGAAAATACTGCAACAGAAGTGAAACGACAATGGCTGACCGGCAAGCCCGGGCTTAGATGTGGTCAGGCGATGGCTCCCCATGCCAAGCCAGCAATTACCGCTCCGATCATCGCCAACCCAAGATACGCGGCAAAAACACGGGGTTTGACCAACGCCCACACCGCAATAGCCGCAGGGATGCAACTGACGCCACCAGCGATGACAAAGGACATCGCCGCGCCGTTTGACATGCCTTGCTCAAGCAAAGCTGCAACCATCGGTACAGCGGCATAGCCGTTCAAATAGGCCGGCGCGCCGACGAGGGCCCCCAGCAAGATCGGACCGATACCCGAGCCACCCAACACCTGTGCCACCATTTCAGCGGGCACATAGCGCAACATCAACGCCTCGATCATGTAGGCCAACAGCAGCCACTTGCTGAGAAAGAGCATGTTTTCAAGCGCAGTATCGCGGAAAGTTTGGCGGCGATGAGCCTGATGCCAGAACTTCCAGTTCACATCGCCCGAATAGACATCGGCCCCTGAACCTGTCCCACAGCCTGACGACGCGCAGCAAGACGACACTGGCGCGTTCTTCAGTGGGTCTGCAAACAGCGCGGTTTTCGCAAAGGCGCGCACCGTGAACCCTCCAAACAGCCCGATCGAGATCGCGGCAGCCGCCTTGGCAATCGCGAAACCGCTGCCCAAGGTGCCCGCCGTAATCGCGAACATCGCGGGATCCATCAAAGGTGAAGACAACCAAAAGGCCATGACAGCAGACAAAGGCGCTCCGACGGCCAGAAGTGCGGCGATGAAGGGAATAACCTCGCATGAACAGAATGGAGACAGACCGCCCGCGAAAGCCGCTAGTGCGATCATTCGCACCTCTCGCCCTTCAAAAGCACGCGCCAGCAGGTTCTCGGCGCCCGTGGCCTTCAAGTATGCGACGGCCAGAATTGCAAACAGGATAAACGGTGCTGTGTGCATCAACGCAGTTAATGCGAAGGTAATCATCGGCCAAACTTCGGCCGGTGCGAACACCGCCAGCACCGCTGGGATCAGTAGGATAGTGACCCAGGCCTTATCGATCTTCCACTTTTTCGTGGGTGGATGTGACGGATGCGAATGGGTTGTGTCAGCCATGATCGTGACCCTTTCCTTCTGGGCAATCTGCGCAGCATTCTGAAAGGAGGTAGTCAGACAATGCACGCATAACGTCGTATTCTGCGGCGGCGCAAATGATGCTGCGCCCCTGCTTTTCTTGTGTGACCAATCCCGCTGCCGCGAGAATTTTCATATGATGGGTAAGCGTGGACCCAGTGACGCCGCAGCGTTCTCCAAGCGCTCCGATGGACAAACCATTGGGGCCTGCACGTACCAACGTACGCAGGACAGAGAGACGATGTTCGGAGCCTAAGGCTGCGAACTGAGATGCGGCGATATCGACATTCAACGGGTCAAAAGATTCTTGTTTCATATTTCTAGAAATATAGAAATGAATTCGAAACGCAACTCTTATTTCTATAATTATCGAAATATTGCATCCTCGCCCCCCTGACCCTACCTTCGTGAACCATGAGCACCCTCATCCAAGACATTGAAACCTGCCGAATTTGCACACAACGTTTTGCAGAGACAGAAACCGCGCATGCGCCACGTCCTGTAGTGTGGTTTCGACCCAATCCTCGGCTGCGGATAATCGGACAAGCTCCGGGGTTACGGGTTCATAAATCTGGCCTGCCCTTCGATGACCCGTCGGGTGATCGATTGAGGGACTGGATGGGCATCAGCCGGGACGTGTTCTATGACAAGTCGCGGATAGCTATTACGCCGATGGGGTTCTGCTTTCCCGGGTATGATGCCAAGGGCTCAGACCTTCCACCCCCGAAAATCTGTGCTGAGACCTGGGGGGATCGCGTTGACGCCGCACTTACCAATGTGCCGCTCACCCTTGTTGTCGGGGGCTATGCGCAAGCGCGTCACCTGGGCGGAAAGTCTGGCGTTACGACAACCGTCGCAAGTTGGCGTGATCATGCGCCACAGCTCTTTCCCTTGCCACATCCGTCTTGGCGCAATACCGGTTGGCTTAAGAAAAATCCGTGGTTTGAAGCCGACCTTCTGCCCGCCTTGCGCGCATGCGTATCCAAGGTCTTGGCACAGCCCACGCACCACAAGGACCCAGAATGACCGACCAAACCCGACTTGATGTTGCCCATGCCGCGATGCAGGCCGATCTGGACGATGACACCGCGCGGCTAGGGTTCTATGAGCGCCTTGCCGATGGCGAGTTGTTTTTGCTTTTGAAGCAAGAACCCGTGAACGACGATGTCGAACCCGAGGTTTTTGAGCTTGAGGATCGATCCTATGTGTTGGTGTTCGACCGCGAGGATCGGCTGGCCGAGTTCGTTGGTGCCGCCGCACCCTACGCTGCCCTGCCCGGTCGCGTCATAGCGGGAATATTGGCGGGGCAAGACATCGGGCTTGGTGTTAATTTAGGTGTTGCACCCTCATCAATCCTGATCCCGGCAGAGGCTCTGTCCTGGCTGTCAGACACTTTGGGGACCGGGCCAGAAACGGTGGACGCGCGCATTGCCGAGGTTCACGGCCCGTCTGCTCCAGCCGCATTGATCGCCGCTTTGGATACCAAATTGTCAAGCGCAGGTGGGCTTGCGCGCCACGCCTGCCTTGCAGGTGTAACGTATTCAGATGGCCGCAAAGGACATCTATTGGGCTTTATAGACGCCGCTTTCGGTGCCGAAAATGCACTGGCAGGTGCGGCGCAGGAGGCGCTGACATTTTCAGGGCTAGAGGCTGGCGTGATGGATGTCGGGTTCTTCAAAGGTGATGATCAGATTGCGGGCAAGCTTGAGGTCTTTGGCCTTCGCTTTGATCTGCCTGTACCCGTTGAACCCCAGCGGATTGAACCGGTCGCGCCCGGATCAGATCCAGAAAAGCCCCCGATTTTGAAGTAACGTGTGCTGGCAAAATAGGGGCTCTGTGACAAGAAAAACCGGGAGCTACCGGGCACAAGCTGCGCCCGGTATTTGAGTAATGACGATCAACCCTGTCCACGGGTCCAGACCCACATGGCATTGTTTTCGTGGTTACCGGTGTCTTCGCCGATGACAACTGATCCGTCCTTACGGACGATCAAATTATCGGGGTTGGAAATAGAGCTCACCGGGCAAGCGTTGGGCGCGTTGTCTTTGTTGTAGCCGTGGCCCGCCACAACCGGCACCATGGATGCGACATCGAAATCAGCATCGAGCTTCATTTCGTAAACCACACCGCACTTATTGGCTTCGAGGCGTACATCACCTTCGCCATCGGCCATGGTTTTCCCGATAGAGGACATCGCCACATACATATATGGAACCGAGCCGTCCTTTGCGCCATCATAGTTGATATTCACACCTTCCATCTTGCGAAATTCTGCCGTGGCACCTTTCGCGGCTGCGGCCTTGCGGCTTTCTAGGAAAGCGACACGGTCATCGTCGGCCTTACCGTCAGCCCAGGCCGCTACGTCGGCTTCAGTGATGTAGCTGTTTTGACCTTCGACAAAATCCGCAGGTGAAATGCCGTCATAGGCGCGTATCCAATCCTCGATTTTCTCGTTTGTGCCGTGGGCCAGTTCGATCCACTCGATATCAAATCCCGTCGTGGCGCTGTCGGCAGCGTTGCCGTCAACTTGCTGGGTCGCCTTCGCGGCATAAAGCGTTCCTGCGCTAAGGTCCCCGGCCACGTCAGCAATGAACTTGAAAAACACAACACCGGTACCATCATCGGACAAGTAGACCGTGCGGTTGTCGGGCATTACCACCGCATTTTCATGGCTGAAGCGACCAAGTGCGAAGTGTTTTACTGGAGCGGCAGCACCAACCGGGTCCGTAATCTCGACTATGTAGCCGTAGTCATATGGATTGGGATAGCTGCCCAGATAGGTCGCAAGATCCTGCTGTCCATCATGGTATTTGTACCCGGGATTGTTCCAGTCTGAAGAATTGTCGAAGTATAGTTCCTCTGAGGAAAGCGGTGTCTTCCATGGCGACATTGTGCCGAAACAGTTGACCCAAGTGCCGCGAACACCAGAAAAGTCGATCATCGACACGTCGCCGACTGACCAAGTCCCATCCGGGCTGCGGGTCAAAGCCGCGCGGCTCATCCCACCTGGGCGGTTCTCCCAGTTGGTAAACAAAAGTCCCGAGCTTTCGCCCGTTGGCACAAAGCCGTTGAAATCCGGGTCGTTTGAGGAGATCAGGTCTTTGCCCGCGATGGTTTTGATAATTCCGACGATCCCGTCATCGCCTTCCTGCATCAGAATCTGATAGTCGCCAAGGGTTGACACAACCCGGGCCTTATCAGCGGCTGCGATCGGAGCAGGCAAGTTGGCAGCCTGCCAATTCACATTTGAAATAACGCCCACACTGGCCTTAGAGAATGGCCCTTGCAGGTCTTTTTCGGGATGTTGCGTGTTGAAAAATAGGTCTGGACCTTGCTCATAGATGCCTGTGATCTCGGCACCAAGCTGCACGGTAGCAACGCGGGTCAGGCTATCTGCGAAAAGGGCGGCGGGTGTCAGCGACGTGGCAGCCAGAAGGCAGGCGAGCGTCTTTCTCATCGGTGTACTCCTGAAGTTGGCAGCGCGCGTGTTGCGCGCTTGCCTGCCAACTAGCCGCGATATGTAACACCTGAAAAACAGACGAGTAACAGAATGATCACGATCACCTGTCTGCCTGTCCGTATCAGCCCTTGGACTTCTTCGTTTCCAACGCGTCAATGCGCGCGCGAAGGGCTTCGTTTTCCTCTCGGGCTTTCTGCGCCATGGCGCGTACTGCGTCGAATTCCTCGCGGGTGACGAAATCTCGGTCAGCCAGCCAGCGGTCCATCCAGCTTTTCATCGCTGTTTCTGCTTCGTCCTTTGCGCCCTGAGCCACGCCCATCGCGTTTGTCATCAACTGGGACATATCGTCCAAAATTTTGTTGCGGGTTTGCATCGGCATCTCCTTGCTTGTTGAAACCTATATGGGGGTTGGGTCGCGCAGAGACAAGCTTGACTTGCCCCACCTGTCAGGGTCAGGAATGCGCCATGTTGTTGGCCATCCCCTTTCCCGCCCTGTCGCCCGAGATCTTCTCGATCGAGATTGGTAGCTTCTCGTTTGCCCTTCGCTGGTATGCAGTGGGGTATCTTATCGGAATCGCCATCGGATGGTGGATCATTGCACGCGCCATCGCACGGTCTGATTTGTGGACAAATGACCCACCAATCACCCGCGCGCAGCTGGAGGATCTGGCAACATGGGCCATTCTGGGCATCGTCTTGGGTGGCAGGCTTGGTTACGTGCTGTTCTACGAACGCGCCTATTTCATAGAGAACCCATGGGATGTTCCCAAGGTATGGACCGGTGGGATGTCTTTTCACGGTGGGTTTTTGGGCGTTATTCTCGTTACTTGGGTATTTGCGCGCCGTCATAACATTAAAACCGCAGAACTTGCCGATCTCATGGCGATCGCGGCCCCGATCGGCATCGGATTGGTCCGCATCACAAACTTCATCAATGCAGAGCTTTGGGGGCGTCCGACGACTGTGCCGTGGGGTGTCATTTTTCCCGGCGAAGCAGCGCAAACCTGTCCGGGTTGGGATGCAGCACTGGGGGCCTGCGCGCGGCATCCAAGCCAGCTTTATGAAGCCTTGCTTGAGGGGATCGTGCTGGGTGTGGTCCTGCTAATTCTCGCCTTCCGTCACGGGTGGTTTAAGCGTCCCGGGATGCTGACTGGAATGTTCTTTTTGGGGTACGGACTGGCAAGGTTCGCGGTCGAGTTTTTTCGGCAGGCCGACGCGCAGTTCATCACGATGGATAACCCCTTCGGATACGTCGTCCACATTGGTCAGTGGGGTCTAACCATGGGACAGACCCTAACCTTGCCGATGATCGCGATTGGCATCGGAACACTCATCTGGGCCTCACGACGCACACCTGAAAAGGCGCCCCAGTGACCGCGCTTGCCGATATATTGCGACGCCGGATCAGCACGATCGGGCCGATATCCATCGCAGACTACATGGCCGAATGCCTCATGTATCCAGACCATGGCTACTACGCGACCCGAGACCCGTTCGGCGCATCCGGTGACTTCATCACGGCCCCTGAAATCACTCAGATGTTTGGCGAGATGTTGGGATTGGCGGTGGCCCAGGCTTGGGTTGATCAGGGATCACCTGCCCGTTTTTCGTTGGTGGAACTTGGACCCGGACGCGGTACATTGATGGCCGATATGCTGCGCGCTACGGCTGGGGTGCCGGGCTTTCAGAAAGCGATGGATTTACATCTGATCGAAACCTCGCCCGTCCTACGCAGCGCCCAAACCACGGCGCTCGCCCCCTACTCCGTCACGCATCATGACACAGCGGATACGTTACCCAATTCACCCTTGTTTGTTGTTGCAAACGAGTTCTTCGACGCCCTGCCTGTTCGACAATTTGTCCGGGACGGCGACGGTTGGCGCGAACGGCAGGTTGGCTTGACAGAGGGACAACTTGGGCTTGGTTTGACGGCACCTTTACCTGTGCGTGATCTAAGCCATCGGTTAAACGACACACAGGATGGCGACATTGTTGAACTCTGCCCGGGCGCATCTGCGATTATAGCTCAGATTGCGACTCGGATCGAAACATATGGCGGAGCCGCCCTGATCCTTGATTATGGAGATTGGCGGTCGGTCGGGGATACGCTGCAGGCGGTGTCGGCGCACAAATACGTCGATATACTTGCCGCACCGGGCGAGGCTGACCTGACCGCTCATGTCGATTTCGAGGCGCTGGTCCATGCCGCCCCTGCCCTGACACCGCATCTGTTAACCCCACAAGGGGTATTCCTTGAACGGCTGGGCATCACCGGACGCGCCCAAACACTTGCAGAGAAACTCAGCGGAGAGGCGCTTGAGGCGCATATCGCCGCACACCGGCGCTTGACGCATCCGGATGAAATGGGGACGCTCTTCAAAGTGCTGGGACTGACTCGCGCAGATGCGCCACACCTGCCTGGCCTTTCTCGAAACGCTATGAAAACCGGCCTTGAATGACCCTTGAAATCATCACCTCAGACGCGCTCTTGCCTGTAAAGCACGGTTTCTTCACTCGGCGCGGCGGCGCCTCGTCTGGCGTTTATGCTGGACTGAATTGCGGGACAGGGAGCCAAGACCAAACCGAGGTGGTGTCGATCAATCGCGCCCGTGTGGCCGATGCGATGGACGTCCAACAGGACCACCTATGTGGTGTTTGGCAGGTGCACTCCGCAGACGTCGTATCCGTCGATGACACAATGACCGGAGAAAAACCGAAAGCCGATGCTATTGTAACGGCGACGCCGGGACTGGCGCTCTCTATTCTAACGGCCGATTGCCAACCTGTTCTGTTTTCGGACCCGGACGCTAGTGTGATTGGCGCAGCGCATGCGGGTTGGAAGGGGGCGTTGGACGGAGTCCTCGAGGCAACACTGAATGCAATGGAAGCTTTGGGCGCCGCGCGTGGCAACATCACCGCAGTCATCGGTCCTTCGATCAGTCAGAGCGCTTATGAAGTCGGCCCTGAATTTCTTGACAGGTTTTTGGACGCGGATCCGGAATACAGTCGGTTTTTCGCCGGTGCCGACGGTGACAAAGCGATGTTCGATCTACCAGCGTTCGGGCTGTACCGGCTGCGCGCGGCGGGCGTGGGTCATGCTGAATGGGTGCGTTATTGCACATATTCAGACCCCGACCGTTTCTACTCGTATCGAAGAAGCTGTCATCAGAACGAGGCCGACTACGGGCGCCTCATCTCGACCATTCGGCTTTAGGGCGCTTCTTCCAAACGTGCTTCAAGCACATCGAACGGCACCCCCGGCTCGTCTTTCGCCCCTCGAATAACAAGTGACGTTTTGACCGACGCCACGTTTTCTGCCGCGGTCAGTTCTTCGGTCAAAAAGCTCTGAAATGTCGACAAGTCAGGAGCGACGCATTTCAGGACAAAATCCACCTCACCATTCAGCATGTGGCATTCTCGAACCAACGACCAGCCTCGGCACTGCTCCTCGAACGCTGACAGGTCGGCCTCGGCCTGACTGACAAGCCCAACCATAGCAAAGACTTGTACTTCAAACCCAAGCGCACGAGCGTCCACATCCGCGTGATAGCCACGGATCAGCCCTTGTTCCTCCAACGTCCGCACCCGGCGTAAACAAGGTGGCGCCGAAATGCCCACCCGTTTGGCCAGTTCGACATTCGTCATGCGGCCATCAGCCTGAAGCTCGGCCAGAATCATGCGATCAATCGGATCAAGTTTGCTTACAGACATTGATTAACCTTCTTAGGAGGGCGCGCGAAGACCCTGTTTGGACAGGGCTTTCGTCGGAAGTTGCGCGAAGACTACTCTTGCGCGATTGAATGCGCAACAATCTTTCGTCCATGCGCAAGATAATTTCCGGACCAGATAAGCCATCAAAGAAACGTGTTGTAGGTGGCAGGCATCACAGTTGGGGTTCCCTCGGACCCCGAGCGGCCTTATATGCGTTGGGAAACCAGAATGCTCAAGGGAATTTCCATGTCCGAGACACGTCACACCAAAGTCCTGATCATTGGCTCCGGTCCCGCCGGTTATACCGCCGGCGTCTACGCCGCGCGTGCGATGTTAGAGCCGATCCTTGTGCAGGGCATGGAACCCGGTGGCCAGTTGACCACCACCACCGAGGTCGAAAACTATCCAGGCTTCACCGAGGTGCAAGGCCCGGACCTGATGGTCAAGATGGAAGAACACGCCAAAGCGATGGGAACCGAGATCATCGGCGACCTGATCACAGATCTGGACCTGTCAGAACGCCCCTTCACAGCAACCGGCGATAGCGGGACAATCTACAAGGCGGATGCGGTTATTCTGGCCACCGGCGCACGCGCAAAATGGCTGGGTCTTGAGAGTGAAGAGAAGTTCAAGGGCTTTGGCGTTTCGGCCTGTGCAACCTGCGATGGCTTCTTCTATCGCGGCCAGGAAATCGTGGTGGTCGGTGGCGGCAACACCGCCGTCGAAGAAGCACTTTTCCTAACCAATTTCGCTTCGAAAGTGACATTGGTTCACCGCCGGGACGAGTTGCGCGCCGAGAAAATCCTGATTCATCGCCTGATGAAGAATGAAAAAATCGTTCCCCTGTGGGATCACACATTGGAAGAGGTCGTCGGTGACGAAAATCCCTTGGGCGTTACGGGCGTGCGCGTCAAACACGTCAGAACCGGCGAGATCACGCAGCTTGACGCAAAGGGCGTCTTCATCGCGATCGGCCACGCACCAGCGAACGAGCTGGTGAAAGGCACTCTTGAGACGCATATGGGGGGTTATGTCGTGACGAAACCGGATTCCACCGCAACCTCGATCCCCGGTGTGTTCGCCGCAGGTGACTTGACTGACCATAAATACCGGCAAGCCGTTACCTCGGCTGGCATGGGGTGCATGGCAGCGCTTGAGGCAGAGCATTTCATCGCTGAACAGGAATGATATCGTTCACCGGTCGCAGCTATCGGCTGATTTTCACTGATCATGACGCGTTGTTGCCGGTGCAATCGCCTGAAGGCCGTTTTCACCATTCAGGACAGTTCGCGATCTACACATCCCTCACGCCCGAGGGCTGTGCGGTCGCAATCAAGCGATATTTGAGTATTGCAGACCGAAACCGGCACATCATACCGCTGAACATTTCTTTGGATCGTGTTGCGGATATGAGAGGCCAAGAGCACGCTTCAATCGTTTGGCAGGGCGAACGGATCGCCGGACAACCGGCCTCGACATGGGCGATTTCCGATGCAGCGCGCGACCGGAACGCACAGGGAATGCTGTATTCCTCGCGATCGCGCCCGGACCTTACGCATCTGGTATTGTTCGTAAACACCTCGAAACAGGTTCAAGTTGCTGGGGACCCGCTTCCCTTCCCTGCATAACGCGCACCTCAACCGCGGCGTTACAGCAATACCACGTCTTTTAGGAACGTCTTTTCCCCCTAAAAATATCTTTGCTCAAACCTCAATCCATGCCATGTGTTCACGCGTGAACACACTTTGAGTCGCCAGCCATGACGTCGCCAATGACAAAACCCAATTCTACCGAGGAAGATCAGCTCTTCCTACTCTTGCGCCAGCTTGATGCCGCGCCTGAGGCCTCGCAGCGCGCGACGGCGGCATCCATTGGGATTTCACTTGGACGTCTGAACGCTTTGCTGCGAAGGGCAACAGATAACGGCCTTATTAAAGTCACTGAACGGTCTGGCCCCGATAAACGTCAACGCTTCGCTTATGCGCTGACGTCACGCGGTGGTGCTGAAAAACTAAGGCTTACAGATCAATTTCTAACCCGCAAATTTGCAGAATATGACGCATTGCACGCAGAACTAACCGGAACTTCAAGCGGCTTGGTTCCGCTGAAACACAGGACCCATCCAATGGAAAACAACCTTACTCCAATCCCCGAGCTCTATGTCTCGTATGAAAGTGCCCAGAAGCTAAAAGTCGAGGCGGCAGACCTGACCAGCCATGACCTGACACCACGTCAGATTTGCGATCTGGAGCTTTTGATGAACGGCGGGTTCAATCCCCTGAAGGGCTTCCTGACCGAGGACGACTACAATAGCGTGGTCGAGAACATGCGCCTTGCCGACGGCACACTGTGGCCGATGCCAATCACATTGGATGTCTCAGAGGACTTCGCAAAGTCGGTTGAGCTGGGCCAAGACATCGCCCTTCGCGATCAGGAAGGCGTCATTCTGGCGACCATGACCGTCACGGACCGGTGGGAACCCAACAAAGCACGCGAGGCTGAAAAAGTATTCGGCGCGGATGATGACGCTCACCCGGCGGTGAATTACCTGCACAATCAAGCTGGTAAGGTCTATTTGGGCGGTCCGATTGTTGGAATCCAGCAGCCCGTCCACTATGATTTCCGCGCCCGCCGCGACACCCCCAATGAACTGCGCGCCTATTTCCGAAAGCTGGGCTGGCGCCGCATCGTCGCGTTCCAAACACGAAACCCGCTGCACCGCGCGCACCAAGAGCTGACGTTCAGGGCCGCAAAAGAAGCTCAGGCCAACCTGCTGATCCACCCCGTCGTCGGCATGACCAAACCCGGTGATATTGATCACTTCACTCGCGTGCGCTGTTACGAGGCCGTCTTGGACCAATATCCCGCCGCCACAACAAGCATGTCCCTTCTGAACCTTGCCATGCGTATGGCTGGCCCGCGCGAAGCAGTGTGGCACGGCTTGATCCGCAAAAACCATGGCTGCACTCACTTTATTGTTGGCCGCGACCACGCGGGGCCCGGCAAAGACTCGGCCGGTGACGATTTCTACGGCCCCTATGATGCACAGGACCTGTTCCGCGAGCATCAAGAAGAAATGGGCATCGAGATGGTCGACTTTAAGCACATGGTTTATGTGCAAGACCGCGCCCAGTACGAACCAGCGGATGAGATCACCGACAAAGACGACGTGACGATCCTGAACATTTCGGGCACCGAACTGCGTCGCCGCTTGTCCGAAGGTCTGGAAATTCCTGAGTGGTTCAGCTTCCCAACTGTCGTGGAAGAACTGCGCAAGACCAAGCCACCACGCGCGGAACAAGGCTTCACCGTGTTCTTCACCGGCTTTTCGGGCTCTGGTAAATCCACCATCGCCAACGCGTTGATGGTGAAACTGATGGAGATGGGCGGACGCCCCGTAACCCTTCTGGACGGCGATATCGTTCGTAAGAACCTGTCATCTGAACTTGGTTTCTCCAAAGAGCACCGCGATTTGAACATCCGTCGTATCGGTTACGTCGCCTCGGAAATCACCAAAAACGGCGGTATCGCCATCTGTGCACCCATTGCACCTTACGCGACCACACGTCGCGCTGTGCGCGAAGATATTGAAGGGTTCGGGGCGTTTGTTGAGGTCCATGTCGCCACATCAATCGAAGAATGTGAACGCCGTGATCGCAAAGGGCTCTACAAGCTCGCACGAGAAGGCAAGATCAAAGAATTCACAGGTATCTCTGATCCCTATGATGTTCCCACAAACCCAGAGCTTAGTGTTGAAACTGAAAATGTGGACGTCGACAACTGCGCCCATCAAGTTCTGCTGAAACTTGAAAGCATGGGCCTGATCAAAGCCTAAGGCGCTCGTAAAAAGAATAAACCCGGAGGTCTCCTCCGGGTTTACTCACTCTTTGTTTGTTCTCTGACCGTCATTCCACGTTAGTGGATGGATACCGGCGAAAAATCATTCTCACGCGCAAGCAGATAGGCCAGCTTTCGGTCTGCAACCAAAGCCAACTGCTCGCCATCTTCTCGGTGCACAGAATAGAGCGTCTCAACTCCGTTGGCCTGTGCACGCGCTTCATCCCGAATGTCGGCGGGAAGGTCCTCAATCGCTACGGACTTCACGTAGACGATGTTACCGATCTCGGCCTTATCAAGTGATAGTTTGTGATTCATCTGCTCACCCCTTGTTAATTTGGATCGTTTGCACCAACCGCTCGGGTTCAGCCCGTTCAAGGTCGATATGCAGAAGGCCGTTTTCTGTCCGTGCGCCAATCACATCAACGCCATCGGCCAAAACGAAACTTTTCATAAACTGGCGCGCTGCAATGCCTCTGTGTAGAAACACACGCTCATCACTTGTGTCTGACTGCGCACCGCGGATCACCAGCTTGGCGTTCTCTACCGTGATCGACAGATCGTCATCAGAAAACCCCGCCACGGCAAGCGTGATACGGTAGGCACGGTCACTGACCTGTTCAATATTGAAAGGGGGGTAGCCATCCTTGCCGGATTTCGCGGCCTGTTCGACCATACGTTCAAGCTGTTCAAAGCCCAAAAGAAAGGGATGTGTTCCCAGATTCATCTTTGTCATCGACACGTCCTTAACTAAGCGACACGTTTTTGGCCCCTAAAGCGGCGACCGTTGTAGAAAATATGGGGGCTGGCCGCGGTGCTTGCAAGGGGTGCTTTTCCTTGGCTAAGTGCACCTGTTGGCGCTAAACTGTCCCCGCAATCGCCAAGAAAAGAACGACTCGCAAAAATGAGCAACGCTAAAGAGATGAAGACCGAAGAAGTGCTCCGCGTGGAGCTGGAGGTCTTCCGCGCAGAACACCGTGATTTGGACGACGCAATTCATGCCTTGGAAGAGCGTGGACGCGCCGATCAACTACAGCTGCGGCGCCTGAAAAAGCAAAAGCTGGCTTTGAAGGACAAGATTGCCCAGATCGAAGACAAACTGACCCCGGATATCATTGCCTGATTGCATCGCACCATGCAGAGCTTGTAAGTAAGCGCCAAACTTATGCGTTTGACGCGAGGACAGCATGACCGATGTAAAAGTGGGTATCATCATGGGCAGCCAGTCTGACTGGTCG
This sequence comes from Aliiroseovarius conchicola, assembly GCF_041403445.1. NCBI lineage: Bacteria > Pseudomonadati > Pseudomonadota > Alphaproteobacteria > Rhodobacterales > Paracoccaceae > Aliiroseovarius > Aliiroseovarius conchicola. Next base: position 519,105 of record NZ_JBGEHL010000001.1, read on the forward strand.
ACGATGAAGGAAGGCGCAGATATTCTTGATGAACTGGGCATCGCCTATGAAACGAAGATTGTCTCGGCGCATCGCACGCCGGACCGGTTGTGGGAGTACGGCAAGACCGCCGCAGATCGCGGATTGCATGTCATCATAGCGGGCGCAGGGGGGGCTGCGCATTTACCTGGCATGATGGCCTCAAAAACGCGTGTGCCGGTGGTGGGTGTTCCGGTGCAAACCCGCGCCTTATCGGGTGTTGATAGCCTTTATTCCATTGTTCAGATGCCCAAGGGCTTTCCCGTGGCCACCATGGCGATCGGCGCGGCAGGCGCTGCCAATGCGGGGCTTATGGCTGCGGGCATACTTGCGATTTCAGACGCGGACTTAGCTGACCGGCTGAATGACTGGCGCGACGCGCTGTCCGCCTCCATACCCGATGAGCCGTCAGATGACTGATGCTCTTGCACCCGGCGCGACGATAGGGATCCTTGGCGGTGGCCAGCTTGGTCGCATGCTGTCTGTTGCCGCTTCTCGCCTTGGTTTCAGAACCCACATTTTTGAACCGGGTTCCAATCCTCCAGCCGGTCATGTCGCAAATCATGTGACGACGGCCAACTATGGTGACCATGCGGCTCTCGAGGCGTTTGCAGCCTCAGTCGACGTCATTACATTCGAGTTTGAAAACATCCCAACCGCCGCTCTGGACGTGCTAGAGGCACATCGGCCCATCCGACCCGATCGCGAATCGCTTCGGGTGAGTCAGGACCGATTAACAGAGAAGGAATTCCTATCTGGTCTCGGGTTGCATGTGGCTCCTTATGAAAACATCGAAAATTTTAAAGATCTCGAAGCTGCGGTTGAAAAAATCGGCACACCATCCATCCTAAAGACTCGTCGATTTGGATATGATGGGAAAGGACAAGCGCGTTTGCGCTCTGCTGAAGATGCCAAACAGGCTTTTTCCGACATTCAGGGCGCCCCGGCCGTGCTGGAAGGTTTCGTGAACTTTAGCCACGAAGTTAGTGTGATCGCAGCGCGTGGCCTGAACGGTGAGATCGCATGCTTCGACCCCGGCGAGAACGTCCACAAGGACGGCATTCTTTCGACCACGACAGTTCCAGCGCGCCTGACCAGAGCCCAGCGCACAGATGCCGTTTTGTTAGCTGCGAACGTGTTGAATGCGTTGGAGTATGTTGGCGTTATGGGTGTTGAGCTTTTCGTTACACCTCAAGGACTTATTGTGAATGAGATTGCGCCTCGCGTTCACAATTCCGGGCACTGGACACAAAATGGCTGTGCGATAGACCAGTTCGAACAACACATCCGCGCGGTGGTGGGGTGGCCTCTGGGCGACGGGTCACGCCATGCGGATGTCGTGATGGAGAACCTCATCGGAGCCGACATGAACCGAGTCCCAGAGATCGCGAAAGAGGCAAACGCAGCACTTCACCTTTACGGCAAGGCGGATGTTAAGCCCGGTCGGAAAATGGGCCATGTAAATCGCGTCAAAGCTCCCTAAAATTGCACCAACCCGACATGTACCACTTAGTTGGCAATGGCCCCAATCGCTTGGATGCGTTCAATAGTAATACAAAATGTATACAACCCAGAGTTTGATTATCATTTGGACAAACGTAGAGATCGTCCATCATTAGTGGTGTCATACTAGATATGACCTAAAAAATGTTTCCCTACGCAAGGTTTTGTAGGTAGAAATCACCAGCCGTTTCTTTTGTTGCTAATGGATCAGTAAGATGCCAACTCAATTTTTCTCCAAAATGACCCTCGCAATTCTGCTGGCGGTCATCTCTCAAAGCGCATTCGCTGGGAACCTGACAGACCCAACTGTCGAACCGTCGATTGATCTCGCACAAAGCGATAACCGAGCTTATTGGGAAGGTGCCTATGTCGGGGCGACAATCGGCTATAACTTCGGAAACCGGGACCGCATTGGTATTACTTCTCCGATAGAGCCGGATTTTCGCCTAGGTAACTTTTTCAATGAAGGTTGGGCGGGCAGTCTACGCGCCGGCTATCGTTGGCAAACCGGCCGCTGGGTATTTGGCCCTGAGATCGCCATCGAGGGAGGCAAAATCGAAGACAGCGTTAGGTTCGAGGACTATCGCGGCAACACAAAGCTCAACCATGCATTCTCTCTTCGTTTGAAGGGTGGCAGAGCTGTCCCGGTGTTCAACTCAATTGTCTACGGAACCATCGGCGTCACGCGCGGTTCCTTTGATTATGATCTGATTGGCACTGGTCCGTATGGAACCATCGACTTTGACGACGGCTTCTCTGCGAACGGGTACATACTTGGGTTTGGGATCGAGCATCCGCTAACCAAGCGGCTGTCAGTCACAGGCGAATACGAATATGTAAACTACGGAAAGACTGAGCTAACGGACTCCCTAGGCAATGTGACGGTCGCAACACCTCTGTTTCATAACGTCAAAGTTGGTCTAAACCTGCGGTTCTAATCCTGCACGCGCAGTCTAAAGCTGTGGCATCTAGACCCCTCAGGCCGCGCGGCGAAATGGTCGCATAAGCAGACCAAGCAAGAGTGATACTGAAAGCCACCCTCCGACAAAGCCAATTCCGGCGCAGAGCAATCCGTCGGCCGTCACCGGGATCGCTGGTCTGAAATCGTCCCATGTCCGCTGGACCAAATCCGTATCACGAAAGTGCCAAAGCTTTGTCAGACGCAACAAGGGCTCCGTCCCTTTCAGCGAGACATAGGCGGCATCCAAACTGTCATATCGGTTGAAGTTCCGCTTCATTTGGTCACGCAAATCGTTTTGAAACGTGGAGCCGCCCATATTTTCCAAAGCATCTTCACGCGAGTAGCCTGCTGCCTTTGCCGTCAGGTCAAAAGCCCCGGTGATGACTTTCAACTCCGTCCGTGCGCCCGAAAGGCGCTGCATGTACTGCTGTGAAAACTCGGGAAACTGGCTCAACGCCACCGCGCCGGCCAAACCGCCTGCCATTGCCAAAGCCCGGATCATCTTGACCACCGCCCGTTGTTATTCTTGGTCGCCAGACTCTCAAAGCCGCGTGTTCTGGTCAAGGGGTGGATGGGTTGAAAGTACTTAAGCAAATGGCGCACCCTTGAGTGCGCCATTCCTCAACACTTCAAAAAAGCGCTTACAGCCCGCGAACGTGATGCGGCTTGTAGATCTCGATCACCTTGGCGACTGCGGCCTCGGGCGCCATTTCTTCGCTTTCGCCAGTACGGCGGTTGGTTAATTCAACCACACCGTTTTTCAAGCCACGCGGCCCGACGGTGATCCGCCATGGCAGACCGATCAGGTCCATTGTTGCAAACTTGCCGCCCGCGCGTTCGTTACGATCATCATAGAGCGGCTCAAGACCAGCATTGGTCAGTTGCTCGTAGAGTGCTTCGCAGGCTGCATCAGCTTCGTCATCACCTTGCTTCAAGTTCACGATGCCGCAATGGAACGGTGTCACACCTTCGGGCCAGATAATGCCCTTGTCGTCATGGCTGGCTTCAATGATCGCGCCCAGCAGACGACTGACCCCAATCCCGTGCGAACCCATGTGAACTGGCACTTGTTGCTGGTCCTTGTTGACCACAGTTGCGCCTAGCTTCTCAGAGTACGTTGTACCGAAATAGAATATCTGCCCCACTTCAATCCCGCGCGCGACGCGGCGGCGATCCTCGGGGAGATTTTCGAACTCGGCTTCATTGTGGGTCTCATCGGTCCGCGCATAGCGTGAGGTGAACTCGTCCATAACACCTTGGCATTGCGCGACATTGTCATAGTCAATGTCCCGGTCGCCGAAGCTCAGATCGGTGACTTCACTGTCGTAGAAAACTTCCGACTCACCGGTGTCGGCTAGGACCAGAAACTCGTGCGTGTAATCGCCACCAATTGGGCCGGAATCGGCACGCATCGGGATCGCTTGAAGTCCCATCCGTTCATAGGTCCGCAAATAGCTGACCAAATGGCGATTATAGGCGTGCAGCGCGTCTTCTTTCGTCAGATCGAAATTATAGCCGTCCTTCATATAGAATTCACGACCTCGCATCACACCGAAGCGTGGGCGGATTTCATCACGGAACTTCCACTGGATCTGGTACAGCGTCAGCGGCAGGTCTTTATAGGAGTTTACATGCGAGCGGAAAATATCGGTGATCATTTCCTCGGCGGTCGGTGAGAACAGCATATCGCGCCCGTGGCGGTCCTGCATGCGCAGCATCTCTTCACCATAGCCGTCGTAACGGCCGCTCTCACGCCATAAATCCGCCGACTGAAGCGTCGGCATCTGCATCGGAATATGTCCCGCACGCACCTGTTCTTCGTGGACGATGTTCTCGATCTTACGCAGCACTTTGAAACCCAGCGGCAACCAAGAATAGATACCAGCGGATTGCTGTTTAATCATTCCAGCGCGCAGCATGTAGCGGTGCGAAACGATCTGGGCCTCGGAAGGGGTTTCCTTCAACACAGGCAGGAAATAGCGGGACAGGCGCATTGGGACCTCGTTCAATCCGAAATTATCCCAAGCGGTCTAGTCGATTGATGCGCGAGGGGCAATCAGACAATGGCCTGCGCTACACATTCGCGCAGTCGATCGAGCTAATTTGAACAAGTTTCAGGGTGTCAAAGCGACCCGCCAAGATGAATGCGGATCTTCGTTTTGTTAACGGGTGTAGTTTTACCGCCTTCGTATTTGACACCGATCCCCGCCTCGCCCGAGATCGAGATACCCGGTTCGCGCGGTTCGTACTTATGCCCCGTACAACCGGCAAGAACAGCTAGGCCCGCGGCGATAACAACGAAAACACGCATTTCCTGTCCTTTTCGACTTGGTCAGGTCAACCTGACGCAAGCCCTATAATCCAACGTCTGCGCTTTGTCGGCAAGCCTCAAAGCTGCAACTCAGTAAGTTGTGACCACCACCGACCACCCTTGAAAACCCGCACAGACTAGGCGACATAGGGACAAAGACGAAGGAGCGCCAATGGCCTTACCCGTTCAGACGCAAGCCAAGTACTGGTCCATCGCCATCGCAATCTTCGCGCTGGCTCTTTGGTATTTGGGCCACGTGATCATGCCGTTTATCCTAGGTGGGGCGATTGCCTACTTCATGGACCCTGTGGCCGACCGGTTAGAAACGATGGGCCTGTCACGTGTATCGGCAACGGTCATCATCTCGGTCATCGCTATCTTGCTGTTTGTCATCGCCATCTTGTTGGTCGTCCCGACCCTTATTTCACAAGCGCTTGCACTGGCGAACGCCGCCCCCGATCTGTTCCGCGAGCTTCAAGCCTTTTTGACAGAGCGCTTTCCGTCGCTGGTCGACGAAGGCTCAACCATTCGCCAGTCGCTTGAAACGATCGGTCAGAAAATTCAAGATCGTGGCGGCGAGCTTGTTGGTACGGTTCTGAACTCGGCACTCGGGGTGATCAACATTGTCATCTTGCTGGTCGTAACACCGGTGGTCGCATTCTATTTGCTCTTGGATTGGGACCGGATGGTGGCACAGATCGACAAGCTGTTGCCGCTTGATCACCGTCCTGCCATCCGCCAAATCGCCCGGGATATCGACAGGACACTCGCCAGTTTCATTCGCGGACAAGGTTCGGTTTGTATCGTGCTTGGGACCTATTATGCGGTGGGGCTGATGTTGGTCGGTCTTCAATTTGGGCTGGTTGTAGGCTTTATCGCAGGACTGATCACATTCATCCCCTATGTCGGTGCATTGGTTGGGGGTGCGCTGGCCATTGGGCTGGGGCTGTTCCAGTTCTGGGGCGATTGGTGGAGCCTGGGTGCAGTCGCCGCCATCTTCATGCTTGGCCAATTTCTTGAAGGAAACATCCTGACGCCGAAACTGGTCGGAAAGTCGGTTGGGCTTCACCCAGTCTGGCTGATGTTTGCCTTGTCTGTCTTTGGGTCGCTGTTTGGATTTGTCGGTATGCTGGTCGCCGTTCCAGTAGCGGCATCGCTGGGCGTCGTTGCACGGTTCTTTATCGCGAAATATCAGCATGGTCGCCTGTATCAAGGTGTGACAGGCAGTACGCCTTTGGATGATCTTGGCAGCGACTGATGGCCGAGCAGCTGACCTTTGATTTGCCCGCGCTTGCCGCGCAGGGGCTAGACGATTTCCTAATGACACCGTCAAATATGACCGCTTTGGCCGTAATCAAAGGGTGGCAGGAGTGGCCCAATCGCAAGCTGATCCTGACCGGGGATCGGGGCACTGGGAAAACCCATTTGGCCCATGTATGGGCCGCAATGTCGGACGCCGTGATCCTGAATGCGATTGATCTCGGCGCGACCGATATCGCCGACCTTGCCGGACGAAACGTGGTTGTCGAGGACGCTCAGGAAATCGCCGGCCAATCAGCACCCGAAACTGCCCTTTTTCACCTGCACAACCTGGTACTGGCCGAGGGAGGCTGGCTTTTGGTGACGGCTGCTGCACCCGCAACACGCTGGGGCATTACGCTGCCCGATCTCCGCAGCCGGATGGAAAGCACAACACTGGCGCAGCTGGATGCACCCGATGATATGTTACTTTCGGCCGTACTGGTGAAGCTCTTTGATGACCGTCAGATCGCAGTACCCGCGAATGTCATCGACTATATTCTGCCGCGGATGGAGCGGTCCTTGGCAGCGGCTGCCGACCTGGTTGCGCAATTGGACAAAGTCGCCTTGACCGAAGGCCGCCCGCTCACGCGGGCGCTGGCGGCACGCGTTCTAGACGCACCGACGAAACCAGAGGCATAACGTCACCTTCCCGTCACAAATGAACGTGATAGAGTGCTGCTATGAACAAGAACAACACACCCCAGATTCCCCTAGTCGATTTTCTTGCGTCGGACTTCCCTGCCCCGCAGTCCCGTCCAGTCGAGGACTATGCCGGCACCCGGCGGTTCTTTAACCGCGAGCTAAGCTGGTTGGGCTTCAACTGGCGTGTGCTGGAGGAGGCCGAAAACACACGGGTTCCTCTTCTAGAACGGCTGCGCTTTCTCTCGATCTCAGCCACCAATCTGGATGAATTCTACACCGTCCGCGTGGCAGGGCTGCGTGAACTCGTCCGCGAAGGCGTGACGACGCCTGCAGCAGATGGTTTAAGTCCAACTGAGCAATTAAAGCTGATCAACGCAGATGCGCGCGCGCTTATGGCACGCCAGCAGGCGGTATTTGAAACATTGACCGCAGACATGAACAGCCAGGACATCATCATCGCCCGCCGGGTGGACTTGACTGATGCCGACCGGGCGCATCTGGATCAGGTATTTCTAAACCAGGTTTTTCCAGTATTGTCGCCTCTGGCTATTGACCCGGCCCACCCCTTCCCGTTCATTCCGAACACCGGATACACATTGGCGCTTCAGCTGGAGCGCAAATCTGACAAGCAGAAGCTGAAGGCACTTTTGCCCATTCCGGCCCAGATCGACCGCTTCGTCGCCCTGCCCGCCGAAGATGGCCAGTACCGGTTCCTTCCTCTAGAAGATCTATTGCTTGAGCATCTAGGCTCGCTCTTCCCGGGATATGTCGAAAAGGGAAACTGCGCATTCCGCATCCTGCGTGACAGTGATCTCGAGGTGGAAGACGAGGCCGAAGACCTTGTGCGCGAGTTTGAAACCGCATTGAAACGTCGCCGTCGTGGTGAAGTCGTGCGCATGAAGATCACCAAAGGTGCGCCATCGGGCCTGCTGTCGATGATCAAGCGCGAGTTGAAAGTCACGGATGACGAAATCGTCGCCGTCGACGGCATGATCGGCATGGCCGATCTGGGTGAGCTTGTGATCAAGGACCGCCCGGACCTTCTGTGGCCTAGCTTTTCTCCGCGCGTGCCCGAGCGTGTACAGGACCATGAAGGCGATATGTTCGCAGCGATCCGGCAAAAGGACATGCTTCTTCATCATCCCTATGAGACGTTCGACATGGTCGTGCGGTTCTTGCATCAGGCCGCGCGCGACCCGAACGTAGTGGCGATCAAGCAGACGCTCTATCGCACGTCCCACGACAGCCCGATCGTGACAGCATTGTGCGAAGCCGCTGAGGATGGAAAATCCGTCACCGCACTTGTCGAGCTAAAAGCCCGATTTGACGAAGCTGCCAACATCCGGCAGTCCCGCCGGTTGGAGCGTGCAGGGGCACATGTGGTCTATGGGTTCATCAACTATAAAACCCATGCCAAAATCTCGACCGTGGTTCGGCGTGAAGGCGATCAGCTTGTGACCTATACGCACTACGGCACCGGAAATTATCACCCAATCACAGCGCGGGTTTATACAGACCTAAGCCTGTTTACCTGTGACACAGCACTTGGCCGTGACGCCACACGGGTCTTCAACTATCTGTCGGGGTATGCGGAACCCCAGTCACTTGAAAACCTGGCTATTTCACCGCTTGATCTGAAATCCACTCTGATCAAAAAGATCGAGGCCGAGGCGAAATTTGCCGCCGAAGGAAAGCCTGCCGAGATCTGGGCCAAGATGAACTCGATCGTCGAACCCGACGTCATCGATGCACTTTATAAGGCCAGCCAAGCGGGCGTGAAGATCAGCCTTGTCGTGCGTGGTATTTGTGGTTTGCGGCCGGGCATCAAAGGCCTGTCCGAAAACATCCGCGTCAAGTCCATCGTTGGTCGCTTTCTTGAGCATTCGCGCATCGTCTGCTTTGGCAACGGCCACGGTCTGCCGTCAAAGAAAGCCCGTGTTTACATGTCATCTGCTGATTGGATGGGCCGCAACCTGAACCGCCGCGTCGAAACACTGGTGGAGATCAAGAACGCCACCGTGAAAGCCCAGATCGTCAGCCAAATCATGGCCGCAAATCTGGCAGATGTCGCCCAAAGTTGGGTGATGGGCCCCGACGGCAGCTTTCAACGTGCGGACCTTGATGCAATCGACAGACCGTTCAATTGCCACCGCTTCTTTATGGAGAACCCCTCGCTTTCGGGCCGCGGGTCAGCGGGTGCGTCTGACGTACCGAAATTGGCGCATTCGCAAGATTGATCGCGGCGTTGTAGATAGCTAGATTGGCGCCACCAGATGGGGGACACATGATGGATGGACGTGGCGATACAGGCGACGATTGGGGTCCCTTTGGGCGCCCCTTGTTTGACGACCCATCTGTTCGCGCACTTAGCCGCGTTGGCGTCGTGGACGTCGGTTCAAACTCGGTCCGGCTGGTGGTGTTTGACGGTGCAGCCCGCAGCCCTGCCTACTTTTTTAACGAAAAGATTCTGTGTGGTTTAGGCACCGGGCTTCTTGAGACCGGGCGCTTGCATCCTGAAGGGCGCGAGCGGGCTCTGGCCGCAATCAAACGCTTTCAACTGTTGGCCGAGGGCATGAACCTACCGCCTTTATCGGCGGTGGCCACAGCAGCAGTACGAGAAGCAAGCGACGGGCCAGATTTCCGCGCAGATGTCCTGCGCGAAACCGGGCTGGAGCTTTATGTCATCGACGGCGAGGAAGAGGCGCGCCTGTCTGCTCAGGGCGTCCTGCTTGGCTGGCCCGAGGCTGATGGTTTGATGTGTGACATTGGCGGATCATCCCTTGAGCTTGCCAGCATCGCGGACGGGCAAGTTGGCAAGCGCGTCACCTCGCCGCTGGGACCATTGAAACTGGCAGGCATCCCCGGCGGCAAAAAAGGATTGAAGGCGGAAATCTCTCGTGTTGTCGATCAGCTCGCCGAAGATATGGGCACCGATCATGATCGTCTGTTTCTGGTCGGCGGCTCATGGCGTGCGATTGCACGTCTAGACATGGAACGGCGCGGATACCCCCTGACCGTTCTGCATGAATACCGGATGACCCCAAAGTCTCTTGTTTCGACGCTAAAGTGGATTGGTGAGGTCGATCTAAATGAAGTTCGCCAACGCACCAACACCTCCGCGGCCCGGATGGCGCTCGTCCCCATCGCAGCGCAGGTCCTGAAACGCCTGATCCGCAAGTTTCGCCCGAAAGAGATCGCGGTCAGTTCATATGGTATCCGCGAAGGGCTGCTTTACGAACAGATGCCAGACCGTTTGCGCAAGCGCGACCCGCTGATCGAAGCCTGTTACGTCGCCGAGAAAAAAGACGCACGAAACCCCGGTTTTGGCAAACGCCTTTTCAACTTCCTGCACCCGCTGTTCAGCAAAGCAAAACCTCAAGAGCTTCGGGTGATCAAAGCCGCCTGCCTGTTGCATGACGTGAGCTGGCGCGCGCATCCCGATTACCGCCACGAAGTCTGTTTTGACAATGCAACCCGCGCCAACCTTGGTGGCTTGACCCATCAGGAACGGGTGTTTTTGGGGTTTGCGCTTTTGCACCGTTACAAAAATACCCGCGAAGGATCTCGGTTCGAGAATTTGATCGAAATACTGTCCGAAAAAGATGTGACACGCGCCGAGGTTTTGGGAAAAGCCATGCGGTTTGGAGCGATGTTTACGGTCGATGATCCAACCCAACTTGGCACGCTCAGGTGGCATCCAAAGAAACGTCTGCTCGTCCTGAATCTTAATTCGCGAGGCACGGATTTGTTCGGCGAGGTTGCCCAAGCGCGGTTCAACGCGTTAACGACTGCTTTGGATGCAGAAGGGCGCGTCAAATCCAAGCGATAGTCAGCGCAGCGCCGTTATAGCTCCGTCTCGCCTTCTGGTGCTTCTGCCGCGTCCAATGGCGTCCGACGACGGATAATAATGTCGCCGTTGGGCAATGTCTCAGGCGGATGATAGGCATTCAAGTCGCCAAACCGTTCGACCAACCCAGCCCAACCTTCGGCCCATTGATCAGCCATAGGTTCGACCTCGTTCGCCAACCCCTCCAACAGCAATTTGAAACCTTGGCTCAAAAGCTCAGCGCCTTCGGAAAGTTCGGGGTTGTTGGGGGGCTGTTGATCTTCCGAAAAGGCTGAACCAGACCATCCAACGGTGGATACAACGACAATAGTGGCTATTTTTGCAATCTGTTTCATATCCACCATGTAGGTCGAAACTTGAACATTTGAAGGTCAGAGATCAATATCCATTGTCACCGGAAAATGGTCCGACGCGGTGAGAAGCGCGTCACGAAGTGCGGGCGCGTTGTAACACTCTGGATCATCAAACGGATGCCAAATCCGCCAATTCGGTGACTTTTCTGCAAGGTCGGGCGACACCATGATGTAGTCCAGTAACGCCTGTAGATAGCGCTTTTCTTTCGCGATGTAGAACCGTGACGTGGCTGGGCGGGCACCGGCGCGTTGGGTCAGGACCATCCTCGCGTGGGGGTCAAACATACAAGTGGCATCGCCCTCGCCCATCACGATTTCAACGCCAGAACGTCCAAAGAGCTTCTCGTATTCATCCAGACCTGGGCCATCGTTGAAATCGCCCAGAACAATCAGGGGATCCCCGTTCTCAAGGTGTTCATCCACGCGCTGTCTGATCCAAATGCATTGGGCCATCTGTTTGCGGCGATTCTCGATCGCGACACGGGTTACTTCGGCAGGTCCGCGCGCGCCATGGGGGGCCTTCGACTTGGCGTGAACACCGATCAACCGCATAACCTTGCCGCTTGACAGATGTGTCAACGCGACCTCTAGGGGTGGTTTGGAAAACACAATCGGATCGGGCGAGGCATCGGTGTTCAGGTCAAGCTGAAACGTGGTGTCAAACCGTGGACCGATCCGTCCGCCCGGATCGCCAATGGGATCGTGGACGGCAGACAGTTTGTCGGGGTCATACAGCAACGCGATTTCCTGTTGTGTATCGTTGCCAAACCCGATCATTGCCTTGCGGGCACGCAGCTCAAAAACCTCTGCGAAATTCTCAAGCGCTCGTACCGTGTCGCGGCGATTGCTCCGGTCAGGGGCCTCGATAACCATGATCGCATCTGCGTCCAAAACCTTGAACACAACCCCAGCCGCCTTGAACTGTTCATGGCGCGTTACGTCTCGTCGGCTGGACCATTGATTGTCCACAAGCGGTTGGCCATCGTCATCGAAAAGTGCGTTGAACCATTCGACATTGTAGGTGGCAATCCGCATTAACCAAGCTCCTGATTGATTTGCTCCCAAGCGCGGTTGACCGCGATCAGGCGCTTTTCGGCCAGCTTGATGGCTTCCTCCGGAACGCCCCGTGCCATCATACGATCGGGGTGGCTTTCACGCACCTCGCCGCGCCAAACCTTGCGTATGTCTTCCAGTGACATGTCGGGCGTGACCCCCAACACCTGATAGGGGTCAGGCTCTGCATCCGGTACGAAGCGGGACCGTAAAGCTGCAAATTTGCGCGGAGAGATGCCGAATATCTCGGAGACATGCAGGAGGTATTCATTCTCGGCGGGATGATATTCCCCGTCCGCTACTGCAATGTGAAAAAGCCCCTCTAACAAATCGCTGAGCGCGGGGTCGTCAGGGCCGAACATTGTCGCGATCCGCTGGGCGTAAAGTTCGAAACCGGCCACATCAGTACGCGCCAGGTTAAAAAGACGAGCCGCGTTTTTTTCTTCATTCTGGGGAATGTTGAACACTTCGCGAAAGGCCGAAACCTCGTCCCGTGTGACCAAACCATCTGCTTTCGCCATCTTCGCCCCCAACGCAATCACCGCAATAGCAAAACCAGCCGAGCGTTCGGGCGGCGTGCGCAATTGCGAGAACACGTCTGAAAGGCTTTCGCCCTTGGCAAGAGAAGACAGTGCGTCAGAGATACGGGACCAGATCGACATGGGGTCTTGTTACACAGTCTGTGATTCAAAACGAGTGCAAACCGTATCTGTGATTGAGGGCACTAATGATTAGAAACCATTCGCGAAACGGGAGCGCCCGTCAATCCAAACACCCATCAAAAGATCAGTTAAAGTAATTTCTGCATCAAAATCAGGTCGTGCCACTGACCGAACTTCTGCCCGGCTTCCGGCACGCGGCCCACGGCCTCAAAGCCAAGTGCTGTGTGAAATGGGATCGCGCCGGGATTCGATCCCGAGATACCGGCAATCAACGAATGGACGTTCTGCTGGCGTGCCTGTGCCATCAAAGCGTCCATCAGTGCCCGCCCCAGCCCCTGCCCGCGCACATCACCCGACAACATGATCGAGTGCTCTTTGGTGTGCGCATAGCCCCACCCCGCTGCGAAACGGGAACAACCCGGCAAATCCCAGGATCTTGCCGCCCTGTTCAACCACCAAAAAAGCATCATACTCACCCAAGGCAGCTTTCACATCGGACAGGGTTTTTTCAGTGGCGTTGAACGTGATCAACGTGTCCCGGATTGCGTGATTCCACAGCGATTGAATGGCCGCAGCATCCCCTTCTTCTGCCTTTCGGATCATGGCAGCTTCACCAAGCCGTTGGGCGTATCGAGCCACGCCGCCACAGCGGGCTTGCCCACGTGAACGGACAGCCGATCATCTTGAACAAGCGGTGCTATGGCCACTGACAGGGCTTCGGCTTCTGGATGTGTTACCTCGAGCGCCGCCAGTCGGATCGCCTGATCTGGCAAGTTCGGCGCAGGCTGCGCACCAGCCCAGCTGAGCATTCCCGGCGCACAGCCATCAAAGGGTAGCCGTCCATTCTCGGAAATGGCCATGTCCCAAACAAGGCTTCCTCGTTCCAACCGGGTCGCCACGCCCATACCCGCTGGTGCGCGTTGCAATGCTTCAGGCAATTCTGGCACGCGAACGGCCCAATTTGTCAGCCGGGTTGGGCCGGTGAAATAGTCCAGATCGAACCAGCGTGCATGGTCGGGTTGCGATGCCTCTGGGTTAATCGCGATCACCTCCAGATAGGTCGCAGGGCCCAACGACAGCAAGGCGTTGTGAGTGCCCATAAGCGGATGTTCTCCTCCCTCCGCCATGGGCACTCCCAACAGGTCCTCTAAAAACGCAACACCTTCGGAAAGCGTTGCGGAGGATACAACCAGATGATCAATTTCGCCCAGCGCCATGCGGAACTCCTTTAGGACCCCCATTGGTCTGCGCGATGCTGGCGGGGATTGCCGCCCGCATCAAGTGTAATGTGGATTAGCCACGCGTTTCGCGCACGAGCTTCAGGATGTCTTGCGCTGCCTCCGGGATATTCGTACCCGGCCCGAAAATGGCTTTCACCCCATTTTCATAAAGGAAATCATAATCTTGTTGCGGAATGACGCCACCGCAGATGACAATGATATCCTCGGCACCCTGTTCCTTTAGCGCCTGCACCAGTTGTGGGGCCAGTGTCTTGTGACCCGCCGCCTGAGAGGAAATGCCAACAATATGCACGTCATTGTCGATTGCATCCTGAGCAGCCTCATCCGGCGTCTGGAACAATGGCCCAACATCAACATCAAAGCCAATGTCCGCAAAAGCTGTGGCGATGACCTTGGCCCCTCGGTCGTGGCCGTCCTGACCCATCTTGACCACCAGCATACGTGGGCGACGACCTTCGGCATCTGCGAAATCCTCGACCGATTTCTGGATGGCTGCAAAGCCTTCGTCGCCTTCGTATGCGGCACCATAAACACCAGCGAGTGTTTTCACCTCGGCGCGGTGGCGCCCGAATTCATCTTCCATAGCCATGCTGATTTCTCCTACGGATGCTCGGGCGCGGGCCGCTTCGACGGCGGCTTGCAACAGGTTTCCTCCTTCGCGCGCCACACGTGTAAGCTCTGCCAATGCGGCCTCGCATCCGGCTGCGTCGCGGGTCGCGCGAATTTTCTCAAGGCGGGCGATCTGATTGTCACGCACGGCCATGTTGTCGACATCGAGGATCTCGATCTCATCCTCTTTCTCAAGCTTGTGCTTGTTGACGCCGACGATGGTTTCTTCACCCCGGTCGATCATCGCCTGACGTTTGGCGGCGCTTTCCTCAATGCGCAGTTTGGGCATGCCCGACGCCACGGCCTTGGTCATGCCGCCCATCTCCTCGACCTCTTCCATCAAGGCCCATGCTTTGTTGATCAACTCGCCCGTCAGGCTTTCCACATAGTAAGAACCCGCCAGCGGATCGACCACATTGGTGATCCCCGTTTCTTCCTGCAAGATGATCTGGGTGTTGCGTGCGATGCGGGCCGAGAAATCGGTCGGCAGGGCAATCGCTTCGTCCAACGCGTTGGTGTGCAGCGACTGAGTGCCACCAAGCGCTGCCGACATCGCCTCGTACGCTGTGCGGATCACGTTGTTATAGGGGTCTTGTTCCTGCAGCGACACACCCGAAGTCTGGCAGTGGGTGCGCAACATCTTGGAGCGTTCGGATTTCGCACCGAATTCCGTCATCACACGGTGCCACAGGGTACGGGCGGCACGCAATTTGGCAGCCTCCATGAAGAAATTCATGCCGATGGCAAAGAAGAAGCTCAGACGACCCGCGAACTTGTCCACGTCCATGCCGGCTTCGATGGCGGCGCGCACATATTCGCGCCCATCCGCAAGCGTATAGGCCAGCTCTTGCACCAGGTTCGCGCCCGCTTCCTGCATATGATAGCCGGAAATCGAGATTGAGTTGAATTTCGGCATCTCATTTGAGGTGTATTCGATGATGTCCGAGATAATCCGCATCGAAGGCTCAGGTGGGTAAATGTAAGTGTTGCGCACCATGAACTCTTTCAGAACGTCGTTCTGAATGGTGCCAGCCAGAAGCGATTTGTCATGCCCCTGTTCTTCGCCAGCCACAATGAAGCTCGCAAGGATCGGGATCACCGCACCGTTCATAGTCATCGAGACCGAAACCTTGTCCAGTGGAATGCCGTCAAACAGGATCTTCATGTCCTCGACGCTGTCGATGGCCACACCTGCCTTGCCAACGTCGCCCACAACACGCGGATGATCAGAATCGTAGCCCCGGTGTGTCGCAAGATCGAACGCGACCGAAACACCTTGCTGACCCGCCGCCAGATTACGGCGATAGAACGCGTTAGATTCCTCGGCGGTCGAGAAACCCGCATACTGGCGGATCGTCCACGGACGGCCCGCATACATCGTGGCCTTCACACCGCGGGTGAACGGGCCGAAACCGGGCAGCGTGCCCATATGTTCAACGCCGTCAGTATCTTCAGCGGTATAGAGGGGCTTGACCTCGATCCCTTCAAGCGTGTTCCACGTCAGATCGTCCAACGCACGCCCGCGAAGCTCCTTCTCGGCCAGCTCTGTCCACTTGGCTGTATCGCTCATCTCGTCGTCCTTTTCGTCATCTTGTCCCCACACAGCGGCGGGATGAAGCCCCATCTGTCATCACAGACAAATGCGGCCGGTATGTCATCGAATATGTACGTGAAGTCGTAACTGTACTCGAACATCAGTGGCCCTCCGGGAACGTGACCAACCGGGCTTTACCTTCGACCGTAGGTTTGAACTCATCAAGTTGCGCGCGGATTGCCTGAGCGGCCAGCTCGTTTGTGGCATAAAAGCTCACGTCAAAGTCCCCAAGGAAAGCCGCATCACCGGTGTACTGAAGCTGCCCAACTTTAATCCAGTCCTTGCCGATCCCTTCTTTGATCCATTTGTCATAAATCATCGCAAGCTCGACGCCACGTTCCTTCATTAGATCCCCAGCCCAACCGTCGTAGGGGTTGTCTAGTCTTGTCCTTAGCGCGCGATAGGAGGCCAGCCCCCACAGATCGAGTACGTAGTCGGAGTTGTTCCACGCAACATATCCAAGGTCATTCACAGCAACAGGCTTTTTGTACACCTCGGACACAAAGCGGCTCATGTTGCGCTGTTGCGAGTAGATACCGGCAGGTGCGTACCGACCGTCCTTGATCAGAATGCTTGTATAAGAAGCACTTAGGTATAGCAAAATGCCCAGCAACGCTAATTTTTCCCGCGTCAGTCCCTGAGTTCGAAACAGCGCAAGTATCAGCATGCCGATCACAAAGTTGATCGCATATAACTCGTATCGGTTGAACCACCCGAACTTCCCCAAGATCAGATGCCCAATCCCAACAAAGATCGCTGCCGTCAGACAAGCGCGCATGATGCGCGAAGATCTTGGCGTGATCACCATGACTCCAACCGACAGAAACACGGCCAACAGCAAGGCGATCGCCTTGTCCGAAAAAAGATTGACCAGCAACTTCACAGGGATCGACGAGAGCATGGAGTGTTTCTCCTGCCCGCTCAAAGTGAGCTTGGCTATGACCGAGTTCGGTAGCGGCTCAAGTCCCAGGTAAATAAGGAACACGGCAAATGCTGCGATTAGAAACGTAGCACCGGTAAACAAGATAGAACCTAGCACCCACCGGCCGGTCAGCGCCAACACAAGAGCCGCACCACCCGTCACTGCTAGCCCTTCAAACCGGATCATCGGCCCCAAAAGCATACCCGCAATCAGCAACCAACTGATGTACCCTTCCTCAAACTTGATTTGCAGTCCTCGCAGCACCGCTATCCCAAGCAATAAATGGATCGTATGTTCCATACCAACAAAGGTCGAACCGGGCAGGTTGAAGGCAAGCGGTCCAATAGCGGCCAGCACTACTGCCCAACGCCGATCTGACACAGCGCACGACACGATCTTGCCCCACAGACCCGCAGCAAGGACCATCGCGAGCAAGTTCCAAAATGCAGGCAACCAGGCATGAAACGAGCTTCTCGCTAGCGGCGTCAGTAAAAACGGATATAGCGGCGAGGAGGCCGCCGACGAGTACTCGCCGCGGTTCACCCCATATCCTCCGGTGGCAATCTGCTCGGCAACGGCAAGGTGGATATAGACGTCGTCAAGCGGATACTCGAAAGCTCCAATCTCAGTGTAGGCAATTGCTTGCACGAACGCATATACACCGATGCACACGACAATCGCGATTAGGGAATACCGCTGCGGGGCACGAGGATTCGCTGCGGCTTCGGTCATCATCCGTTACTCGAATTCCATGATAACTTCGTCAACAGCCAAGCTATCACCTGCCCCTGCATTGACGCTGGCGACAACACCTTTCTTTTCGGCGCGCAGGATGTTTTCCATCTTCATTGCTTCAATTGTGCAAAGCGCCTGACCCTCTTGCACTTCTTGACCTACCTCCACGTCGACCTTCACCATCAGGCCGGGCATGGGGCACAAGAGCATTTTGGACGTATCAGGTGGCAGTTTTTCGGGCATCAGGCGTGCAAGTTCAGCTTGACGAGGCGTGCGAACCTGCACTTTCAAATCTGCCCCACGGGTGCGCATACGGAACCCGGATGTGATCTTATCGACCTTCAATACTAACGGGTCGTCGCCAACATTCAGTCGCGCAAGGCTGTCACCCGGTGTCCAGTCGGAACTGACCCTAAGTTTCGTGCCGTCTTCGAACTTGATCGTCGAACCCTTCTTGTCCGCTTTTATTTTTACAGCGAACTCAACGCCTTGCAGGGAAACAACCCAGTGCTTTCCCACTTTCCGCTCGTGATTATCCATCCGGCCCGAGATACGCGCACGCCGGATTTCCGCGACACGGTACATCGCAGCAGCCGAGGCAGCGATCCGCCGCAAGTCATCCTCCCCCAGGGTGACGCCTTCAAATCCGTCCGGGTATTCCTCGGCGATGAAAGCCGTGGTCATGTTACCCTTGATGAAGATCGAATGATCCATCACGGCGGACAAAAACGGAAGGTTATGCCCGATACCTTCAACCTCGAAACTGTCCAGTGCCACGCGCATCGCCTCAATGGCTTTGTCGCGGGTTGGCGCCCATGTGCAAAGCTTGGCGATCATCGGGTCGTAATACATCGAGATCTCACCGCCCTCGAACACTCCGGTATCGTTGCGGACGGCCGCAGCGCCTTTGGGCGCATCACCTTGCCACTTATCATTCTCAAGCAATGGACCCGAGGCAATTTCCGCAGGTGGCCGATAACGTGTCAGGCGGCCAATGGACGGCAGAAAGTTTCGATAAGGATCTTCGGCGTATAACCGGTTCTCAATCGCCCAGCCCGTTAGCTTCACGTCCTTTTGCTTCATGGACAGTTTTTCGCCCGCTGCAACGCGGATCATCTGTTCGACCAAATCGACGCCGGTGATCAATTCTGTCACCGGATGTTCCACCTGAAGGCGCGTGTTCATCTCAAGGAAATAGAAGTTCTTATCCCCATCCACGATAAATTCCACGGTCCCGGCAGACGCATAGTCCACGGCCTGTGCAAGCGCCACGGCCTGTTCGCCCATTGCCTTACGGGTCTCTTCATCAAGGAATGGCGACGGCGCTTCTTCGACAACTTTCTGGTTACGGCGTTGGATCGAGCACTCGCGCTCTCCCAAGTAGATACCATTGCCATGAGTGTCGCAAAGAACCTGAATCTCGATGTGGCGCGGCTGGGTTACGAACTTTTCGATAAAAATACGATCGTCGCCAAAGCTCGACGCAGCCTCGTTCTTAGAGGATTGGAAACCCTCGCGAGCTTCGTCATCATTCCACGCGATGCGCATGCCTTTGCCGCCGCCGCCGGCAGAGGCTTTGATCATCACCGGATAGCCGACTTTGTTCGATATCTTCACCGCATCGTCCGCGTCCTCGATCAGGCCCATATAGCCCGGAACCGTCGACACATCCGCCTCCTGAGCGATCTTCTTCGAGGTGATCTTGTCGCCCATCGCCTCGATCGCGCCAACAGGCGGTCCGATGAAAGCAACACCTTCCGCGGCCAATGCTTCAGCAAATTTGGAATTTTCAGACAGAAATCCATATCCCGGATGAACAGCCTCGGCACCTGTTTCTTTGATGGCCTTCATTACATTTTCGATAACAATGTAAGACTGGTTGGCCGGCGGAGGGCCAATGTGAATCGCTTCGTCGGCCATTTTGACATGCAACGCATTCTTATCCGCATCCGAATAGATTGCGACGGTCTGGATGCCCATCTTACGGGCGGTTTTGATCACACGGCAGGCGATCTCGCCCCGGTTCGCAATCAGGATCTTTTTGAACATGACCTGTCCCTTTCATTCATCTGCGTATGTCGGCACAGACCGCCCCACGCGTTATCAAAGAAAAACCCGCCCGGCACGCGCCTGGCGGGTTGAATGTCTTGTTTTGAGCCGCAGGTTGCGGCGGATTGTTCAGTTACAAAGCTTGACGCCAACGTCATCGCACAGCGCGCCTGCGCCCGCGCCAATGACGGCACCGGTAAGTAGGTTGCCGCTTGCCGCTTGCGCAACGACTGCGCCGGTAGCAGCGCCCACTCCGGCGCGTTGAAGGTCGTTCCACTGGCACCCGGCCAGCACGCTAAGGGCGAAAACCCCCGCAGTGATTTTGCTGATCTGCATCGTTGATTGCCTCTGGTTGTATTATTATTGCCAACCAGTCTGCCCTGAAACACTTGGTTTCGGAAGTGCAAATTCGAGCGATGTGCCCTGCGTGTTGCAGTCATCGGCAAAAAGAGGCCCGGTCCAGATGCTTGCGCATAGAACCGGGCTGAAGAAGGGGAAGGGTAATGGTTTCGACAAACCATAGCGGAAAACGGGGATTTGCTTTCCGCTTGATTAAGAGATTGGCACGGATCGCCGGCGTTACAAGCACGCAGAAATGGCGCCCCCCTTGTTTGGGCTGGATTCTGCCGGTTCGCTCTATCAACGGGCGAATTCATGCCGATCACCCCTCAAACACATCCGGAAACGCTGCGGCGGCACGGGCGACGTCAATCACCAGCATTGCCTCATAGCTTTCGGCATCAAAAGGGTCTTCGGCGGCAACGACTTCGCGCCCGAACAACCAAGACAGGCGGCCTGCATCAAGATTGCCGCGTTCAAAGGGTTGATCGCCGAAATACTCCCAAAGGGCGGCCATAAACCCCGTATCCGCACGCCGATCAGCCGGTTTTCGATCCGCATAGCGCTCGCGGGCGGCCAACAGTGTTGCACCAGTTTTGTTCGGACGGCGGATGGTGAATTGAAAGTCGGTCCCCGGCAAACGGCCGGGAAATCCCTTATGCTTCGTCATATACGGTAAGGCCATCAGAACCCCTCCCAAATGCAGGTGTTGCCTTCGGGGCGATAGGCCTCGAAAAATTGTGTCGCGTCAGGGTTCGTCACACCAAACTCGACCGGGCGATCTGACATGACAATTATGATTTGCTCGGGCATCTCGACATCCTGCTCCAGCAGATAGGGTAAGATATGATCCTGACACAGCATGGCCATGTCTTCCTCGGCCTCGGCAAAGCCCACCTCACCCGTATCGCGTGCGATACCCGGTGCGACAAATCGATATCTCAGCGCCGACCCTTGTGCACTGTCGACCCCCTTGATCACATCCAGAAACGTTACGTCCTGACCCGAAGGCATTGTTACTTTCGTCCCCGGTTCAAACACATCGTCCGCAGCATAGGCCGCGAGTGACAATGGCAGGGCCAGGGTGGCGGACAGTGCCGCCACCCCAGTCAGGCCTGAACGGCCTTTATATCCCGCCATATGACCCATACTTACAGCGGAATATTGTCGTGTTTTTTCCACGGGTTTTGCAGCTTCTTGTTGCGAAGGGATGCAAAGGCCCGGCTGATGCGCTTGCGCGAAGAATGCGGCTGGATCACCTCGTCAATGAAACCGCGCTCTGCCGCAACGAACGGATTGGCGAAACGGTCTTCATAGTCCTGCGTGCGCTGCGCGATCTTTTCGGCATCATCCAGCTCTGAGCGGTACAGAATCTCAGTCGCGCCTTTGGCCCCCATCACCGCGATCTCGGCCGTGGGCCAAGCGTAGTTGAAATCCCCACGCAAATGCTTGGACGCCATAACGTCGTAAGCGCCGCCATAGGCTTTACGCGTGATCAATGTGACCTTGGGAACGGTCGCCTCGCCATAGGCAAAAAGAAGCTTCGCCCCATGCTTGATTACACCCCCGTATTCCTGACTGGTCCCCGGCAAGAAGCCCGGAACATCAACCAAGGTCAGGATCGGAATTTCAAACGCGTCACAGAAGCGCACAAAGCGCGCGGCCTTACGCGAGCTATCAATGTCCAGACAACCAGCCAGCACCATTGGTTGGTTGGCCACCACCCCAACCGTCCGCCCTTCTAGCCGAACAAACCCAGTGATGATGTTCTTGGCATAGTCTTCCTGAATCTCGTAAAAATCGCCTTCATCCGCGAGCTTTACGATCAATTCCTTCATGTCGTAAGGCGCGTTTGCATTCTCGGGCACCAACGTATCAAGGCTTTCATCGATCCGACCCGGATCATCAAAGAAGGGGCGAACCGGTGCTTTGTCGCGATTGTTGAGGGGCAGGAAATCGACCAAACGGCGCACTTCTGCCAGCGCCTCAACATCGTTTTCAAACGCGCCATCCGCGACCGAGGATTTCTTGGTGTGTGTCGACGCACCGCCCAACTCTTCAGCTGTCACGACCTCATTGGTGACGGTTTTCACCACATCCGGGCCCGTCACAAACATGTAAGAACTGTCCTTCACCATAAAGATGAAGTCGGTCATCGCCGGGGAATACACTGCGCCGCCCGCGCACGGCCCCATAATTACCGAAATCTGAGGCACCACACCCGACGCCATGATATTGCGCTGGAACACCTCGGCATAACCCGCAAGCGACGCCACACCTTCTTGAATACGCGCACCGCCAGAATCGTTGATGCCGATCACCGGCGCGCCGTTCTGCATCGCCATATCCATGATCTTGCAAATCTTTTCCGCGTGCGTTTCAGACAACGAGCCGCCGAACACGGTGAAATCCTGACTGAAGACATAGACCAAGCGTCCGTTGATCGTTCCCCAACCAACCACAACACCATCACCTGCAGGCTTGTCTGCTTGCATCCCGAACTCAGTACAGCGATGCGCCTTGAACATGTCAAACTCTTCGAACGAGCCCTCGTCCAGCAACAAATCAACCCGCTCGCGCGCGGTCAGTTTGCCCTTTTTGTGTTGGCTGTCGATCCTTCGTTGACCACCACCCAAACGAGCGGTCTGGCGGCGACTCTCAAGTTCCTGAAGAATATCTTTCATCGGCGGCACTCCTTGATTTCGGTGCAAACTAACGATCAAACCCAAAGATCGAAAGGAAAATTGGGCGAATTTGCAAACTTAATGCAATGCAGAAAATGCAAACTGAATATTTGCAAATAATCCATAGGTAGCATGGACAGTTCGAAGTCACAGGCATAGCCATGTCACATGCCCTCTCAGACCGCATCACGTTTTCTAGACGCCTCGACACCACCACACGTGTTCACGCTGACATTTGTGGCAGCGGCGGCAACGCTGTCGATGAACGTGTTTCTGCCTTCCCTACCTGGCATGGCCCGCTATTTCGACACTGATTATCGCGTCGTTCAGCTATCGGTGGCTCTTTATCTGGGCATGAACGCAATCATGCAAGTGATAGTCGGCCCGATCTCAGACCGCTTTGGGCGCAGGCCGGTGATACTTGCGGGCTTCGGTCTTTATATCCTTGCCACACTAGGGTGCATCTATGCACCGACGATCCAAACATTTTTGGCCTTTCGCATGATGCAGGCGACGGTCGTCGTGGGCGTGGTGCTATCTCGGGCCGCCATCCGCGATATGGTGCCCGGTCCACAAGCGGCATCGCTGATCGGTTATGTCACCATGGGCATGTCGATCGTTCCCATGCTCGGCCCCTCGATCGGAGGGTTGTTGGATCAGGCCTTTGGCTGGAGGGCCAACTTCTGGATTCAAGCCTTGGCAGGTGTCGCTGCGATGGCCCTGACTTGGCGGGATCTGGGCGAGACGATCACCCCTCGCCCCGGCGGGTTTACGGCACAGTTCCGCGCCTATCCATCGCTTTTGAAATCACCGCGCTTCTGGGGCTATTGCGCGTCGGCGGCCCTGACGTCTGGGGCCTTCTTTGCCTATCTAGGCGGCGCGCCCTTCGTCGGAAGCGAAATCTACGGCATGTCGCCGGCTCGGCTGGGCTTTTTCTTCGGCGCCCCAGCGGCAGGTTACTTGGTCGGAAACTATGTTTCGGGTCGCTATTCGGTGCGGGTCGGCACGACCAAGATGGTGGCATGGGGGGCCGTCATCACAGCAATAGGTCTGTTAACCTCTCTTGTGCTTTTCCTGCTTGGACTGGGATCCGAGTACATCTTTTTCGGCTTCATGACTTGGGTCGGATTTGGCAATGGAATGACGTTGCCCAACGCCAATGCGGGCATGATGAGCGTTAGACCCGAACTGGCAGGGAGCGCATCAGGCTTGGGCGGCGCGCTCAACATCGGCGGGGGTGCGGCATTATCTGCTATCGCTGGCTGGTTGCTGGTCGAAGATTCGACCGCCATGCCCCTTTTGCTGCTTATGTTGGCTTCGTCGATACTGGCGGTCGTCGCGATCAGCCTGGTTATCTTACGCGAAAAGCGTATGGGGCTTTGACCGGAAATATTTGCAAATGCTAGACAAATAGCCTAGCAAACTCTGCAAATAACCGAAGGAGCGCACCTCCATGGCGATGCAAAAACTTTACGCAGGCGTGAAACTTCGCGAAATTCGCACACGGCTGGGCCTTACGCAAAAGGCCTTCGCAGAAAAACTCAGCGTCAGCCTGCCGTATCTGAACCAAATGGAGAACAACAACCGACCTGTCTCGACCGGGGTGGTGTTGGCACTGGCACAGGAGTTCGGGTTCGACGTCGCCGAGCTATCAACCGGCGACGCAGAGCGGTTGGTCAGTGACATGCGTGAGGCCTTCGCAGATCCCGTATTCTCGGACGTGCCACCATTGGCGGATCTACGGCTCGCGGCGTCAAATGCCCCGGCATTGGCCCACGCTTTGTTAGAACTTCACCGCGCCTATCGGCTGGGGCACGAGCGGCTTGCCTCGCTCGACGAAAGCCTTGGCGCCGAAGACAGCCGCACTAAGGCTAGCCCGTGGGATGAAGTGCGGGATTTCTTTCACTATTGCGACAATTACATCGACGCGGTCGATCGCGCTGCCGAACATTTTGCAAACACCGGGAACAACCGAGGACTGCCCCCTGCTGCGATGGCCGAAAATACCTTGAGCGACCGCGGTATCACCCTTGAACGCCTCGATCAGGAGGCAATGCGCAGCTATGATCCGGACAATCGCGTTCTGCGCCTGTCGACCCGACCACCGCGCGCGACGCAGGAATTTCAGCTGCTGATGCAAGTGGCAATGCTGACCCAAGATGCTCTGCTGGAAGCCACACTCGATTTCGCCCGGTTTCAGACAGAAGAAGCCCGCGCCATCGCAAAGTTGGGGCTTGCAAATTACTTCGCCGGGGCCGCTCTTTTACCGTATCAGCCGTTTCTTGCCGCTGCGGACGAGACGCGCCACGACCTTGAACGGCTCGCGGATCGGTTTGGCGCTTCGATCGAACAGGTCGCCCACAGATTGTCCACGTTGCAGCGTCCAGGCGCGAAGGGCATCCCGTTCTTTTTCGTGCGTGTGGACCAAGCGGGAACCATCACCAAACGCCACTCGGCAACGCGGCTTCAGTTCGCTAGGTTCGGTGGCGCTTGTCCGCTGTGGAATGTTCACCAAGCCTTTGAAACACCAGGCCGATTCCTTCGTCAACTGGCGCAAACCCCCGACGGCGTTCGCTACTTTTGCTTGGCGCGGAATGTGTCTAAATCCGGGGGTAGCTTTGACGCCCCTGTTCGGCGTTATGCCATCGGTCTTGGATGCGAGGTGAAACACGCTGGCGCACTGGTCTATGCAGATGATCTGGACGTCTCAAATGATGCTTCTTTCGAACCTATCGGCGTGTCATGTCGCATCTGTGAACGGCAGCACTGTCACCAACGCTCGGTTCCTCCCCTTGAACGCAAGTTGCAGGTAGACCCATATTCACGGGGAACACTGCCATACGAGATAAAAAGATGAAGAAGTTATTGTTTTCTGCGCTGCTGGCGATCGTGGCGACCTTTTGTTTTTTTGATCAGCCGGCGCGGGCCCAGTCCGCCAAAACGCTGCTGGAGCAGCGGGTTTTTTATCAATTCGACCCGGCAAGGGCTGACCCCAAAAGCGTTGACAACCGCCTTTGGGAGGCGGATTTTCGTGGGCTTGTGCTTTGGGTCAGCAAACCCAAACCCGGCAAGCCGACGATCTTCTACCTTCCCGGATCTGGCGGCAATCTGGGCCTGCGGCGCAACAAATTCCCTTGGTTCCTTGATCGTGGGTACGGTTTGGTCGCAATGGCCTACCCTGGAATGAATGGCAGCAAAGGGGTTCCAAGCCGACAACACATCCAGAACCTTGCCAACCAGCTATACAAACAGATGCCAGCGTTGGTGGGAAACGGTCCGACAATCATCTGGGGTGAGAGTCTGGGAACAGGTATTGCACTTGAGATTGCCACACATGCCGTAGGCAGGAATCGCCCCCCGCTTGGCATCATTCTTCAGGCTCCCTACACATCTTTGGTGGACCTTGTGGCAAGTAAAAAACCAGCCATGCTTCCGCTTTTCTTAGGCCGAACGGACCTATGGCCATCAAAGCGCACCATTAAACACTCAACTGTCCCGCTGCTTATCATGCATGGCGGAAAGGACAGGAAAGTCCCAGTTTCGATGGGTAAAAAACTTTACCGTCTTTCCCCAAGCCCCAACAAGAAGCTGATTACCTATCCGGATGCTGGCCACACAACGATCTGGCGCAAGGATGCACTGGCCACGATGCATGAGTGGGTGGAAGCGCTGTATTAAGCCATCACGGCTAGTACCTAGAATGTTGACCGACATTCGGCGCGTTTGTCAGGACATCAACTACCCCGCCGTCAGCATCCGATAAATCTCGTCTTTCAACGCGGCACGCTTTTTGCGCATCTCTTCCTCATTGAACTGGTCGGTCGGTTCGACATTCGTCTCTGCCCGGTGCACCGCACGGTTAAGCTCGTGATACTCATCCGCGAGTTTCGAAAAATGCGCGTCTGATTGCTTTAGTTCGGTCAATTTTTCGGCCAGCTCTGGAAATTCTTCATGCAACTCGTGAGGGGTATGTGACATTCGCGGGTTCTCCTGTTTTCTGGTCCGAGGGCAGTGTGCATGCGCGCGCGCGCCCTCGCTTTGACGTTGATCAAACTATTGCGCTAACGCTGTGAGTTTTTCCAATCCGGGTTAACCCATGGCTCATCATTTGCCGCTGGCAACCTGCGCCCCAAGATATGATCCGAGGCTTTTTCGCCGACCATAATCGACGGACCATTAAGGTTTCCATTGGTGATCCGAGGAAAGACCGAACTGTCAGCGACACGCAGACCTTCGACGCCGATGACGCGCATCTCTGGATCGACCACTGCCATCGGGTCATCCGCGCGGCCGATCCGGCATGTGCCACAAGGATGATAGGCGCTTTCCGCATGTTCGCGGATGAAACTGTCGATCTCGTCATCTGTTTGCAAAGCGTTGCCTGGTTGAATCTCGTGCTTCACATAGGGCTCGAACGCTTCTTGGGCAAAGATCTCTCGGGTTAGGCGAACACAGGTGCGGAAGTCCTCCCAGTCCTGATCGGTCGACATGTAGTTGAAAAAGATGCGCGGGGCGTCGTTCGGGTCCGCAGACTTAAGTGTAATCGCGCCACGCGACGGGGATCGCATCGGGCCGGTATGCGCTTGGAAACCGTGACCCTCTGCTGCGGCCTGCCCGTCATAGCGCACGGCCATGGGCAAGAAGTGATACTGGATGTCTGGGTACTCAACGCCAGCCTTCGACCGAATGAATGCCGCACTTTCAAACTGGTTGGACGCGCCAAGACCTTTTTTGGTGAACAGCCATTGTGCGCCCAGCACACCCTTCCAGAACAGATTCCAGTACCGAAACAGTGTTATTGGCTGCTTGGACGCGTACTGCATATAGACCTCTAGATGGTCTTGTAGGTTTTGCCCGACGCCCGCGCGATCAGCGACAACATCAATACCATGTTCAGCCAAATGAGCCGCCGGGCCGATGCCTGACAACATCAAGAGCTTTGGCGAATTGATCGAGCTCGCTGCGATGATCACTTCGGCCTCGGCGCGGATCACTTCAATCTTACCACCGCGATCCAACTCGACCCCGACGGCGCGCCCGTCTTCGATCACGATCTTGCGTACAAACGCGCGAACAAGTTCACAGTTTTCGCGTTTGAGCGCCGGACGAAGATAGGCATTCGCGGCCGACCAGCGGCGCCCCTGCCAAACGGTCTGCTCCATCGGGCCGAAGCCTTCTTGTTGGTGCCCATTGTAATCGCCGGTTACGGGATAGCCTGCCTGGCGACCCGCTTCGACAAACGCATGAAACAACGGGTTCTCACGCGGGCCGCGCGTGACGTGCAATGGGCCATCCTTGCCCCGCCAGTTCGCATCGCCGCCATGCCCGCCGTCATGCCAATTTTCTTGCCGTTTGAAATAGGGCAACACATCAGCGAAAGACCAGCCATCCGCGCCTTGCTCTGCCCAATGGTCGAAGTCCTTGGCGTGACCACGCACATAGACCATCCCGTTGATCGAACTAGAGCCACCAATAACCTTGCCACGTGGCGTCACCAATGTCCGTCCGCCCAAATGGGGTTCCGGCTCGGTCATGAACCCCCAGTCATACATCGACATATTCATGGGATAGCTCAGCGCCGCTGGCATCTGAATGAAAGGACCTGCGTCGGTGCCACCATGCTCGACGACCAAAACCCGTTTACCGGCCTCTGCCAACCTATAGGCAATCGCACATCCAGCGCTGCCTGCTCCTACTATGACGTATTCCGCTTGCATGTTCGTTCCGATTTCCTTGGCGCTACTCCCCACGCGGGAAGCGCTGTCCTTCTTCAAGATTGTCCAAATTCATGTGGTTGCGCATGTAGCGCTCAGACGCCTTTTGCAGCGGCTGATAATCCCACGGGAAATATGCCCCGTTGCGCAATGCCTCATACACGACCCACCGGCGCGCCTGGCTTTCGCGTACCTCGGCGTCGTAGGCGGCAAGATCCCAGCGGGCTTCCGATTTCGCGCGCAGGCTGGTGAGCGTCCCTTGATGTGCAGGATCTTCTGCGAGGTTGGTCGACTCGTGCGGGTCCGCTTCAAGATCAAACAGCTGATCGGGATCCAGCGCACACCGATTATACTTCCACTTGCCATATCGTAAAGAAACAAGTGGCGCATAGGAGGCCTCTGCGGCGTATTCAATGGCGACCGGGCTTGTCCGTTCCCGTCCTCTGGCCAAGGGAACCAGACTTTCGCCATCAACCCACGGCTTCACCTCATCCAGCGAAATCCCGGCCAGATCAGCCAGTGTTGGGGTCACATCCAACGTGGACACGGGTGCTTCGATCAACCCAGGCTCGAACCCCGGAGCGGAGATCATCAAAGGCACACGCGCCGACCCTTCGTAGAAGTTCATCTTGAACCACAAGCCGCGCTCGCCCAGCATGTCGCCATGATCCGAGACGAACATGATGATCGCCTCTTGCCGGGTGCGTTCCATGACATCCAGCATCTCGCCTACCTTATCGTCCAGATAGGAAATATTGGCGAAGTATGCGCGACGAGACTTGCGGATATCCTCTTCGGTGATGTCGAAATTACGCCAGTCATTGGCGTCGAATATCCGCTGCGCGTGGGGGTCGTGGTCATCGTATTCCATCGCCGGCACGTCAGGCAACAGATGCTCGCAATCCTCGTAGAGATCCCAGTATTTGCGGCGCGCGACATAAGGGTCATGTGGATGTGTGAAACTGGCCGTCAAACACCAAGGGCGCTCATCATGGCCCCGTGCCAGATCATAAAGTTTGGCGCAGGCATTGTAGGCAACCTCGTCGTCATACTCCATCTGATTTGAAATCTCTGCCACGCCAGCACCGGTCACGGACCCCATGTTGTGATACCACCATTCGATCCGTTCGCCCGGTTTGCGATAATCAGGCGTCCAGCCGAAATCGGCGGGGTAAATATCGGTGGTCAGACGTTCTTCGAACCCGTGCATCTGATCGGGGCCAACAAAGTGCATCTTGCCCGACAGCGCGGTCTGATAGCCCGCGCGGCGCAGATGGTGGGCATATGTCGGGATGTCCGAGGCGAACTCGGCCGCATTATCGTAAACCTTCGTGCGGCGTGGAAGCAGGCCGGACATAAAACTGGCACGACCCGGCGCGCAAAGCGGGCTGGCCGTATAGCTATTGGCGAATCGCACAGACCGTTCCGCCAGTTTTTTCAAATTGGGCGCATGCAACCAATCCGCGGGCCCGTCCGGAAACAAAGTTCCATTCAGTTGGTCCACCATGATGATTAGGATATTGGGTTTGGTCATGAGTATTTCTCCAGAAACATATCAAGGCATTCCAGAACTCGTTCACATGCGTGCTTACCCGACGGTGTCTCTTCACGCAGAGCGTGGCGAATGTAGAACCCGTCAATCATCGACGCGATGGAATCTGCCACGTCATGCGACTCGTTCCCAATAAGCGGGCGAAGGTCGAATACGAGATTAGAGTGCAACCGGTGTTGATAAACCCGTAATAGCCGACTGGCACCTTCATTGCTTTGAGACAAAACATAAAAATTCAACCAGGCGCTTACGACTTCAGGTCGGAAGTTACCCGCTTCGAAGTTGGCGTGGATAATGGCTTCAATCCGCTCGCGTGGCGATTTCGCGCGCAGGACTGCGGCACGCACCTGAGCGCTGTAAACCGTTAGAATGTGGCGCATCGCCGCTAGAAATATCTGATCTTTCCCGCCGAAATAGTGATGCGCAAGCGCGCTGGAAACACCCGCACGTTTGGCGATCTGCGTAACTGTGACGTCAAGGCTGCCGGCACGCCCAATCTCGTGGATCGTTGCTTGAACCAACGCCCCTTTTCGGATCGGTTCCATTCCTAGTTTTGGCAAAACGCTCACCTCCTTGGTCGAGATTTCTACACCGTTGCGTTTTTTTAATTGACTCGTCAATCAATAAAAAGCAGCGTCATAGCATAATCAAAGCCGGTTCCAACCCTGCGCAGGCTGCGTTAGGGTTTGGGCGAACCGTCCGGGGCATCCCGGGCTGTCGCTAAGTTGAACCGCGCCAAACAACAGGGAGCGAACACATGAATCTTAGAACAACCCTTTCTGCACTTGCTTTGTCAGCCGTCGCCACAACGTCCTTCGCGGATGGTCATTGCGACAAGATCACCTTCTCGGATGTGGGCTGGACAGACATCACTGCAACAACAGCCGCCACAACGGTCGTGTTGGACGCACTGGGCTATGAGACTGACATCAAAGTCCTGTCTGTGCCGGTGACTTACACCTCGATGGCAGAAGGCGATATTGACGTCTTCCTTGGCAACTGGATGCCCACGATGGAGGCCGACATTGCCCCCTATCGCGAAGCGGGCACTGTGGACACTGTGCGCACCAATCTGGAAGGCGCGAAGTACACGCTTGCCGTGAACAAAGCCGCCGCTGATCTGGGCATCAAAGATTTCGCTGACATCGCCACCCATAAAGACGCGCTGGAAGGCAAGATTTACGGCATCGAGCCGGGCAATGACGGCAACCGCCTGATCCAATCGATGATCGACGGAAAGTCTTTCGGACTTGAGGGTTTCGAAGTGGCGGAAAGCTCGGAACAAGGCATGCTGGCGCAGGTCGCCCGCGCTAACAAGAAAGGCGAGCCGATCGTGTTCCTTGGTTGGGAACCCCACCCGATGAACGCCAATTTCGAAATGTCCTATCTGACCGGGGGCGACGACTTCTTCGGCCCGAACCTTGGTGGTGCAGTGGTCGATACGAACACCCGCGCAGGCTATGTCACCGAGTGCCCTAACACCGGTAAACTTCTGCAAAACCTCGCCTTCTCGCTTGCGATGGAGAACGAGATCATGGGCGCAATCTTGAATGATGGCCAAGACCCGACCGACGCTGCCAAGGCTTGGCTTGCCGCCAACCCGGACGCCTATATGGCATGGCTCGACGGCGTAACAACCAAAGACGGTGGTGACGCTGTGGCAGCCGTCAAATCCTCGCTGGGCATGTAAACTGCCCGACCTATCAAAACGCGCGGAGCACCAGCTTCGCGCGTTTTCTGTTGCCTGCAATACCCGAGGATTTCCATGACGTGGCTCACTGACACGAAAATTCCGGTCGGCAAGACCATCTCTGATGGATTCGACTGGTTGACCGACGCGTTCGGTCCATTCTTTGACTTCATTGATGACGTTCTAAGCGATGGTATTGATGGGTTTCTTTGGCTGCTTCAGGCACCGCCAGCCCTGTTGATTGTCGCCCTTCTTGCAGCGTTGACTTGGTATATTCAACGCAGCTGGGGACGGGTCACCGTCGTAGTCCTGTGCTTTCTTTATGTGCTGAACCAAGGATATTGGGAGGAAACGACCGAAAGCCTGACCTTGATCTGTTTCTCGGTGATCTTCTGTATGGGCGTTGGTGTTCCAATTGGCATCTATGCGGCCCATAAACCCAGATTTTTCAAAGCGATTTTGCCCATACTGGATATGATGCAAACGATCCCTACATTCGTCTACCTGATCCCGATGATCGTATTGTTTGGCATCGGTATGGTGCCCGGCCTTGTGGCGACCTTCATCTTCGTGATCCCCGCCCCAATCCGATTAACACAGCTAGGGGTTAGCCAAGTACCCAAGGCTTTGACCGAGGCAGGCGAGGCCTTCGGCGCGACCAGAATGCAGACCCTGTGGAAGATCGAACTGCCTTCGGCTTTCCCGCAGATCATGACGGGCCTTAACCAGACCATCATGCTATCGCTGTCAATGGTTGTCATCGCGGCACTTGTTGGCGCAGATGGTCTTGGTGTTCCGGTGGTGCGCGCGCTGAACACGGTGAATGCTTCGCTCGGGTTCGAAAGCGGGCTTGTCATCGTGGCCGTCGCCATCGCCCTTGACCGAATGCTACGTGTGGAGAGCTGATTATGACCGCCGTTGAATTTGACAATGTCTCGATCGTGTTTGGAGACAAACCGAAATCCGCCCTGCCCGCGATGGACGCTGGTAAAGACCGGTCCACCGTCAAGGATGAGACCGAGCAGGTCTTGGGCGTCCACAATTGCTCGCTTTCTGTCGCTGAAGGCGAAATTCTAGTGCTGATGGGTCTGTCCGGGTCCGGTAAATCCACACTCCTGCGCGGCGTGAATGCGCTAAACCCAGTGGTGCGTGGCTGTGTGCGGGTGAATGATGGGAACGGGTTGGTCGATGTTACCAACGCCGACGCCGCCACCCTTCGCCGCATTCGCCAGAACCACGTTGCAATGGTGTTCCAGCAATTTGGCCTCTTACCATGGCGCACAGTGCGCGAGAATGTGGGATTGGGGCTTGAGCTGGCAGGCATGAATAAGGCCGAACACAAAGCCCGCGTGGACGAGCAACTTGAGCTTGTCAATCTAAGCGAATGGGCGGAGCGTAAGGTGGGTGAATTGTCCGGCGGCATGCAGCAACGCGTTGGCCTTGCCCGCGCCTTTGCCACCAAAGCGCCGATCCTTTTGATGGACGAGCCTTTCTCGGCCCTCGACCCGCTGATCCGTGCACGCTTGCAAGACGAGTTGATCGAACTCCAGAGCGAACTGAAGCGGACAATTATCTTCGTGAGCCACGATCTGGACGAGGCGTTCAAACTGGGTGATCGGATTGCGATCATGGAAGGGGGGCGTATCGTTCAATGCGGCACCCCGCGCGATATTTTCACATCCCCAGCAGACGATTACGTGGCCGATTTTGTGGCTCATATAAACCCTCTGGGCGTTCTAACCGCACGCGATGTGATGTCCGAAGGCCCCTCGACCGCAAACGAAACCGTTGATGTTGAAGACCGTGTGGCGATCGTCATGAAAGCCCTTCAGGGTCATACTGAACTGCTTGTGATCGACGGCGGTCAACCTGTTGGCAAAATCACGTCGGAGAACGTCATGTCACGTCTTCTAAGCCCACGCGGTGCTGGCTAACGTGTCGCAATACAGTAGCGTTGCTCTGGCGACTTTCCGACGGCCTTGCGCGGACAGGCTGTCCCAACCAGCGTGCCTCCTCCGCTAGGCTTCTCACTGGCCGCAGAACCTGTTCGGACCGCGACAATTTCATGAGCCCATGAAAACGGCCGAGCTTGCAGCACCCAACCCGACAAGCTGGGTTTTTGACCAGCTGTCGTGACCGCCAAGTGAGCATCATTCGCAGGTAGCAGTAGCCAGTAGGCTCTGCCCCGACGCTTTGAATGGACCTGAGAAACTTTAATCCATACGCCGTCGCCCGCGGGTTTCGCACAGACTTCGGCCTGGGTGACTGCACGCTCTGCGCCATCCTCGCCTTCAATCGGTGTCCAACGGATCAGTCGGTCACAAAACGTGGCACTTCCGCGCGACGTCTCGGAGTTTCCGGTTGATTGGCATCCGGACAGGGCAATTGACACCATGATCGCGAACGGTGCGATGGATCGGTACATGTTTGGTCCCCCTGACGAACTAAGTAAAACCCTACAGCACCTGAGTTTTCGGTCAAGCGAGCGACTTCTGGCGGCGGCGACAGTGCGGGTTTATGCGCATTGTTAAATGCTCCTGACATGATGCTGTCAGGAGGGGTGTGCGACACAGGTGCCATCAACTTTAATAGGAGACCATCATGACCACGCAACCCATTGTCGTCTGGGCCGAAATACCAGTTTCAGACATTCGCAAAGCCACCGCGTTCTACAACGCTGCATTTGATTGGTCGATGGAGGTCGACACCACATCTGGACCGGAGCCTATGGCGCTTCTTGGTGGCCGGATGGATACGGTCGGCGGCAACCTTTATGAAGGCGATGTTGCCGAAGACGGGCGCGGTCCCCGCGTTCATATTGCGATTGATATCAAGCTTGAAGATGCGGCCAAACGCTGGGAAAACGCGGGCGGAAAAGTGATCACAGAGCCTGTCGAAATTCCCCCGGGCCGCTTCGTCTTTGCAACTGATCCAGATGGCAATACGTTAGGTCTGTTCGAGCCCAAAGGATAAGACATGCGACGCGCCGACCGCCTTTTTCAGATCGTTCAACATCTTAGAGGCGGTCGGCTGACCAGAGCTCGTGATCTGGCCGAGACGCTGGAAGTCAGCGAGCGTACAATCTATCGCGACATCGCGGATTTAATCGGATCTGGTGTGCCCATCGATGGGGAGGCCGGGGTCGGCTACATCATGCGCGCGGGCTATGACATTCCACCGCTTATGTTCACCCGCGACGAAGTCATGGCGGTGATTGCCGGCACGCGCCTGATCCAACGCATGGGCGGCGCGTCTATGGCGCGCGCTGCCACAGAGGCCGTTGAAAAGATCAAGGCTGTGTTACCCGACCAACTTGAAGCGCAAGTGGGCCGCGTTGAAATCCATGCGGGCACCAGCTTGATGCCATCCCAACGGGACCGACAGTTCATCGATCAAATCGAGGCCGCAATTGATGCCCGATTGCGACTGACGATGACCTACGCAGACGAAGAAGGACGGCAGAGTGTCAGGACGGTGCGCCCCCTTGGCCTTTGGTTATGGAGGGACGGGTGGTGCGTATCGACCTGGTGCGAATTGCGCGAGGATTTTCGCATGTTCCGCATAAACCGGATCGAAGGGTTTGCCACTGGTGAACGGTTTCGTGCGGAGCCAGACAAGAGCCTTCCTGCGCTCTATGCGCAATTGGCTGAATGTGGCATCGATCCCGTCAGCTAAGGGGCTTTGCCCCTCTGCCTTCGGCATTCACCCCAGAATATCTAGAACAAGAAAAAGTGCTAGTGCGCTTCCGCCCAATTCATTCCGGTCCCTGCATCTACGACAAGCGGCAGGTCAAGTTTAACGGCCGGGGCGGCCGCATTTTCCATCACATTGCGCACCGCCTGTGTAACCTCTTCAATCGCGTTTTCATCCACTTCGAAAATCAACTCATCATGCACCTGCAAGAGCATTTTAGCAGGCAGGTGCTTGATCGCTTCGGGCATGCGGATCATCGCGCGGCGGATGATATCGGCGGCTGTCCCTTGAATGGGTGCGTTGATGGCCGCGCGTTTGGCAAAGCCCGCGTGCGGACCCTTTGCGCCGATCTCGGGCGTGTGAATACGGCGACCGAACAGGGTCTCGACACGTTTGTGCTCTTTTGCGAAGGCGACCGTGTCGTCCATGTATTTTCGGATGCCGGGGAACCGTTCGAAGTAGCGGTCGATAAATCCCTGTGCATCACTGCGCGGAATACGCAAGTTGCGGGCCAGACCGAAGCCAGAGATACCATAGATAACGCCGAAATTGATAGCTTTGGCTTGGCGGCGAATGTCTGGCGTCATCTCATCCATGGGCACGTCGAACATCTCGGACGCGGTCATGGCGTGGATGTCCTGGCCATCGCGGAACGCTTGTTTTAGCGCTTCAATATCGGCCACATGCGCCAGAATACGCAGTTCAATCTGGCTGTAATCCAAGCTGATCAGCTTGGTGCCTTCGGGGGCGATGAATGCCTCGCGAATACGGCGGCCTTCTTCGCTGCGCACTGGTATGTTTTGCAGGTTCGGATCGGTCGAGGCCAAGCGCCCGGTGTTGGCGCCTGCAATCGAGTAGGAGGTGTGGACGCGCCCCGTTTCGGGATGGATGTGATCTTGCAGCGCATCGGTATAGGTCGATTTCAGCTTCTGAAGTTGGCGGTAGTCCAGAACGCGGGCCGCAAAATCATGTTCAGTGGCAAGGTCTGCTAGAACATCAGCAGGTGTTGACCATTGGCCAGACTTAGTGCGTTTGCCGCCTTCAAGCTCCATTTGGTCAAACAAGATCTCACCCACTTGTGCTGGACTTTGTACATTGAATTCGCGCCCGGCCATCTCATAAAGCTCAGCTTCGTACCCAGCCATCTTTTGCGCAAAGGCGTTTGACATGCGCGACAGGACTTCACGGTCAACCTTGATCCCTGTCCGTTCCATCTGCGCCAACACTGGGACCAGAGGTCGTTCCATCCTTTCGTAGACCCTTGTCACATGCTGTGTGTGTAAGCGTGGCTTTAGATAGTGCCACAAACGCAAGGTGATATCGGCGTCTTCGGCTGCGTATTTCACCGCGTCTTCAAGCGGTACACGATCAAATGTGATCGCGGATTTGCCGGTACCAAGCAGGGATTTGATCGAGATTGGCGTGTGGCTCAAATAGCGATCAGACAGAGCGTCCATACCGTGATTATGAAGCCCCGCATTTTGCGCGTATGACATCAGCATAGTGTCGTCTATCGGCGCCATATCCACGCCATAGCGGGCAAGGATTTTGACATCATACTTCATGTTTTGGCCGATTTTGAGGATCGCTGGATCCTCCAAAACAGGTTTGAGCATCGCGATCACGTCATCCAGCGACATCTGTCCCTCGGCAAGGTCGTCGCCTCCGAACAGATCATCGGTCTGGCTGGTTTTGTGGGTGATCGGGATGTAGCAGGCCTCGCCCGGCTCGACGGCCAGAGATATGCCCACAAGATCGGCTCGCATTTCATCCAGCCCCGTGGTTTCGGTGTCGAATGCCACATAGCCCCGGCCCTTGATGCGATCGATCCAGACAGCGAGCGCCTCGGCGTCCTTTACCCATTCATAGGCGTCTGGGTTGATCTCGGGCATCTCAGGCGCGGCGGCGGTCGTGTCGGCTTCAGGGATCTTGATCTCGGGACTGTCCACGCCAAGCATACTGGCAACCCGATTGGTCAGCGTGCGAAACTCCATATCCGCAAGGAATGGTAGAAGCGTGTCGGCCACCGGATCTCGCAGTTCAAGGTCATCGAAATTGACGTCCATATCCATAGCGTCGTCAAGCTTCACCAGTTCGCGGCTCGTCCGAATCTGATCCACATTATCGATAAGGGTCTGGCGGCGCTTGGGCTGCTTGATTTCCTCAGCGCGCTCCAGAAGCGTATCCAGATCGCCGTATTCATTGATCAACAGAGCTGCTGTCTTGATGCCGATGCCCGGTGCACCCGGAACGTTGTCAACGCTATCGCCGGCCAGTGCCTGCACATCCACCACGCGATCAGGTCCAACGCCAAACTTCTCTTCGACACCTTCAACGCCGATCCGTTTGTTTTTCATCGGATCCAGCATCTCGACCCCACCGCCCACAAGCTGCATCAGGTCCTTATCTGAAGACAGGATAGTCACCCGCCCACCGGCTTGATCGGCGCGCTTTGCAAGGGTTGCGATGATGTCGTCAGCCTCGAACCCTTCCTGTTCAATACAGGCGATGTTGAAAGCACGTGTCGCGTCGCGGGTCAGCGGAAACTGAGGAACCAAATCCTCGGGCGCTGGGGGGCGGTTGGCCTTGTAGAGCGGATAGATATCGTTGCGAAAGCTCTTGCCTGAATAGTCAAAAATCACCGCCACATGGGTGGGCGCATCGGCCCCCTTGTTGTCGCCAATGAACTTGAAGAGCATGTTGCAAAAGCCAGCGACCGCTCCGATAGGCAACCCATCGGACTTTCGTGTCAGCGGAGGCAATGCGTGATAGGCGCGAAAGATAAAGGCCGATCCATCGACCAAATGCAGATGACAACCTTTACCGAAGCTCATCGGGTCTCTCCCTATCATTTGCGTCCATTGTTGTGGGCGCAGTCAACGAAGGCCGCGAAGCGTCTGCCCGCGACCCTGACAATCAAGCACCAAAGTAAGCGCCCCGTAGATGCCCACGTAAATGCCCTGGACTGGCCGATCAGGCCGCCTGTCCGTCACTCAGTTTATCCGCATGATCCTTCTGGACAAATTTGCAGTCGCAATAGGGGCATTCGACCCAACCATGTTCGTTTGGAATTTGCAGATAAACGCGCGGATGGCCAAGGGCACCTTCGCCGCCGTCACAGGCGACTTTATAACCATCAACAATCTTGGTTTCGGGCGGAGTGTGGGTCATGTTGGCCACCTTATTCATTCAATTTGCGCCATGATACCAGCGACACGTCGCTTCGCAAGGCAGAACAGATGTCAATCGGCACGTTGCAGCATCCGACCCAGCGGACGCCCACCCAGAATATGGGTGTGCAGGTGAAAGACCTCTTGCACGCCGTGAGTGCCAGCGTTTGAGATCGCGCGGAACCCCTGCCCTGCCTCGCCCGGTTCGACCCCCATCATGGTGCAGACTTTACCGATGGCACGCATGTAGCCCACGATCTCGGCGTCCGTTGCCGCGTTCGCAAAGTGGTCATAGGTGACATACGGACCCTTTGGGATGACCAGAACATGCACGGGGGCTTGTGGCTGGATATCGCGAAACGCCAGCGCGTAATCGTCCTCGTAGACGGTGTCGTTGGGAATTTCTCCGCGCAAGATTTTCGCGAAGATATTTTGGTCATCATAGGTATAGGGCATTCCGGGCCTCCTGTCGGTGGGCTGCGTCTTAATCGGCAAATAAATGCGGTGTTTCGGCGATATCTTTGGCTTTTTCTTCGGAAATTGAAAGAAAACGGGACAAAGGAACGGTATTTTCCTCAACGCTCGCTGTTTCGCGGATCCGGTAGTATTCGGCAAACCCGGCGTCCCGTATCTGATCGCTCTCATAAGCCACATCAGATCGGATGGTTGGAAGCAATCGATCGATCGATTCTTGCGAAGTATTTTCACCTGCAAGCCCGACGCGTTTGGCATGTCCTAACAAGTAGTCATCCGAGAACTCGCTTTCGATCTCCAACACCCGCGTGGTCGAGCGGTCGGCGAAGAAGTCCTGCAACAGGTCAAGGTTGTCGGGGTCCATACAAACCACAAGCCGGTCTTTGTCGTAGTAGTCAAACAACATCCGCATCAACGCACGCCGGTGGCGGGTCCGTTTGTACAGACGGGTCTGAATACCGCCCAGATTAGGCATGGGGCAACTTTCTTCGTCGAACAGATACTCGACCGCCGGAATATCAGTAGTTTGGCCGATCTTGTGTACAAGGCGTTTTCCAACGTGCCATTTCTTGGCCACGATGATCAAAAGCTCGCGTTCGCGCCCAAGGCTGCTTTCCGCTTCCCAGAATCGAGGGGCAAACCGTTGCCCAATGCGTCCACGGCCCGTCAGGAACTTAAACAGGCTGCGACCCTCGTTCGAAATCTGAAAGTACACTCCTTGAGCAGCATATAGATCACCCAAACGGCGTTTCAGCTCACGCGCCTCCGCACTAATTTTTCGCGCAAACAGAAAGTCCTGGCTAAGCAGAAGGTCATAGTGGTCGTCATAAAATGTCACCGGCATTCCGTAATCGGTGAACATCAAAAATGTGGGCGTGCGCGAACGTATTTCGTCCCCTGGTACGAGGTGACGAACCAAGGTCTGGAAAAACGTTTCATCCGGAATCCATGTCGTGCGGAAAAAGCGCATGACGTCTTTTCGTTTACGCACAAAATCCATGATCCACTCGACTGTGCGACGGCGCAAGCACCACCACTGACTTCCAATCATGACCTGTATGTCTGGGGGTATCTGGCGGGTTAGTCCAAGCTTCTGCTGCGCGTGAAAACTGGCATAGAAGCGGCGTTTTTGAGTGCGCTCATTGAAGAGGTGGCGATAGATCAGCCGCTCTTCCTTCATACCTGTCTTAATCCAATCGCTTTCAAAATAATCAAAGCTCTCGATATAGTCGACATCAGCAGCGTCCAGAAAATCATGCGTGTATTCAGCGGATTTGATCGCCATACAATCGCCTGACACCATGTAGAAATGGGTAGCACGTGGGAACGCATCCAACGCAGCCTCTACCGCGTTCAGGGTGGCCTGAACCAAAGACCACTCCCCCCAGCCGCACCGCACGCGCTTGCGCGCAAAGGTAACGTTGGAATTATCAGCGAGCGCCTCGCGTATCTTGTGATAGTGCTCGGGCCGGGCGCTTGCATCGAAGTGAATCGACATATAATCGCCCACCGCGGTCAGCCGTGTCGCCTGCTTTATGATGGCGTCTGGGTCCTTGTGACACAGAAGAATGAAGGCGATTTTGGCCATGATGAAGTCACAAAGCCCATATAAACACGTCGACTATTGCCATAGTTACCGTGAAAGACCATTGAATAAACAGTGTTTCTTTGCTTTTTTCTGCACTGTACTGTGATGAATTGAATTATCGGTCCGTTTTTGGACCCAGGAGATATTGAGTAAATGGGTTTTCCCGGCACCTGGATGACTGAAAGTGAAAGCGTCGTGTATCGGGTTGTTCCGAAATGCGCCTGCTCGACGATCGGTCAGATCATGTATTATTCCGACCATGGCGAGTTTTTCGACGGCGACATCCATGACAGCACCCAAGGCCTGCACAAATGGGCACAAGAAGGTTCGCAGCCGCTGATCGAAGCAAATGCGACCGGGCACAAAAGCTACGCATTCACCTGTGTGAGGAACCCCTATACCCGGATATTGTCCAGCTTTTTTGACAAGATTTGTGGCATCCAGCGCAACGGCCGCCGCTATCGTGGCAACCTGGTTCCGCTGTTGATCCAGAAATATGGGATCGAGGTTGGTGCCCCCGAAAATGGATTTGAGTTCGACCAGATCAAGAGCTTTCGGCGCTTTCTTCTGTTTGCACGCGACACGATCCGTTGGCGCAAACCGATGGACCCAGACATTCACTGGTCGGCGATGTCCGGCCATGTGTCGACGTTCATTGCCAATGGCGGGACATACGACCAGATCATGTGGACCGAAAGGTTCAACGACGGGATGCAGCAAGTGCTGGACCACATTGAGGCACCCCACGACATCGTTCTGTCAGATATCCCGAGATTCAACGAAAGCGAGGGCCACGGCCCGAAGCGCGCCCACCCCGTTGAGGATTACTTCGACGATTTGTCTATGCACCTGGTCTATGAGATTTTCAGTCGCGATTTCGATCTGTTCAAATACGATTTCGAAAACCCGGGCAACAAGATGCCAATCGGCGAGATTGATCTGGATGAAGTCCACGCCAAGCTCGGAGATTAGGGACCGGGCGCAAACGTTGCGCCCGGAATATCCTCTTGGTCAGACCAACCCCTTGTCACGTAGAAGCGCATTCAGATCGCGATCCGCACGCGGGCCGATATGGCGGATTACTTCACCCGCAACAGTGCAGCCCATTTCGCCACAGGTGCGAAGGTCAGCGCCTGTCGCCATTCCATACAGGAACCCAGCAGCGAACCCGTCCCCTGCACCTGTTGCATCGACGGGAATGATACGCTCTACCGGAACGTCGACCCGTTCTTCTGCTGTGATGATACTGACGCCATCACCGGAGCGGGTGCAGACCACCATTGGACAGATCGCAGCAGTTTTGGCGATGCCGTGTTCAAGATCGTCCGTTTGGAACAGCGACTTGATTTCTTCCTCGTTCCCAATGACATAGTCCAATTCATTCTCGATCAACGCTAGGAAATCGTCGCGATGTCGTTCCACGCAGAACGGGTCAGAAATCGCGATCCCTGCCTTACCGCCAGCGGCTCGGCAAGCCCGTGACATTGCGATAAACGCCTGCTTCCCTTTGTCCTTGTCGAAAAGATAACCTTCAAGGAATACGATCTCGGCGTCGGCGGCGACCGCGTCATCCACATCCTCTGGCCCCAGCTCAGCCGAGATACCCAGATAAGTGTTCATCGACCGCTCGCCGTCCGGCGACACGAAGATCATCGAGCGTGATGTCGGAAGTTCGCCACCTGGAACAGGGGGATTCACGAAACGCGTACCGTCCATCTCCATCGCCTCGGCATAAAAATGACCCAGCGCATCGTCATGGACCCGTCCCACAAATCCGGTCGAAAGCCCAAGATTACCAATTCCAGCAATGGTGTTCGCAACTGATCCACCCGCCGCCTGTTTTCGCTCTTTCATTGCGGCATACAGGACTTCGGCGCGGTCGCGCTCGATCAGTTGCATGATGCCTTTCTCAATGCCCATGTGTTCCAGAAAGCTGTCATCTGCCGTGGTCAACACGTCGACAACCGCGTTTCCGATGCCGACAACTTGGTACTTTTTCGTCATAAGTTCTTTTCCTCGAACGGGCAGAGATCCCGGATGATACAGTTTCCACACATAGGTTTGCGCGCCTTGCAGGTATAGCGACCATGAAGAATCAGCCAATGATGCGCGTGTTGTTGATAATCGGCAGGAATGTTGTCTTCAATCGCGCGCTCGACAACATTCACGTCTTTTCCCACAGCGATCCCCGTGCGATTGCCGACCCGAAAGATATGTGTATCGACCGCCTGGGCTGGCACACCCCACCACATATTCAGAACCACATTCGCTGTCTTGCGCCCGACCCCAGGCAGTGATTGAAGGGCCGCGCGTGAGTTCGGAACCACACCGTCATACTCTTCGGCCAGAATGCGACTGAGCTTGATGACATTTTTCGCCTTTTGCCGATAAAGCCCGATGGTCTTGATGTGTTCGATCAAGCCCTCCTCACCCAACGCAAGCATTTTCTCGGGCGTATCCACGATTTTGAACAGCTCGCGCGTCGCCTTGTTTACTCCCACATCCGTGGCCTGCGCCGATAGCGCAACAGCAACCACAAGCGTAAAGGCGTTGACGTGGTCAAGTTCACCTTTCGGTTCGGCCTCCGCTTCATGAAAACGATCAAAGATCGCGCGGATCTGGTGGTATCCAAGTTGCTTTGTCATCCAAGGACGGTATGCACGGATTTGCGATGCGGGCAAGGAAATGCTGGTGGATTATAATCAGCGGAACCACGCCGAAATGCCCCGCCAAACAGCAGGGTTCACGCTGCCTTCATGGAAATTTTCCCGTTATTGTGGTATGCATATTGGGTGCCAGTTTTATTTTGGGCACAACGTGTCACTATTTTTCGACGCAATTACAATGTTTTAACATATATATGAGGTTGTATTATGCCTACT
Source organism: Aliiroseovarius conchicola (assembly GCF_041403445.1). Classification (NCBI taxonomy): domain Bacteria; kingdom Pseudomonadati; phylum Pseudomonadota; class Alphaproteobacteria; order Rhodobacterales; family Paracoccaceae; genus Aliiroseovarius; species Aliiroseovarius conchicola. Next base: position 562,693 of record NZ_JBGEHL010000001.1, read on the forward strand.
GAAGCACTTGCCGATAAAATGCGTACCTATCACCGCTCGGTCGAAGTCGCCCAACAGGGTGACGATGATCTGGGTCCATTTAAACTCCTACCCGGTGTCTGGAAAAACGGCGACAGCACCCGCGGACGAGGCTGGAACATGATCGCGCTGCCACATGGCACCGAACCCGACAGCCGTATTAACTATCGCGTGTTGGTCAACCAGTATGAAGAAACGCTTGAGTTCACGATGGTGGACAAGGCGGTTCCGAACCGGGGGATCAAACGTCCTAACCCGGAAAGCGGTGATCCAACGATCAGCGATGATCAATTCGTGGTCACCATTGACTATCAGCAAACCATCTCGCAAATCGCAGCGGACGATCGCCCGGTCAGCGGCAAAGCCGGCCCGGCCAATCTGGCCATTCACCACGAACCCGGCTTGTTTTTGCACATGACCAATCTGACAACAAACAACTTGGACGTGGCGCGGCTGGGCACGATCCCTCATGGGGATTCCCTGTTGGGATTGGGCACCGCCGAGGTGATTGACGGAGCGCCGACCATTCCAGCGGTCAATAGTCTTCCGATTGGGGCGACGCAGAACCTGAACAGTCCGTACCTGACACCCTACAAGCACTTCACCGACAACCCTTTCATGGGCGTCATCACCGATGCTGGATTTCCTGGCTTCGACCCGGTGAATCCACATCTGCTGCTGCAGTTGGGAATGCCAGGGAATGTGAAGCGGACCACCGTGCTGCCATTCAATACCGAGCTGGAAGACGCTGGCATCGTCAATATCCCGTTCATCGTGGATCAGGCCAATGCTGCCGTGATGGATTCAACCTTCTGGATTCTCGAACTGGACGAAGAGGGGTTTGATGGCGGGCCGAAACTGATGTTGATGTATATTCAAATCGTTGGGCTGGATTTCTTCCAGCGGTTTGACGGCACGCCCGGACTTATCCGGTGGCCGCATGTCAGCATCAACATGATGGAGAAGGTTGGGCCGCCCGAGGAAACGCCAAAGTATCGGACCATTCCGGCGGTCTAAGCACAACCAAAGCCATTGCCTGCGCGCGGAGCATGCTGAATACTTCGCGCGCATCGTTGATTTGCGCAGGATACGGGTCGACCTTTTGCACAGCATGTCTAGGCTGAAGGATGCGAAAGGAGACCCGACTGATGTCAGAGAATAACTACCACTACGATGTCATACGCCGTGCGATAGACGAAATAGACGCCGCAGGTGGAGAGACATTACCGTTAGAGGATTTGGCGGCCCGCATGGATATGTCGCCTGCGCATTTTCAGCGTGTGTTTTCGCGATGGGTGGGGATTTCGCCCAAACGCTACCAACAGTTCCTGACATTGGGTCATGCAAAGACACTTTTGCAAAACAGATTCTCGACACTCGACACGTCTCATTCGGTTGGGCTTTCAGGACAAGGGCGTCTACATGACTTGTTCCTGCGTTGGGAGGCGATGAGCCCCGGTTCTTACGCAAACGGGGGCACGGGCCTGACGATCCGCTGGGGATGGTTTGACAGCCCCTTTGGTCCAGCCTTGGTCATGGGCACGAGCAAGGGCATCTGCGGGCTGGGATTTTCGGCCGAAACCGGAGAGGCAGTCGCCATGAGCGACTTGCGTTCGCGCTGGCCCAACGCAACCTACCTTGAGGATCCAGAGGCGCTTAGACCATGGGTGGAGCATGCATTCGATGGACGTGGCATGACCCCACTTCACCTCATAGGCGCGCCCTTCCAGATCAAAGTGTGGGAAGCCTTGCTGAGCGTGCCTTCAGGTCATGTCACCACCTATTCGCAGATCGCTGAGAAAATCGGATCGCCGCGTGCCGTGCGTGCAGTGGGAACGGCGGTAGGACGCAATCCGGTTAGTTGGCTGATCCCCTGTCACCGGGCGTTACGAAAATCGGGGGCACTTGGGGGGTATCACTGGGGACTGCCGGTCAAGCGCGCACTTCTGGCTTGGGAAACCGCCGAAGTTGAGGACGCCGCGAGCGCCTGAAATCTGAAAGGTTTTTCGGTTTGGGACCGAAGCAGAGATCCGCCGAAATGCCCATGTTTGCGCCAATATCAGGGCTTGATATTCGATAACAATCGGCGTTCATGTAGGGAAAAGAACAACATGAACACATTGAGGAAAGCAGACATGTTCCAAACCAAGCCCTTATTGATTCTTGGCACCATTGGTGTCCTGTCCATCACTGCCTGTACCTCGCCCAACGGTGAATTTGGGCCTCGTACAAAAAACGGTGCCGCAACCGGCGCAGCGATCGGTGGGATCATCGGCGCGATCAGTGGGGATGACAACAAGCTCGGCAGTGCAGCCTTGGGTGCGGCCATCGGCGCAGGCCTTGGTGGTGCTGTTGGAAACTATCTCGATAAGCAAGCGGGTGATCTGCGCCGTTCGATCAGCAATGATCGCGTTGGCATCGTGAACACCGGCAACGAGTTGATTGTCACCATGCCGCAAGACATCCTGTTTGCAACAGACAGCACACAGGTCGGCCCGGCGCTTCGTGGCGATTTGGGCGCAGTAGCGCGCAACCTTCTCGATTATCCGAACTCGGTGGTCGAGGTCGTGGGCCACACTGACAATGTCGGCAACGCGGATTACAATCTGGACTTGTCGCGCCGTCGCGCGGCCTCGGTTGCATCGATCTTGCTGAACAATGGTGTGCCGTCATCGCGGGTCGTTACCATCGGCTATGGCGAGGATCGTCCGATTGCCTCTAACCTGAATGCTGCTGGTCGCCAGCAGAACCGTCGGGTCGAAATTATCATCCGGCCAATTCGCAACTGATAAACTGCATCAAAGCACACATTATAAAAAGCCGGGCATCGTCCCGGCTTTTTTCATTGAGGCCCATCCATCTATGTGGTCATATAATCTGACCAATTCATTCGAGGGCCGCAATGCCATTTCAGAAAATCGCCGCCGGAAAGCTATCTCAGTCTGTTGTAGATCAGATCGAGTTATTGATCTTGCGCGGGATTCTGCGACCGGGTGAACGGCTGCCTTCAGAACGCGACTTGTCGGAACGCATGGGCGTCTCTCGCCCTTCTCTGCGTGACGCGATTGCTGATCTTGAGGAAAGCGGCCTGCTGTCCCGGCGCGCAGGTGCGGGCATCTATGTCAGCGACAGCCTTGATAGCTCATTCCCACCTGCTCTGACCAATCTGTTCTCGCGCCATGATGAAGCCGTCTATGACTACATTGCCTTTCGTCGTGATATGGAGGGTCTGGCCGCGGAGCGGGCTGCCAAGTATGCATCCGACACCGATCTAGAGGTGATCGGCGAACTGTTCCAGAAAATGGAGAATGCACCAGAAGGTCGGGGGGCCGATCTGGACAGTAATTTCCACATGGCCATCATCGAAGCCAGTCACAACGTGTTGATGGTTCACATGATGCGCGCGATGTACGACCTATTGAAGCAAGGTGTGTTTTACAGCCGTCAGGTGGTGATCCAGATCACCAACACGCGTTTGGATCTTCTTGAGCAGCACCGCAACATTAACGATGCCCTTCAGGCACGCAATCCCGCCGCAGCCCGAGCCGCCGTCGAAGCACATATGGATTTCGTGACGCAAGCCTATACAGATTTACGGCGAGCCGAACGGAACGAGGACGTTGCCCGGCTACGGCTGTCGCGCGAAGAGGAGCGCGGCTGACGCAGCTTCGTGTGCCCTTGATAATGAAGAACCCCGGCCAGAGCATTCTCGGGCCGGGGTTCTTTGTATCTTGAATTAGGTCGCGTTAGTGCAGCTTGGTTTCCACCGTCTTGATAGCGTCCTCGATCAGCTTGTTGCCGTCCGTGGCAGTCATCTGCTTGGCGATCACGTCGCGCGCTGCGCCGACGGCCACTTGAACCGCGCTGTCACGCACCTCTTTGACCGCAGCGGTCTGAGCAGACACGATCTGATCCTCTGCAGCCGCCAACCGGCGCGCAATCGAGGCTTTCAGATCTTCCTTGGCCGCAGCCGCTGCGTTGGAAGCTTCTTCCTTGGCATGTGCGACGATACGTGTTGCTTGCTCAGCAACTTCCTTTTGCTTCCGCTCATAAGACGCCAGAATAGTCTGGGCCTCTTCACGCAAAGCACGGGCTTCTTCCAGCTCGGACTTGATGCCTTCGGCACGGTTGTCCAACTGCGAACCGAGCATCTTGTGGACACCCATATAACCCAGGAAAGTGATGAACAGCAGAAATGCCAGCGTCACAACCATGTTGGTGTTGGACAGGTCTGTCCAACCCGCACCGTCCGCCGCAAAAGCGGGAGCAGCCAACATCACCGACAGAGGGGCAATGATCAGTTTTTTCATCATCTTCACCCCTTCATCCGTGATGTCACTGCAGCAGTGACGGTTTTGGCATCAGCCTTATATCCCATGGACGCAAGGATTTCCTTGGCGGCGTCCTTGGCCACTGTTTTCACACTGTCGACGGCACCCGCACGGATCTCTGCGATCGCGGCTTCGCTTTCGGCAGCCTTCGCGGCAATCTCGGCGTCTGCCTTGGCAGCAGCCGCATCAACGTCAGCCTGAATGTCCGCCCGTGCTTCGGCAACGATCTTGTTTGCCTCTGCCCGCGCGTCAGCCAAAGCCTTGTTATAGGCCTCTTCAGCTTCTACAGCTTTTTGCTTCAACTCTTCGGCCGCGGCCAAATCGTTGGTGATCGTGCCCCGACGTTCCGACAGCACCGCTTCGATCCGAGGCAATGCGATCTTGGTCAGAACAAAGTAGATCACGACCAGCGTGACCAACAGCCAGAAGATCTGGTTCGCAAAGGTCGAGAAGTCGAGCTGCGGCATACCCGCGGCTTCAGCGGCTCCATGAGCCTCCGCAGCCTTGCGCGCGCCTTCTGCAGTTTCTGCGCTATGTGTGTTGCTTGCCATGTCTTAAGTCTCCAGGAACCGGATTACTTAGGGCGAAACGACTGGCGCTTCGCCCCGGCGTAAGGATGGTTCAGGTCTTAGACAGCAAACATCAAGAGCAGAGCGACCAGGAACGAGAAGATGCCCAGAGCTTCTGCAAATGCGATACCGATGAACAGGGTCGCTGTTTGTGCGGCAGCTGCCGACGGGTTGCGCAGAGCACCGGCCAGGAAGTTACCAGCAACGTGGCCCACACCGATAGCGGCGGCACCTGAACCGATAGCTGCCAGACCTGCACCGATGAATTGACCCATTTGAGCGATATTGCCTTCCATTGTGATTTCTCCTTACGTTGGAATGCTTGAATTAGTTGGATGAGCGGGCTGCAACCGACTTAGTGTGACGGATGCAGAGCGTCTTTCAGATATACGCAGGTCAGGATGGTGAACACGTAAGCCTGAATGAAGGCCACGAGCACTTCCAGTGCGTAGACGGCCGAGATGGCCAGGATGGGCAGGAAGCTGAACACGCCCAAGGCGGCAGCGAAGCCTGCGAAAACTTTGATCACCGCGTGGCCAGCCATCACGTTACCAGCCAAACGAATGGAATGGCTGACGGGGCGCACGAAATAAGAGATCAGCTCGATGATCGCCAGAACCGGGCGCAGCGCCAGTGGCGCGGCCGAGACCCAGAAGAGGCCAAGGAAACCCATGCCGTTCTTTACGAAACCAAGGATGGTCACGAAGAAGAACACGATCAGCGCCAGAACGGCGGTGACGGCGATGTGGCTGGTGGGCGTGAAGCTTGTTGGGATCAGCCCCAAGAAGTTGGCAAACAGGATGAACATAAACAGGGTCATGATGCCCGGGAAGTACTTGACGGCGTCTTTGCCTGCCACGTCCTCGACCATTTTGTAGACAAAACCGTACGCTAGCTCAGCGACCGACTGGCTGCGTGTTGGCACAATCGCACGACCGCGCGACCCAACAACCAGCAACAGGATAATGCCAACAATCGCCAACATCATCCAAAGTGTTTGGTTCGTTGGTGTAAAGGCTCCGATATGGTCACCACCAAAGAGCGGCTTCAGCTCAAACTGATCCATCGGGTGGATCGCAAGACCGGGATGCTCAGGAGCGAAAATCAAGCCCGATACAAGGACCAGCGCCAGCACAACAAAGAAAGCGATCTTGATGATCGGGCCTGCGCCCTGTTTTTCGCTTTGTTCAGCCACGTCTCTTTCCCTCTTCTTCTTCGGAAACCTGCGCGTGTTGCACTTCTTCCGCTTTCTTCTGCATCTGGGCCGCTGTTGACAGCATGACCTTCATGCCCGCTGCGAAACCCAACATTGTAAACAGCACCATGAAGATCGGTATGGTGCCGAATAGCGCATCCAACCCGTATCCGATGCCAAAGCCGATGATAAGACCGACCGTAAGCTCTATGACCATCTGCCAGGCGAACGACGCCTGATTGTAGGCCGCGTCGCCGGTTTTCTCTTCCTCGTCATCACCCTTTGCCTGTTTCAGGCGCGCCTCGAGCTCTTTCAGACGCTCGGGATCGGGTTCGTTAGACAAGAAAAAACCTCCGTTGACGGTTGCTGCATGTGCTAAGCGCTGACGGGCCTTGAGTCAACGACGTTTAACTATCACGCAGGCAGATTTAAGCATCTGAAATATAATGATATTTATGCTGTCGCAGAATCCCAGAAACCGTTTTAGTCATCGAAATCAACGAATTTTAGGCGTTGGGTGAAGTTTAACCATTTGGTTGACGATCAAGCACACCACTTTTAACCCGTAGTCATGGATACTCGCCTTGACCTTGCCTTCGCCGCCCTGTCTGACCCGACCCGGCGCGCCATATTGACCATGCTATTGGAAGATGACATGGCCGTCACAGACGTGGCCGAGCCGTTCGAAATGTCTTTGGCAGCGATCTCCAAACACTTAACGATCCTGTCCCGTGCGGGGCTGATCAGTCAGGAAAAACGCGGGCGGGTGAAGTGGTGTAAACTGGAGCCCGACGCCCTGCGTGACGCGTCCGTTTGGATGCAGGGGTTCGGTCAGTTTGAACCCGTCAATCTGGATGCGTTCGAAAAGTTTTTGAAAACAGAGCTGTCTGATTAAATGCCCCCGCTACGGCAACGACATGCCCGGCTCGGTTTCAGCCCAGCGCTGTGCTGCCTCCTTCAGATCGGACAATATCGCTTGCACTTTGGCAGACCGATGAAGGTCAACATGGGTCACCAACCAAACCGATGAGACCCACTCCGGCTTCGGCTCCATCACTTCAACAGCGCCTTGCAGCGCGCCCCGCATCGCGAACCCAATGCCTGCGCCTGCGGTAATCGCTGCCTCCATTGCACGATCATCTGCGACTTGAAACCGTATACTCTCGGTCGGGATCTGGTCAGTCAGCCACTTTCTGAACGGAGCGCGACTCGCGATGTAGTCTAGGCCGACGAACCTATGTTCACTTAGATTGTCGGCCGTTGGCATTCCATACCGCTCAAGATAGCTAGGCGCTGCATAGAGACCCAGTGACATCTTCAATAATGGCTGAACCACGTTGTCCAAATCTTCAGGAGCGTGCCCTGCGCGCAGCGCCACATGTGCTTCACCATACGCTAATTTGAACAGCCGAGATCCTGTCAGTAGTTTGATATTCACCTCTGGATGCTTGATCTGAAACTTCGTCAGCACCGGTGCCAGCAGTGGGGAAAACGACGTCAGCGCCGTCACAACAAGGTCGCCGGTCACACGCTCCCCCTGCCCTTTCAATCGCCCGCCCAATTGCGAGAACTGCTCATCGGTTGTCCGTGCGATTCTCGCTAGATCAGCACCTGCCTCCGTTGGTGTATATCCACGCGCATGCCGTTGGAAAAGTTTGACACCAAGACGCGTTTCTAGCGCGTCGATGTGACGAATGGCAGTCGCGTGATGTATTCCAAGGGCGTCGGCCGCACCGCTAACCGTCCCCGCCCGCGCAACATGATAGGCCGTTCGAATTTCGTCCCAGTGATCCATTTGAAAGCCCCGCGTCTTATTGTGCTATTTTGCACATACTATGTTCGAAAACGAATATTGTGTTTATTTTTGCAAATCCACACATTCGCTTCAACACAATACTGGAGCACACCATGACACATATCCTACGTATCGACAGTTCGGCCCGTCACGAAGGCTCGGTTTCGCGCGCCCTTGCCGACAAGCTGTTGGCCCGCACCCCGGAGGCAACCGTCACACAACGCGATCTGGCCGACGGCATACCCCACCTGGATGCTATCTGGACCAAAGCCACCTTTACCCCACCGGAGGAACGCACCGCCGAAGAAAACGCGGCCCTCGCCCTTTCGGACGAACTCATCGCCGAGGTGCAGGCCGCCGACGTCATCGTGATTTCGGCCGCGATATACAACTTTTCAATCCCATCGACCCTTAAAGCTTGGATCGACCATCTGGCGCGAGTCGGCGTCACGTTCCACTATGGCGAAGACGGCAATCCCGTGGGGCTGATTAACGGCAAACGCGTGGTTTTCCTGACTGCATCGGGCGGCACCCCAGCCGGCGCACCGCATGACTTTGCAACGCCCTACTTGAAGTTTGTTCTGGGCTTCATGGGCATCACCGACGTCGATGTCATCTCATCCCCTGGCGCAGACGGTCGCGCAGCTGCTGAAGTCCAGCTAGAGAAGCTAGCCCTGTAAGGAGGGCCCGGCCGGGGCGTTTGTGAGCAGGCGCCCCACGAAAACCCCAAAGAATGGACGCCCGACGGCTCCACCACGGGCCGCACGACCAGCACGATCAGCACTTACGAGCTGGACAACCTGCGCAAGCTTGATTGATCCTATGACCGACCGCCTAGCAGTTTTATGTCATCAATAGCTTGGCACAACCGATCAATTCCTTCTTCGACGCGGTCATGGCGTATCGAAGACACGCCCAAACGAAAGAAATTGACGCCCTGCGAAGCTTTCGAAAAACAGGGAAACATGGGCTCGACGATGACCCCGCGCTCTAATGCAGCCCGTGCAATCGACTTGGCATCCAATCCATCTTTGTCGTCTGCCAAGATAAAGTTCGTGCCGCCGAACTCTCCAGACTTCAGCAAGTCAGGCAACTTATCCCGGAGCACCACATCCGCTAGATGCCACCGCTGTTTATAACATTGACGGACCCTACGAAGCAGCGCGTCATAGTATCCAAGCCTAATGCAGGTGGCCGCCGTTTGTTGGAGGATCAAAGGCGGATGCCGACACATCATACCGCAGCAGTCGCGCGCGGCGTCGATGAACTCGACTGTCTGAAGTCAGCGCTTGTGGGACCACTTAGGGCCATTTTCTAAGAGAGGGTTTGTTGCTCATCGTAGCTACTGAGGAGTGGACGATGAGAAAGACAACGAAGAGCCCTGGCGAGAAGATCGTCAAGGATATCAAGCGCGCCACACGCAAGCATTATTCTAGCGAAGAGAAGATCAGGATCGTGCTGGATGGACTGCGTGGTGAAGATAGCATCGCAGAGTTGTGCCGCCGCGAGGGCATATCACAGGGCATCTACTACAAATGGTCCAACGACTTCATGGAAGCCGGGAAGAAGCGGCTGGCTGGGGACACGGCGCGTGCCGCAAACACCGATGAGGTGAAGGAACTGCGCCGGGAGGCAAAGGATCTCAAGGAAGTCGTCGCAGAGCAGACGCTCGAGGGAATTGACTCCTATGTAATGTCTGGCCATTCGACCAATTCGGTACTCTGTTGGGCAAATAAGAACAGTGTTGATTGCATCGTCGTTGCGTCACATCGAGCCGGGCTATCGGGCCTTTTGCTGGGATCAGCTGCGGCGCGCGTGGTACGCCATGCACAGTGTAGCGTGGTTGTGCTGCGGTAGCATCAAGCACTTTGCGACGAATGCTCCAGCGCTAACTTAGTTTGTGCTACGGCATCCGCCTCCGATGACGCGTACTACATTACAGTGATAGCATCTCGGATTAATCTCCCCGCACTACTACCACCGTGCCGTTCCGTCGTCCAATTGCTGTCCTTCGCTTCAGCTCATTAGGCCGCCAAACCGTCTAGAACACTTCTGCAGGCTATGACGTCACCATAGAAATCGGTGTTGGTATGATGTACGTTCTCGTCCTTGAAGGTGTCGCTGACGGTCTCAACTGTTATTCATCCAAACTCGTGGTCGTCGGCTTGCACGGGCGAAGTAGATACCGAATAAACCAGCGCGTCGCCGGGTTCTTAGCTTTCAAATCACAGCGACCTCAATAAAAACTCTGCGGATCAATATCCACCGACACCCGCATATCGCCCTTGACTGGGAACTGCGCGAGCCAGCGTTTTAGTGCGGCTTGGATTGGCGCCGATTTCTCGGCTTTCACAAGCAGGCGTACACGGTGGCGTCCGCGCACGCGGGCGATGGGCGCTGGGGCGGGTCCGTAGAGTTGCGCTCCGATTTGGATAAGCGGTTCTGACCGGCGGGCCATTTCTGCCCCTAGGTCGAACACTGCCTGAATGTCGGGCGAAGACAGGACGATCCCGGCCATACGTCCATAAGGCGGCACACCCGCAGCTTGACGTTCGGCCGCTTCGGCTTTCCAAAACTTCTCTTCCTCCCCCGCAAGGATCGCGCGGATCACCGGGTGTTCAGGCTGGAAGGTTTGCAAAAGGGCGACGCCCGGTGTTTCTGCCCGCCCGGCCCGCCCCGCCACCTGTCGGATCAGTTGGAAAGTCCGTTCGGCAGCGCGCAGGTCCGAGCCTTGCAGGCCGAGGTCTGAATCTATCACACCCACCAATGTCAGCTTTGGAAAGTTATGCCCTTTCGCAACCAATTGCGTGCCGATGATGATGTCGGCCCCACCCTCGGCGATCAGCTCGATCTGTTCTTTCAGCGCGCGTGCCGATCCGAACAGGTCTGACGACAGCACTGCCACGCGGGCATCGGGAAAACTTGCGCGCACCTCCTCGGCCAGTCGTTCCACGCCCGGACCGACCGGGGCCAACTTGCCCTCGACCTCGCATTCTGGGCAGGCCTCGGGCATCGGTTTCGTCTCACCGCATTGGTGGCAGACAAGACGTTTTTGAAAACGGTGCTCCACCATGCGTGCATCGCAGTGATCGCACCCGATTTGATGCCCACAGGCGCGGCAGATCGTGACCGGTGCATAGCCACGCCGGTTGATGAACAGGAGCGATTGCTCACCCTTCGAGATGCGCAGAGTTACGGCGGCTTTCAATGTAGGTGAAATCCAACTTTGCGATGGCAAATCTTCTTGCCGCATGTCAATCGCGCGCATGTCGGGCATCACAGCCGGGCCGTAGCGGCTTGTCAGCTCAATCCGATTGTATTTGCCAGCTTCGCAATTGGCCCAGGTTTCCAGCGACGGCGTCGCCGAAGCGAGCACTACTTGCGCGTCACAGATGGATGCCCGCAGCACCGCCATATCCCGTGCCGAATAGAGCACGCCATCTTCTTGTTTATAGGAGCTGTCGTGCTCCTCATCGACAATGACCAGTCCCAGATCGCGGAACGGAAGGTAAAGCGCAGATCGGGCACCAACGACGAGCGAGGCATCCCCCTGCCCGACCATGCGCCAGCACCGGCGACGCTCTGTCATTGTCACCCCTGAATGCCACTCAGCGGGGCGTGCGCCGAAGCGTTCTTCGACTCGTTTCAGGAATTCGGCGGTCAGGGCAATCTCAGGCAACAGCACCAGCGCTTGGCGACCCCTGCGCAAGCAGGTCGCGACCGCTTCCAGATAAACTTCGGTCTTGCCCGCACCCGTGACGCCGCGCAACAGCGTGGTGCCATACCGACCCGCCCGCACGCCGTCGGTCAACTGCTTGGCTGCGGCGGCCTGATCTTCAGTCAGTTCTTTGCCGGGCAGGCTGGGGTCAAGTCGCGGATACGGCATATCGCGGGGAGTATCTTCTTCTCGGATCGCGCCCAGCTTCACCAGGCCTTTCACAACAGAGCCGCTGACACCGGCCAGGTCGGCCAGTTCTTTCTGGGTGAAACCTTCGCCATACCGATCCATCAGCACGTCCATCACCTTGGCGCGCGCATCGGTCAGGCGGTTGGGGCGATGGCCCGACGCCTTGAGCACTTTGCGCATAGAAGGTGGATCACTCAGCCCCGGCGCGCGGGTGGCTAGGCGTAGCATCTGGCTCATCGGTGTTAGCGTATAGTCGCCAACTCGCGTTAAGAACTCGGCCATCTCTGACCGCATTGGGACCGCATCCAAAACCCGGTTCACGACCCGCAGTTTGGACGCATCAAACCCACCTTCGCCCGGGCCCCAAACCACCCCCAAAACTTTGCGCGGGCCCAGCGGCACCTCGACAAAATCGCCTTGCACGCAGCCCCCTTCGGGCGCGCGGTAGGTCAGGATGCGATCCAGCGGTTGGGCGGTCAGTACGCCAACCCTCGCGCCCTCCGAAAACTGCTCAATATCGCTCATACAGCCAGATTCCCCGTCATCAGACGCACCATAGGGGCTTTCTGCGCGCGCGCCCATGGGGTATGAGAGCGCAAACACGTAACAGCCCTAGGAACCGCGCACATGAAATTCTTCGCTGACACCGCTGATATCCCCGCCATCAAGGAGCTTAACGACCTTGGCATGGTTGATGGCGTCACCACCAACCCTTCGATCATCAAGAAATCCGGCCGTGACATTCTGGAAGTGACCAAAGAGATTTGTGACATCGTGGATGGTCCCGTCTCGGCGGAAGTGACCGCAACAGACGCAGACACCATGATTGCCGAGGGCCGCAAGCTGGCCAAGATCGCCGATAACATCGCGGTCAAAGTACCGCTGACATGGGACGGTTTGAAGGCGTGTAAAACGCTCACTGACGAAGGCACAATGGTCAATGTCACGCTGTGCTTTTCGGCCAACCAAGCACTGCTGGCTGCGAAAGCCGGAGCGACCTTCATCTCGCCCTTCATTGGTCGTCTGGACGATATCAACTTGGATGGTTTGGAACTGATCGAAGACATTCGCACCATTTATGACAATTACGGGTTCGAGACACAGATTTTGGCAGCTTCTATCCGGTCAGCCAACCACATGAAAGACTGTGCGCTTGTTGGCGCCGATGTGGCAACCGCGCCCCCGGCAGTCATCGAAGCAATGGCCAAACATGTGCTGACGGACAAGGGGCTCGACGCCTTCTTGGCCGACATTAAGGCCGCAGATATCAAGATTCTGTAAACCAAACACGGATTTCGGACTGTTACGAGGGGGCCACGGCCCCTTCTTTCTGTTTTGACAATGTGAAAAATCTGCCCACCCGCATCCAATCGTGGTGTATGTTCTTTCAAAACGAAAAGAATAAATCCGAGGCAGCAGATGAACGTACCAGCTACGATCGATGATGAATTGCGCGCACATTTGATCGCGCAACCCGAAACCATTTTGGACGACCCAGAGGTCATGCGCGCCCTGATCGCCGCGAACGAGCGCATCATGGGCGAAAATATCGTCGACCTTCGCGGGATCGCGATGGATAGGCTTGAGACACGGCTGGACCGGCTTGAAAATACCCACCGGTCTGTCATCGCGGCAGCCTATGACAATGTTTCTGGGATGAATCTGATTCATCGTGCCGTGCTGCGGATGTTGGACCCGGCTGATTTCGAACTGTTCATGGCAGACCTGAGCGGTGAAGTGGCCGAGATTTTGCGTGTTGATTGTGTGCGACTGGTTCTGGAAACTGAACAGAACCAAAAGAACAACGCGATCGAACGACTGGGTGATGTATTGGCCATCGCAGAGCCGGGTTTCGTCGATGAGTATCTGGGCATGGGCCGGGATCAGGGCGGGCGGCAGGTCTTTTTGCGCCAAATCCAAGAGCAGGACGAAACCATCTATGGTGACACCGGCTTCTGGGTTCGCTCCGAGGCTTGCATCCGACTTGATCTTGGCGAGGGCCGCCTACCGGGCATGTTGGTGCTTGGGGCTGAGGACGATCAACAGTTCAAGCCGGGGCAAGGCACAGACCTGCTTGGCTTCTTCGGAGGTGTCTTTGAACGCGCCATGCGCCGTTGGTTGTCGTGACTGCCAAAGACACATTATCGATTTCCGCGGGCGCACGTGATGCGCTTGAAGCTTGGCTTGACCACATGCGTGCACTTGGCGGGGCCTCGAAGAACACCATCGCGGCTTATCAGGCTGATCTTACCGGCTTTCTGGCCTTCATGGCAGGTCATCTGGGTGGTGCGGCAGGGCGCGGAGGACTTGCGAAGGTCACGCTTTCCGATATGCGCGCGTGGATGGCACATGAGCGTGGTCGAGGCGTCGGAGCCCGCAGTCTGGCGCGCGAGTTATCCGCTGTGAAAAGCTTCTATAACTGGCTCAGCGAGCGTGACGAGTTCGACGCCACTGCCGTGCTGTCCACGCGCAGCCCGAAATTCACCAAGAAACTCCCGCGTCCCCTGACGCCCGATGCTGCGAAGGCCGTGATCGAAACGATGGGCCAGCAATCTGAGCAAAGTTGGGTCGGTGCCCGAGACATCGCTGTTATTACGCTGCTTTATGGCTGTGGGTTGCGGATATCCGAAGCGCTTGGTCTGACCTGCGAAGACGCGCCTCTAGCCGACACACTCCGCATCAAAGGCAAGGGCGGCAAAGAAAGACTGGTCCCCGTCCTGCCAGCAGCAAAAGACGCGGTCGAGACCTACCGGCGTCTGTGCCCGCATCCCGAGGCATCGGATGCGCCGCTTTTTTGCGGGGTAAGAGGTGGTGCGCTAAGCCCGCGCATGGTGCAGAAAACCACCGAAAAGGTGCGCCTTCAACTTGGCCTCCCCGCCACGGCCACGCCTCATGCGATGCGCCACAGCTTCGCCACCCATCTGTTGACGGCTGGTGGCGACCTGCGGGCAATCCAGGAACTGTTGGGACATGCCAGTTTGTCGACCACCCAAGCCTATACCGCAGTGGACACAACTCGGTTGCTAGAGGTCTACAAATCCGCACATCCGCGCGCCTGATCCGAACCAAGGTGTTAGCTTTCTACTTTCCCCGCTGGCCTTTTTGCGGCACAAAGCCCGCATGAAAATCACGACCAAAGCACTGCTTGTACATCTATTGACCGCCACCGGCGCGGTATTTGCCATGCTCGCCATGCTAGCCGCAGTGGATGAAAAATGGGGTCTGATGTTTCTTTGGCTGGTTGTGGCTTTTGGCGTGGATGGCATTGACGGACCGCTGGCCCGCAAATTTGAGGTCAAGGTCAACGCACCGCAATATGACGGTGTATTGATGGATTTGATCATCGACTATCTGACCTACGTGTTTATCCCGGCCTATGCACTATTCAAGTCGGGCCTCATGCCAGGCTGGACAGGCTGGTTTGCAATCATCGTGATTACATTCACTAGCGTCGTCTATTTCGCGGATACGCGGATGAAGACCAAGGACAACAGTTTTTCCGGGTTTCCGGGATGCTGGAACATGGTGGTTATCGTCCTGTTCGCGACTGAGCCGAATTTTTGGATCATGACCGCTCTGGTGGCTGTTATCGCGGTCGCAATGTTCCTACCTTTGAAATTCATCCATCCCGTGCGGACCGAGCGCTGGCGTGTGCTCAGCCTTCCTATTGCGCTCGCATGGACCTTTTTCGCAGGTTGGGCGGCGTGGGTCGATTTTCACCCGGAAAGCTGGGCCCATTGGGGCTTGGTGCTGACCTCTGTATACTTGCTTTGTGCTGGGATCGCCCAACAAATCATCCCGCCTGCACGTTCCGCTTGAACGGTGGGTGATTAGTCAGACCATCGCTTCAATGCATCTTCGTCATCGACCTTGGCATCGACCCAACCCGAGCTGCCATCTTTGATGAATTCTTGCTTCCAAAACGGCGCGCGGGATTTCAGGTAATCCATCAGGAACTCGGCCGCTTCAAACGCTGCCACCCGATGGGCTGATGCCGTGGCCACCATCATTATCTGCTCACCGGGACGCAGCGGACCATGGCGATGAATCACAAGGCAATCGGCTAAGGTCCAACGAGCAATTGCCTCGTCCACGATCTTGCCAATCGCTTTTTCTGTCATACCCGGATAGTGCTCGATCTCCATCCGATCCAGCGTCCCAGCGTCGTCTCGAACAACACCAGTGAAGCTGACAACGGCACCCAAATCGCTGCGGCCCTGCGCAAATCCGGACAGCTCCCGCCCGGGATCAAACGCTTCAGCCTGAACCCGCACATCCATCTTAGCCGCCCGTCATCGGAGGGAAAAACGCAACTTCCCGCACACCTTTCAAAGGCGCGTCAAAGTCCGCCAAGTCCTGATCTAAAGCCACGCGCAAGGCCGAGAGGTCGGCAAACGCCGCCGCATACCGCGGTTCGCGTGCCCGTAGCTCGTCAACGAGTTCTCCAACAGTCTTTGCCCGTGTTTCGATCTTTTCACGGGGTTCACCGATGCGTTCGCGCACCCATGCGAAATACATGACCTCAACCATCGCTTGGCTCCTCTTTCAGAAATGGCAGCGCTTTGCGGAAATAATCCCAGCCTGTCACGACTGTAAGAGCACCGGCAATCCACAATAGCGTGATGCCGACCCAAGCCGACCAGCGACCGGCCGCCTCGTAAAACAGCAATCCAACCTCGTCCGCGATCGAACCGTTGAAGATTCCATCAACCACCGTCTGATCCATGCCCTGCATTCGGTCCAGCATACTGTGTTGGAATATCCCGGTCGAAAACAACACCGCGATTGCGACCATCTGAACAGTGGTCTTCCACTTTGCCAGATTGGTCACCTTCAACGCCCGCGCTCGATCTCCCAGCGTTTCACGCAGACCCGAGACGAACACCTCGCGATAAATTATCAAAGCCGAGGGCAGCAAAATCCACGGCGTCAGCCCCGCATATCCGTTGATCACCAGCAAGGCGATCAGCACCATTGCCTTGTCGGCAATCGGATCCATCGCTGCGCCAAACAAGCTTTCCAGCTTCCAGGCCCGCGCCAAATATCCATCAAGATAGTCGGTGATCGAGGCCACAATAAACAATATCATGGCGTACCAATCCGCCCAAGGTCGGGCGAAGTACAAGAACATGATCGGCAACAAAGGCGCTGCAATCAGCCGGGCGATGGTCAGTATGTTGGGTAAGTTCCACTTCATGGCTTTCTCCTTACCGCGTCAGCCCTTGTCATGGAAGAAGCCATAGATGGTTTCCGCAAGAGTTTCCGAAATTCCATCCACAGCCTTAAGGTCATCCAGCCCAGCCCGGCTAACCGCCTTGGCCGATCCAAAATGCTGCAAAAGGGCACGTTTTCGGGTGGCCCCCACGCCAGGGACCTCGTCCAGGGGGGTGGCCCCTTGCGCCTTGGCGCGCTTCGCGCGATGGGTGCCGATGGCAAATCTGTGCGCTTCATCGCGCAGACGTTGGATGAAATATAGAACTGGGTCATTTCGTTTTAACGCAAAGGGCCGCTTGTTCCGTCGATAAAATTCTTCTTTTCCGTGATCGCGGTCCACCCCCTTGGCCACGCCGACCATAGGAATATCGGTGACGCCCCACTCCTCCATAATCTCATGGACCGCACTGACCTGCCCTGCACCGCCGTCAATCAGCAACAGATTGGGCCAATGTTCGCCTTCGCGATTGGGGTCTTCTTTCAACAGTCGTTTGAAACGGCGGGTCAGAACCTCTTTCATCATGCCGAAATCGTCACCGGGTGTCAGGTCTTCACCCTTGATGTTGAACTTGCGGTATTGGCTTTTCAGATAACCCTCGGCACCAGCCACGATCATCGCACCAACGGCATGAGCACCCTGAATATGCGAGTTATCGTAGACTTCGATCCTTGCGGGCGGACCATCTAAGTCAAATGTTTCGGCGATACCTTCAAGCAATCGGGCCTGCGTCGCGCTTTCGGACATCTTCCGGGCGAGGCTTTCACGGGCGTTGCGCTGTGCATTCGCGATAAGTTCGGACTTCTCACCCCGAAGCGGGACCGAAATTTCGACCCGTCGCCCCAAGCGCTCGGTTAAGGCATCGGCCATCAAGTCCTGTTCATCAAGCGGGTCCGATAACAAGATCAACCGTGGCGGCTCTTTCTGATCATAAAACTGCCCGACAAAAGCTTGCAACACCTCGCCCGATCCGGCGCCCGCACCGGTGCGGGGGTAAAAATCCCGGTTGCCCCAGTTTTGGTTGGCACGAATGAAGAAGACCTGCACGCAGGCCTGCCCGCCATCCATGTGGAGCGCGATAACGTCGGCCTCGGACACTCCGCGCGGATTAACACCCTGTGCCTGCTGAACCTGCGTTAACGCTCGGATGCGGTCACGCAATACGGCAGCCTTCTCGAACTCCATCGCCTCGGACGCGGCTTGCATATCAGCGGCAAGCCCTTCCTGCATCTTGGTGGTGCGCCCGGACAAAAAATCCTCGGCATCCTTCACCAGCGTCGCGTAACCTTCGGCATCAATCTTACCCACGCATGGGCCAGAGCAGCGCTTAATCTGGTACTGAAGACAAGGGCGCGAGCGGGCGTCGAACGTGGCATCCGTGCAGTTTCGTAGCAAAAACACCTTCTGCAATTGGTTAAGCGTCCTATTCACCGCATCCGCACTGGCAAACGGGCCATAGTATGACCCTTTTTCCTTGCGCGCGCCGCGATGTTTTTTGATCTGCGGAAAATCATGCCCGGTCACAAGGATGTTCGGAAAGCTCTTGTCGTCGCGCAGCAGCACGTTGAAATGGGGCTTCAACTGCTTGATCAGGTTTTGCTCAAGCAACAGCGCTTCGGTCTCGGTCTGCGTGGTCAGAAACATCATCGAAGCCGTTTGGCTGATCATCCGCGCAATCCGCGCGGTGTGGCCCGTCGGCTTGGCGTAATTTGACACCCGCTTTTTCAAACTGCGCGCCTTGCCCACATACAAAACCCGCCCTTTGGCATCGAGCATGCGGTAAACACCCGGAGAATTATCCAGCGTTTTCAGATATGACTGAATGACCTCGTGCCCGGTTGGTACCGGCGCATCAGCGTTCAAATTTTGCGTGTCGTCACCGCTCATTCAGTCTGCGCCCCGATTCTCTGTTGGTCTGCAATCTTAGCCTGCTTCATACAAGAGAAAACATGCTCACAATTTCTGTGGATAACTCTGAGGATAGCTTTTGCCCATTGGGAAAAATCCTTTGTTTTTCGCCAGCTTCGGCTATGTGCCTGTTTTTTAGGCACATATTTAACCCCTTGAAAATAAACAAAAGAATTATCACAGCTTTGTAAATTTATGAAATCATTGCAAAAAATATCAACGGTCGGGGTTTGAAACTTCACAGGTGCACAACTTTCTTACCGAATTCGAACCAAACTTACGCGGCGGCAAGCAATTCGGCCTACTCGACCCCTTGGATATCCGGCGTTCTCCAGCCCAGATGCTGGCCACCATCAACCGCAATCATCTGGCCTGTCACAGCAGGCGAATTCAGAAAAAAGCCAAGTGCGGTGGTGATGTCTTCAACGTTCGGGCCGCGCTCCAAAAGTGACCCGGTGCGTTGGCCGTCGAAGTGTGATTGAGACTGGCGCGCGCCGATCAACGTGGTGCCCGGCGCAATTCCGTTGACGCGCACATGCGGTGCAAGTGCTTGGGCTGCGGTCTGTGTCAGCGTCCACAGCGCATTCTTTGCAAGGCTATAAGTCATGAACTCTGGCGTATGCTTCTTCACCCTCTGATCCAGCATATTGACCACCAGCCCCTGCGAAAGCCGTTCGCCATTCTCGTCTGCTACCGCATTGGGCATCTGCTTCGCGATGGCCTGCATCAAAAAAAATGGCGCGCGCAGGTTGGTAGACATATGCCGATCCCAGCTTGTCTGGGTCGCGGAGAGTATTGTGTCGTAATCGAAAATGGACGCGTTGTTCACCAGAACAGTCAGCGGACCACCAAAGGCGTCAGTGGCACGGGGGACGAGCGCCTCGACCTGCTGCATATCAAGCAAATCGGCCTGCAAGGTCACAGCCTGCTGACCCATGCCGCGTATCTCTTCAACCGTCTGCTCTGCGCCCTCAGCCGAAGTCGCGTAGTGGATGGCAACGTCATAGCCCGCACGCGCAAGGTAAAGGGCCATCGCGCGACCCAGCCGCGCCCCTGCCCCAGTGATCAATGCGCGCGGTTTCACCGTCATTCAGGACGCCCCCAAAACGGTGAGGACATAGATGACATAGAGCAACGTCAGGACGATCCCCCAAGCGCGGCCCATATTCCATTTCAGGAAAACAAAGGGCGCAAGCAGAAGCGAGGCACCTAACATCACCCACAGATCAAACTGCAAAATACCCGGAACAACCGGGATCGGTCCGACCAGCGAGGCGACCCCAATGATAGCCAAGAGGTTGAACATATTCGACCCGATGACATTACCTAGTGCGACTTCGGCCTGATTGCGCAATGCAGCCATCACAGTGGTCGCGAGCTCTGGCAAAGACGTACCAAGCGCCACCAGCGTCAAACCGATGACGGTCTCCGAGACCCCGAAATGCCGCGCAATATTGGTTGAGGCATCAACAAGCAGCTCCGCACCCAAAGGTAGGCCGATAAGTCCCAACACGAGGAACATTACCACCTTCCACCATGGCATATTGGGGTCTGCACCCTCGACCTCTTCCTCGTCCTCGCAACAGGCCACGGCTGGTGCGCCGTTTGCTGTGCGCCGATGTGATAGGGCAGCGCGGAACGCAGAACCAAGCATCAGTCCAAGTGCTGCCAGTAAAACCAGCCCCTGAACCCATGTGATCACCCCACCCATACACAATACGATGAACAGGACCGTAGCGCCCATCATCTGAAGATAACTTTTCTTTGTGTCGCAGGTACCGGTCGACAACCCTGACACCAAAGCCGGCACACCCAGCACCAGCAGGATATTGGCTGTATTGGACCCCACGACGTTACCCATGGCCAGCCCCGGAACACCTTCGGCAATCGCCTGAATCGAGATCAGAAGTTCGGGCGCAGACGTCCCGAACGCAACAATGGTCAACGAGACGATCAAGGCCGGCACACCTAGCCTTAGCGACAGGTTAACGGCACCACGCACGAGGCTGTCGCCGGCGAGCAGAAGGATTACCAGCCCCAGAGCGGCAAATAACAGGTCCAAACCCTAGCCCTTCCCTTTACAGTCGCACGGGGATTTCCCCAGCCGATACCGCCCACATCCCGGGCACTTCATAGCTTCGATACGTTGCTGGCCCGGATAGCGCAATTTGCCAAACATTGCCAACACACCCATTGCGACAAGAAACAGAGCAACGATCTTAATGATCATCTACAGACCAAAACGCGCGTATTCTGCGCGCTCCTCGATAGCGGCCAGCGCATCTGCACCAAGCTTCAACCCAAATCGGCTGAGCATCGAGCGGCGTGGACCATGCACCCGAAACCGTACCTTGTCCCCGTATTTCTCTTTCATTGTCGGGACAACGTGGCCGATCCCATCGGCCAGTCCCTTCTCGATTGCCGACCGACCCAACCAGATATCTCCGTTGAACAGGTCTTCGCCTTCGGGCAACTTGCCGTCACGGCGCGACATCACTTGCTGTTTAAATGCCGCATGAATCTCGTTCTGCAACCCCTTCAGGCGCTTGATATCCGCCGGCTTCTCTGGCTGAAACGGATCCAACATCGACTTGGATTTACCTGCCGTGTAAACGCGCCGCTCAACTCCCAGCTTCTCTATCAATCCAGTCAGACCAAACCCCGCCGATATCACTCCGATTGATCCCAGGATCGAGCTTTCGTCCGCGTAGATCTCATCACCGGTAGTGGCCAACCAATAGCCACCGGAAGCTGCCACATCTTCCACGAAAGCGTAAACCGGTACCTCTTTTTCGACCGCCAAGCGACGAATGCGTGCGGCTATCAGGCTGGATTGAACAGGGCTACCGCCCGGAGAGTTGATCACCAAGGCCACCGCGGACGGCTTGCCTTTTCGAAAGGCCCGCTCGATCACTGGCGCCAACGCCGCGTCATTCAGCTGCCCGCGCGCGCCCGAGGCGATCACGCCTGTCAGTCGGATCACCGCCACCAAGGGCGGTTTTTTCAAAAATGGGATATATTTGGTCATGGCTGTCATGTAGACCGCCCCTCCGGTGCAAACAAGGGTGAGGCGATCACGGTTATTCCCATGTTGCAAAAGCTCATCGTTAACTGCGCAGACGATAGCCGGTGCGGAAAATCCACCAGATCGTCGCAAGACACGCGCTCATAAAGAATGCGATGGCCAAAACGGACCACCACAATGACACATCAGCCACGCCAAAGAACGCCCAGCGGAACCCCGAAATCAGATAAACGACAGGGTTGAACAGCGTTATGGTCTGCCACACAGGTGGAAGCATCGAGATCGAATAGAACGATCCCCCCAGAAATACCAAGGGTGTGATCACCAAAAGCGGCACCAGCTGAAGCTGTTCAAAGTTCTGAGCCCAAATGCCGATGATAAAGCCAAGCAGAGCGAAACTGATACAGGTCAAGACCAGAAAGCTCATCATCCAAACCGGATGTTCGATGGTCAAGTCGACAAAGAAATGCGCCGTCGCCAAGATAATTAAACCGATCATGAACGCTTTGGTCGCCGCCGCCCCAACATATCCGATCACAATCTCGAAAAACGAGATCGGCGCGGACAAAAGCTCGTAAACCGTTCCGATGAACTTGGGAAAATATATCCCGAAGGAGGCGTTGGTCGTGCTTTGCGTCAGCACCGTCAGCATAATCAGACCGGGCACAATAAACGCACCATAGCTTACGCCCTCGACCTGATCGATCCGCGATCCAATGGCCGCCCCAAAGACGATAAAATAGAGCGAGGTGGACAGCACTGGCGAGACAATCGACTGCGCCAGAGTACGAAACGTCCGGGCCATCTCAAATCGGTATATGGCCGCGATAGCATTCCAGTTCATGCCGCATCCTCCTTCACGAGATCGACAAAAATATCTTCAAGCGAGCTTTGCCGCGTCGATAAATCCTGCATTTGAAGCCCGGCATCACGCAAGGCCGCCAATAACCCGGTGATCCCAGTGCTGCCCCCTTGCGCATCGTAGGAATAGACCAGATCTCCGTCATTGGTGATCGACAACGGATAGGTCGAAAGCGCACCCGGAATCGTATCAAGTGGCGCTTCCAGCTCAATGATAAGTTCTTTTTGTCCCAAACGCTTGATCAGGGCATCCTTATCCTCAATCAACAGGATTTCACCCTTTGAGATCACGCCAATACGATCTGCCATCGCTTCGGCTTCTTCGATGTAATGCGTGGTCAGAATGATTGTCACACCGGTCTCTTTCAGACGCGCAACGACCTCCCACATGTCTTTGCGCAATTCAACATCCACACCAGCGGTTGGTTCGTCCAGAAACAGTATCTTCGGATCATGGCACAGCGCTTTTGCAATCAGAACGCGCCGCTTCATCCCGCCAGACAAGGTCATGATCCGCGCGTCCTTCTTGTCATGAAGGCTAAGCAGCTTCAGGATTTCCTCGATCCGCGCATCATCGCGTGGCTTACCAAACAACCCGCGTGAAAACCGCACGGTATTCATAACCGTCTCGAACGGCTCAAGATTGATCTCTTGCGGGACCAAACCAATCATGTCGCGGGCGGCGCGGTAATCATGAACGTGATCATGCCCGCCGACCGTAATCGCGCCCGAACTCGCAGTTGCGATCCCGCATATAATTGAAATTAATGTTGTTTTTCCCGCACCGTTTGGGCCCAACAAGGCAAGAATCTCACCCTCTTCGATGTCCAAATCGATACCCTTCAGCGCTTCGTGACCACCCTCGTAGGTTTTGGTCACGCCACTGACGTTCAGAATTGCTGCCATTATGTCCCCCGGTTTCGCCACGACATTGCCCTGTATTTAAGGCAATGACCAGCAGGCCGAATATGTCAAATAAGCAGCCCTGCCGCCCCTTCAAGACGCAGAAGCTGAACTTTTGTCTCAACCCCGCCGGAACCTGAAAAACCCACCAGCTTGCCTCCCGCTCCCATCACACGATGGCAGGGGATAATGATCGGGATGGGATTGCCACCGCAGGCATTACCAACAGCCTGCGCCGAGTTGCCCGTCATCTTGGCGATGTCGCCATAAGTCAGGGTCTCGCCATAGGGGATCGCGGACATGGCATCGCACACGGCGCGTTGAAAATCAGAGCCGTGCACGCGGGTCGGCAGGTCGAACCTTGTCAGACGTCCTTCGAAATAGGCGCCCAACTGTGCCTGTGCCTCTGCCAACACTGGGGTCAAGTTCCCCTGTGGTGTCGCATGCCAGATCAACCGAGTAATCGATCCACCCTCGTCCACCACGCCCAGACGCCCAACTGGGCTATCGACTACAGCAATATCCATTTGCCCAGAATGCGCCACCACGCCCGGACCCACAATCCGATTCATGACAAAAGGGACCGCAAAAGCGGCCCCTCTTTTTTCTTGTCTCAAATATCCCGGGGTAGAGTGCAGCCGAAGGCTTCGCTCGAAGGGGCCGCGCCCCTTAGGCTCGCAAAGCGAGCCACCGGGAGCCGTCAGCCCAGCGCCTCATCGCAGCGTGCGCACGTGCCTGTATGATCATGGCTACCCACATCCGGCAGGATTTTCCAGCAACGCTGACATTTCTCGCCGGACGCCTTCTCAAACACGACGCCCACGCCCTCGACCTCTGGCACACGGAACGCTTCGGCTGGCAAGGGGTCACCCGAAAGCACGATCTGCGACGTGATCGAGACATCGGCGAAGTTCACCGACTTCAAAGACGCCAGAACATCCCCGTCCCGCACATGCACAACAGGCGCGGCCTCCAAAGAGGCCCCGATCACCTTGTCGCGACGCTGGACTTCCAGTGCGGCAGTGACCACCCGGCGCACCTGACGGATGCCCGCCCATTTCGCGGCCAGTGGTTCGTCCAACCAATCAGCCGGCGTGTCTGGGAAGTCGGCCAAATGGACTGAGCTTTCTTCACCGGGGAAGCGTTCCAGCCAGACATCTTCCATTGTGAAGACCAGAACCGGCGCAAGCCATGTTGTCAATCGGTGGAACAGGATGTCCAAAACGGTACGTGCGGCACGACGGTTCAGGCTGTCTGCCGCGTCGCAGTACAGCGCGTCCTTGCGGATGTCGAAATAGAAGCTCGACAGGTCCACCGTCGCGAAGTTGAACACGGCCGAGAACACACCTTGGAAGTCGAACTTGCGATAGCCGTCGCGGACCACGTGATCCAATTCAGCCAGACGATGCAGCACCCAGCGTTCAAGCTCCGGCATGTCAGCCACGTCCACACGCTCGGCTTCGTCAAACTCATGCAGGTTGCCCAGCATAAAGCGCATGGTATTGCGCAGACGACGATAACTGTCCGCCACACCTTTCAGGATTTCTGGCCCGATCCGCTGATCTGCTGTATAATCCGTCTGAGCCACCCAGAGGCGTAGAATGTCTGCACCGTATTGTTTCACCACGGTCTCTGGCACGATGGTATTGCCCAAGGATTTGGACATCTTCATGCCCTTCTCATCCAGCGTAAAGCCGTGGGTCACCACGTTCTTGTAAGGCGCGCGGCCCGTGGTGCCACAGGCCTGCAACAGCGACGAGTGGAACCAACCGCGGTGCTGGTCAGTGCCTTCCATATAGACATCCGCAATGCCGTCCGGCGTGCCGTCTTCACGGTCGCGCAAAACGAACGAATGGGTAGAGCCACTGTCGAACCAAACGTCCAGAACGTCGAAAACCTGCTCCCATTCATCGGGGTTATGGTCACGACCAAGGAACCGCTCTTTCGCGCCCTCAGCATACCACGCGTCTGCGCCTTCCGCCTCGAACGCTTCAGCGATGCGCGCGTTCACGGCGGGGTCGCGCAGAAGGAAGCCGTCGTCGGTCGGCAGCAGGCCCTTTTTCACGAAGCAGGTCAGAGGTACGCCCCACGCACGCTGACGCGACAGAACCCAATCCGGGCGCGCTTCAATCATCGAATAAAGCCGGTTGCGACCGGTCTGCGGCCACCATTTCACCAGTTGGTCGATCGAGTTCAGGGCACGTTCGCGGATGGTCTTGCCCATCTCGTCTTGCCCATCGCCAACCTCGCGATCCACGGATGCAAACCATTGCGGCGTGTTGCGGAACACGATGGGCGCTTTTGACCGCCATGAGTGCGGATAAGAGTGCGTCACACGGCCACGCGCGATGATGCCATCGGCCTCGACTAGCTTGGCGATCACGGCGTTATTCGCTTTGCCTTCTTTGCCCTTGCGGTCGAACACTTGCAGCCCTGCGAAGAACGGCACATGTGGCAGGAACTCCGATTCCTCGCCGACATTGTGGGTCATGCGGTCGATCCAGTTGCGGGCCACGAAAGCTTCGTAGTCGTCGGCACCGTGGGAAGGCGCGGTGTGGACAAAACCCGTCCCAGCGTCGTCGGTCACGTGATCGCCGTCGATCATCGGCACGTCGTAGTCCCAGAAGCCATCTGCGCCATCAAAGCCGTTGAACGGGTGCTTACAGATCAGCCCGGTCAGCTCGTCCGCTGCCACATCCCGCAGGCGGGTGAATTCGGTCACGCGGGATTTGCCCAGCGCGTCCTCGGCCAGTGCGTCGGCGAAGATGTAGGTCTGACCCGCAGCGGTCCAGCTTTCTTCCTCGGTCGCGTCAACACGGTAAAGACCGTATGCAATCTTGTTGTTATACGCGACCGCCTTGTTCGACGGGATCGTCCAAGGGGTGGTGGTCCAGATCACAACGCGCGCTTCGGCCAGATCGCCTTCGGCATTGGCGAACGAGAACGGCACCCAGATGGTGTGCGACTTGTGGTCGTGATACTCGATCTCGGCCTCGGCCAGCGCGGTCTTCTCAACCGGCGACCACATCACGGGCTTGGAGCCTTGATACAGCGTGCCGTTCATCAGGAACTTCATGAATTCTTCGGCGATCACGCGTTCGGCGTGGAAATCCATCGTCAGATAAGGCTTGTCCCACTTACCAGTGATGCCCAGACGTTTGAACTCATCACGCTGGATGTCGATCCAACCCTCGGCGAACTTGCGGCATTCCTGACGGAAATCGACCACGTCGACCTCGTCCTTGTCGCGTCCCTTCTTGCGATACTGTTCCTCGATCTTCCATTCGATGGGCAGACCGTGACAATCCCACCCCGGCACGTAGCGTGCGTCATGGCCCATCATCTGGTGCGAGCGCACGATCATATCCTTGATCGTCTTGTTCAGCGCGTGACCGATATGCAGGTGCCCATTCGCATAAGGAGGGCCATCGTGCAGGATAAACGGTTCGCGACCTTTCGCGTTTTCGCGCAGGCGGTCATAGACGCCGATCTTCTCCCACCGGGCCAGCCATTCAGGCTCGCGCTTGGGAAGACCCGCGCGCATCGGGAAATCGGTGACAGGAAGCGTCAGAGTATCTTTGTATTCAGGGGTGTCGGCACACATGTGTCCGGTCCTTTTCAGGAAATGTCGTCAGAAATCGGAAGGGTCAGCGCGGGTTGTCCATACGCTTTGTCCCGGCGGCTCAGTTGGGTCAGAGCGCCGGGCATATAATTCGAATAATGATGGCCTGTGCGTGCATCATGGAGGGCGTTATAGGCCGCTTGGTATCCGTCGTCCATAGCAAGACAACCGCACACCAACACACTTTGCCGCAGTTGACATCGCGCGGCCTCCGGACCACGGTCCGATCCAGTAGTTGTTGGGTTAGGTCTGCATGACGCGTTCAGCCAATATTGGAATTGCCGGAGCAGGTATTGGTGGCCTCGCATTGGCCATTCTGTTGCATGATCGAGGTCACAAACCAGAGATTTTTGAGCGGTTTGAACACCCCAAACCTGTCGGATCAGGTCTGGTCATTCAACCTGTCGGCCAAAGCATTCTGGCCCGACTTGGATGTCTTGATGAAGTCATTCGCCACGGGAACAAAGTAATCAGGATGCTTGGATCCGAGGCGTCCTCTGGTCGGCGCGTTCTTGATGTTCACTACGGCGAGGCTCTGGAACATGGGCGGTTCGGGCTTTCAATCCAGCGTGCCAGTATATTCGACGCCCTGTTCAACGCGGCACTGGATCGCGGCATCCCAATTCACACGTCTTGTGATATTTCCGGCCATGACGGCAAAGCTTTTCTGTTCGAGGACAGCAAGCGCACGAAAGACTTCGATCTTCTCGTCGACGCAAGCGGAGCGCGGTCTCGGTTGTCACCCTTAAAGAGCAAGCAGCTTTCCTATGGAGCGTTGTGGGCAAAACTTAACTGGGTCGAAGACGCCGGTTTTGACAGAACGCTCCTGAACCAGCGCTATAACGGCGCAAGAAACATGATTGGTGTCATGAACACCGGGATGATGCGAACCGGCGAAACAGAATCTGCCGCCTTTTTCTGGTCTTTACCGTCTGACAGCTATCAAGACTGGCGCAGTGCTGGCTTGTCCCGTTGGCGTGACGAGGCTGTGCGATTGTGGCCCGAAACCGAGCCATTCGTGCAGCAGGTCACGGACCCGGATCAGTTCACAATGGCTCGCTACACACACGGCACCTTACGGCGACCATATGAAGATGGAATTGCGTTCATTGGCGACGCCGCCCACCGCGCAAGTCCGCAGCTGGGCCAAGGGGCGAACATGGCGTTGCTTGACGCCGCGGCTTTGGCGGACGCTTTGGATCGACACGCACCAGCGCAAGCCACTGTGGCTTATGCTCGCGCACGTCGTGTTCATGTCGCCATCTACCAGGCAATGAGCTGGGTTTTCACGCCGATGTATCAATCCAACAGTCGTGTTCTACCTGTCCTGCGCAACAACCTACTTTTCCCGTTGTCACTTATCCCACCTGCCCCGCGTGTTTTGACGTCACTCGTCTGTGGAACGATGACGAACCCGATCAGGTATTTGCCCCAAACAACCCCGTCAACGCGCGTTTCACAATCCCGGTAACGCTGGGGCGTTTGCCCTTGCCAAACGGCAGCGGGCGGCAGACTTCGAGCGCCGCGACGCCGACACGAGCGGTGAGGGCTCCGTTTACGACGCCTTCGCCAAACCGGCGCGAAAGCTTGGACAGCACACCGCCGCCAGCAAGAGACCCGATCATGTCGTCCCCGATGGCGACCGCGCCTGTGGCGACCAGATGTGCCATGACTGCGCGGGTCAGACGCCAACTGCCGAAGGCCCCGGACCTACCGCCATAGATCTCGGCCACGCGACGGATCATTCGGATATTGGCGGTCAACGCCGTTGCAACATCGGCAAGGGCCAAAGGCACGATGGCTGTGACCGTTGCGACCTGACGTGCCGCGGCCTCAACTTCTTTCAATGCCGCCGCATCCAGAGGGGTCATCAACTCAGCCTCGGCAACCGCGAACAAAGTGTCGGCATCGAACGCATCGCCCTCACGCTCTGATATGCGCTCTAGCGCCCAGCGCATATCGTCGCGCCCGCGGTAGAGCCGCTTAAGCTTGTCCACGACCGCGCGTGCTTCGCCCAAATCACCATGGGCCAACGCGGCTTCAGAGGCGCGGTGGAGGTCATCAACCCGACGAAGACGTGCAAAAGCCGCCCATTCTTTCAATGCGATAATGAGCAGCACAATAATGAATGCCGACACGAGACCCAGCGCCACATATCCAAGGATCGGTTGAGTTGCGATCAGGCCGGTGATGAAGCTGTGGGCAGCGACCGACAGCACGAACCCGGTGATCGCGAGCAGCAGCGACCAGAACCAACGCGCCAGCCGCGAAGGTTTGCGACCCGCAAAGCTGATTGCAGTTTGCATCGCGCCACCAGTGGCATCTCGTAGGTCAACTTCCGGCACAGGCGGCGCATCCGCGGGCGTTACGGAAGACACCTCGTCCAGTTCGATCAACACTGGGCCTTTAGCCGATTTCGATGTGTCAGCCATTATTCAGCGCTCCAAACGTATCGGATATCGGGCAGTTTCTCGTCATTACCGGCCCCGTCGGTCCGAAAATCTTCTGTGAACCCTTCACGCTCGTAGAACCGGCGGGCGCCCTCATTCGCTTGAAAGGTATAAAGTCCAAGGTCCGCGCGAGCGGCCTTTGCCGTCAAGAAGCGCCTTGCCAATCCCCTTCCCGCGCGCCACTGGAGCCAGATACAGCGCGTGAATTTCGGCCTCGTCTCGGGACAGAAAACCCAATACTCGCTCGTTTTCACATGCAACGCTGGTCCACCCGCGATCAACAAGTGTCTGCGCAAAACCCTTCTCAGAACCGCGCGTATGAACGCGTGGCATCCATGGCGTTGCGGCGATCCAGCCCGACAATATATTGGCGATCGCTGGTGCATGCAGGCGCGCGGCATTGGCGATGATCACAACCTGTCTCCGATCAAGAACTCGACGGCTTTATCAAGCCTGATGTGGGGTGGACCTTCGCCCGACTTCAGCGAAACCGCCGCGGGCGCAAAGCGCATGATCTGGTAATCCGCGTCCAGCCATTTCTCGGCCCCATCGCGGGCCGGGACAAGAAGACGGGTCGGGTCTTCGGGCAAATCGCCGGGGTAAAAGGCGGCGGTCTTTCCGCCATCCAGCAGCTGCCCACGGACACAGTCCAATTCTTCCCCATCATGCTCCACCGTTTCCTCAACTGTGGTGCGCAGCGCAGCGATGGACATTGCAGCAGTTTTCGCCCCCGCGAAATCAGCACGGTCGCGCGCGTCGCGCAACAGCGCCTCGGTGATCGCCGTCAGGCGCGGATGTTGACTGTGGTGAAGGTGATCGGCCTTGGTTGCCGCAAACAGGATGCGTTCAACACGGCGGCCCAGAAAAAGCGAACTGAGGAACGCATTTGCACCCGGACGAAAGGCCGTCAGGATGTCGGCCATCGCACGGCGTAAATCCTCGAGCGCTGCGGGACCGGCATGGATCGCGCCCAACACGTCGACCAACACGATCTGACGATCAATTTTGGAGAAGTGGTCGCGGAAGAATGGTTTAACTACGCGGGACTTGTAGGCCTCAAAACGACGTTCCATCTCGCGCCACAGGCTTTTGCGCGGCGTGGTGTCAGGGCGGGCAATGGGTGCGAAGGTCAGGGCGGGGCTGCCCTCCATATCGCCGGGCAACAAGAAGCGGCCGGGGGTACAATCGCTATAACCATCCTCGCGTGCGGTGCGCAAATAGCTTGAGAATGCTTGGGCCAGCTCTTTGGCCTGAACCTCGTCCAATGGGACGGCCCCGTCTACCTGTTCAAGTCTACCGAGATATGCTTGTGCCTGAGAGCGGCCCTTGATCCGCTCCAACACCTGCGCCGCCCAATCGGCGTAGCTTAGATCCAACAGCGACAGGTCCAAAAGCCATTCACCCGGATAATCCACGATGTCGAGATGCACCGTACGCGGTCCACGCAGACCGCCCAGCAGGCCAGAGGGCTGTACCCGGAACGAAAGCCGCAGTTCAGATGTGGTGCGGGTCGAGGCAGGCCAGTGAGGTGTCGGGCCAGTCATCGCGGCCAAATGGGTTTCGAAATCGAACCGGGGAACCGTGTCGTCGGGCTGCGGCTGTAGGAAAGCGGTCTGAATTCGTCCGTCCGCCGCAGCGACCAAACCCGGCATACGGCCTCGGTTCATCAGGTTGGCGACAAGCGATGTTATGAACACCGTCTTGCCCGCACGCGAAAGGCCGGTAACACCGATACGGATCACGGGTTCGAACAAAGCCTCGCTGGTGGCATCGCCGATCGCCTCGATCTGGCGGGTAATACTATCTGCGATGTCGCCTAGGCCCACGGGCGTCTCCTTCACTGCTCGTAGGAAAGATATGGTGTGGGGGTCGGTTTCACCAGAGGGGAGGTTGGTCTAATCTCTCCCCCTAGGCTCAGGGGCGTTGCCCCTGCGGGTGATCCTACGGATCGCCCTACCCCAGGATACTTTAAGAAAGAAAATGAGGAGACGAGTGCTTGTCGGTCTTTGGCGGGCGCGGTATGCGGTATCCATGCCGAGATTTGCGCTGAAAATAGAATATCATGGGGCTGGCTTTGTCGGATGGCAGCGCCAGAAAGAGCATCCGTCGATACAAGGCGCAGTCGAAGCAGCCTTGGCAAAGTTGGAACCCGGGGAACATAAGATCGCCGCGGCCGGGCGCACCGATGCGGGCGTACATGGTTTGGCGCAGGTTGCGCATTGCGATTTGGTGCGCGAGTGGTCTCCGTTCCGTTTGTCAGAGGCGTTGAACTATCATCTAAGGGCGGAGCGCGTCGCGATTGTCGACTGCGCGCAGGTTGGTGACGATTTCCACGCACGTTTTTCTGCAACCGAGCGTCGATATCTGTTCCGGTTGATTGTCCGTCGAGCGCCATTGACCCATGAACGCGGCCTCGCGTGGCACGTAAAGCGCACGTTGGATGGGGAAGCGATGCAGGCAGGCGCGGATCGGCTGATTGGGCAGCATGACTTCACGACGTTCCGATCCTCCATCTGTCAGGCGGAGAGCCCAGTAAAGACGCTGGACGAGGTTCGAGTCGAGGAAGTCCCAATGCCACAGGGCACCGAATACCGCTTTCACGTTCGCGCCCGGTCGTTCTTGCACAATCAGGTTCGCAGCATAGTCGGTACAATGGAGCAAGTCGGCGCAGGGACATGGTCCCCCGACGACGTATCAGCGGCACTTGCCGCGCGCGACAGACAGGCTTGCGGTCCCGTATCACCCCCTGAGGGGCTTTATCTGGCGGGCGTTACCTATCCCGTCGACCCATTCACCTGACGTTTCACGCTGGACGCCCGTTCAGCGAACGGGCAACATGTACCGAGGCAAGGAATACGTAACGAATGCTATCAGATCAGGTATTATTTGAGCATCGCGGCCCCTTTGGCATCATTGTTCAGTTCCGCCAATCGCTGTTGTTGCTGGTTGGGTTGCTGTTGTTTCTTGGCTTTAATCCTTCAAATCCTATTGGTTCTTTGGTGTTTCCTGCTGTTCTGATCAGCTCGATCTATTTGCACGAGATCGGGCACGCCTGGGCTTGTAAAGTACAGCGCATCCCGATCCGTGAGGTCGTGGTATATGGCGGAGGTGGTTACGTGTTGCCGGGCCGATCACTGTCGCGCCGGGAGGACGAATTTGTCACCGCGATGGGGCCGATTGTAAACTTGGGTCTTTGGGCGATCTCGTCGCTGATATTGTTGTATTTTCCTACGGGTCAGATCGGCTATGCCCTTTATATCATCGCGCAGGTCAACATCTTTCTGGCGATCTTCAACCTGTTCCCGATGATGCCGCTTGACGGTGGGCGCCTGTTCCACCTGTTTCTGGCGCGGTTTTTGAAGCCAAAACTGGCGACACGTATCGCGGGCGGCGTGGGGCTAATCTGCTGCGGGCTTTGGCTCATAATTTTGATACTGCGTTTCACAACAGGGGGCATGTTGCTGTTGTTCATCCCTCAGTTCGGCCTCCATTGGCGCATGTTGCGACAGGCATAGGTGACAACCTCAGAATGCTTTTCCCCTTAAGATGTGACTGAGCACACGCTACGCTCGTCGGATTATAACTGGGAGGTACGGATATGAGTCTTGTTGGAACATTGGCGAAGATTGCAATTGGAGCAGCCTTGGCGAAGGGCGTGTCAAGCATGTCGAAAGGGGCCGCGCAACAGCGCCCAGCGACAGAGCCCGGCACTGGTAGCATCTTTGGAAGCGAACATTCGCCCGGTGGCGGATTAGGTGATCTGTTAGGCGGGCTTACCGGCGGACAACAGCCCACAAGTCAAAGCCAGTCCGGTGGGCTTGGCGGCCTTCTGGGCGGTATCCTACAAGGTAAAGGCGGATCAACGCAGTCCGGTGGTGGCGGTGGGCTGTCCGATATTCTAGGCGGCCTTGGTCAAGGCACGCAGGGGTCCTCTTCTGCTCAAGGTGGTGGTGATCTTGTGGACATGCTGGGTAAAATGCTTGGCGGCGGTCAAGCAGGTGGCGCAGCACAAGGTGGACTGGGTGGCCTTTTGGAAAGCTTGGCTGGCGGTGGAGCACCGGGCGCACAGGCCCAGCGCCCTTCGACCGATTCTTTGGGCGGCATGCTGAACGACGCATTCCAGAACGGAGGCGTCACCCATGTTCAGCCGACACAGGCACAAGAGGATCAGGCCGCCCTGTTGATGCGGGCGATCGTACAAGCCGCCAAATGCGACGGTCGCGTCGACGCCAAAGAGAAAGAGGCTCTTATGGAGCACATGGGCGATATGAGCCGCGATGAAATTCAGTTCGTGAACGAGGAATTCCAACGCCCTGTCGACGTCAAAGGTCTGGCCCGTGACGTCCCTCGGGGAATGGAGAATCAGGTCTACGCGATGTCTCTGGTCGGTCTCGACCTCGACAGCCAGGCCGAGGCGAAGTATCTGCACGCGCTTGGCCAAGAACTGGGCATTGATCCGAAAACTGCCAATGCCATCCACCAGCAAATGGGTGAGCCGCCGCTTTACGGCTAAAGGCTCAGCAACCAATGAACACAATATGAGGCATCGGGTAATCCCGGTGCCTTTTTCATTTACAATCTGGCCGTCGGATCAAGAATGCGCGAGGGCATACACCTCTTCCACCGCAGCATAGATATGACGATCCCGAGTGCGATGATTGACCAGCGCGGCCCTAAGGCAGGTCACGCCGTTCACAATCGTCGTGGAAAACACCGTCCCGCTTTCCAATTGAAGTTTGATTGCAATTTCACTGTTCTGCTTGGACTGCTCATCAACAGATAGGGCTGGGTTCGCGGTGAAGACACATACATTTGAGACCACCGGCGCCATCAACGACATGCCTCGCGCCGTGGCCAGTTCACCCATCAATGCAGCCTGTGCGCAATTACGGGTGATCGCGGTAGAGAACGCGCGCGCGCCGAACATCTCTAGCGCGCACCATACTTTCAGCGCACGATTGCCGCGCGAAAGGTCGATGCCGTAATCACAAAACCAACGGTCGCCGCCTGACAGCCCGGTATCAGAACCCTCAAGATAGGGAGGGCGAACGGCGAAAGCCGCGCGTTGATCGGCTTCACGCGCGATCAACGCCAACCCGCAATCATATCCAACATACATCCATTTGTGGAAATCCAGCGCGATACTGTCCGCGCGGCCAATGCCATCGCTCAGCCCACGCCAAGGGTCATCCGCAAGCCGTGTCCACGCGCCAAATGCTCCATCGACGTGAAGCCAAAGGCTTTGTTCAGATGCGATATCAGCAAGTGCATTAAGATCATCGAAACTACCAATATCGACCGAACCGGCGGTGCCAACAATGGCAAGAGGTGTGAAGCCCTCACTGCGATCCAGTTCAATCTGACTTTGCAACGCATCGATGCTCATGGCGCCATTTTCCGTCGAGATCAGGCGCACAGCATTGTGCCCAAGCCCCAACAACTCCGCCGCTTTGCGTGTGGCGTTGTGCACGCCGTTTCCAGCGTAGATCGTAAGTTTCGCTTCGTTCCCATCAGCACGAAGGTGGGGCAACGCGCGCACTTTTGCAGCTTGAAGCGAGATTACTGTTGCCTGCGAGGTCCCTGTGACAAGAACGCCGCTTGCCTGTGGCCCCATGCCCATTTTCTGGCGTGTCCAATCAACGACCGCCCGTTCCATTGCATTTGCACCGTGATTGCGACCGCCCACGTTGGAATTCATGACCGCACCCGCAAGCCCGGCCATGATGTCAGTCGGCAGGCCACTTCCAACAACCCACCCCCAAAACTTTGGGTGGGTATTGCCGCTGTGATATGGGATCACATCCGTTGCCAGCCTCGAGACAAGATCACCACCCTGACCGATGGCATAGGTTTCTTCCAAATCCGCCGGTGGTGATTTCCAAGGGTGGCTTTCGGCGTCCTTCATTCGATCCACGCAAAGTGTCCAGCAAAGCGTGCATCTGTCCGCGAAAATCTTCCCAATCCGGCGGGTTAAGCTGACCATCCGGGTCCACTTCGGTCGGCGTCGAGCCGTCGAATTTCAGATGCTCGGTCATAATAATTCCTTCAAAATATCTTCGTCAAAAATGTGGTTCTAAATCGATCAATCAAATAACGCGCGCTCTTTCCCAAAATGGGGCGCTCTGTCATAATACACGAAATAATGACGCAGAGCAGCATGCAGGGCAAAAAATTTATGAGCAACGACCTTTTGGCCGATCAAGGTCCCGATACCTATGATGCTTCCTCGATCGAGGTGCTGGAAGGGCTGGAGCCTGTGCGCCAGCGTCCGGGGATGTATATCGGCGGAACGGACGAGCGTGCGTTGCACCATATGGTCGCGGAAATCCTCGACAATTCGATGGACGAGGCCGTCGCTGGCCACGCCAACCGGATCGAGGTGACGCTGAACGACGACTACTCGGTTTCGATCACCGACAACGGACGTGGCATTCCCATCGACCCGCATCCGAAGTTTCCCGACAAATCCGCGCTTGAGGTGATTCTGTGCACGCTTCACGCAGGCGGCAAGTTTTCGGGCAAAGCCTATCAGACGTCGGGCGGTCTGCATGGGGTTGGATCGTCGGTTGTGAATGCCTTGTCGGACTCGATGGTTGTGCGCGTCGCCAAGAACAAAGAAATGTTCGAACAACGCTTTTCACGCGGCATCCCCCTTGGTCCCGTCGAAAAGGTGGGTGCGGCACCGAACAAGCGCGGCACCGAAGTGACATTCCACGCCGACGAGGAAATCTTCGGCCACCATCGGTTCAAGCCCAAGCGGCTGTTCACGTTGGTGCGGTCGAAAGCCTATCTGTACTCGGGCGTTGAAATCCGCTGGAAATCGCAGATCGACGACGGCGAGACCCCGACCGAAGCGACATTCCACTTCCCCGGCGGCTTGGCGGACTATCTGAAGGAAACGCTGGGCAGCGCATCGGTCTATGCCGACCAGCCCTTTGCCGGGAAAGTCGAGTTTCGCGAACGTTTCAATGAACCCGGCTACGTCGAATGGGCCATCAACTGGACGCCCTCGCGCGATGGCGACCTGCAATCCTATTGTAACACCGTTCCCACGCCCGAGGGCGGCACGCACGTCACCGGATTCTGGGCTGCGATGCTGAAAGGCATCAAGGCGTATGGCGAGCTGGTGGGCAACAAGAAGGCCTCCAACATCACACGCGATGACCTGATGACGGGGGGCTGCGCGCTGGTGTCCTGCTTCATCGCTGATCCGTCTTTTGTGGGGCAAACCAAGGACCGCCTGTCGACCGAAAGCGCCAGCAAGATGGTCGAGCAATCTGTGCGCGACCACTTTGACAACTGGCTGGCGGCGGACACGAAATCCGCCGGTGCGATCCTTGATTTCCTTGTCCTGCGCGCCGAAGAACGCCTGCGCCGCAAGCAGGAAAAAGAGACGCAGCGCAAGACCGCCACCAAGAAACTGCGTCTGCCCGGCAAGCTGGTCGACTGTTCAGCCACCAACCGCGAAGGCACCGAGCTGTTTATCGTCGAGGGCGACTCGGCTGGTGGATCGGCCAAAATGGCGCGCAATCGTAAGACACAGGCGCTGCTGCCCCTGCGCGGGAAAATCCTGAACGTGCTGGGCGCCGCGGGGTCCAAGATCGGCACCAATGCGGAAATCAACGACCTGACCCAAGCGCTGGGCGTTGGGCTAGGCACGCGGTTCAACGTCGATGACCTGCGCTATGACAAAATCATCATCATGACCGACGCGGATGTGGACGGCGCGCATATCGCAGCACTGCTGATGACGTTCTTCTTTACCCAAATGCGCCCGATGATCGACACCGGCCACCTGTATCTGGCCTGCCCACCGCTGTTTCGCCTGACCCAAGGCGCTAAACGCGTCTATTGCCTGGACGAGGCCGAGCGTGACGCGTGGATGGAGAAGGGTCTGGGCGGTAAAGGCAAGATCGACGTCAGCCGCTTTAAAGGTCTGGGCGAGATGGACGCGAAAGACCTGAAAGACACCACCATGAACCCCGCCACGCGCAAACTGATCCGTGTCACGATTGACGAGGACGAACCCGGCGAAACCGCCGCTTTGGTCGATCAGTTGATGGGGAAGAAACCCGAGCTTCGTTTCCAGTATATTCAGGAGAACGCGAAGTTTGTGGAGGAGTTGGATGTTTGATGCAAATCGTTTGTAATCGTTAGAACTATGTTAGCCATCCTGCTTGAACACGATAACCTCAGATCAGCACGGCGGGCCGTTTTGATATCTTCTTTCGCGACTTTAGTGCTTCCTCAGGTAGTCGTGAGTGGCGATGGCTTGAAAATTCTTGGACTAACAATCCAAATGTCGCAAGCGGACCTATTTCGAAGCTCTTGGTTAGTAACCGTTTATTTCTTCGTTATTTTTTTGGGCTTTGTTTCAGCACGCATTATTAACTCGACAAAAGATCGCCTGCTTAGCCGGTACAACCGAATTCTCGATAACTCGCTGGCTGCGGCCAAAGAAATTGACGAAGTAATCGGGATGCATCCCGATCATGAAGATGAATACAATGAGGATTTCGATGGTTGGTGGAAAGAACATTTCAATCTAAAGCAAACTGTCAAAAGTAAAGAAGAAAAAACTGTTCTGTACTGAACGACTACCGGCTGGCGCCGGTAGGATCGGCGATGTGCTTTTCCAAGTACTGAAGTACGATGTCCTCTGTGATGGCGCCGTTGGTGGTCGAGAAATACCCACGGCCCCAAAATCGCCT